>CALKEU010000004.1 GCA_938084565.1 Candidatus Kapaibacterium sp. | reverse complement strand
AGGGCAGTGGGGTGTATGTGGTGCAGTTAGAGGAGGGCGGCAGGATCCGAGGGCAGCAAATGGTGCTTGTGGTGCGCTAAGGTACCCCCACACCGGCAGGGGACATCCAATCCCCTGCCGGTGTGTATTTTTGTGGCGTGCGGTGGTGAATGTCCCAAAGGCAGAGGAGTTTCATAATGACAGGGCGTATGTACTGGTGCATGCTCATTGGATGCCTTGTAGTAGGGGCAGGTGTTGTCCACGCGGCAGGGACAATTATCAAGCAGCGGCCACCGAGCGCGCTGCGGCAGTGCAGTGGTGATACACTCGTACTGTCGGTGTTTGCGGAACCACCCATTGGGGAGACGGGATTGGAGTACCAGTGGTATAAGGATGGCAGCCCGCTGACAGATGGTGGACGCGTCAGCGGTTCGCGGACAAATACGTTACGAATCGCTGATGTGGTGCCAACTGATGCGGGACTCTACACCGTTGTCGTGACGACCATTCCTTCGAGAGCCACGGAAGAAGCCCAAACCCAGGTAGACATTGCACAGGCCGTCCAGATTACGCAGCAGCCATCCGCCCAAGAAGTCTGTGCCGGTACACAGCTGACGCTCTCCGTGCAGGCCACAGGGACAATAGATGGGTATCAGTGGTACCACAACGGCAGCCTCGTGCCAGGTGCTACGGAGGCCACGTATACGACGACCGCGGCACCGGGGGATGAGGGAGAGTGGTGGTGTGTCATTATCAGCCCGTGTGGCAACGTGATTTCTGAGCGGGTCATGGTTCGTGTCAATCTGCCACCGACAATCTTGGAGCAACCGACTGGCCTGGAAGTCTGCCGTGGGGTGACATTCACATTGCAGGTGCAGGCGAGTGGTACAGAGCCGTTGCAATACCAATGGTATCGCAATGGGACACCCATTGCTGGGGCTACTGGGCCGACATATCAGGATGTGGCCACCCAGACGGCGGCATACGCAGTGCAGATTACAAATGCCTGTGGGACAGCGCAGTCACAGTCGGTGACTGTGCGCGTGAAGGAGCCTCCGCAAATTACGCAGCAGCCCCAGGGTGGCACTGTTGCTCCGGGCAGTCGGGTTGAGCTCAGCGTCGTGGCTACGGGCGAACCACCTCTGAGCTACCAGTGGTACCGTAATGGGGTGCCCATTACCGGAGCGACAGCTGCGACGTATGTGATTGCAAATATGAGCACATCGGACGAAGGGCAGTACTTCTGCGTTGTCACTAACGAGTGTGGCTCAGATACGAGCCAGACTGTGCGGCTAGTATTGACAGGAGTTGCAGAGCAGCAATGGGGAGCCGGGATTACGATTTATCCGCACCCGGTCACCACAAGTGCGCTTATCCGCTACTGGCTTGGCGCAGGAGGATGGCTCCGGCTGACTCTGCTCGATCTGTACGGGCGGCCAGTCACTGTAGTGGCTGAGAGCTTCGCGCCTGCAGGGGAGTACAGCCATCGTCTTGACGTTGAAGCTTTAGGCTTAGCTGCGGGATCTTACGTTATTCAGGCGGAGACGGCAGAGGGTGTTGTACGGCAGCTGATGGTTGTAGTGCGGTGAATTGGTGGCTGTACCTGCAGCCCACTCGTTGGTTCATACAGCGAGTGGGCTTTTTTTATCGCTGCTGTACTCAGTGGAGCATTGTCAGTGGCATACTGCTGCCCTTCGGTTGGGCGCATGCAGAGCGCTGTGCGTTTCCCAGTTGGCACCAAAAGCTTGTGCACCAGCAGCGTGTGAGCGAACGCCCGCAGCTGCCTTTTACCGTTGAGACTCCCGATGGACGCTTTCGGCTTCACTATACGCTGGATGGTCCAGATGCAGTCCCTGCCCTGGATCAAAACGGTAATGGGGTGCCCGACTATGTCGATACAGCTGCTGCCCTTCTGCAGTATGCCTACACCGTCTTGATCGACAGTCTCGGCTATCCACCCCCGCCATCGGACGGAGGTGCAGGTGGTTCAGAAGGGTACGATGTTTACTTTGTGAATCTGGGAGCGCAGGGGCTCTACGGGGAAACTGTCCCAGAGAGGCTACTGCCGGAAGGCGTGTTCCCGCGCTTTACCTCTTTCCTGAAGCTGGATAACGACTACAGCCCGGCCGACTCCTTCGGTGGGCGTCCCACCTACAGGGAGACGGGCATACGGGCCCTGCGCATTGCCATAGCCCATGAATTCTACCACGCCATCCAGTTCGGCAACTACGGTATTGCACGACAGGGTGCACTCCTATACGAGCTTGCCAGCACATTCATGGAGTGGCGGCTCTTTCCGGATACACGGGACTATGAGCAGTTTCTGCCGGATCTCTTCCAGAAGCCGGAGCAGTGCGTCTTTGGAGAAAGCAGCAATGCTGCTCTCGGATACCGCTTTGCTCTCTTTGGGCAGTACCTCTACCTCCGGTGGGGGGATGCCGTGTTGCGGCGGATGTGGGAACACATTGGAGCTGGGAAGCATCCGTATGCAGCATTGGATACGGCGCTGCGGGAATCTGCTCGGGAAAGTCTGGCGGGGGCATGGTGTGCCTTTTTGCCATGGCTCTACTATACTGGGGCGCGGGCTCAAGCGGGGTATTTCCCTCGAGCAGCTGAGTTCCCTATGGTGCGCTTTGCACTGGTTGAGCGTTTTGCTCCCCCGACGGCTATGAGTAATGGCCGACTGCGGCCCTTTGAGTTCCGCTTCTTGCGAGTGCTCTTTCCCAACAGTCGGCAGACACCAGACACGTTGGATGTGGCTGTGAGTGCTCCCGATGTAGCGGCAGTCCTCCGTGGGCAACAGCAAGGGGTGGGATACACCATGGTGTGTGGAGAGGATATCGAGGGTGAGCCAATCGGGACAACCCCGTATCGGCTACGGATACAGGGGGAGGGGCCCTTGTGCCGAGAGCTCTTCTGGAACGGCGGGGTTCCCGTGGTTGTAGCTGAAGGGGTCTATCCGCAGCCGTACGTGGTGGGGGTCCATACGTCCGTGTGCTTGCCTGTTCCGGCTATGGCCTGGCTCGAGGAGAAGGGGGAGGTTGAGTTCTACACAGTCTCTCTGACCCGTGCTGCGGTGTTGTCCGCCCGGGTGCAAATACAGGCGCATCGTCTGGTGTGCTGCGTTGGACCTTTGGCCTTGCAACCGGGCGTGTATACCTATCGGCTCACGGTGGCGGGGCAGCAGTGGTGGGGCAAACTGCTCGTACAGCAGGGGCCGTGATTGCGCTTGAGGTACAGCAGGTAGGGAAAGCGTACGTACCCGGGGTGTGGGTGTTCCGGGGGCTCACCCTACGGCTCGAGATGGGCTCAGCGCTGGCAATCGTTGGGCCGAATGGATCAGGGAAGACTACCGCTATCAAGCTCCTGACCGGGCTTGCCGAACCGAGTGAGGGAAGAATTCAGCTCAGAATCGGGGAGCAATCCTATAGGCCCTCGGAGTGCCTCTGGTGGGCAATTGGCGTTGTGGCTCCCTTCATGGGGCTCTACGAGGAGTTTACCCCCTGGGAGCTCGTGCACATCAGTTTGTCCATGCGTGGAAGGCAGTGGGAAGAGTCTGTTGCTGAACGAGTCATCGAGGAGCTCGGACTTGCCCCGGTGCTCCATCGACGCATTGCCGAGTTGTCCTCGGGAATGCAACAGCGGGTCCGCATTGCGCTGGCGATGCTCCACCGACCAGTCGTGCTGGCGCTGGATGAGGTCACGGCAGCACTGGATGCTGCCGGAATTGCCGCTGTGGGCAGGCTTGTACGGTGGTACTGTGAAAGCGGGGGTATTCTCGTAGCGGCTACCAATGCGGTACACGAGCTGCAATGGTGCCATCGCTCTGTGGAGTTACCATGTCTCACGGCGAGCACGCTTTGAGCATGCGCTGGCTTGCGTTCCTTGGCTCTCTTGTGTATTGCTGTGCGCAAAGCGAGCTTGCAGAGCAACCCTACCGGGTGAAGGTCTCCTGGCTGGCACAGCTGCGGCTACCGGAGACACTGGATTTCTGCGGGGAGCCCATCCCGCTGGACCTTCCGGAAGTTCGGGAGGCATTGGAACGTGAACTCCTGCTCCTCTTGCAACAGCCGGGGCAGCTCGTCCTGTACCAGAAGCGTGCGGGTCGGTACTTTGAGCTCTTCGAACGCTTCTTACGCGAGGCTGGTATGCCCCTCGATTTACGCTATGTTGCGCTTGCCGAGAGCGCATTGCTGCCCACGGTTCAGTCCCCCAAGCAGGCCGTGGGGCTGTGGCAGTTTATTCCTGAGACGGCTCGGAAGATGGGGCTCCAAGTAGATGAGTTCGTCGATGAGCGGCGTCATCCTGAGCGGAGTACGCACGCTGCTGTGCGCTACCTCCAACAGGGCTACCAGCTCTTTGGCAGCTGGACTCTGGCTGTAGCTGGCTACAACATGGGGCATGAAAACCTCCAAGCACAGCTTCGAACGCAGGGAGTCACGAGCTTCTACGATGCCTTCCTCAACGAGGAGACGACGCGGTACATTTACCGGATTGCAGCTATCAAGCATGTGCTGGAGAACAGTGCCGCCTACGGGCTGGAAGTTCCGTCTGCGCTGCGGTACCAGCCTCCACGCGTCCGGATACTGCGCTGGGCTGAAGCGATCCCCGACTTGATTGCCTGGGCGCGGCAGCAGGGCATTCGGTACAAAGACGTTCGTCTCCTCAACCCTTGGATTCTCCAGCCCCGGCTGCCAGCCCCTCCACCGGGCAAAGTGTATGAGATCGCCGTACCAGAAGAGCTACGTTGACGCTTGTTCGGCCTGGAGTATATCGGCAGAGCTTACTAAGGAAGCCCCGGCCTGCTGCATCTCCTGGAGAGCCCGTTCGCCATCCCCGGGGGTGACATCGACGGCGCGGACGGCATCCGTGACAACGTAGGTCCGAAACCCTTCTCGGAGGGCGTCAAGTGTCGTTGCGCGGACGCAGTAATCGGTGGCAAGCCCGGTGACATAGAGCTCCGTAACCCCGTGCTGACGGAGAAACTCAGCCAAATTGAGGTTAGTGGCTTCAAAGGCGGAATAGCCGTCGTCGCGGTCCCCTGTACCTTTGAGCAGAACGTACTGAATCTTGTCGGCGCGCAACTGGGGGTGGAAATCAGCCCCGGGGGTACCTTGTACGCAGTGGGGAGGCCACTTCTGGAAGTGAATCGTCTCCGGTGGGTGCCAATCTTTAGAGGCAAGCACGAGCGGGAAGGCATCCATGAGGCGGTTGATGACCGGGACCACGGCGTCGCCGTCGGGCACTGGGAGTGCTCCGCCGGGGCAGAAGTCGTTTTGAACGTCGACGATGAGGAGCGCTCGCATTGGTGGGCTGGCCGATGTCGGACATGAGGGCTCTTTTAGAGACGAAGCGCTGTGCGGACAAGTCTATCGCGCAACTCGAGCAATCGGGGACTGATACCAACTGGGTAGATGTGGGGATTTTCGAAACGCTTGTGGACGTCCGGGAGCTGTGTGAAGCGCCTGCGGGCGTATGTACGCACCTCCGTCAAGGGAGGCAATGGCTGTTGCAACTCCCCATGCTGGAGGACAGGCTGCAGAAGAGGCTCGGGGGTTAGCCCCTCGACCGAGATGCGCTGCAGGGGGAAGAAGGGGTGAAAGAGCTCCCGAACCGGAGGGGCTTCGTCGGCCAGAGTGATGCCGTCGGCAGCAAAGGTCCCATCGGCATGGTAGTAGCGGAAGAGTTGCTTGCGCCCGGGAAGCAGAATTTTGGTGAAGTCATCGGATACCTTCAGCGTTGGGCGGCCATCAACTTCGACGAGTTTGTAGACCCCATCCAACGCTGGGCAGTCATAAGCTGTCACAAGGCGTGTTCCAACCCCGAAGCCATCGATGGGGGCACCCTGCTCGAGGAGGCTCCGGATGACGTACTCGTCCAATTGGTTGGAGGTGAAAATGCGCACATAGGACAAGCCTGCCTCGTCGAGCAGTTGGCGGGCGCGTTTGCTCAGCGCCGCTAAGTCCCCGCTATCGATGCGGATGCCGAGGAGGCGATGTCCATGGGCTTCAAGCTCGCGAGCCACGCGAATGGCGTTGGGAAGACCGCTTTCCAGCGTGTGGTAAGTGTCAACAAGGAGCACGCAGCGATCCGGATAGAGCTGAGCAAAGGTGTGAAAGGCCTCCCATTCATCGCTGAAACTCTGAATCCAAGAGTGTGCTTGGGTCCCCGTAATGGGGATGCCATAGAGCATGCCGGCGGCCACATTGGAGGTTGCATCTACCCCACCGATGTAGGCGGCTTTGCTGGCGAGCATACCTCCCCAGCCATGGGCACGGCGCAGCCCAAAATCTGCAACGAAACGCTCTCCGGCAACCCAGCGAATGCGCATAGCTTTTGTGGCGATGAGTGAGGCAAAGTTGACAATATTGAGCAGCAGGGTTTCGATAAGCTGCGTCTCGAGCAGCCCCCCTTCGACGCGAACAATGGGCTCGCGGGGAAAGACGATCTCACCTTCGCGCACGCTCCAGAGCGTCCCTCGGAAGCGGAATGTATGGAGATACTCCAGGAAGTCATCGCGGAAGCCCTGTCGGCGGAGGTAGTCCAGATCCTCTGCACGGAAGCGCAGCTCCTGTAGCACTTCGATGAGATCGCTCAGCCCAGCGAAGATGACATAACCGCCGTTGAAAGGATTGGTACGGAAGAAGTACTCGAAGACTGCAGGCTGATCGGCGCGCCCACTCACGAAGTAGCCCTGTGCCATCGTGAGCTCGTACAGGTCAGTATAGAGCCCAAGGTGTTCGAGGAAGTTGCGTTTCATCCCGCAAACGGTGCTATTCGGACATACTGGACGGCATTCTACCCGGGACCAGCTCAGGACCCGAGTATGTCGTACTGACGTTGCTGCCTCCATTGGAAAGGTATTGCTTCCGCAGGGGCACACTGCACAGACAACAACCCCAGAAAGGGGTATCGGGTGGAACTCCATCAGGGGTGCATTTGGGGCTGGACAGCGTATTTTTGGCCAAGAGGTGTGACAATTGGAGTGGCAGAAGGCAATGGCAGTGTACTCGCGTGATCTTCCGCTCGGTATCCAAGTCCCTCCCTTTGAGCTCGTGGATGTGCTATCGGGACAGAAGCGGTCGCTGCAGGAGTTGAAATCGGACCGAGCTACAGTGATTATGTTCATCTGCAACCATTGCCCGTACGTCAAACACATTCAGCCGGCGCTGGTAGAGGTGGCTCGCGAATACATCGGCCGTGGGGTGTCTTTCATCGCTATCAATTCAAACGATCCGGAAGCGTATCCCGAGGACTCCCCCGAAAACATGCGACGGGTGGCGCAGGAGGTTGGCTATCCGTTCCCCTACTTGTTCGATGAGACGCAGGAGGTCGCTCGTGCATATGGGGCGCAGTGTACGCCGGAGTTTTACATCACCGATGGGGAGCTGCGCTTGCTCTACCATGGACGCTTCGATGATTCCACACCGGGCAATGGGTTACCGGTGACAGGGCGGGATGTGCGCGCGGCGTTGGATGCGATTCTCGCAGGGCTACCTGTGCCGTATCCACAATATCCGGCGCTGGGATGCAGCATTAAGTGGCGGCAGCAGCAGGGGTAGCTGCCACCAATTTCGGAGGATACGATGGCATCAGCAATTGGGGTTGGGCTCATCGGCTGTGGAGCCATTGGGACCAGTGTGGCGGAGGCTATTGCAGGCGGTGAGGTTCCCGGAGCAGAATTGCGTGTTGTATACGATCGTGAGCGCAAGCTGGCCGAAGCAGTTGCTACCTCAGTGGTGCCTCCGGCTGCTGTGGCTTCCGATATTAGAGATTTGCTACAGGTGGAGGGACTCAGCATCGTCGTTGAGGCTGCTTCGCAGCAGGCTGTGCATGAGTATGGTGCCCAGGTATTACGGGCGGGCTGTGACTTACTCGTCTTGAGTGTTGGAGCGCTCCTGGAGCCCCCCGGTGCAGAGCTGCCTGCCCTGGCCGAGCAGATGGGGCGCCGACTCTACATTCCCTCAGGCGGTATTGTGGGAATCGATGGCTTGAAGGCAGCAGCCTTTCGCGGTGAGGTGGAGACGGTGATCCTGACCACCCGAAAGCACCCATCAGCACTGGCGCCGGAGACGCTCATGGAGCGCCTCCATCTGCATCCTTCTGAGATTCGCGAACCGATGCTCGTCTACGAAGGGCCTGCCCGCGAAGCGGTGCGTCATTTTCCCGCCAACGTCAATGTTGCAGCCACGCTGAGCCTTGCAGGCATCGGGCCAGAGCGTACGACAGTGCGCATTCTGGCCGATCCGCGTTCGACGCTCAACGTGCACGAAATCTACATCCGTGGCGCCTTCGGAGAGATTAGCATGACGGTGCGCAATCTCACTCATCCACGGAATCCCCGTACAAGCCTGCTGGCAGTGCTGTCGGTTTTGGCGACGCTCCGGGAGATCTGCCGCTCGGGGATACATCTGGGAACGTAGTCACAGCACACGCCACAGCAGCGCTCCCGCACAACCAAGAGCTATCAAGAGCGACACTCCAAGGGGTATCCAGATAGGGGCAAGCCACGGGCGCGGCAGGAGGTAGATATCGAAGGCGGCCAGCGAGCGAGGCCAGTGTACCAAGAGACGGAGCCAGCCGTAGGAGGCCAGGGTCCAAAGCGAAGCAGTCCAGCCAAGGAGCAGCAGAGCCTGTTGGAGGCTGTGAGCTCCGGCGACGCTAACTGCCAGCAGCACGATGAAGCTGCAGCATCGGCGCCACTGCTCTCTGCGGAGGATCTCCCCCGTGAGTCGTTCCAGAGCCAGGACATTCGAGCCCCCATTGGGGATGTGCAGAGCTTGCCGGAGAAGTGCTACCGTAGCTGCTTCCAAGTACCCTAGCGCCACGGCCGTGAGTCCGCACAGGAGCGCTGCCTCCATGCCTTCAGAAGCCATGCTCCAGGATGGTACGGGCCCTGTACAGCTGTCCCCAGTGGTGACGTCCTAGCCGGGGCAGTTTCAGGTTTTCCACCACTGCTAGTTCAGCAAGGTGAGCCGCTGACGCGCTAGCTACAACGACTGTGCCTACTCCTTCAGTCGAGCAGAGAAGGGCCAAAGCCAGTTGGGCCAGAGGAACCGGTGGGATGGGATGGCGGAGAACATCTTCGAGCACAGTGCGTAGCCGGCGCGCTCGCTCCCAAGCCCGCGCGGCATAGAGCCGCGTAATGTCCGTCAGAGTCTGCCGGAAACGCTCAGCGTACGTCTCCCAGTACGGGCGCAGAGCCTCCGTCAGGAGCGGTTCGATGGTGGAGCGGATCGAGTGAAAACGGTCCGAAAGATACCCCGTCCGAATCCGGATCCAGTCCTCGTAGCTGGCAAATTCATGCCAGTGCTCTTGCAGCAGGAGACTCAGGGTGAGGAGTTCTCGCACCATATCGCGCTGGACCCCGTCGAGCGGCAATTCCATGAGTGAGCGCAAGAGCTGGACTTCTGTGCGGACGAATTCACGGAGCTGGCCGCGGATGTGTTCCACAGAAACCAAGCCGCTGCGCTCTACAGGGGGTTCAGCCAGCAGCACCGGACGCCCATTGAGACGGGCCGTTAAGGGACGATAGGCGATCACGTGCAACTGCTGCTGTAGGGCGTACTCCAGCAACGTTGCATCCCCTACCACGGGTTCGGTAGCTGCAGCGGGCTCGAAGAGATTGAAAGGGACACTGAGGAGGCGGAAGTGATGGTCTGGACCAGCAATGGCATGTGCTAGCTCAACTAGCTCAGCTACCGAAATAGCTGGGGCAGTCGTGCCAGTTGGGATGAGAGCTTCAGAGTGGAGGCCGTAGGCGGTGATATGTCCCTGCCGGCAGGCCTGCTCGAGGAAGGCGAAGGCGTGTTCGAGACGTCGCAGCAGTTCGCGCAAGGCCTCTTCCTGGGGAAGGCCCTGAGCGGAGGCCCACTGGAGGAAACTTTCCGGATGCTGGAGGAGGACGCTCACACGGTAGGCGTGCCCGAGTCGGTGGCGCGTTTGGCTCAGCTGCTCATCCAGGAAGCTGGGATGGATGCAGTACCATGCCCCTTCGCGCAGCTGGACGAGCTCGGGGTACGGAGCGCCAGCCTGTTCCCGCTCCAGAGCCTGGTGGTAGAGGATGCCTTCGATGAGACCAATGGAGACCAGCACGTGTGGCGCCTCCGAAAACTGCCCACGAAGCTCTCCGAGGAGAGCTTCGCCGAAACCATCGTCGTAGCTGGTGGCTGTCGCAAAGAGGCGAATACCCGCTTGCCATGCAGCCTCCATCAAAGGCTGGGCATGCTGGCGTGTCCCCAGACGGCATGTGCTCATCCCGAATCGAGGAAGAAGGGGCATGGCGTCAATCCTCCGCACGAGACAACACACTGCAAAAGTAGGGAGAAGCGCCGAGAGCACCGTTGGCAATCGAGTCCAAGGCTCTGCGTCTCTGCCTTTGCTTCAGAGGGGAGAGCGGATGGAGGAGCAGCACATTTGGATTCTGCCGGACCTCATTGCCAGTCAGATTGCCGCTGGCGAGGTTGTCCAACGGCCAGAGTCGGTGGTGAAGGAGCTGGTCGAGAATGCACTCGATGCCGGAGCCGACACCGTGGCAGTAACGGTACACGGTGCCGGGAAACGGCTCATCCACGTTGTGGATAATGGCTCTGGGATGAGCCGGGCGGATCTGGCACTCTGCATCCGGCGCCATGCAACGAGCAAGATTCGCACGCTGGAGGATCTCTATCGGATCCGTACTCTCGGCTTCCGCGGTGAGGCACTGGCCTCAATTGCTGCTGTGGCGCAGCTGGAGATCCGTACGCGCCGGGCTGACGCCCCAGTCGGGTGGCGATTGCTTTCAGAGCCTGAGACAGAACCCCGCATTGAGCCGTATGCAGGAGAGGTGGGGACACAAGTTCTGGTGCGCAACCTCTTCTACAACGTCCCTGCCCGCCGCAAATTCCTGCGCTCTGAGCTCACCGAGTTCCGACTCATTGCCGATACGATGACGCGCTTTGTGCTGGGGCATCCCTTGGTGCGCTTTCTGCTGAGCGATGAGCACTCGCTCATCCTGGATGTAGCTCCTGGCAGGCTCGAGGAGCGTTTCGCTACTCTCTTCGGCAGTGAGCTGGCCGAGCGTCTGCTGCCGGTGAATGCCGATTACGAAGGCTTCCGTATCTGGGGCTTTGTCGGACATCCGGAGTGTGCACGCCCGGTGAGGACCCACCAGTTCTTCTTCCTCAACGGCCGCTGGATCTCCCATCGGGGGCTAAGCCATGCCGTCTACACTGCCTATGAGCATCTGCTGGAGAGCGGCACCTATCCGCTGTTTGTGCTCCACCTCGAGGTGGATCCCGAGCGGGTTGACGTCAATGTCCATCCGCAGAAGCACGAGGTCAAATTCGAGGATGAACGCCAGGCCTTCTCTGCTGTTCTCCAGGCGGTGCGGGAGACGCTGGGGCGCCACCATCTAGCCCTTACAGTTTCACTCCAAGCGGCGGCTCCACCTCTGGTGGTGGAGCGGACCGAAGAGGGGCAGCCCCTGCTGGTGAATCGCTTGACAGGGGAGCTTGTTGCACCGCAACACATTGAGGGGCGCCCTCGGGGAGCATTCCCCACCGGGAGGGTTCACCCTCGGGGGACGGCCTCTGTGCAACTGCTACCGCAGCCGCAGATATCGCCCGAATTGACGGAGCCGAGCTACCGCTGCTGGCAGGTGCACAACACGTATATCTTCTGGGAGACAGCCGAAGGGGTGCGCATTGTCGATCAGCACGTTGCTCACGAGCGTATCCTCTACGAACGTTTCCGCCGAGCCTGGGAAGAGAAGCGTGCAGTACCCCAACGCCTCTTGCTGCCATTGCCATTGCCCCTGGAGCCAGCACAGCTGGCGCGGGTGGAAGAGTTGTGGGAATTCCTGCACGGGCTTGGCTTTGAGCTGCAGCGGCTTCCTCATGGCGGAGTCGAGCTGGCTGCGGTTCCGGCAGACCTGCCTGCCGGTCAAGAGGAAGAGATCCTCCGGGAGCTCCTTGCTGTCGGAGATGCGGAAACGGCTGAGTCGCCGAAGCTCGATCGGCTCATTGCGACGCTGGCCTGTCGAGCAGCTATCAAGGCCGGACAGACGCTCTCGGAGCAGGAGATGAAAGCTCTCTTGCAAGAACTCCAGCAGTGCTTCCTGCCCTATGTGTGTCCCCACGGACGCCCTGTGGTGGTGGAGCTCCACCGTCGCGATTTGGACCGCCTCTTCGAGCGTCCGCCGGTGCCCGGAGCGGGAGTCGAACCCGCACGGGGCGTGCGCCCCACGGGATTTTAAGTCCCGTGCGTCTACCGGTTCCGCCATCCGGGCGGGGCTATGCGCGAAAATACAGACCAGGGCCGAGCACAAACGAAGGCACAAGGGGAGTACACTGCATCCGACGGGGCTGCTAATTTTGCCTGCTGTTGGCGGCATTGTGGAGAAAGATGAGGAGGGAGCTCTCCCACATTCGCAACTTCTGCATCATTGCGCACATCGACCACGGCAAATCCACCCTGGCAGACCGTCTGCTCGAGCTGACCGGTAGCGTCAGCTCCCGGGAGATGGTCACCGAGCAGATTCTGGACGACAACCCCCTGGAGCAAGAGCGGGGCATTACGATCAAGCTGCATGCGGTGCAGATGCGGTACAGGGCTGCCGGTGAGGAATACATCCTGAATCTCATCGATACGCCGGGGCACGTGGATTTTTCCTATGAAGTTTCTCGCTCGTTGGCGGCCTGTGAGGGTGCACTCCTGGTTGTGGATGCCACTCAAGGGGTTGAGGCGCAGACGGTGAGCAATCTCTATCTGGCGGTGGAGGCAGGCTTGGAGATTATCCCGGTCATCAACAAAATCGATCTGCCCAATGCCGCGGGCATGCTTCCGGTTGTCCAACAGCAGCTCGTCGACCTCATCGGATGCCGTCCGGAGGAGATCCTTCTGGTGTCGGCCAAGCACGGCACGGGGGTTGAGCAGTTGCTCTCAGCCATCATTGAACGCATTCCGCCGCCGAAGGGAGATCCTGAGGCTCCGCTGCAGGCTCTGATCTTCGATTCCGTGTTCGATCCCTACCGTGGAGTTGTCGTCTACGTGCGCCTCTTCGACGGCACGGTGCAGAAGGGCGACCGCATCCTCTTCTGGGCAACGCAGCAGGTTTACGAAGTCGACGAAGTCGGCGTCAAGCAGTTAAAACGGCAGCCAGTCGAGCAGCTGACCGCTGGGATGGTCGGCTACCTTGTCGCCAACATCCGGCGGGTGCAGGATACGAAGGTGGGCGATACCGTCACGCATGCTCATCGGCCCTGCCAACAGCCAGTGCCGGGCTTCCGCGAGGTCAAACCCATGGTCTTCTGCGGTATCTATCCGGCCAATGCCGAAGACTTTGAGGAACTACGTGACGCGCTCGCCAAGCTTGCGCTCAATGATGCTGCCATTGTCTACGAGCCAGAAACATCGGCGGCACTCGGTTTTGGCTTTCGATGCGGCTTTCTCGGATTGCTCCACATGGAAATTGTCCAAGAGCGGCTCGAGCGGGAGTTTGGGCAGGCCATCGTCGTTACTGTCCCGAACGTCCGCTACCAGGTACGGCGGACCGATGGAGAGATCCTCTACGTGGACAATCCCGCCCAGATGCCCCCTCCGACACACATTGAAGAGATTGCTGAGCCCTACATTCGGGCGCAGATTATCACGCCGACCGATTATATCGGACCAATCATGCGGCTGTGCATTGAACGGCGGGGAACGCAGGTGGGAATGTCCTACCTGGCGCCGACACGGGTGGATTTACAGTTCGAGCTGCCCCTGGCGGAGGTCATCTTCGACTTCTACGACAAGCTCAAGTCCGTCTCCCAGGGGTATGCCTCCTTCGACTACGAGCACATCGGCTACCGCCCTGGCGAGCTGGTCAAATTGGACATCCTCATCAATGGAGAGCCTGTCGATGCGCTGTCTATGGTGGTCCACCGTAGTCGCGCTTACGACTGGGGGCGTAAGCTGTGCGTCAAATTGCGGGAGCTCATTCCCCGGCAGCTCTTCGAGGTGGTCATCCAAGCTGCTATCGGCTCCCGTGTCATTGCGCGGGAGACCATTAAGCCGCTCCGCAAGAATGTGCTAGCCAAGTGCTATGGGGGGGATGTGACACGAAAGCGGAAGCTCCTGGAGCGGCAAAAGGAGGGTAAGAAGCGGATGAAGCAGGTGGGGCGGGTAGAGATCCCACAGGAAGCCTTTCTGGCGGTGTTGAGCATTGAAAGATAAGGGCGGAGCCGATGGGACGTTTTCGGGAGATTGTCGCAACGGCGTGGCAGCAGTACCGGGCAGCACGTCAGCGTCGGAAGGCGCAGCGGCGCCGACCAAAGACAGCTGCCGAGGCTGTGTGGGCATGGATCCGGAGTCTGCTTGGGGCACTGGGGGTGGTCATGGTCATCAATGGCTTAGCCGTAGCCTCCTTCGTCGTGCCAACCGGTTCCATGGAAGGGACAGTGCGAGCCGGGGATTTTCTCTTCGTCAATCGGGTCGTCTTCGGTCCCTCCACACCGCAGATCATCCCCTTCCTCAACATTGCGCTGCCCTACGTACGGCTGCCGGGCCTGCGGCAACCTCAGCGAGGGGACGTCATTGTGTTCATCTTTCCCGGGTACCGGGATGAGATCGAGCCACGGGAGTTTCAGTACTACCTCAAGCGCTGTGTTGCGGTAGCCGGGGACACGGTTGAGATCCGTCAAAAGAGGCTCTTTGTCAACGGGGTGGAGCAGCCTCTGCCACCCCATGCGCTGCTGAGTACTCTCCCACCGCCGCCGGGGGATCAGTATCGGACGTTTCCGCGTGGGCGAGGCTATACGAGGGACAACTACGGCCCTCTCCGCGTTCCAAAGCGCGGCGATACGCTCTGGCTAAACCTGCAGAACATCCTGGAGTGGGATATCTTCATCCGGCGCGAAGGCCATACGGTGGCCGTCCGCGATGGCCAGATTCTCCTGGATGGTAAGCCGGCGCGCTTTTACGTGGTGAAACGGGATTACTGCTTCGGGCTCGGTGATAACCGCGACAACAGCGAGGACAGCCGTTACTGGGGCTTCATCCCAATGGAGAACGTCGTTGGGAAGCCGATGGTGGTCTACTGGTCGTGGGATCCGCTCATACCGGTGAGCTCGTTCCTGCAGAAGGTACTGAGCATCCGGTGGGAGCGCATAGGCACGCGTGTGCGCTAAATGAAGGTGTCCCTGAGCTTCCGGGGTGGAGAGCGGTGGTGCCAGCGTCCGGCACGTGCGGCCTCCCGAACCTTTCGCCTAGTGGAAACCCCGAAACGTCTCCGCAGGCGAGATATTCTCGAGGCTGCTCTCATGGCTGTCGGCATTGCTTTCGTGCTCAAGGTCCTGGTGGTGGATTTCTGCTACGTTCCTTCGCTCTCGATGGCGCCGACACTGCTGCCTGGAGATTACGTGTTCATCAGCCGCATAGCCTATGCTATCGGCTTGTCCGAACGGCTCCCGCTGCTGGGGATTCGCTTGCCGCATGAGGTACGCTGGTGGTACCGCTTTCCGCAGCGATGGGACATTATCGTGCTGGACTTCCCCGGCGAGCTCGGCCAAGCACACCCTGAGAAGCCGCAGTACTACATCAAGCGAGTCGTTGGGCTGCCGGGTGATACGGTAGGCTTTTCCGGGGACACACTGTTCATCAATCGGACAGCGTACTGGCTATCTGGTCTGCGCGAAGCGCCGCAGCGTACGATTGTGCCTGCCCGCGGGATGCTCATTCCGCTGTCTGCCCGTACGCTGCCGGAGTGGATGCCGGTGCTCGTGCGCGAGGGAGTCCACGTGGAGGTGCGGCATGATACGGTCTACCTCGACGGCCGGCCGAGTACAGAGTACCGGATACGCCAGGATTACGTGTTCGTGATGGGCGATAACTACCGCAATAGCTCTGACTCCCGCCACTGGGGTGTTGTCCCGCAGAGCGCCATTGTAGGGAAGGCGGTGGCCATCTACTATTCGGTAGACACAGAGGGCCGCCTTCGGTGGTCCCGGCTTGGACGGCTCCTACACTGATGCGTGGCCTCTACGTTCACATACCGGTGTGCCAGCACAAGTGCAGCTACTGTGACTTTTACTCTGTCGAGCGCCCGGGGCTTCTCGAGGCGTTTGTGGAGGCGCTCTGTCGGGAAATAGAGCTTCTGGCGGAACAGTTCCCCGCGGTGCTCGAGGAGCCGCTGGTGACGGTGTACATCGGGGGTGGGACGCCTTCGTTGCTGACCCCATTCCAGCTCGAACGCCTCCTCGAGCGCATACGGGCTACCTTCACCATAGAGCCGCAGGCCGAGTGGACGCTGGAGTGCAATCCTGGCACAGTGAGCCGGGAGCAGCTCCGCATATATCGGCAGTTGGGTCTGACGCGGCTGAGCGTCGGGGTTCAATCGTTCGAAGAGGCTGAACTCCGCTTCCTCGAACGGCTTCACACGGCCGAAGAAGCTGCCATGGCGATACAGTGGGCCCACGAGGCGGGGTTTGAGCAGGTCAATGTCGACCTCATGTTTGCCGTGCCAGGACAGACACTCCAGACATGGCGGCGGACCCTTGAACGCGCTGTTGCGCTCGAGCCATCGCACATTTCGGCCTATAGTCTCATCTGGGAGCCTGGTACGGCTCTCTACGCCCGGTGGCGTCGGGGAGAGATTGCTCCAGTGCCCGAGGAGCTCGATGTAGCACAGTATGAACTAGCGGTCGAACGGCTCATGGCCGCCGGCTATGGACACTACGAGGTATCCAACTTTGCCCGCCCTGGCTCCGAATGCCGACACAATCTGCTCTACTGGCATGGGGAGGAGTACGTTGCGCTCGGGCCATCGGCACATGGATACGTGCGGGGACGCCGATACTGGAATGTTCGCAGCATCGAACGGTACTTTGCCGCCCTGCGCTGCGGCAAGCTCCCCATAGCGGGTTCCGAGCATATTGGCCCGCGCGAGCGGCTTGCCGAGCTCATTTTTCTGGGGCTCCGCTCCGATGGAGTTTCCTTCGAGCGCCTACGCCGTGAGTATGGGATTGAGCTTGCTGATGGGGCGTACGCTCTGCTACGCCGATGGCAGGAGCTCGGGCTGGTGCAGGAGTGGTCGGAGACGCATCTGCGCTTGAATTGGCGTGGATACCTCGTCTGCGATGAGCTTGCAGCAGAACTGACCCTCTCGGCCGAACGCCTGTGGGAGCGCCACACCGGCAGCAGTCAGCACCTTCCCGTCCTTGACCCAGGAGGCGTGCGTTGGGGCAGCAGCCGAGCCAAGTCAGAAGCTGTCTGCACTGGTGGGAGGCATCTTCCTTCGGTGCAGACATAGGCGAGCGCCTCGCCTTGTAGGGGGGAGGCCCCATAGCCTGGAGCCAAACGGCGGAAGAGCTCCAGATGTCCTGCCGCACCCGTCAGAATCGTCCGTGGAAGGAAGGAACGATGGACTTCGGTGAGGAGCTCTCGGAAGAGGGGATTCGGCCTCTGGGCAAGGAGGCATACCTCGCTTGTAGGGCCGAAGGCCAGATCCAGTGCAATGAGCCACCATGGGAAAGCCATTGGGAACTGGAAGAGGGTCTGTGGTGGGTGGCTGAGGGCTTCTTCAGCTCGAGTGTGCCAGTAGGGCTCGCCGGTGATGTGGCCGAGACGGAGAAAACACCAGCATGCTACGGCTGAACCGGAGGGGGTGGCACCGTCGGCGCCATCACTGCGGTAGCGAATGGGTAACTCTGACGCCTCGGGAGCTGTCGGGAAGAAGCTGCTGGAGCGGGCATCCCAGAAGCGGTTGTAGAGTTGCTGCGCCAGGTTGAGCGCTGCGTCTAGGAGTGGAGGCTGGAGGGTGGTCGTGTACAATTCCAGCAACCCCCAGAGGAGAAAGGCGTAGTCGTCGAGCATTCCGGGGATAGCCCACTGGCCGTCGGTGTAACAGTGGAAGAGTTGCCCGTGGCGCTGCCAATGGGTGAGAAAGAAGGCCGCAAGCTGTTGGGCGGAGTCGGTATAGCTTTCCTCCCCGAGGCTGCGGGCAGCAATCGAGAGGGCAGCTAGCATGAGGCCATTCCAGTCGGTGAGCACCTTCTCGTCGCGCTGGGGAGGTATGCGACGCTGTCGTTGTCGCAGGAGCCGTTGGCGGAGGATTTCCCAGCGCTGCTGGAGTTCAAGGGGAGAGGTGCCGTACCGCTCGGCGAGAGCTTCCCACGGAGCGGTTTGGAAGAGATGGTTGAAGGGGCGGCCCGGGAGATTGCCCGAGGGTTCGACGCCGAAGGCGAAGCGCAGGAATTCGTATTCTTCGGGCTCCAGAAGGGTGCGCAGCTCACCGTCCGTCCAGAGATAGAAGGCGCCTTCTTCGCCAGCGCTATCGGCGTCTTCGGAGGTGTAAAAGGTTCCTTCGGGGGAGCGGAGCTGGCGATGGCAGTAGTGGAGTACTTCGGTGACAGTTTGCGCCCAGAGTGGGGAGCGCTGAATCTGGAAGGCGGTCGCATATACGATCGTCAGGAGCGCCTGATCAGAGAGCATCTTTTCGAAGTGGGGCAGACGCCACCGCTCGTCTGTTGTATAGCGGTGGAAGCCGAAGCCGATATGGTCGTAGAGTCCGCCCAAGCGCATCTGGAAGAGGGTGTGCTCGACCATTTTCAGAGGCTCTTCGGCACCGGTGCGGTACCACCAGTGCAGGAGGAAGAGGAGCTGAGGCACCATGGGAAATTTTGGGGCGCCGCTGAGGCCGCCGTAGCGTTCGTCCCACTGTTGCTGGAGCTGCGCGAAGGCCTGCTGGAGTAATTCCTCTGACGGGTGGCCCTCTACGGGGGGATGTCGGTGGCGGAGGAAGTCCAGTACGCGCTCGGCATAGTCCAGGAGCTCCTGGCGGTGGGAGCGCCAGAGCTGGGCAATCTCTGGCAGTAGTCGCAGGAGTCCCGGGCGTCCAAGGCGGTCCGTCTTGGGGATATAGGTAGCGGCAAAGAAGGGGCGTTTGTCGGCGGTCATGATGATGGTCAGCGGCCAGCCCCCGTGCCCAGTCATGGCTTGACAGGCGTGCATGTAGAAGGTATCGATGTCGGGCCGCTCCTCGCGGTCGACCTTGATGCAGATGAAGTGCTCGTTGAGGATGCGGGCAACTTCTGGATCGGCAAAGGATTCCCGTTCCATGACATGGCACCAGTGGCAGGCCGAGTAGCCGATGGAGAGGAAGACAGGTTTGTCTTCCTGCTGGGCTCGAGCGAAGGCTTCAGGACCCCACGGATACCAATCCACGGGATTATCGGCGTGCTGGCGCAAGTAGAGGCTCTTTTCGTAGGCGAGGCGATTAGCCATCGGCAGAGGAAGCCTGGTGAGCTTGCCAGAGGCGCAGGAGCAGGATGAGCTGTCCGGCGTGGTAGGCTGCATGTTCGGCAATGTGGTGGAGGATCGTCGAGCAGCGCACCGGTATGCGCCGTCGCCCGACTGCGCGCAGATGCGGCAGAGCTTCCGGGGGCAACCCTTGGAGATGCTGTCGGATGCGCTCGAACGTTCCATCCACCGCCGCTAGAAGTTCGCTCTTCGAGCACCGCGGTGGGGTCCAGTCTTGGGAAGCATCAGCGGCAAGTTGCTCGTAGTCGGGGGCCTCCACGAAAGCGTACGTTGCCAAGCGTTCGCTCGCCCGGAGGACGTGGTGGAGACGGGCTCCGATGGAAGGGATACCAGGAGCAGGTTCCCAGTAGAGAGCTTCGTCGGGCGTTGCCTCTACATGCTGGCGCAGCCAGTAGTGGGCCTGTGCAAGGCTTGTGAGCAGGTCGCGGTGATGCTGAGCGGCTCCATCGTCGGGCCCGGTTGTATCATCGGGGCGAAGCCAGGGTTCCATTGCGCTCTCCTGTCAGGACAGACTCCTGCGGGGGAGAGACGGCAAGCGGTGGTGGATATTACGGTGCCGCAGGTGTTGCGGATTTGGTAGTTTGTTTCCGTGTATCGTGCCCCGCAGCTACCGATGGTAGTCCGGCAGGAGAAATGGTGGAGTTCCCAGCTCCAGCGGCCAATGCCAATTGCCATCTACGGCCATTTCGGATTCCCACTGCTCCTCTTTCCGACGGCCATGGCGGACTTCCTCGAGTACGAGCGCTTTGGCCTCATTGAGGTCCTCCGGCCATGGATTGAGCAGGGGGTGTGCAAAGTGTACACAATCGACAGCATCAATGCCGACAGCTGGCTCAATCCAGCTGTGCCTGGGAGCGAGCGTATCCGACGGCATAAGGCGTACAACCGCTACGTTGTAGACGAAGTCGTCCCCTTCATTGAAGCCGACTGCCGAGGGCGTGTTCCGATTATTACCGGTGGGGCTTCATTGGGAGCCTTCCATGCAGCCAACCTCTTCTTCCAACGCCCCGATCGCTTTGCCGGTACTATTGCACTGAGCGGCGTTTATAATCTGCAGGCTTACAGTGGCGGCTACTTCGATGAGGACTGCTACTTCAACTCGCCGGTCCACTATGTTGCCAATCTCGACGATGCCTACTGGCTCCCACTCCTACGACAGCGGCAGCAGATCTATCTTGCCTGCGGCCAGGGAGCGTACGAGCGCCCGGAAGCTACCGTAGAGATGGCAACAATTCTGGCCGCCAAGGGTATTCCTCACGTGATGGACCTCTGGGGACCCGAGTACGCACACGATTGGCCTACTTGGCGAGCGATGATGCCACACTACGTTGAGTGCATAGCCCGTGGGGACCTGTGGCAGCAGTGGCTACGGCAAAGCGCCTAATTTCGTGCTGGTATGTTGAACACTGCAACCGGAGGAGAGGGGTGGCAACGACACGGCGCTTCCGGCAACGTGTGCCCGGAGAGGGCAAGCAATGGCTGAGCCGACTGATCCCGGAACGGTATCACGATCTGGTGCTCTGCCTTGCATTGTGGGCGGCCGTTTGGATCTTCCTGGCCCCGGTTATTTTCGGCGGAGGAATCTTTGCAGCGGCCGATAATCTGGCTTCCTGGAGTTTTCAGCCCTACTTGCAAGCAGCCCGTCGCGAAGGGACCTTCCCTCAGTGGATCCCGTACATCTTCAGCGGCATGCCCTCGTTTGCCTCGCTGCTAGTGACGGGTAACCGCTGGTGGGATTTCCTGGCTCAGCTGACCGTCGGGCTCACGCAGATGGTCGGAGATGTGTTGCGCAGCGATGCTGCGCGGGTGTCCTGCTTCTACGTCGGCTACGCAATAGGAGTATACTGGCTGCTGCGTTCCCGAGGCTATCTCCGATTGGTTGCCTTCTGGGGGGCCCTAGCGGCGGTGTTCTCGACGTTTGTGATCGTCTGGATCATGATTGGGCACAACACCAAGCCGTGGGCCCTCATGACGGTGCCTTACGGCCTGCTTCTCCTGGAGCGCCTCCGGGAGCGCTTCTCGCTGTTGTGGATAGCGTTGCTCGTGGTAGTTGTCCATGTGCTGTTGCTCTCCTCGCACTTGCAGATGATCTTCTATGCGGGGCTACTCTACGCTTTCTATCTGGCAACTGAGCTGCTCATGCGGGCGGTACGCCGAGAAGCGGTGGCCGGGGTGCTGCGCTCTGGAGCGTCGCTGCTGGGGGCCGGAGTGGTGGCCTTTGGGCTGTCGGCCGATCGGTACTGGAGCACGCTCGAGTATACACCGTACTCCACACGAGGGAGCTTGCCCATTCACCTGGATTCGGCGCAGCGCGCGAAAGCAGCTCAAGGCGGATTGGACTACGAGTATGCGACCAACTGGTCCTTTAGCCCGCAGGAGATGATCACCTTCCTGGTGCCGAACTTCTTCGGCTTTGGGAAGCTCGAATATCGGGGGCCGCTCAGTAATCAGCGCCCTGTGATGTTGCATACCTACTGGGGGCAGATGCCGTTTACGGATGCAGCCAACTACATGGGGATTGCTGTGCTGGTGCTGGCCTTTCTGGGTATATGGAGCCTGCGGCGGGATCCGCTCGGGCTTGCGCTAACGCTGAGCGCATGTGTCGGCTTGATGCTCTCCTTCGGGAAGAACTTCCCCGTGCTCTACGACGTGTTCTTCTACCACGTGCCCCTCTTCAACAAGTTTCGGGCCCCGAGCATGGCGCTGGTACTCGTGCAGTTTGCCGTGCCACTCCTTGCAGCAGCTGGTTTGGCAACAGTGCTGCGGTGGCGTCAGCAACCGGAAGCTGCAACTCGTGTATTCTTCCGCTGGGCCTTTGGGGGGCTGCTGTTCTGGCTGCTCATTGGAGTGGGGGTGTGGGCCTTCTTCGAAAGGGCCTACATCGAGGCTGTAGCACAGAGTGCCACCGGAAAACAGTATCCGCCGGCCATCCATGCCTTCATCTGGCAGGAGATGATCAGTGACTGGTTCGTTACGGCCGCATTCGGCCTGGTTACGGTGGCGGTGATGTGGTGGTATGTACGAGGGCGCCTGTCGTTGGATACGGCAGGCGTGCTCCTTGTGGGGTTGCTCGTGTGGGATCTGTGGCGAGTTGCGCTTCGCCCTTTCGAGGTGGAGCACAGGAAGCTCGACGAAGGGATCTTCCGCCGTACGGACGTCGTAGAATTCCTCCAGCAGCAGCGTGGGCTGTTTCGCATTGCCGATTTTGCCAGCCATGTTCCCAATGCGAGCGCTTACTGGTTCTTGGAGAATGTGCACGGCTACCATGCAGCAAAGCTGCGCCTCTATCAGGATCTGCTCGATGTAGCCGGCAATGGGGGTGGGACGGTCATTCTGAACCCCTTCCTGTGGAATCTGCTCAACGTGCGCTTCGTCGTGAGTCCGCAACCGTTGCAGATAGAGCCGCTCCGCTTGGTCTTTCGGTCGCAGCAGACGGGAGCCTATATCTACGAGAACCCGGCTTTCCTGCCGCGGGCTTTCTTGGTCGACAGTGTGGCTGTCTTGCCGCCGCTGGAGATTCTCCAGCGTCTTCGGCAGGGGGATTTTGATCCGCGGCGTGTAGCCTTTCTGGAGGAGCCCTTGCCTGAGCCCATTGAACCGCCGACGGAGGAGGCCTCGGCACAGGTACTCATCCACAAGAACGAGTACATCAAGCTGCAGGTCACGGCTACAGGCCGCAATTTCCTCTTCCTGAGCGAGATTGCCTATCCGCCGGCATGGCACGCAACGGTGGACGGTACACCAGTGCCGATAGTGAAGGTCAACTATGCTTTTCGCGGTATCGTCGTGCCGCCGGGGACGCACACGGTCGAGCTTTACTATCATTCTGCCAACTTCGAGCGGGGGCGGGCTATCAGCCTTGGACTCAACGTTATCGTGCTTGGGCTGCTCCTGTTTGGTCTCTGGCGGCAATGGCGCCGAGTAGGCTGAATGGGGAGGATGTGGGCTCAGGAGTGTGAGGCTGCGCATGGAAACAGCTGCACTCATTGCCTGGTGTCGGCAGGAAGCGCAGCAGCGCGGCTGGGTGGAATTCCCCCGGGAGGTGCTGGAGCATCTGACGCAGGAACAGGCGCAGCAGATAGCTCGGGAACTCGGCCGCGATACGCTCATGCGGCTCCCAGAATGGGAGGTTGCTTTCTTCGAATGGCTCCGCGAGGCCGATCCACCAGTCTGGCAGGATCTGTGGGGAGATGGAGACGCACAACCCTACGTAGTGGGCATTTCGCTGCTGCCTTTTCTGCTGCGTGAACGGCGCCGCGGGTTCCCTATTTGCGACTTGGTGGGTGCCGTCAACTACTACTTTGCCCCGGTTCATATCACCCCGGTTGAGGGGGTTGCATTCCTGGAGGCTGCCCTTCAGGCGCGCCGGGAAGGGAAACCCTTGACGCTGGCGCAACAGTTTCTGCTGGAGGTCAGTGTCGGAGCCATTGACATCTGGCACTTCGCCTATCACTGCCGGGTAGAGCTTTCAGCAGTCAAAGAGGCTGTGGCCGAACTCGTCGAGGCTAAGGTGCTCCTCCACTACCGATCGGCAGAGGAGCTGGCTGAGTACGTGCAGCTGGAGTAACTACGGGGGCGGAGACAGGGGTGTTCCAAGAAGTTGGGGCAAGCGATAGTGGTGGAGGAGGGGCAGAGGTGTGGTCAGCTCGAGTTGGAGCATTGGCAGCAAGCGTCGGAGAGTCCAGTTATAGAGGACCTCTGCGCGGATGTGCCACGGTAGGGAATGGCGCCCTTCCAGATGTAGCCATAGCCCGGTGCCGAGGGCTGAGTGGAAGCGTGTTCGGGCCAGCAGAGTGCCCTGGTTCCAGAGCGCACCGAGGTAGTAAACAAGGGATGCTGTCCAGCCTAGCTCAGGGCAGAGTTGCCTGCCCCGCCAGCGCAGTTCTATGCGGCATATCGTCCGATTGTCAGCCCCTCTACCTGCAAGAGGGGCTGGGAAACCGGAGAACCAATCGAGTCGTTCGACGCGATAGGCTGGCCAATTCCAGACATTCTGGTGTTGCCCTTCCCAGGCGAGTGCAAGAGGAGTTGGCGCAATGGTCAGCCAGCCCGAGAGTGCCAGGGCTAGGGTGGTGTAGCGGGGAATGCGCCGAGAGAAGGCATTGCCGGCAGCAATGCGGGCCATTACGAGAAAGCAGCCACTGCCGGCAGACTGCTCGAGTTCGCCTGCAAGGTAGCTGAAGCGTTCCCCATCGGCTGTAATGGGGATTCCCAGCCCCAGAGTGACAGCTCCCCAGGCGCCGGTGACGATCGTGCTACTATCGCCGACCACGAAGGGGGAGGAGATACGTTCCGGTCGTTGTGCAAGCGAGCTAACCCCGACGAACACCAGCGCAGAGTTCTCGGCTGCGTGTCGATAGGCGGGCTGAGTCTGCGCCCGCTGCCATGTTCCGGAGAGGGTCAGAAAGAGCCAATCCCGCCGCTGCATTCCCCACCGTAGCCATGCCTGAAGCTGCTCCATGCGGCGTTGGTAAAGCGGCAGTGAGTCCTGGCGGAAGTCCCAGAAGCTACCGCTTTCCCTGTGCCAACGCACTCCCCATCCCCAAGGAAGGTCAGAGGAAGACAGCTGAACGGTCTGGAGGGTATGCAGGCGGTGTAGGCGTGCGACGGCATCGAGTTCCAGTAGCTCGGCCACGGGGAAGAATAGCTCTGCGTTGGCTTCCCATCCGATATCCAATTCTCGGCGGTGGCAGAGGCTGATAGAGAAGCGTTCTCCGCTGCCCCACCAGAAGTTCCCCAGCTGGCCGGTAATACCGAAACGGCTCACGGCTGTTCCAATGGCCACTGTGGGCACTATGGTGTGGAGGCACCGTGGGATGATAACCCAGCGGAGTTCGACTCTGCCGTTTGCCAGCGTATCGAGTTCGTAGTGCGCTGAAGCAATGGCTGCGCTACTCAGGAGGGAGAGCTCATCACGCCGCAGAGTGGCTCCGTCCAATGTGTCCCCTTCGGCTAAGCTGAGAAACGTGCCGATGAAGTCCGCGCTAGGCTCGCTCGATATGCAGTGGCACAGGAAGTTCCACCGTGGAGGAGCAGGACGATGGTACTGGACTGTCAGGAGCTCGATGCGTGCCTGTCCGAGAGCCACCCCCAGGGGAAGCACGTACAGGTACCAGCTCCTCATGAGGCAGCAGAAAGCGATGCTGTAACGCTATGCTGAGCTCGCTGCAGAGCTTCCCACAAGCGGGCAAGCAGTTCGGGGATCCCCTCACCGGTGACAGCGCTAATGAGAAGCGGCGTTTGTCCCTCGATGCAGAGCTGTGAAAGCTGTTGGCGCTGCTCGGGTGTGAGGAGATCGGCTTTACTGAGGCAGATCAGCCGCTCCTTAGCCAGGAGAGTAGGATCGTAGCGCTCCAGCTCCTGCAAAAGTGTTGCATACTCGCCGTGGAGATCGTTGCTGGTGGATTCCAAAAGGACGGTGAGCACTCGGGTGCGCTCGATATGTCGGAGGAATTGGTGGCCGAGGCCACGGCCGAGATGGGCTCCTTCGATGAGGCCGGGCAGATCTGCCACCACAAAATGCTGTTCCGGCCCCAGCCGCACCATGCCCAGTACGGGGGAGAGTGTCGTGAAGGGGTAGTCGGCAATTTTCGGGCGAGCTGCGGAGATGACAGAAAGGAGGGTTGATTTGCCCACATTTGGGAATCCCACAAGACCGACATCGGCGAGGAGCTTCAACTCCAGTTTCAGAGTGCGCTCTTGGCCTGGTTCCCCTGGTTCAGCGATACGAGGGGCGCGATTTGTCGGAGAGGCAAAAGCAGCGTTACCGCGCCCACCTCGGCCGCCGCGAGCAACTACGAGGCGCTGCCCTGGATGGATAAGATCGCCCAGGAGCTCTCCACTACAGGCATCGCGCACGAGTGTCCCACAGGGCACGCGCAAAATCAGATCCTCACCACTCTGCCCAGTGCGATTTCCCCCCTCGCCGTGGCGCCCATTGGGCGCGGTGTACGTGGGCTGATACCGATAGTCCAAGAGCGTCCGTAGGTGCGGATCGGCCACCAGGATAACGTCTCCTCCCTTGCCCCCATTGCCACCGTCGGGGCCACCTTTGGGGACGTACTTTTCGCGGCGGAAGCTGACAGCACCGCGGCCACCGTCACCGGCTTTCACTCGGATGATTGCTGTGTCGATGAAATGCATGTGCGCTGCCGGAGGAAGCGTAGTGTTGCAGAATATCTTGACGAAATTGCTCGCTCGTGCGCGAGGTCGGATCAATGCCGTAGGCGGCAAAGGAGCGATCGATAACGGCGGCGGCTTCCTTCCAGTGTGTGCACTGTTCGAGCTGACCGATAACGTGCATCAGAGCTTCCTCGCTTCGGAACAAAGTCCGGGCATAGCGGTGGTACCAGGCCGGGGTACGCAACAGGCGAATCAGACTCGGCGGGGCTGCTGGAGCCACTGGGGGAGAGCTAGACGCACTCGGGGATTCTCCGGCGGGGGTAGGCAGTGCCGAGAGCAGCTCTGGCTCAGAGGGGAATTTGCGCTGCCAGGTTGCCTGTAAGACCTCCGGCAGAAGTCCACTGGGATTCCAAATGAGCTCACCTGTCGGAGGTGGGCAAGAGAGAAC
Source organism: Candidatus Kapaibacterium sp. (assembly GCA_938084565.1). GTDB lineage: Bacteria > Bacteroidota > Ignavibacteria > Kapaibacteriales > HRBIN21 > HRBIN21. Next base: position 158,275 of record CALKEU010000004.1, on the reverse strand, counting down.
GCTGTAGAGATCAGCTTCGGCAGAGGGGGATACTGGCGATGCAGCAGGTGGGGAAGCAGAGTAGAGCGTAGCAGGGCTTGATGGGCAACATTCCTTCTCGGAGGTGTCCTCGGGAGCAGAGGGCGGTGTTTCCGAGCTAAGTTCCGTGGCAGGCTGTTCCTCGGCCGGTGGGGTAGGCTCCGATTCGGGAGGGAATTCCAGCGGGAGGGTGTGGGTATCGGCCGCAGTCCCGATGGTGAGCTCAGCGAGCAGACGGTCGACAATGGCAAGGAAGTGTTCGTGCGAGATCCACCGTAGACGTTGCTGACGCAGCACGTGCTCGAGTTCGTGGGCGAGGAAGCGAATTCCTTTGTCGTCCAAGAAAACGATAAGGGCTGCTGTGGGCAAGTAGCCGGGGCGGGCTTCGGGATTGGTGGCCGTAAAGAAAGCTTCCAAGGGCTGCAGCAGTTGAAGGAACTGCGAGGGGGTAAAGTCCAGCACAACGCTGTCTACCTGCTGCACGAGCCGTTCGAATTCCCAGACCGATAGCAAGTGTGTGGGGGCCGTCGCCATCGATTGGAGCTGCCGGCGGAGACCGTCCAAGAGATAGGGGTAATCGCTGAAGTACTCTAGGCGGAGGAGGACGTCAGCGACTGGTTGGAGCGGTTCGCCTCGGAAGACGAACCATTTGAGGGTTATACGAGGGCGGCAAAGGAAGTTGAGACGGACTTTGACGGCGGCTTCCACAAGGGATCTCAGCTCTTGGACTGGGAAGCGGGCATGCTGCAGGAGAAGCTCGTCGAGACGCTGCAGGAGAGCATGGATAGCCGGAGCTGTATAGTCGAAATAGGGATGCCGCTGCCGCAGCAGACGTTCTTCGTGGAGCCGCCATAGGGCTTCCGCCCGCAAGTAGCAAGAGTACGGAACTTCAGCCTCCAGGAGCTCCAGCGCAGAGCGCAGCGCTAAGAAGGGGGTTGAAGGGTTCAATTGCTGTAGGAGCCGGTGAACCTCCGTATGAATCTCCCGTTCGAACATGATGCGCTGTCTGGGTCAGAAGTTGGCGCGGAATGGGGCTCGGGGCAGCCGACGGCGGAAGAGCGGCCCTATGAACATGCCTGCAACAAATCCCCCGGCGTGTGCCCACCAAGCAACCCCACCTAGATTATCTGCGCTCAAGAGCATCCCGTTGTAGATCTGGAGCAGTGCCCAAAAACCCAGAAAGACGTACGCTGGAATGGCCAGGGTCATCCACGTCAGGAAGAGCGGTACGATGGTGATAATGCGCGAATGGGGGAAGAAGAGCATGTAGGCTCCCATGACACCGGAGATAGCCCCGCTGGCCCCTACAGTTGGAATGGTGGAAGCTGGATTGGTCAGTGCGTGAGTGAGCGCCGCGGCAATGCCACAGAGCAGGTAGAAGAGCAGGAAGCGGCCGTGCCCGAGGGCGTCCTCTACGTTGTCCCCGAAGAGCCACAGATACCACATATTCCCCACGATGTGCATGAAGCCACCGTGCAGAAACATCGAAGTCAGCACCGGCTGCCATCGCTCCCAGGAGAGCAGAGGGGCTTGGAGGAAGTGCGCCGGGAAGAAAGCGAAATGCTGCAGGAAGCTCTCTAAGGCTACCTCCGGCAGAGTGAGTTGGTAGAGGAAGACCACGACGTTAGCCAGAATCAGCCCTACTGTGACCACGGGCTTGGTGCGAGAGGGGATGGTGTCGTGGATCGGAAACATCGGAAATTCACGAGGGTGTGCTGAGATACTGACTCATGGCAGATGGTGTCCATTTCCGCTCTGTTGCCACGGATGGCGTCCTTGAAGGAACGCCTCTGCCTCGGCAACATCATCCGGGCTGCCGAGGAAGACGGGCACACGCTGGTGAAGCGTTTCCGGGACAATGTCTAGAATACGGCGGTAGCCATCGGAGGCACGCCCGCCAGCTTGCTCGACGAGAAAAGCGAGTGGGTTGACTTCATAGAGGAGGCGCAACTTGCCCGATGGATTGGCCTGGTCGGCCGGATACATGAAGAGCCCACCGTAGTGGAGCACGCGATGAACGTCGGCTACTGCCGTCCCAATGTAGCGCAAGGAGTAGGGGCGCTGTCCATCTTCGGAGGAGGTTTTGAGGTAATCGAGGTACTGTTGGAGTTCTGGTACCCACCGCTTCGCATTGCCCTCGTTGACGCTGTACTGCTTGCCCCGTCGAGGGATGCGCAGCTGTTCAATAGTCAGGAAGAATTCGCCTAGCGTTGGGTCGTATGTGAACACATCGACGCCCTTGCCGGTGCTGTAGACCAGGGTGATGCTGCTGCCGTAGCAGACATAGCCAGCAGCCACCTGTTCAGAGCCTGGGCGGAGGAGCTCCTCCGGGGTGACTTCCCCCCGATACCGTCGGCGGTAGATGGAGAAGATCGTGCCAATGGGAGCATTGACATCGATGTTGCTAGAGCCATCCAGGGGATCGAAGACGAGAAGGTACTTCCCGCGGCGGCCCGCGGGGAAGGGGAGAAGGCCTTCGCTTTCTTCGGAAGCTACAGCGCAGACATGGCCACCGTGCTCGAGCGCTCGTATGATGACTTCGTGGGCGTAGACGTCTAGCTTCCGAACCGCCTCGCCGTAGACGTTCGTGGTGCCAGTCAGCCCAAGGATATCATTGAGCCCTGCGCGGCTGACCTCACGGGCGATGAGCCGAATGGCGAGCATGAGATCCCGGAGAAGGCGGGAGAACTCTCCTGTGGCGTGAGGGTGGAGATGCTCCTGCTCGGCAATGTGGCGTTCGATCGTCACCAGGCGCTTAGCTGTCACAATAGCCATTGGCAGTACTACTGCCCGTTCGACCTGTGACTGTGGGTTCTACGCAGTACGTGTTGCTGGAGCCACGCGAATGGCTAAAATTGGGCAAGGGGATTTGCGAAGGACGCGTTCGGTCGTGCTACCGAAGAGGAAGTGTTCAAGGCCGCTGCGCCCGTGAGTACCGATACTGATGAGCCCGATGTTGTGCTCCTGCGCGTAGCGCACGATTTGTTCAGAAGCGCGCCCGTGCAGGACTTCGCCGCGGACGGGAATCCCTTCCGCGCGAATGGCGTCCACGAGCTTATCGATTTCCTGCTGTGCCATGCGCGTCAGTTCGTGCTCGAGCTCCGTCAGCCCCATCTGCGAATAGCCCCACTCTGCAGGGTAGATGATCGGCTCGACGACATGGATGATATGGAGTCTGGCGCCAAGCCGACGGGCTAGCTCTTTGGCGTATTCGAGCGCCTGCTGGGCATGTTCGGAGAAGTCCGTCGGTACTAGGATGTCCGTTATGGGAAGCATGCACGAGAGTGTGCGCTGTATGACATTCCGGAGGGACGGCAGCAAAGTTAACGCAAAAGCACTCTAGTACGGGCGGATGCGCTCGCCGTATCGGTAGCGGATGGTCCGTATGGCGTGAGAGAGCTGCTCCGGGGTAGCGAATCCCCAAAGTTTGACGCGGTAGGCTGGTTCTCCGCGGAAGAGGATGGGCTCGTAATAGGCTGAATAGCCGCGCTGGTGCCAGCGTTCGAGCAGCTGTAGTGCGCGAGCCTCCGATGGGACGATGTCCAGCACTACTTCGTACGGCAGCTCAGCCGGGCGCAGCCACCGGAGTTCTACCCGTTGATTGGCGCGCTGGTGTGCAGGCGTGCGTTCGAAGTAGAAGAGGGGCTGTTGAGCTCCTTCGCTGCGAAGGCGGATTTGGGTGGGGATAGCCCCGAGCTGGAGAAGGCGTCGGCGTAGAGCGTGTGCTCGGCGTAGCCCGAGAGCAATTGCCGTGCGCGGGGACTCTTCCTGTCCGGCGTGTCCGATCAGCTCGATGACCTCGTGGGGATGCTGTCGGAGCCATTGGGCAAGATCGCTGAGGAGCTCCTCGTAGAGCGGTGCAATGGTGGTGTCCTCTCGGTCAAAGTAGCAGAGGATGCGTCGGGGCTGGCCAAGACTGCCCGTGAGGGGCTCTCCGAGTTCGTAGACAGCCGTGCTCCCTGGGGGATCTATCCAGAAGCGGAGCTGCCGGGGTGAGCACTGGTGTGGAGGCCGGAAGCTCAGTACGTAGTGAGTTTGCAGCCCCCGCAGAATCCAGACAAGTTGTCGCCTCAGGAGGGTTAGGTCTGCCGTGGGGAGCCACACATAGGTGCCCCCTGTCTGTACGGCCACAGACCGCCAGAGGGTTCGCTCCCCGAGCATGCCGCAGTGCAGCACGGTGACTGGAATAGTGAGCTGCCGGGCGTTTGCAATTATGTCCTCAGCTGTCACAAGGAAGGAAGCCCAATCGGGCCCTTCGGTCAGGAGCAGCAGGCTGCGACGGCGGTGCGAAGGATTCTGCCGGCAATACTCGAGGGCGCTATACAGGATGTGCAGAGGAGCTGCAGGGCCCGAAGGGGGCAGGCACGAAAGGGTATCCAGAGATAGGGCCGCTTCAGATCCTGAAAAGACGTGGATGAAGTCGGCACTGTACCGGTATTGCACGACAACGAACCGATCCTCTGGACGGAGTTCCGCCACAGCAGCCGCAATGAGGGTACGCAAGGCCAATGGTGAAAGTGCCGCCATCTCCGAGCGATCGATGCAGAGGAGAATCTCCAAGGCGGGCGCCACTACAGCGGAGGCATGGATAGGTTGGAGCTCAAAGCTGTCCTGTGCGCAGAGGGCCTGGATGCGCCAATTGCCCACAGGCGGGGGAAGAGCTGCTCGAGTCCACAACTGCGGTGCTGTCACCCATGCTTGCCACTGTGCAGAATCCCGTTCTAGGCGGACAACCGCAGCCGGCTCTTCGAGGGCGGTGGCGCTCTGAAGGCTCAGCACCCAGGCAAGGCACCTACTCAGGGGTGCCTTTTGCCAAGAGAAGGTGACCCTGAGCATCGCAGTCCAGTCGGATCGTATCGCCTGCGCCGAATTCACCTGCTAGGAGTTTCAAGGCTAATGGGTTTGCCACGAAACGTTCAATGGCCCGCCGCAGCGGACGTGCTCCAAATTCTGGGTCATAACCAATCTGGGCCAGATGCTCCAGCGCAGCGTCGGTCACTTCCAAGTCGATGTTCCGCTGCTGGAGTCGCTGTCGCAGTCGCTCCAGGTGGAGCCGGGCAATCTGCTTGACCTCCGACAGCAGGAGTGGCTTGAAGATGATGATTTCGTCAATCCGGTTGAGGAACTCTGGGCGGAAGCGCTGCCGGAGAAGACCCAGAATAGGCTCGCGGAGGCGCTCGAGCAGATGGGCGCGCGTGCTCTCTTCGAGCGTACTCAAGGTCTGCTGGATGAGCTCAGTGCCGATGTTGGAGGTCATGATGATGAGCGTATTGCGGAAGTTCACCGTGCGGCCCTTGCTATCGGTCAGGCGTCCATCCTCGAGGACTTGCAGGAGCACGTTGAAGACATCGGGGTGGGCTTTTTCGATTTCGTCGAACAGGATGACCGAGTACGGATGGGTGCGGACGGCTTCCGTCAGCTGCCCGCCCTCTTCGTACCCTACATAGCCAGGTGGGGCGCCGATGAGACGCGCCACAGAGTGCTTCTCCATATACTCGCTCATGTCGAGCCGAATGAGGGCATTTTCGTCGTCGAAGAGGAATTCTGCCAGTGCTCGGGCCATCTCGGTTTTGCCAACCCCGGTTGTGCCCAAGAAGATAAACGAGCCGATCGGGCGGTTAGGATCCTGGAGCCCAGCCCGCGAGCGGCGGATCGCATTGGCAATGGCCGAGACGGCTTCCTCCTGGTCGACGATGCGCCGGTGGAGGCGTTCTTCCATGTGCAGCAACTTTTCCCGTTCCCCCTCGAGCATGCGGTGAACGGGGATGCCCGTCCATTTCGCCACGATTTCCGCAATGTCTTCTGCATCGACTTCCTCTTTGAGCATGCGTCCGGAGCGCTCCAAATCGTGCGTGTACTGCTGCAACTGGCGTTCCAGTTCGGGGATCCGCCCATAGCGGATTTCGGCTACGCGGCTATAGTCTCCTCGGCGCTCGGCTTCGGCAGCTTCTAGACGGGCCTGCTCGATTTGCTGCTTGAGCGAGCGGATGTGCTGTAGAATTGCTTTCTCCCGCTCCCAGCGCTGGCGTAGCTGCTCGTACTCGGCGCGCAGGCGGCTGAGTTCTGCCTCGATTTCCTCGAGACGGCGCTTCGTTGCAGCAATGCTTTCCATGGCCTCGGATGGAATGTTGGACTTACAGCTGAGACGAAGGGATGCATCATTCGGTGTACGAGATGTTCGTCTATAGGGACCGTCACGATGCAGCAAGGTATCCATGGGCTGGATCGTTCTGGCCGCAGTAGGAGTGCTCATAGCGTGGGTCATCTTTGGGTACAACCGTCTGGTCAGCTTGCGCAACCAGGTAGCCAATAGCTGGCGGCAGATTGATGTGCAGCTGAAACGGCGCCATGATCTGATTCCGAACCTCGTCAACGCTGTCAAGGGCTATATGCGCTATGAGCAGGAGACCTTGCAGCGAGTTGTCGAAGCTCGCAGCCGTGCCGTTGCTGCTCGCGGCGTCACCGAAGCGGCCCAGCGGGAGACCGAGCTCAGCGGCCTTCTCGGGCGCCTTTTTGCCCTCATGGAGAACTACCCCGAGCTCAAGGCCAACCAAAATGTGCTCCAACTGCAGGAAGAGCTCACCAGCACCGAGAACCGAATCGCCTTTGCGCGGCAATTCTACAACGACGTTGCCATGAAGTACAACATTGCGCGGGAGACCTTCCCGAACAACCTCTTGGCAGCTCTTTTCAGATTTCAGCCTGCTGAGCTCTTTGCCGTCTCTGATGAGCAAGAACGCGCAGTGCCAACGGTTGAACTCTGAGGATGTCTCACAGCAGAGTCAAGTCTACCGCAAGCGGCCATGAACATCTGGGAGCAGCAAGCGCGTAACCGTCGCAACACCTTCCTCCTCATGGCCCTCTTTATCGGGGCGGTGGCTGGGGTGGGTTACCTTGTCGATGGGCTCATGGGCTCAGGGCAGGTTCCCATCGCGACACTTCTGGCCCTTGCGATGGCAACCGGACAAGCGCTGGTGGGATACTTTGCCGGCGACAAAATTGCTCTACGGCTCAGCCATGCTCGGCCGGTGACAGGCCGGGATTTGAGAGAGCAACAACTCATCAACGTGACTCAGGAGATGGCTCTTGCGGCTGGCATCCCAATGCCGCGGCTCTATGTCATCCCGGATCCTACTCTCAATGCCTTTGCCACGGGGCGCTCTCCGCATCGGGCCAGCGTTGCCGTCACCCAAGGGCTGCTGGAGAGGCTCTCGCGCGATGAGCTGCAGGCCGTTGTCGCCCATGAAATTGGGCACATCCGCAATGGCGATATCCGCCTCATGACGATGGTCGCTGTCCTCTTGGGCAGTATTCTGATTCTGGCTGACATGCTCCGCTGGTCGCTCTTCTGGGGAGTCGAGCGCCGCGATCGCCGCAGCGAGGGGAATGCACTCCTCCTCCTTCTCTGGCTCCTGGTGGCAATTCTGGCTCCCCTGGCAGCCTATTTGATTGCCATGGCGGTGTCTCGACAGCGGGAGTACTACGCTGATGCAACTAGCGCCCAACTCACGCGCAATCCCGAGGCTCTTATCCGGGCCCTGCAAAAGATTGCTGCGACAATACAACCGGCTACCGCTATTCCGCAAAGCCTCGCCCATATGTGTATTGAGGATCCCCGAGGTCGCCCTATCAACGAGCGGTCGGATTTCTGGAGCGAGCTCTTTGCCACCCATCCGCCCCTTCACAAACGCATTGAAGCTCTGCGTCGCATGGCCTACGCGCAATTGACTTAGGCCCGTATTTCCCAGCACTCTGGACTCTGGCGCGTACCCTCTGCGAAGGTGCGCGCTGTGGGGAAAAATTGTATTTTTGCCCGAACGCAACAACGAGGAGGGTGTACAATGCTGTGGAGACACTGGAGCGTGGTGGCAGCCCTGGCAGCGCTGCTGTGGGGGAGCTCTGCAAGCGCCCAAGAGTCGGTGGAGATCTTGGGTGGGCGAGAGTACTGGCTCGGCTTCCCGCACTCGTGGATTTACCCTACGGAACAGGCGCGGGGTCTTTCGGCTTTGCAGCTGTGGGTGGCCTCGCGTGAGGCTGCTCGGGTTCAGGTCTATCTCAATGGTGGGCAGACCTTGTACCAGGAGTTTACGACGCAGCCGAAGAAGACCTTTGTGGTTGCTATCCCAATGGACCACATGAACATTGACGCGGGTGTCGTCATGGACAAGGGTATCCGCGTCGTGGCCAATAAGCCGATAGTGGTCACCGGCTACGTCAGCTTTACCATCTCCGGGGAAGCTTTCATGTGCATCCCTATTGAGGCGCTCGGCAGGCGGTATTACACGTTGAATATGTACCAAGACTGCGTAGGCAATGACTACCGCCCGGCCCAGATCCTCATCGTTGCCACGCGCGACAACACCGTTGTCCGCTACTATCCGGCCACGGAAACCAGCGACGGCGTCCGCCCGGGGCAATTCAAAGAGGTTCGCTTGAATCGAGGGCAGACGTATCTCATCAAGGCGAAGATTGATGCCCGCTACAACCAGGATTGGCGGACCGATTTGACGGGGACGTACATTGAGGCAACTGAGCCAATAGCGGTTATCTCCGGGCACACGAAGGGGTCCTATCCGCGATATTCCTGCACGATGTTGGGGACACCGGCTCACTTCATGCGAAATTCCCTCATGGACATGATGTGGCCGGTGGAGCTCTGGGGGACGATGTACATTTCAGCTCCCATCATGTACAAGAATCGGCCCCGCAACGGGGTGGACATCGATGATGCTGGTGACCTCATCCGCTTCGTTGCCGCCGAGGATGGGACAATCATTGAACAACTCCGTCAAGATGGCTCGCAGGAGTGGCAGCCGATCAGCCCTCCATTACGTCGAGGTCAGTGGTTCAACATCAGCGCTCAAGAGTTTGCTGCAGCCTACCGCTCGAACAAGCCAGTCTTGGTAGGGCAATATGGGAAAGCGTGGCGCTTGACGGCGGTATCCCCCATCGTTGGCAAGCAGGACCAAGAGCCACAGAATCCTCCGCGCAATGGTGAGGGGATGCTCATGTGCCTGACTCCACGAGAACGGTGGGCAACCTATACGACCTTCTACTCGCCGCCGGGGATGGACAACTTCGTCATGATCACCTTCGAGATGTCCCAGGTGGACAACATCTACTTTGATGGTGTTCGCCTGCGCAATAAGTTCAGCGGTGGTATCAAGCCCGCCCAGGGTACACCCTACGGCTATGTTGTGGCTGCTGTGACGCCAGGCGATCATACAGTGGAAGGAAGGAACGGCGCCCAATTTGCCGTCTACGCCTATGGCAACTTGGATCTCAGCAAGACCGGGTTTGCCTACGGATATCCCACCGGGATCAACTACGCGGTACGTTGTGAGGACACAGTGCTCATTACAGACCGGGAGGAGTGTGGCACCGTCACCGGACAAGTCCAGGTACGACCCTTAGGGAGCGAGACCGAGTGTGCGCGGATCTTTTCCGTGGCGCTAGACACAGCGGTCAACTACGAGCTCATTCTGCCGGAGGATTTCCGGCCCAGCCAGAGCCAACGGACGTCATTCGAGCTCCGCTTGCTCGACCCTCGGCAAGATGCGTATGCTGTCTTGGAGGTCATCACACGTTCGGGCAAACGAGTTGTGCGGGAGTACCGTTACATTGCCGAATCTGTGGTGGCCGAGCCTCCAGAGGTAGACTTCGGAGTGCAACCCTACGGGCATGTGGGAGAGCAGACGGTGGTGGTGCGCAATCCCAAGCCACGGCAGGTGACAATCAAGCGGCTATACTTGCGGGAGCGGTTGGCCGAGTTTACTATCCTCGAGCCACAGAATTTCCCCATCCTGCTGCAGCCGGCAGGGCAACCGGGTGATCGGGTAGAAGTCCGTATTCGGGCAACAGCACTGGTGCCGCAGGAGCGAACCGACTCGCTCTATGCAGAATTGAGCTGCTATCCAATGCCTGTGGCGCAGCTGCGGATTCGGGGAGATGAGCCCGTCATGTGGGTTGACGATGCCGATTTCGGATCGGTCCCTGTTGGTACGGAGCGGATGCGTATAGTCCGTATCGAAAGTCGTGGCCGAATCCCGCTGGAAATTACAGCTGTGGATTGGTCCGATAAGACGCACTTCCGCACCGAAGGGCTCCTCGAGGCACTTCCACTCCGGCTGGAGCCGGGGCAGAGCCATTCCTTCCGAGTCTACTACAAGCCAACGGTGGCCGGTAGCGCTGACCAGACGCGAGCCCTCTTCACTGCCAATGCAACCCGGATCAAGCTCTACTCGGATTGGAGAGGGACGGGCATCGAAGCCAACGTAACTATTCAAGGGTATGACTGGGGGCAGCGCCGTGTGGCTGATGCCTATGCCCGACTGGATGACCGGAATTACGGCTACCGAGGCGAGGTGACCATTACGGTGACGGGCAACACGGTGATCAATAACCCTGATATCGCCGTCGTGGATGATCCGCGCTTCCCCGGGGACGGCAACGCCTTCTATGTCGACAAGACCACTCTGCCGCAGCAGCTCCAGCCGGGTATGCGGATTGTATTGCCGGCCTACTTCAAACCTACAGAGGAGCGGGTATATCAGGCACGGGTTGTCGTCCGAGGTTACGATAACAATGAGCTGCGGGAAGCGGAGGATGTACTGCGGGGGATAGGTCTTCAGCCGCATGTGGCTGCGGCAGGACGTGATTTCGGCACGCTGCTGGTCGGCGAGTCCAAGCAAGATGTGGCTCCCGTCGAGAGCCGGGGGACAATGGAGCTGACCGTGCGTGATTTGCACATTGTCGGGGATGATGCTGATGCCTTCCGCATTGAGGCAGCCTTCCTGCAGCAGGTGCGAGAGCGTGGGCTCGTGCTGCGGCCGGGTGAATCGGCCGATGTTCCGATTATCTTTACGGCTCTGCGAGTGGGCGAGCATCGGGCGAAGATGCGCGTGATTTCAGACGCACCCGAGACACCGGAGCCCGAGCTTATTGGGCGAGGGATATCGCAGGGGCTGGCAGCAACGGACTATGATTTCGGGCGGCATTTTGTCACGCTGCGGGTGGAGCAACCTGCGGCAGTGTATGTGCGCAATACGGGTGCCGCTCGCGTTTACGTCGAGCGGATCGAGAAAGAGTCCGGTGATGTGAACAATTTCGACATTCTCACGCCGGCAGGGTTCTGGATTGAGCCTTCCAGTGACTATCCCATCGACGTTGCCTTTGCACCGGATGCCGAGCGTTCCTACGGTATGCGGATTCGCTACGTGACAAATATCGGGGAAGCCTACTCCAGGGTCTGGGGCGAAGGACGCCGTGTCTACGGCGTTGTGCGGATCGGAGAATATCGCACAACCCCGGGGCAGGAGCTCGATATTACGGTCGAGCTCACACGACATCCGGACAGAGCGCTGCGTCCGGAGGATCGGGATGTCACGGCGGGAGCTATCCAGGAGTTCGAAGCACGGGTGTGGTACGACGAGCGCATGCTCGAACCGGTGCTTGATCCTTCGGCGATCGTCACTACTGGGACGCTCACACAGGGCTGGACGGTGGAGTATGTTCATCCGCTGCCCAAGCAAGTACCCCCGGGTGGAGGTGAGCCGCTCTCAGCATTCCAAGTGAAGCTGACAGGGACAGCACCGCTGTACCTGACGCAGGAGGTCAATCCGCTCTTCCGCTTCCGAGCGCGAGCCTTCTTGGCGCCCATTGACCAGAGCCCATTGCCAGTGGAGATGGTGCCATTGCATCGGCCTTATGTCGTCGTCGATGAGCAGCCTGGGCTGCTGCGCTTGGCAGTGCCCTGTATAGAGAACCTGCGCCTTGTGCGGCTCAATCCGGTTGGGTATAGCCTGCAGCAGGTCGTACCGCAGCCGGCGCACGGTCCAGTACAGCTACGCTATAGCATTGGCTACAGCGGATGGGTTCGGCTGGAGCTCTTCAATGCTATGGGGGAGCGGGTTGCTGTGTTGGTCGACCAAGAGCAGCAGGCAGGCGAGTATGAGCTCCTCTTCGATACACGTTCCTTCCCGGCGGGTGTCTACTTCTACCGGCTGATCTCTGGACCCTATAGCCAGACGCGACGGCTGGATATTGTGAACTGAATCCGGTGCAATACTCAGGGGCGAGGTGGACTCCAGAGTCTGCCTCGCCCTTTTTTGTCTGGAGGGGGCGGGGATATATGGGGCGTTTTCCGTAAGTTTGGAGGACGTCATGGCACGTCTGATAGCTCTTCGGCGGGCGCGTCCGGATCTTCTCCGCTGCCACTGGGATGACGGGCTGGAGGTGTATCTCCCGGTAGCGGTTCTGCGAGATCGATGCCCCTGTGCACTCTGTCAAGGAGAACAGGTCTTCGACCGATACATTCTCCCGGTACGGGTTGTAGCGCCGGGGATGTACGAATTGGTTGCGCTCGAGCCAGTGGGTAACTACGGACTTCGGGCTGTGTGGAAAGATGGGCACGACACGGGAATCTATCCCTGGGAGCTGCTCCGGCAGCTCTGTGAGACGGAGGGGCTCCAGGAGGAGCCGCCTATGGGTGGGACAAGTGCAGTTGAGACACCATGAGCGTGGTACAGCAGCGCGTGCTACGAGCGCCTCGAGGGACACAGCGCACCTGTAAGAGCTGGCAGATCGAGGCAGCCTATCGTATGCTGCTCAACAACCTCGATCCAGAGGTGGCCGAAAAGCCCGACGAACTGATCGTCTATGGCGGGTTGGGGAAAGCAGCACGTAATTGGGAGTGCCTCGATGCTCTCCTGCGCTGCCTCCAACAGCTTGAGCCTGATGAGACACTCCTGGTACAGTCCGGCAAACCCGTGGGGATTGTACGGACGTACGAGGATGCTCCGCGAGTCATCATTGCCAATAGCAACCTTGTGCCGAAGTGGGCTACCTGGGAAGAGTTTCGGCGCTTGGATGCCCTTGGGCTCATCATGTATGGGCAGATGACAGCGGGGTCGTGGATCTACATCGGTACGCAGGGGATTTTGCAGGGAACTTACGAGACCTTTGCCGCTTGTGCGCGACAGCACTTTGGCGGGACGCTCCATGGGCGCTTCCTGCTCACGGCTGGAATGGGTGGAATGGGAGGCGCACAGCCCCTCGCTGGCCTCATGAATGGAGCTGCCGTCCTATGTGTGGAAGTGGACGAAGAGCGCATCGACCGACGGGTGCGCAGTGGATACTGCCAGTACAAGCTCTACGACCTCGACGAAGCTCTGGAGCGGATCCTGGAGAGTAAAGCGAAAGGGGAGCCTATCGCCATCGGCCTTGTTGGAAATGCTGCCGAGGTGCATCCGGAGATTCTGCGCCGCGGCATCATCCCAGATGTGGTCACCGACCAGACAGCGGCTCATGATCCACTGAACGGCTACTATCCGGCTGGGTATACGAAAGCGGAGGCCGACCAGCTCCGGCGCCTCGACCCAGACCGATATCTAGAGGAGGCGTACCGTTCGATTGCCCTCCACGTCCGCACCATGCTTGAATTCCACCGTCGAGGGGCGGTCGTGTTTGACTACGGGAACAATATTCGTGGCATTGCCAAGGAGTACGGTGGGGTAGAAGACGCCTTTGCCTTTCCGGGCTTTGTTCCAGCCTATATCCGGCCGCTCTTCTGTGAGGGTCGTGGGCCATTCCGCTGGGTGGTGCTGTCGGGCGATCCGCGCGATTTGCTCGTGACAGATCAGGCTATCTTGGAGCTGTTCCCCCAGGACGAAGTCTTGCAACGCTGGATTCCACAGGCACAGCGTGTTGTGCGTTTCCAGGGTCTACCGGCCCGGATCTGCTGGTTGGGCTACGGAGAACGTGCTGAAGCGGGAAAGCTCTTTAACTGGCTTGTGCGTACTGGGAAGGTATCAGCACCCATCGTCATCGGGCGGGATCATCTGGACTGTGGTTCCGTTGCCTCGCCCTATCGGGAGACGGAGAGCATGCTGGATGGCTCAGATGCCATCGCTGATTGGGTCTACTTTAACTTTGCCCTCAATGCCATCGGTGGGGCAACGTGGGTATCCTTCCACCATGGTGGAGGCGTGGGGATGGGATTGTCGCTGCATGCTGGCATGGTGATTGTAGCAGATGGAACTCCGGAAGCGGAGAAGCGGTTAGAACGGGTGTTGACCTACGATCCGCTCGTTGGTATCCTACGTCATGCCGATGCTGGATATCCGGAGGCGCTTCAGACAGCGCAGCGCTTTGGTATCCGCATCCCAATGCGCACACTGTGACGGCGTGGTGTAACGGAAGTGTCACACAGTGAGTCTAAACGACAGGTAGAGTGTGGGCATCCAATGACACGACGGCAACGCGAGGAGCTGACAATCATGATGGAGCAGGCGCCAATGAGCCAGCGGCGGCGGCGAAAGGGGCGGGTGCAGCTGCCACCGGAGCAGGTACCGCCGGAGCGGCGTGCTCAGTACGAAGCCTTGGTAGCCGAGATCGAACGTCTCTACCGTACCGACCGCAAGCGGTTTTTGGGTTTCATTCGACAACGCGTCCGCACGCAGGAGGAAGCGGAAGACATTCTCCAGGATGTCTTTGCCAATGTGCTTGCGGCAGCAGCTACTGTGGAAGGACCTATTGAGAACGTGGCCTCGTGGGTCTTTACAGCTGTCCGGAACCGTATCATCGACTCATACCGGAAGAAGCGTGCCGAAAGCTTCTCCGATGTCCAGACCCCAGTCCAGCAGGAAGAGGGGATGGAGAGCTTCGAGAATTTGCTCTCCGATGCTCGCTACAGCCCGGAGCGGGAGCACCTGCGCCGACGCATTTGGGATGCCATTCAGGAAGCGCTGGCTGAGCTACCACCGGAGCAGCGGGAGGTATTCGTCAAAAACGAGTTCGAAGGCATCTCCTTCCGCGAAATGGCCGAGGAGACGGGGATCAACATTAACACGTTGCTGGCGCGGAAACGGTACGCCGTCCTCCATCTACGCAAGAAGCTGCAGTGGCTCTACGACGAGCTCAGCGCTCACGCAGAGGTCTTGGGGAATTACGACGAGCGGATGAATTGAGTCCCCGCTGCATGTACTGTGCGGCTGCCTTGTGCGTCATTGGCGCCAGTACATGAGTTCGGCGGGCGTTCCTCCCATGCGGGCAACCGTTGCAGTAGTCGATACCGAGCAGCTGCGGCAGAATTTCCGCATTGTGCAGGAGTATGTGGCAGGGAGAGCCATTCTGGCAGTTGTCAAAGCCAATGCGTATGGGCACGGGCTGATAGAGTGTGCAGAGATCTTCCGGCAAGAGGGGGCGGCAATGTTAGGGGTTGCCTATGTGCAGGAGGGGATTCAGCTGCGCCAGGCGGGCAATCCTGCGCCTATCCTTGTTCTGACCCCCCCACAGCCGGAGGAGGCTGCGCTCTACTGCCAGTTTGAGTTGCAGGCGGTAGCGTGTTCGCTCTCTGTCATGGAACACTTTGCGGCTGAGGCACGGCGGCGGGGAGTGCGAATCCGCATCCACCTGGCTGTCGATACGGGCATGCATCGGGAGGGGATAGAACCAGCGGCAGTGGAGGGATTCCTCGAGCGCTTGCGAGAGCTTGAGGGTCTTGAGCTGGTGGGCTTGTGGACCCACTTTGCCAGCGCCGATGAGCCGGATGCGAGCTTCCTCTGGACCCAGTGGCGGCAGTTCCAGGAGGTGGTCCAGCGCGTGCGGAGGGCGGGTTTTTCAGTACCGTACATTCACGCCGCTAATTCAGCGGCACTGGTACGTTTCCCAGAGACTTGGGCCACGTTGGTGCGCCCGGGGATTGTACTCTATGGCTACCAGCCATGGGAGGGCGAGCGATTGCCGGTCAGACCCGCTCTGCAGGTGAAGAGCCGTGTGGTGGACTGCCGTCGCCTCCGGCCGGGCGATGGGGTGAGTTACCATCGGTTTTACGTTGCTGAGCGTGAGACGACAGTGGTCACCGTACCGATAGGTTACGCTGACGGCTATCGCTACAGCTTGGGTGGGCGAGCTGTATGCCTCATCCACGGGAAGCGCTTCCCCGTTGTGGGGGCGGTATGCATGGATGAGATCGTGGTCGATGTCGGGGATGAGCCAGTCCAGATCGGCGATGAAGTAGTGCTGCTCGGAGAACAGGGGGCGGAAGCAATCTGGGCCGATGAGCTGGCCTGCTGGATGCGCTCCATTCCCTACGAGGTGCTCAGCGGGCTGAGTATACGGGTGCCGAGGCTGTACGTAGGCACGGAGCAACTCTACGATGCTGACGAGCAGTTACAGAGTGCGCCTGCCCGGGTTTGAAGGGCCGCTGGATGTGCTACTCTTCTTCGTTCAGCACAGGGAGTTTCCCATAGCAGAGGTGCCTGTTAGCCGGCTCGTGGAGCAATTTCTGGAGAGCATGCGCTGGGTGGAGGAGGCGGATCTGGAGGGTGCAGCGGAGTTCCTCGTGCTCGCGGCAGAGCTCCTCGCTGTCAAGCTGCGCTGGTTACTGCATCGGCCCGCGGAAGAGGCTGCAGTAGGGGAAGACTCTCAGGAGCACGAAGCAAGGCTACTGCAGCAGCGTCTCCTCGAGTACCGGCGCTACAAGTGTGCTGCAGCGGCCCTGCGCGAGCGTATGCGGCATGATTTCATCCCGCGGGCGGCTTCATTGGAGTGGCAGCGTCGCGGGCAGCCTCTGCTCGAATCCCTCGCACCGCAGGCATTGGTAGAGGCCTTGCAGGGATTGCTCCAGCGTCTGGGACACCTCGTCGTGCCGCTATCTCTGCAAGAGGGGGGCCTGTCAGTTGAGGAATGTGCTGTGCAGCTACTGGAAGCTGTGACAGGCAAAGCCCGAGTGCCCTTTCGCACTTTCGTGCAGGGGCGTACGCGTGCGGACGCTGTGCGCTTCTTTCTAGCTCTTCTGGAGCTCCTTCGCCAGGGACAGCTGTCGGCTGAACAGGAGGAAGTGTTTGGAGAGATCCTGCTGAGCGCTGGTGTCGAATCAACCAGGGACGGTGGTGATGGAGGCGATGCTGCATCGAGTCATCGAAGCGCTGCTGTTTGCCAGTGAGGGGCCGCTGAGTGCCCAAGAGCTTGCCCATCGCGTGGCCCTGGCGATGCAATTGCCTGCGGGAGCACTCAGCACGGCTGACGTGGAGCGTCTTGTGCTCGAGCTCAATCAGGAGCTCGAAAGCAGTGGTCGTCCATACCGGGTATGGCAGTCTGGCGGGTACTATGCATTGGCGGCTACTCCAGAAGCGGCTCAGTGGCTAGAGCGGGCTTTCGGTGCCCGTCTGCGACGTCGCCTCTCCCAAGCAGCTCTGGAGGTATTGGCCATTGTTGCGTACCGACAGCCCGTCACACGAGCTGACATCGATGCTCTTCGGGGTGTCTCCTCCGGCGAAGTTCTCCAATCTCTCCTTGACCGGGGGCTTGTGTGCGTTGTCGGACATGCTGCGGCCCCGGGACGGCCGGCCCTATATGGGACTACCCCACAGTTTTTGCAGTTGTTCGGGCTCAATTCTCTGGAGGAGCTCCCGCCTCTGGAGGAGCTTCAGCGGTCGCCTGCTCTGCAGCTCTTCGAGGCTGTTCCAGCCGAGGCCTTCGACGCTCGGCTTCAGCAGCTTCGCCTCCTGACTCACTCCGATAGAGATGCTCTCTAGGCTGGGACCTGCACCTGCTCTCGGACGCGATGGTAGAGCTGTTCGTAGAGCGGAACGATGAGGTTGACGTCGTAGGCCAGGGCGCGCTGGCGAGCTCGGTCACGGAAGGATTGCAACTTCTTCGGATTGCAGAGAAGCTCAATGCAGTAGCGAGCCATCCGCTCGGTATCCCCAATTTCGGCCAGGAACCCCGTTTCACCGTGGTGCACCAGTTCGGCAATGCCTCCTGCAGTTGTCGCCACTACCGGAACCCCACAGCTCATTGCCTCCAGCGCAGCAAGCCCGAAGCTCTCCGATTGGCTCGGCAGCAAGAAGATATCGGCAATGGAGAGCACCTCGGGAGTGACAAGCTGCTTGCCAAGGCAGCGGATGTGTTCATCCACGCCTAGCTGACGGGCGAGGCGTTCAACTTCACTGCGTTCGGGGCCATCCCCGATGAGAATGAGCTTAGCCGGTACGGCGGAGCGTACCTCTGCAAGGATCCGGACCGTGTCGGGAGAGCGTTTAACGGGACGGAAGTTCGAAACGTGGATGAGAATGTGTTCGCCATGAGGAGCAAATTGCTGCCGAAGCTCGGCGCTCGGGCGGGGGGCAAAGAGTGCTGTGTCGACAAAATTGGGGATAACCTCGATGGGACGCTGGATGTGGAATTGATGACGGGTCTTCTCGGCCAGGAAGGACGAGACGGCAGTGATAGCATCAGAGTGCTCGAGCGAGAAACGCACCACGGGGTGAAAGCTCGGCTCAAGCCCCACGAGCGTGATATCAGTGCCGTGGAGTGTCGTGACAAGCGGTACGTGGATGCCGTGGTGTTCCCATAGCATCCGCTGCATGAGGTAGCCGCTGACCGCATGCGGGATAGCATAGTGGACGTGCAGAATGTCCAGTCGCTCGTAGCGAGCTACATCGACGAGCTTGCCAGCCAAGGCCAGCGAGTAGAGCTGGAATTCGAACAGCGGGTAGTTGGGGATCTCCACCTCGTGGAAGAAGATGTTGTCGTGAAAAGCGTCTAAACGCCAGGGCAGAGCGTAGGTGATGAAGTGGACTTGGTAGCCGCGCTGCGCCAATGCTTTGCCTAACTCTGTGGCAACAACCCCACTGCCGCCGTAGGTTGGGTAGCACACAATGCCGACACGTAGCATGAGCCCCGTCCTCTACGGCTGCTGGCACAGACTACTTGGTCTTTTTGACGCATGGCTTTCGGCGGAATTGGACGGCGGGTCGAGTGCGGGGGAGTGTTGCAGTCGAGAGGACAGCGCTGTGCTCGGGGGCGACTTTCCTGAAGGTACACCTCTGGGGGGCTATCGGAGGTGGTGGCAGACGGTGCTAGCCGTGCTCTGGGTAGGGTGGGGGCAGATGTATGCTGCTGATAGCATCTGGGTCGAGCGCGTGGTACTCCGGACGCCCCTTCCCAGTGTTCCTCTGCCATCCTGTGTGCAGCCTCAGCGGTGGTATGCTCCGGAGCATCTGCGTCAGTGCTGGCAGCAGGATAGCAGCGAGCTCCTACGGTGGATACAAGCCCAGGGGTACTGGTTTGCCCGTGTCCATCGGTTGTGGGATAGTGAGCAGTCGGCGGTGCAGTATGAGGTCGAGCCGGGAGAGCTCGTGCGCATTGGTGCTGTGCGAGTACGCTCTGTGCCGGAAAGTCGGATATCGCTTCCGGTGGAGGTGCTCGACCGTATAGGGGAGCAGATGAGAGGGTCGGCTGCATCACAGGCGGCGCTCGAGGCGATGTTGGACAGCATCGTTCGAGTCCTTGTCTGTGCTGGCTATCCGCATGCTCGGGCCGATGTGGGCAATGTGCACTTGGTTGGCACTACGGCGGAGATTTCCGCGGTTGTGTGGCCGGGAGAGGCAGCGCGGGTAGACACCATACTCTTTCTCGGGGCTGAGCAGACTCGGTGGGCATTCTTGCAACGCTGGGTGGGAGTTTCGCCAGGCGAGATTCTGTCCGATGCACTCCTGCAGCGTGCGCAGCGCCGCCTGGAGTATCTGCCTTGGCTAGAGATAGTTGCCCCAGCCGAGCGCCGGCAGCTTCCGGATGGACGCTGGGCGGCTGCCTTTACTGTGCGGGAACATGCGGCAACGAGGTTTGAGGGGCTTATTGGCTATGCTCCACCTGTTCGCGGACAGGGGGGCTGGAGTGGATTACTCGAAGCGCAGCTGTACAACCTCTTCGGAACGGGGCGCCGGCTCTCCGTACGCTGGTACCGCACGCTGTCGCTCCAGGAATTCAGCCTACAGTATGAAGAACCTGTCCCACCAGTGCTGCTACGGGGTCGCTTTGAGATACGGCAGCGTGATACGTCCTACACTGAAAGCCTCTGGGAGGGTGGGATCCAGTGGCTGGGACAGTTGTCAGCGCGGTGGTATGCGGAGCTCTTTGGGGGATGGCATCGCCTGCAACCGTCTGGGGTTGCAGGCGTGCTCGTGCCGAGCACAGCCCTTTTTGTGGGGGTTGCCGGGAGCCTAGGGGCACTCAGGCCGTGGAGGAATCCAACCGAAGGAGCGCTGGGAGGGGTACGCCTCCTCTCTCGGTGGCGTACCAGCGGGCAGATGCTGCAGAACCGGATTGCGATGCACGGCGACGTAGAGGGATTCCATCGGCTGTCTGCCTCTGTAGTACTGCGCCTCCACGGGCATGCTCGTCTACTATGGGGACGGATGGTGGGTCCAGAGGAATTCTATCGGCTTGGAGGGATGCAGAGCTTCCGGGGCTATCGGGAGGCAGAGTTCTGGAGCCCGAGAGCGCTGTGGGGCGGCATTGAAGGACGTTGGCTCCTCGGGACGCAGGAGCACGTTGCACTCTTCGTGGATCAGGGATGGATACACAACCTCGGTTGGAAAGCAGGGGCTGGCGTACAGTGGCAGATGCATACGGCTGTAGGAGTCCTGCAGCTCCTGCTCGGCTGGGGGGTGGGCAATGCTTTACGGCATGGGGTAGTGGGGGTACGCATACTCAGTGGTGGGTTTGAGAACTGACGGGACAGCTCCGATGCGACATGCCCACATCCTGCGATGCGCTCTTCTCCTGGTGGTATTCGGAGGAAGCAGCACCGTGGCGGCACGCTGCGTGGCCGAGGATAGTGCGGCGGCCTTGGCGCAACTACGTGCCCATCTCCACTCTCTGCTAAGCGTGCTGGAGAAGCGGGCACAGGTAGGGGTGCTCATTGCCGATACGGCTGGGAGAACTCTCTTTGCACACAATGCGGATGCTGCGCTGGTGCCAGCTTCGACGACGAAACTCTTCTGGACAGCGGCTGCGCTCGCTCTGTTCGGAGATACGGCGGCTGTGCGCACGCGCCTGATTGCCGATGCCCCTGTGGGAGCTGATGGAGTAGTGCGGGGCAACCTGTACCTTGTCGGTGGAGGGGATGCGCTCTTGACGGTACACGATTTGGAGGAGCTTGCCGAGCAGCTGGTTCGCCGCGGAGTGCGCCGCATCACGGGAGCTCTCCTGGCCGATGGCAGTCTCTTCGACGGGGAGCGGTCTCGCTTGCACTACAGCGGTGATGTCGATGTCGTAGAGCCTTTGCCGCCCATAACAGCTCTCGGCGTTGAGCGCAATCGGGTTCGGGTGCTCATCAACGTAGTACGTGGGCGGGTGACAGTACAGACGCTGCCCCTCTCACCGGCCTTCCGGGTGGATGCTTCGGGCCTGCGTGTAGTGGCCTCCGGTGAACGGCCTAGAGTACGGCTGCATGTGCACAGTGCTTTCCGCGGCGGCGTGCAGCACATCACTCTTCAAGGTCGGATCCTGCGCCAGGGTACCTGGTCCCTCTTGGTTCCGATGGAGCGTCCGGAAGCAGCGGCTGCAGCAATACTGCTATATCGCTTGCGGGCTGTGGGTATCTCCGTGGATGGAGGGTTCGGCGAGGGCAGGTGTGATCGCCCGGTTGTTGTGCTTGCCGAACTTGCACGTCCACTTTCGGCAGTGCTGGCGGTTGTGAACAAGGAAAGTGACAACTTTGTTGCCGAGCATCTCTTCAAGCTGCTGGGGGCTACAGCATCTCCGGCAGGCAGGCAGGCCGAGCGAGCACGTCAGCGCCTGCAGGAGCTCTTGTGGCAGTGGGGGATAGCGTGTGACAGGTGTCAACTGTGGGACGGCTCGGGGTTATCGCGGCGGAATCGGGTCAGTGCTGCTGATGTGGTCGGCTTGCTGAGGAGTGTCGGGCAGCAGCCCTTCGGGGTGGCATTCCGCCAGAGCTTGGCGGTGGGTGGGGTCGATGGGACGCTGCAGCGCCGGTTGAAGCTGCCGGAGGTGGCCGGACGCCTGTGGGCGAAAACAGGAACTCTGCGCAACGCGAGTGCGCTAGCCGGATACGTGCTGACGGGCGAGAACGAGCTGTGGCTATTTGCCATTCTCAGCTTCGGTGCGGTCTCTCAGGTGAAGGCGCTGGAAGATTCCATCGTGACTGCATTAGCCCGCTTCCGGTTCTGCCCGCCCTAGAGGGAGTAGCACTCGTAGTGAGGGTGCAGGAGGCCATTGGCAAGCAGATGCTGTTGGCGGTCGTAGAGCTCGGCCAGACGTTGGCTGCAGTGGCGGACGAAGAGGGAGGGGGCCGTCTGCGGTTCGTAGAGGTGAGGCTCGCCGATCCAAAGATAGCAGCGTGGCTCCTGCTGTAGGAGGTCGTATGTCCAGACAGCTGGGGCAAGGGCGAGTGGGCGCCCTGCTAGTTGGAGCATATCCGTGCAGTACCAGAAGGTGTCCGTCTCTCCAGTACCGAGGAAGTCCCCGGTAGCGAAGATCCAGAGGACGGAGCCAGCGGCGGTCAACAGCGGGTGCACGGACGTGGGGAGCAGCTGTTGCAACTGGGGCGGATCATCCCACGGGAGAGCTCGGGCCCCAAGGAGGCGAAGCAGCCGCAAGTGCTTCAATTGGTGCGGGCTGAGGAGGAAGAAGCTACGCTGTAGCCGGAAGTAGTCCCACGACAGGAGTGCCGCCAGAGCGATGTCACTCCAGCCGTTGTGGGAGCTGTGGAGGAGCAGCGTTGTAGATGCGGTCCCCTCGCTCCACGGCCGTAGGTGGGCTCGCCCGTGAATGTATACTCGTGGGAAGAGCCGCTGAAGTCGGCGCCGGAGCCTGAGGAGAGCTATCCGGCGGAGCATCCTCTCCACGTTTACTGGTGCTGCTTCGTCTAGGGTAGTGCAATTTTACGAGTCGGCACCTGAGTAATGGCACGGCACCGAGTGTCCCGACGGGTTCTGGTAGGAATGTCCGGGGGCGTAGATTCCTCGGTAGCGGCAGCTCTGCTCGTTGAGCAGGGCTACGAGGTCATTGGCGTGACCATTAAGACCTACAACTACGACGACGTCGGAGGCAACCTCGGGAATGAGTCCAGTTGCTGCTCTCTTGAGGGCATCAACGATGCGCGCCGCGTCTGCGCGCAGTTGGGGATTCCCCACCTGGTGGTGGATTTCACCGAGCCGTTCCGCCGGTCGATTATCGAGCACTTCGTGGGGGAGTACTTTCGCGGGCGTACCCCGAATCCCTGCGTCCGCTGTAACCGCGCTATCAAGTGGGGGGAGCTCCTGCGGAAGGCTGATGCGTGTGGGGCAGAGTATGTTGCCACGGGCCACTATGCGCGTCTGCAGTACGATGCCGAGCGTGGACGCTATCGCCTCTTTCGGGGGCGTGATAGCCAGAAGGACCAGTCGTACGCCCTCTGGATGTTGCCGCAGGAGTATTTGGCTCGCACGCTCTTTCCGTTAGGGGAGCTCACGAAGGAGGAGGTGCGCCGACATGCCGAGCGTCTGGGGCTCGGCGTTGCTCATAAGCCCGAGAGCTTCGAGCTCTGTTTCGTGCCCGACAATGACTACCGCAGCTTCCTGCGGCGTGCAGCCCCGGCCCGGATCGACTCGCTCCGCGGCGGTCCCATCCTAGCCGATGGGCGCCTCGTTGGGAGACACGAGGGATATCCTTTCTATACCATCGGGCAGCGCCGGGGATTGGGTATCTCGGCCCCGGAACCACTCTATGTGTTGGAGATCCTGCCAGAGCAGAATGCGCTCGTTGTTGGGCCACAGGAGCGGCTCTACCACTGGGGCTTGTATGCCGAGGAAGTAAACCTCATCGCCTTCGACACCCTACCAGCCGAAGGGATCCGCTGTACGGCCAAGATCCGTTACAAGGACGAAGGCGCTCCAGCCGTGGCATGGCAGGACGAGGCCAAGCGCTTGTGGGTGCGCTTTGCCGAGCCACGCCGGGCTATTACGCCGGGGCAGTCGGTCGTGCTCTACAGAGGAGATGAACTTCTCGGCGGAGGTGTCATTGCCGCATGGTGCGATGACCTTCCCGGCAAGGGCAATGGCTGTATCACTCATAGCGAAGGGCCTCAACCGGATGGAGACGGGCTGCCCGGAGGGCAGGAACCCATCCGGCGATGATGCCAGCGGTAGAAGCCAGCGCGAGAGCTATGCCGATGTGATACAGCGGGATATACGGAGGGAGGAATTCTGCCTGGGGAACGACCGTTCGCGTGAGTGCTGCTATAGCATTGCCAAGCACTACTGCAATAGTAGCGCCGGCAAGGCAGAGGAGGGCGGCTTCGATGAGAAACTGCAGGGCAATGGAGCGCCGGCGCGCCCCGACCGCTTTCCGAATCCCAATCTCGAGCGTCCGTTCGGCTACGGAGACAAACATGATGTTCACAATCCCGATGATGCCCACCACAAAGGAGAGCATCGACATCCCTAGACCGATTCCCCAGACAGCTTGCCGCAATCCGGTAATCTCTTC
This sequence comes from Candidatus Kapaibacterium sp., assembly GCA_938084565.1. Taxonomy (GTDB): domain Bacteria; phylum Bacteroidota; class Ignavibacteria; order Kapaibacteriales; family HRBIN21; genus HRBIN21. The sequence goes on along the minus strand of CALKEU010000004.1, from coordinate 133,981 downwards.
CCGAATGGCTTGGATCTCGTTGATGGAGAAGTCGTCCGGAGCTTCAGGGGCAAGCCTCCGGATGCGACGCATGAGGCCGCGGAGCTCCTGTCGAAGCTGCTCCATGCGCTCTTCCGAGCCAGCTTTGACCGCAATAGTTACCGATCGATTCGCAGCCCCGAAGAGGCGTATGAAGAGCGGTAGCGGGATGTATACCCGCTTGTCGATCTCCTGCGTGAAGATGGTCCCCTGCTGAACAAGGACGCCGATGACGGTGAAGGGATGCCCGGCAAGACGGATAGTTTGCCCAAGCGGATGGGTGGTGGGGAAGAGCTGCCGTGCAACCGCATGTCCTAAGACAACCACTGGGGTGTTGGAGCGGTCTTCTACTGGGGCAAAGAAACGCCCGAGGGCAACTGTGCCGGCCGGGGTCAGACCATACGCACTCACAGTTCCTGTGACCGTCACGGTGGCCGTCGAGGCTCCAGTGCTGAGCCGTACACCGTAGGCTTCGATGAGCGGTGCGACAATCTGTGCCGTCTGCAGCTCTTGGGCTAGCGCCCGAGCCTGCTGGAGGGTGATGTCTTTGCGAGAGCGCACCTCTGCCCAGCGAGTGCGCCCACTCCAGTCCCATTTGTCCACGTAGAGCATATCCTGCCCGAGGAGGGTAATGGTGCGCTCAAGGGCCGTATCGAGGCCGTAGAGGAGCCAGCCCATCAGCGAGACAAAGAGAGCTCCGATGGCAATGCCGAGGGTGGCCAGGAGGGAGCGGAAGGCATTAAAACGCAGAGCGCTCACGGCAGTAGAGAGGGCTTCACGGAGTTCGGTTCGCCTCATGGGAGCTGCACCGGCGGAGAGGGCAGAGCGGTTATGGGCTCTGGATTCGGTGTATCGGATTCGATGAGACCGTCCCGGATACGGATGATGCGCCGGGCATGGCGGGCGATGTGTTCTTCGTGCGTGACCACTACAATCGTTGTACCGCGAGCCCAAATGCGCTCGAAGAGGCGCATAATGTCCAGTCCTGCCGCAGTGTCGAGATTCCCCGTCGGCTCATCGGCCAGGATTACGGAGGGCTCGATGACCAGGGCACGAGCGATAGCCACGCGCTGGCGTTGCCCGCCGGAGAGTTCCGTAGGGCGATGGAAGAGCCGATCCCCCAGGCCAACGGCTTCAAGTGCTGCACGCGCTCGCCGGCGCCGCTCCTCAGCCGGGACTCCAGCATAGATGAGAGGGAGCTCGACATTTTTGAGCGCCGTTGCCCGCGGCAGGAGATTGAACAGTTGGAAGACAAAGCCAATCTCCCGATTCCGGATCTGGGCTAGCTCCTCGTCGTCGAGTGTAGTGACATCACGTCCACCAAACCAGTATCGACCTGAGCTCGGGGTATCGAGGCAGCCCAGGATGTGCATGAGAGTAGACTTCCCCGAACCCGAAGGTCCCATGATGGCAACGTACTCATTCACGTCAATGCTCAGCGAAATGCCCCGGAGGGCATGGATCGTGTCAGCCCCGGTGGTGTAGACTTTCGTGACCTTTTCCAGCACAATCAGTGGCTGCTTCATCAGCGTGCAGCGGTGGACTCAGACCGGTCGATCCGTACGGGGGTCCCGTCGCGCAAGAGGCGGGTAATGGCAAGGAAGCTCCCACTGATAACTTCTGTCCCTTCGGCCAACCCCCGGCGAATTTCGATGTAGTTGCGGTCACTGATGCCGGTCTCGACCTGGACCATGCGAGCACGTCCGCGATCGTGCACGAATACAACCGTTGGCGGACGCCCGCGACGCGTGCTATCGCGTTCATCGAGCCGGACGGTCACGGCTTGCAAGGGGACGGCGAGCACATTGTGGCGAGTTTCGGTACGGATTTCCGCATTGCAGCTCATTCCTGGCCGTAGCCGGGGGTCGATATCCAGCAGGCGAATAGTGACAGCAAAGTTGACCACCTCATCCTGAGTTCCAGCCCGTCCGACCTTCGGAGAGTGGGCAATTTCCTGGACGATGCCCCTGAAGGTACGGTCTGGGAGGGCATCGATGCTGATGTCGGCCGAATCCCCCAGCTTGACCAGTGTGATGTCGTATTCATTGACCTCGACGACGGCCAACATACGGCTCAGATCGGCGATACGGAGGAGCTCGGTCCCTTGCATTTGAGTGGTCCCGACCACCTTTTCCCCCACCTTGACCGAAAGCGAAGTTACCACGCCGTCGATGGGAGCATAGAGAGCAGTGCGCGACAGCTGCAATTGCGCTTGGCGGACGCTGGCCCGGGCGCGCTCATAGTCGGCTGCTGCAGCCTTGTAGCGTCCGAAAGCTTGATCGTGGAGGGCGCGGGCTTGGTCGAGCTCTTGCTGTGAGGCAGCGCCGCGTCGGTAAAGCTCCATGATCCGCTGTAATTCTGCCGAGGCTCTCTCCCATTCGACCTGTGCCACTTGCATGGCCATGTGTGCGGCTTTGGCAGCGGCAGCAACTTGCTCGAGCTGTGTCTGGGCAATGTCGGGCTTGATCCGTAGCAGTAGCTGTCCGCGCCGGACTGTGTCTCCTTCGTTGACCAGGAGAGCCACAATTTCTCCGCTAGCCTCAGAGCTCACCTTGACCTCCAGCTCTGGGCGGATAGCGCCAGTAGCACTCACCGTCTGCGTGATGGTCCGCCGCCCGACTGTGTCAATGGTTACCACGACGGTTTCTGAATCGCTGCTGGCCATAACGATAGCAAGGAGGATGAGGAATCCCGCGATTCCGCTGCCCAGCAGTATGAGCCATCGGCGTCGTTTGCGCGTAGCCATCCTCGTCCCTGTGTGTGTTACAGTTCAGCGCTGCCCAGGGCAAGGCGCAGTTGTGCAACGGCAGCGTGGTAGTCGTAGCTAAGGGTAACCAGTGTCGTTGCAGCCTCGAGGCGTTGTGTGTCAGCGGCGAAGTATTCCGAAGGTGTGGCGGCCCCTAGTTCGTAACGCTGGCGGATACTTTCGGCATAGGCTTCCGCGGCACGCAGCGACCGGAGAGCGGCTTCAAGCTGCTGCGCCAGGGCATCGAGCGTCAACAGTGCTGCCTGTACCTCCAGGGCAATGTTCTGCCGCAGCCTTTCGTGCTCGGCGTGGGCCTGCTGGAGCTGGTATTCTGCTGCTTGGAGCTGGGCATGAGTCCGGAAGTTCTCAAAGAGGGGGACAGAAAACTGTAGGCTGACAAAGGCACGACCCAATTGGCTGAAATCCCGAAGGGCGGAATTAGCCCAGCTCCAGCCTCCGGTGGCTATCAGGCTTGGGAAGTAGCTGCTGCGGGCAGTCGTCAAGGTAGCCGAGGCAGCCTGAAGGCGTTGCTGGGCAGCGACATAATCTTGGCGCTGTGCCAGTGCCTGTTGAATTGCCTCCGTGGGGCTCCGCCACTGCTCGCGCAAGCGGCGAATGTCGGCCGGGGAGACGGAGTCGGTCACCGTCGGATCGGCAAAGCGCACCGTCGCCGTCGGTGGCAAACCAACGAGTGAACGCAACCGAGCGGCTGCTAGCTCGTACTGCTGCTGCGCTTGCCGAAGGGCTACCTCGCGGCGGGCTACTTCAGCCTCCTGCGCCAAGAGAGCCGTCCGAGTCTGACGTCCAACCTCAACCTGAGCGGCTGTCCGTTCCAACTCTTGCAAGCTTACCTCATAGTGGCGTTGCCGAAGCAGCAGCAGCTTTTCGGCTTTCAACACTTCCATGTACTGCCGTACTACTTCGGCAACCACCCGATGTCGTACAGAGGCCAGCTGTGCTTCGGCTTCTTTGACCAAGGCCTGCTTCTGCTGGAAGAGCCCCTCACGCCCGAAACCATCGAAGAGGACATAGCTACCGAGCACACTCATGCTGTACGTGTTCGGTTCGATGGAGGGGAGCCGGATGACTTGCCCGCCGACATTGATACTGCGCCCGCCCTCGACGTTGAGCTGTCGGCTATAGCTAGCCGATAGCGACACAGAGGGCAAATAGGCCCCGAAGGCAGCCGTCAGTTCAGCGCTTGCGGCAGCTACCCGCGCCTGTGCTGCAAGGATGTCCGGATGTACCATCAGCGCTTGCCGAAGGCAGTCGGCCAACGTCATCGGCTGTCCTGGAACCTGCGCCGAAAGGGAGATGCATGCCACCCACCCCACCAACGTTGCAGCATTGTGTGCCTTCATGGTGATTTTCGGTGCCTCCGTGGTACTTCAGAAAGCTGCAGACGAACGGTCATACTCGTGTAGTGAAGCCCCTCCAGAGACCTAGCTCCCAGCGCCAGATGCAGGCGGATCTCCTGCGTGAGAAAACTCCACACCGGGGTTCCATCCTCCGAGAGCAAGAGGCGCCCAAAGGAGTTCACTACTGCTCGGACAGTGAAAGCGCTGTCGCGGGCAAACCATCCCTGGCCTGTTGTGACGAACTGGATCTCCCTACACCGGAAACCGAGGGTGTCTCGGGTGGGAAAGCGTCGCATCAGGGCGGTGCGCACAAAGTAGGGGGGCGGTGTTGCCTGTTCCCACAGGACCAGTGTATCGTGGACCAGCCACGATTCATGGAGTCGCACGCACGATGCGTTCAGCGGGGGGAGGAAGGGCAACTGAAAGGGACTCCCCAAGCAGACGACCGTGTCGGGCGAGAGGCTCATTCCAGCAAGGCGCCGGCCGAGACTGTCCAGCTGCAGAACTGTAACCCGCTGAAGGCAGGGAGATTCTGAGCGCAGACTCTGTAGTGTATCTAGCCGCTCTCGCGCTAGAAAGGCCGTCGGCAGTAAGCGGAGCCAGAAATTCCCACCGCGATCGACGGAGTCGCACACTAGCAGGAGTGTTTCGTACCGCTCCCGTATCAGCGGACTTTCGTGGCCTATGAGAATACTATCGCGAGCCTCTACCCGATATTCCACCGTGTCCCCGGGCTCGAAGCGGTAGCGCAGGCAGGCTGTGTCAGGCAGCAACGGTAGCTGTCCTACGACACCGACCGTCAGAATGGAATAGCCGACGAGAAAGCCCCACGGCGCTGCTTTCATCGCCGCTGGACAAGGGTGCGCATGTTCTGTTCGAGTGTGCCCATGAGCTCGATCTGGCCTCGTATAGCCATAGTGCCTTCCATTGCTATGTCTTCCGTGAGCACGAGCGGAAAGCCGGTGGCGAGCTCAACGTAACTGATCCCCTGGCTACGGCCTGTCGTCTCATACGCCAGTGCTCCGATATCACTCTGCCCCGTGAATTTCACCGCTACATCTGCTGTCATGCGAATGCGGGCGCATCGGTGGCCAAGCGTGTCAACGAGTGCCTCCAAAATGTAGGTTGCTCGGCGTGAGGAGACAGTCAGGTTGCTTTTGTGCTGCACAGTATCTTGGTGCTCGTTACTCCATTGCTCCCCAATCGCCATGGGTTCTGTGGGGAAGGGAATCACCCATCCCAGGAAGGACTCGAACAGGGATATGCTTCCGCTCAGAAGCCTTGTGGGGGAGTCGTCGCTCTGTGTCTGCGGAGTCCGGTAGAGCCGTCCGGAGTGGGAAAGTGCAACGAGCTTCTCTGTGCCGGGAATCAGTGTAGTGTCTATCAGAGAACGGCCAAGTTCCTCGGAGCTCATGTGGAGGCGAAGTGAGTCGAATCGCATACGGAAGACCAGTGTGTCTGGTGCGGTAGAGTGTGGCATGAGGTGCAGCCACAGCTTCTGCTCCATTTTGAAGGTGCTCGGTACCCCTTCCCCAAAGCCCATGAAGGTCTGGGTCTGATCTCCGGTCATCTGTACCTCATACGCCCATCCCTCAGTTGGGGGTGGCGTATAGCGGAGAGTAACCGTCGGAGGGGCTTGCTGAGGGTTCTGCCCTCCGAGGGAGGGGAGAGACAGAGAGAACACAATAGCCCACATGAGCGGCTGTGCCATGGCGAGGTACCTTGTGCTGTGGTCTGTGGCACAAACATACAGCTCGGCAGGCTAATCCGTCGCAACGGTTGAGCCAAAGCACTTTCCTGGTGCGGTAGAGGAAGTGCCCCGACCTTGGTCCGAGGGGGCACCTCTCTGGGGCCAAGCCCGTGATGTCCTTGGGCAGCTGCACCAAGGCGAGCCTGCTCACGTAAGGGGCGGATATGAGCTACTGTCGTCGAGTAATTGTTCCCAAACTCCGATTTTTGTGCGCTGTGCAGGCATGTTGTGTGTCACGGGGTGAGCCCCATGGAGGTGCCGGAAACTCTGCAACAGTGGTTGCGTCAACAAGGGTTTGCAAGGGTAGGGCCGGTCTACTACAATCTAGCTCCTGCCGAGCTTTACGAACATGCGCTGCGGAATGGGGAGGGTGTGCTCTCGGCTGACGGAGCTCTGCTGGTATCGACGGTACCGTACACAGGGCGGAGCGCTAATGACAAATTCCTCGTCGAAGAGCCGAGCAGTCGCGACCACATATGGTGGGGTCCGGTCAACCGTCCCTTCCCTGAGGAGGCTTTCACAATGCTCAAGAGACGCCTTCTGGCTTACTTCCAGGGGCGGCCGCTCTATGTTCGGGATTGCTACGCCGGGGCTGACCCACGCTACCGATTCCACGTCCGTATCCTCACTGAGCGGGCATGGCATAGCTTGTTTGCTTACAACATGTTCATCCCTGCTGACTCAGAGGCAGGGGCGGCAGAACCGGATTTCGTCATCCTCCATGCTCCCGGCTTTACAGCGATACCTGAGCTCGACCGTACCCGGTCGGAGGTCTTCATCATCCTCAACTTTGCCGAGCGTATGGCGCTCATCGGGGGGACCTCGTATGCTGGCGAGATCAAGAAGACAGTCTTCACGGTGCTGAACTACCTCCTTCCACTGCGCGGGGTATTCCCCATGCACTGTGCGGCAAATATGGGCAAGGAGGGTGATGTGGCGCTCTTCTTTGGGCTCTCGGGTACGGGGAAGACATCACTATCGGCGGACCCCGAACGCCCCCTCATTGGCGACGATGAGCATGGCTGGAGCGATGAGGGGGTGTTCAACTTCGAGAACGGCTGCTATGCCAAGGTGATTAACCTGTCGGCGGAGGCCGAGCCGATTATCTATGCCATGTCCCGCCGTTTCGGGACAATTCTCGAGAATGTGGTCTACGACCGGCACACGCGCTGGGTGGACTTCGCCGATGCCAGCGTGACGGAGAATACCCGTGGCTCATACTCCCGCTTCGCCATGGACAACATCGTGCCGGACAACCGCGGGGGATATCCTCGGCACATCTTCTTTCTGACCTGTGACGCCTTTGGTGTTATGCCGCCCATTGCGCGTCTAGATCTGCGGCAGGCTCTCTACCACTTCCTGTCCGGTTTTACGGCCAAGGTAGCGGGGACGGAGCGGGGGGTGAAGGATCCTGTGCCGACGTTCAGCACGTGTTTTGGGGCTCCCTTCATGGTGCACTATCCGTGGGTCTACGCACGCATGCTGGTGGAGCGGCTCCAGCGCCATGGAAGCCGTGTCTGGCTAGTCAATACGGGCTGGATTGGGGGCGGCTTTGGGGTGGGTCGGCGCATCAGTATTGCTCATACGCGAGCACTACTGCGGGCGGCCTTGAGCGGGGCATTGGAGGCGGTACCATACGTTCGTGAGCCCTTCTTTGGGCTTGAGCTGCCCACGGTCTGCCCCGGCGTCCCTGTAGAGATTCTCCAGCCCAGACAGCTGTGGGCAGATCCGACGGCCTATGATGAGGCTGCCCGCCGACTGCAGCGCCTCTTTGCCCAGAATTTCCAGCAGTTCCGTAGTGTCCTGGATGGAGAAGAGCTCCACACCCTGCCGGCTGAGCTGCTTGAGGTGAGTTAGGCAGATGCGCACAATCGATCCGGCAGCCCTATCCTATCGGGAGCGGCATCAGCTCGTCTTGGGTGGGATCGCTCCGCGCCCGATTGCACTGGTGGCTACTCAGAATCGACAGGGGCAGACCAATTTGGCTCCTTACAGCTTCTTCAATGCTTTCGCCTCCCATCCGCCCATTGTGGCCATTGGGCCGGCGCATTCGCTCCGTACGATGGAGCCAAAGGATACGCTCGTCAACCTGCTGGAGACCGGGGAGTGTACAATCAGTGTGGTGACAGCTCGGATTGCCGAGCAGGTCAACATGGCCTCGGCCGAGTACGACTATGGAATCGATGAGTTTGCCAAAGCAGGGCTGACCAAGCGCCCGAGCCAGCGGGTGCGCCCGCCTGGGGTGGCTGAGTCGCCTTTCATCATGGAGTGTGTCCTCCTGGAGCACATTCCGCTTGCTCGCGACCGCGGGGGCAATGGGAACCTTGTGCTACTGGAGGTGGTGCTCTTTCACGTTGCAGAGTCTGTCCTGGTGGATGGGCGCATCGATCCACATCGTATGCAATTGGTGGGCCGCTTGGGGAGGGATTGGTACTGCCGGGCGTTTGGCAGCGCACTCTTTGAGTTGCCAAGGCCTCAGGGCTGTGGTATCGGGGTTGATGCGTTGCCGGCTTCGATTCGGGAAAGCCCAATTCTGACAGGGCAAGATCTGGCGCTCCTGGCCAGCGTGACGGAAATACCTGAGCCGGATCCGACTTTCCCGAGCTTTCCGGAGGGAATGCGGGCCGACGATGTAGAAGTCGAGCTTGCTATCGGGGAGCCGCTGCGTGCACTCTGTGCCTTCTTCCAGGCCTCGCCGCCCAGGGATGGACGGCGGCGCCTTCTGCTCCACCGCATCGCTCAGGCCTTTCTCCGCCGTCGCCAAGTGGCAGAGGCATGGCAGACCCTCCTGCTGGAGGAACGTTACGGGGGAGAGAACCACGGAGTTGCAGCAGGGGAGGTGTAGAGCGCCTCAATGAGATCAGCGTATTTGTGCTCGACGGCAGCACGGCGAATCTTCAGCGTAGGGGTCAGTTCTCCCTCCTCGATGGTGAAAGGCTTGGGCAGTAGGACGAAGCGCCGGACGCGCTCGTAGCGGGCCAGGGGACGCTGGAGGCGTTCGATCTCCTGCCAAATGAGTTCGCCGACAGCCGGATGACGGACCAGCGCCTCGGGCTCGGTCTCTGAAAGGCCTCGTTGCTGTGCCCACGCTGTCAGAGTGTCGAAATCCGGAACAATCATTGCCGCGCAGAAGGGCCGCCCATCGCCGAGGAGGAGGCACTGCTCAATGAAGGGACTCTGGCAGAGGAGCTGCTCAATGGGCTGAGGAGCTACATTCTTGCCTCCGCTGGTGATGAAGATGTGCTTTTTCCGATCGGTGATGATGAGGTTGCCGCGTGGGCTCCAGGCCCCAATGTCGCCGGTGTGGAGCCAACCCTCTGAGTCGATGGCTTCGGCAGTAGCATCGGGATCCCTCCAGTAGCCAAGCATGATATTGGGGCCGCGGGCCAGAATCTCCCCGTCTTGGGCAAGCCGGAGCTCAACATTGTCGAGGGGTTTCCCCACGGTGCCGAGCTCAATGTCGTCTAACCGATTGACCGTCAGAACGGGGGCAGCTTCCGTGAGTCCATAGCCCTCGAGAATGGGGATGCCGAGGGCGAAGAAGAACTCTCCAACCGGTACAGGGAGCGCAGCCCCACCGGAGATGAAAAAACGCAGACGTCCGCCAAAGCGCTGACGGATCTTGCTCAGGACAATTCGGTCGGCTAGCTTCCACTGCAGGGAGAGCGCAGGGGGAAGGGGGCCTACCTGGCGCCTCTTCCAGGCTCGACGCCCCAGCTCAAGTGCCCAGCCGATGATGCGCTGTCGTGTGGGGGGCTCTTTCGCAATCGCAGCCATTATACGGGCACGGGCACGCTCGAACAAGCGCGGAACGCTCGTCATAACGGTTGGCCGGACTTCGGTGATATTGTGCCCCACGGTTTCAATTGACTCAGCAAAAGCAATCGTTGCCCCGCCAGCCATAGCACTGTAGTAGCCCGTCGTGCGCTCGTAAGAATGGCTCAGTGGAAGGTAGGAAAGCAGCACGTCTGTGGCATCGATTGGGACAGCGCGCAGGGCCGCTTGGATATTGGCAACGACGTTGCCGTGGGTGAGCATGACTCCCTTTGGGACCCCCGTTGTCCCGCTGGTGTAGAGGATTGTCAGGAGGCTGTCCGGGGTTACTGCCTGGGCAGCAGCTTCGTATTCTTGCTGCAGCTGCTCCCCCTCATCGGTGGAGCGCAGGAGCTCCTGCCATGAGAGCACGGGCTCCTCTGCTTCGACGTCATCGCTGAAGACAATCACATGCCGAAGTTGCCGGATCCGGTGGAGCACACCGCGCAATTTGAGCCATTGGAAGCGGTTAGAGACAAAGACTGCTTCGGCGCCACTGTGATCGAGGATGTACTCCACCTGCTCAGCCGCCAAGGTTGGGAAGACTGGGACGCTGACGGCTCCAATACCAGCGATGGCCAGATCGGCAATGATCCATTCGAGGCGGTTTTCCGAAAGGATGCCTACGCGACTCCGTGGCCCAATCCCGAGCTTCAGCAAGCCTGCGGCACAGCGGAAGACAGCCTGCGCAACTTCCTCGTATCGGACCGGTTGGTAAAACCCTTGCCGCTTCACAAGGAAAGCTGCTTTTGTACCGCGGAAGCGGGAAACCGCCGAGAGGAAAAGCTCAGGGATGGTGCGAAATGTTCCCATGCGCTTTTCGTGCACGGTGTAACCGAATAAATATAGCGCTGGTTGCTGACTCTGGGGCGCACGAGTCGTGTAATTTTGCAGGGCCGTTGTGAGGTGGTCGAGCCGTACGCGTGAGCAAGTCTCGGCTGGAAGCGTGTAGGCCGTACAAGCGCAAGGTAAACGGGGAGGGGAATGGGTACAGCAGAGGCTCCGGCACTGGCAGCACGCTGGCGGGCATGGCGTTCTGCCGAAATTGAGGAGCCGATCAATCGCTACTTTATTCACCCGCTCAGTTGGATACTGACTCAGTGGTTTGCGCGCTGGGGGATCCATCCCAACCATGTCTCGCTAATGGGGTTGGGGTGTGGCATAGGGGCCGCTATAGCGTACGGTTTTGGACGGGAGGGCTGGACGTGCATGGTTGGATTGCTCTGCATGCTGCTGTGGCATATTCTCGATGGGGCTGATGGGCAACTTGCACGTTTGACCGGGAGAGCTTCCGAACTCGGTAAGCTCTTCGATGGGCTCTGTGATCATGGCACATTCGTAGCCCTCTACACCGCATTGGCGGCCTCGCTGGTGCCACAGATGGGGCCGTGGGCCTTCCTGCTGGCAGCGGGGGCAGGATTGAGTCACTTCGTGCAAGCGAGTGCCTATGAGAGACAACGCCAGCTCTATGAAGGCATTGTCCTGGGTAAGCCGGTCCTGACACCAGCGTGGGAACAGGTGCCCGCAGTACTGCGGGGGCTCTACCGTGTGTACTGGGCCGTGCAAAAGCAGCTCAGCGGCGAGCGCTACCTCTTTGTCCTCTTGAGGGACGGTATGGTGTGGTACGTACGGCGCCTCTACCGCCTGCTCCTCCGTCCGGTTGTCTACGCTTGGTCGGTCTTGAGCTCGAATTACCGCACGGCGGCGCTCTTTGTGCTCTGTTGTGCTGGCATGCCAGCCGCCTTTTTCTGGTGGGAGCTCATCGGGCTCAATGGGCTCATGGTGCTCCTAGGTGTCTGGACGTACCGGCGGCAACGGCAGCTGTCGGCTGTGGTGTGGTCTCTTCGGTATGGTCAGCCAAGGTGAGGGAGTCAATGGTACCTGGTGGGGAGCACGTACTCCCGCATGTTGGGCGCTTGCTCATTCTACTGCCTGGATTAGGCGCAGTAACGACGACGTTCCTGGCTGGGGTAGAGGCTATACGGCGCAAGCTTGCCTATCCGTTCGGCTCACTTTCCCAACTGGGGGAGATAGAGGGGGAGGGGCGGGCAATTGCGGAGGCGCTTCCTCTGGCACCGCTTGAAGATCTCGTCTTCGCCGCATGGGATATCTTCCCCGAAGACGCCTACGAGGCAGCACGGCAAGCTGGGGTCCTGACGGAGGCCGACTTAGCGGCAGTGGCGGACTTTCTGCGCACAATTCATCCGATGCCGGCCGTGTTCGATCCGCAGTATGTCCGGCGGCTCCACGGCCCCCATGTCAAGCATGCTCCCACCAAGCGGCATTTGGCCGAGGCACTCTGTCGGGATATCGAACAAGCTCTTGCAACAACCGGAGCCACGCGGGCTGTGATGGTCTGGTGCGCCTCGACAGAGGTGCACGTTGATCCCGCGCCGTGCCATTCCTCTCTCAAGGCCTTCGAGGCAGCACTGGAGGCGAATGATCCTGCCATTACTCCTTCGCAGATTTACGCCTATGCAGCTCTCCGCATGGGGGTACCATACGCTAATGGAGCGCCCAACCTCTCAGCGGATATCCCCGCACTGGAGGAGTTGGCCGATATGGTGGGCGTGCCAGTTGCGGGCAAGGACTTCAAGACGGGACAGACATTCCTGAAGACGGTTATCGCCCCAGCGCTTCGGCGCCGTCTCTTGGGAGTTCAGGGATGGTTTTCCGTCAACATCTTGGGGAACCGAGACGGTTGGGTGTTGGAGGATGAGGGCAGCTTTCGGGCTAAGGAGGCAACCAAACGCGGGGTGCTGGAGGACCTGCTGCCAGCCGATCGCTACCCTCGCCTCTACGGCGACCTTTACCACAAGGTGCGGATTCACTACTATCCGCCTCGCGGTGATGCCAAGGAGAGCTGGGATACGATTGACATCGTCGGCTGGATGGGGTATCCCATGCACATCAAGGTCAATTTCCAGTGTCGCGATTCCATTCTGGCTGCTCCAATTGTGCTCGATGTGGCGCTCTTTCTCGATTTGGCCCATCGAGCCGGCTGGTCAGGGGTACAGTCCTGGCTTGGCTTTTACTTTAAGAGCCCGCACGTCCGGCGGGGAGAGCCAGTAGAGCACGATCTCTTTGTGCAGTATGAGCAGCTACAGCGCGCGCTGCGCCTCTTAGCTCACTTGCCCTTGGCCTCGCCACTTGAGGGATATTCTGAGCGGTAGCATCAATGAGACAGGCTGTGATTCTGGCTGCAGGCTTAGGCTCTCGGCTGAGTCCTTCACTTGGCCTTCCCAAGCCGTTGGTCCCCGTAGGTGGCTGTCCACTGCTCTTCTGGGCGCTGCACGGTGCCGAGAGGGCTGGCTGTGAGGAAGCGGTGCTTGTGCTCGGATATTGTGCCGAGCAGATCCGGGAGTTCGTGCAGACGCACTACACGGGTCCTCTGCGGTGCCGCTTCGCCTACAATCCAGCTTTCGAGCGTCAAAATGGGCTCTCCCTCCTTGCTGCAAGCGCCTCTCTTGAGAGGGTCTTCCTCCTCTTGATGGCCGACCATGTCGTGGAGGCGGCTGCTTTGGAGCGGATGCGCACTCGCCCAGCTCCGACACAAGGGGCACTGCTGCTGGTCGATTCGCGACTGGAGCGAATTGTGGATCTTGAGGATGCCACCAAAGTACAGGTCCGTGACGGTCGGGTCCTCGAGATCGGGAAAGCTCTGCAGCGCTTCAATGCTATCGATACGGGAATTTTCGTGGCTACGATGGACCTTCTGGATGCGCTTGAGCAGATCGCTGCCCAGCACGGTGATGCCGCGCTGACAGATGGGGTGCGTGTACTCGCACAGCGTGGCATACTGTGGGCAGAAGAGCTCGGCGATTACTTTTGGCAGGACGTAGACACGCCGGAAACCTACGCTGCTGCCGAGCGTTGGGCGCAGCACGGCAGAGCGAAGATGGTTGGGACATTTTCCCCTAAATTTGAGCCGTCCTGAGGTTGTACAAGTCAGAGGTGGTGCGATGAAACTGACGTGGGGTGCGGGGATCGGAGGAGTGGCGCTCGTGGGGCTGCTCTTCGTTGCCGGGTGTACACCCAAGATCACGGAAGAGCAGCTACAACGCCTCCGGGACTTACGGGCGCAGGAGCGCCAACTCACGCAGGATATCCAGCGCAAGGAAGCCGAAAAGGGTCGGCTGCAGCGTGAAGTAGGCTCTCGGCAGAGCGAGCTCCGGCAGTGTGATGATAAGAAACGCTTTGTCCAGGAAAAGCTGGCAAGCTGGCCGCAGGTATGGCCTGATTACTCCCCCAGCGATACCGCAGCAGCCGGGGTTGAGGTGCGAACTCAGAAGAAGCGATAATCTGTCCCACAGTGCCCAGGGAGGGAATCTACCATGCGTCATCTCCTGCTCGGAGCCATTGCCGGTGCGCTGTTCTCTGTTGCAGCACAGCAGTATGTCGATCCGACCAAGCCAGACGAACAGCTCACGAAAGCGGAGGCCGAGCTCCGCATTCGGGAATGGGAAGGGAAAGTCGCCAAACTGCAGGCAGAGTCCCAAGCAGTTGAAGCAGAGGTGCGGCAACTTGAGAAGCAGTTAGCTGATCTCGTGCAGGCCATCCGCCGCTGCAATGACGATATCTATGCACTGCTGGGGGTAACGGAAGCCGAGGTGGAGCGGTTCCGTCAGCGCCTTGGCTTCATCGAAGGGCGAGTTCGCCAGTATCGGGGATTGTCCGATGATGTGCTTGCTGAGCGCCGTTCCGAAATTGCTGCTCTCGAGGCTGATTTGAATGCCCTGCGAAAGGAGAAGTTGGCTCTCCTGCCGGAGTTCTACAACCGCATTGTGGAGCTTGCTCGTGAAATCCGCGGCCTCTATCGAGAACCGAAAGTCAAGACATATACCGTTGGCACCTGGGAGCGGGACCGCGACTGTCTCTGGAACATCTCTGCCAAACCCCACATTTACGGCAATCCCTTCCAGTGGGTGAAGATTTGGCAGGCCAACACGGATCAGATTCGGAATCCGGACCTCATCTACCCGGGCCAAGTCCTGCACGTGCCGCCGCCGGGAGAGAAGACTCTGGAGGAGCTGAGAGCCGAACGGGCTTATTACCGGAAGAAACTAGAGCAGCAGCGTCGGGCAGCCGAGCAGCTGCAGCAGGCAGCGCCTTCGACACAGGAGGCACAACCGAAGCGTGGTGGGGAGTAGGAGCAAGGGAGCCTGCCCTCAGCCTCCTCCCCGAGCCCTGGGGAGGGGGCGCACGTGTGCGCAGGCTTGTTCGTTTTTACACCGTAGGAGAAGCCTGACGAGTCGTATGGCACGACGGAGCTCTTCTATGGCCCCAACCGATATCCTCGAGCGGCGCATTGTCCTGGAAGACGTCGATCCGCTCGCCCTGGTGGGAGCCAATGACATGCATCTGCGCCTCATCGAGCAGCGCCTCGGGGGGACGGTCATTGTCCGCGGCAATACGCTCATCCTGCGGGGAGACCTTAACGAAGTGCAGACCCTGGAGGCGCTCTTCCAGGAGCTTGTGTACTTGCTGCGTCGCAATGAACGGCTCTTGCCCGAAGATGTCGCCACAGTGCTTGACGTGCTGACTCTGGAGAAATCCCCCGCGCGTATGGCCGAGGAGGAGATTATCTTCGTTGGGCGTCAGGGGCCTATTCGGGCACGTACGCCGCACCAGCAGGAGTATTGGCGCAGCGTTCAGACTCACGATGTCGTTTTCGCTATCGGGCCGGCAGGTACGGGCAAGACGTATCTGGCCGTTGCTATGGCGCTGGCAATGTTGCGCCGTAACGAGGTAGCCCGTCTTATTCTCTCCCGCCCTGCTGTGGAGGCGGGGGAGTCGCTGGGCTTCCTGCCCGGGGATCTGCAAGAGAAGGTGGACCCCTACCTTCGGCCCCTGACAGATGCCCTACTGGAGATGCTCGGCGCGGAGAAGCTCCGGAGTCTCATGGAACGCCGCATTATCGAGGTTATCCCGCTGGCCTACATGCGTGGGCGTACCCTCAACAACGCCTTCCTCATCCTGGATGAGGCACAGAATGCCACCATTGGGCAGATGAAGATGTTCCTGACACGGCTAGGGCGCAGTACGAAGGCGGTTGTCACGGGTGATGTGACGCAGATTGATCTCAGCGATCCGACAGCCTCAGGGCTTGTGGATGTACAGACGGTGCTCCGCAACGTACCGGGGATTGCCTTTGTCTACTTCGACCGCACCGATGTCTTACGCCATCGCTTGGTGGCTGATATCATCGAGGCCTACGAGCGGAGTCAGCGGCGGCATGGAACCCCGCCGGAGACCCCAGCCCCGACCAATGGGCAATGATTGAGCTGTTCCGCATTGGGTTCTTCCGTTTCACGGCGACCGATCTGCTCGACATCGCTCTGCTAACGGCGCTCTTCTACGGGGTATATCGCCTGCTCCGGGGGACTCTGGCGCTACCTGTTCTACTGGGCTTTGTGGTCCTCATTGTGCTAGGCTCCCTTGTGGAGTTCAGCGAGTTAGCAGCGATGAGCTGGGTTGTGCGGACGCTGTCGGGGATATGGCTGGTGGCCTTTGTTGTCTTGTTTCAGCCGGAGTTGCGTCGGGCACTTGTCCAGGTGCGCCGCTTGCGACTATTCCGCCTCTTGGTGCGCTCCCCGGTGCTGCCCGTGGTGGAGGAGGTCATCGAGGCTGTAGCAGAGATGGCTGAAAAACACATCGGAGCCCTCATTGTGTTTGCCGGCTCTCAGAGCACTCGGTTGGTCGTCGAGACCGGGGTTCCGCTGCAGGCGGTGGTGTCGAAGGAGTTGTTGCTGTCGATTTTCAACCCGCGCTCTCCTTTGCACGACGGAGCTGTCGTCATTGAGGGGCAGGTGCTTGTGGCAGCCCGGTGTATTTTGCCTCTGAGTGCGACGACACATGTGGCAGGGCATCCAATTGGCACGCGCCATCGGGCTGCTCTTGGTTTGAGTGAGCAAGTTGATGCTCTCGTTGTGGTGGTCTCGGAGGAGACCGGCCATATTGCTCTTGCACACGGTGGGGTGTTAGAGCCCGATTTGAGCCCGGACCGTTTGCGGGAGCGGCTGAGCCAGCTGCTGGAAGTGACAGAATCGGAGTATGCGGGAGAAGCTGCCTTCAGATGAGCTCACAAGTGCGCTTCGATCCTTATGCCGAGCTACGTCACGCATTGGTGGAGCATCTGCGCCAGCGCGGTATTCGCGATGAGCGGGTACTGGCAGCCATGGAGCGGCTGCCGCGTGAGCTCTTCGTCCATCCTGCCTTCATCCATCGGGCCTATGAGGATGTCGCGCTGCCGCTGGGATACAATCAGACAATTTCGCAGCCGTACACGGTGGCCTTCATGACTTCGCTGCTCGAACTGGAGCCGGGCCAGAAGGTGTTAGAGATTGGTACGGGCAGCGGCTATCAGGCTGCACTCTTGGCACTCATGGGGGGGCGAGTCTACACGGTGGAGCGCCAATGGGAGCTCTACCAGAGAGCCCGTCAGCTCTTTGCCCGCCTAGGGCTTGCAATTCAGACTCGGTTTGGGGATGGGAGCCTGGGATGGCAGGAGCATGCGCCGTACGAGGCTATTATCGTGACGGCGGCAGCCCCTCACATTCCGAAGCCTTTGCGCGAGCAGCTAGCCCTGGGGGGACGCTTGGTCATCCCCGTCGGAGGGCCGCAAGCGCAAGTCTTGGTCCGCCTACGCCGCCTGTCAGAACACGAGTACGACTACGAAGAGTTCGGTGAGTTCCGCTTTGTGCCCTTGATCGGCAAGGAGGGGTGGAGCGAGACACCGGACATACGCCCCACGTCCTCGTCCTCGTAGGTGCTACGGCATCAGGCAAGACAGCCACCATCCTTCGGTTGGCCACTAGGGTGCCGCTGGAGGTCATCTCGGCCGATTCCCGGCAGATTTATCGCTACCTCGATGTTGGCACAGCCAAGCCGACGCCCGAGGAGCGGGCACAGGTTCCACACCATGGGATTGACATTCGTGATCCCGATCAGACCTACAGTGCGGGGGAGTTTGCGGCCGACGCACTGGCGCTGATTCCACAGATTTGGCAGCGGGGGAAACTGCCGTGTGTGGTCGGGGGGGCAGGTCTCTACATCCATGCGCTCTGCTACGGTCTCTTTGAGGCCCCACCCATTCCTCAGCTGCCGCTCATACGGCAGTGGCTCCAACAGCGCCTGGAATTCGAGGGACGCAACCGTCTCTACGAAGAGCTCTGTCGGGTCGATCCGGAGGCAGCAGCACGGTATCCCGATCGTAACCCGCGGCGCCTCCTGCGAGCCTTGGAATTCTACTACGCCACGGGTCTTCCTCTGTCGGAGGCTCAGCGACTGTATGCGCCGCAGCCGCGTCCCTTCATCACGCTCTGGGTCGGGCTTCATTGGGAACGTGCCCAGTTGTATGACCGGATCAACCAGCGCGCTGTATGGATGTGGCAGCATGGAATCATTGAGGAAACCGAGCAAGTGTTGGCAATGGGCTACCGGCCCGATTGTCCGGGATTGACAACACACGGCTACAGTGAATGTGTGGCCTACTTGCAAGGCCGGCTATCGGCAGCCGAGGCGTTGGCGCAGATGCAGCGGCGAACGCGCCAGTACGCTAAACGGCAGCTGATGTGGTTCCGCCGCTATAGGCATATCCGCTGGATTCCTGCGGAAGCCGATCCTGAACTTACGGCGGCTCGGCTCTGGCAGGTTGTGCAACCCTGGCTACCGCAGGAATTGCAAGCGTAGCAGTGCTGTCGAGCACACGCTCGTGCACGTAGAGCAGGAGAAAGTAGCTTTCGGCAAAGCGCCGCGCCGTGGTTCGCAGTGTAGCAACGAGTTTGTACGGTTGGAAACGGGGATCGGCGCTCAGCGCCATAGCTTCCGGATTGAGCAGTACTCGATCATCTCGACGACTCTTGAAGACAAAGGCGGCTGGAGTGCGGGCGAAGAAGTAGCTGACAATGCTGCTATCCTGTGGCTTCCCGCTCCAGTGGTGCCGTGCGAGGAAGCGGTCGTTGAGGCGTCCCCCATCGATGGTAGGCAGCCCCGTGCGGTAAGGGATGAGCCCTGCGTCGGGATAGACGACGATCCATGCCGTGCGGGGGAGTATACTGCTTAGGAGCTCCGCCGCCACAGCATGCTCTTCCCGCAGCAGTTGCTGATAATCGCGGAGGAACTTGCGCTCCTCCCACCGCCACAGGCCAAGGTGAACAGCGAGCTGAAGGAAGGCTATCCACAGTCCCAGCTGCTGTATCCGGCGGAAGCGCAGCGGACGCTGCGTCCGCGTAGCCTGCAGTACCCGGAGGCCATGCTCAACTCCGGCAGCAGCCAGACTGAGTCCCAGCGGATACAGCGCGATCCAGAAGCGGTGAGCATAGTTCATCTGCAACGTAGAGTGCGAGTACTCTGCCACCATCACGGCCAGCGCCACACAGAATGCCAGTAACACCGGCATGAATCGACGGTAATGGCTTTGGAGCGCAGCCGTCCAGTGCTCCCATTCCGGTAGACCGAACACAAGCAGCAGGGCTGCAGGAGCTGCCCAGTAGCAGAGCGCGAAGTTGAGGAAGGACACCAGCGCCGCTATCCCAAAGCCGGGAGCCTGTTTGGCAAAGTACGTGTTCGGCACGAGTTCCCCATAGAGGCTCCATCGCCATAGGGTCACCCCTGCGATAGGCAGGAGAAAGAGGAGTACAAGGTACCCGAAGGACTTTTTCAGCTGGGCCAGTCCGTGAGCTCCTCTCTGCCTCCATCCTGCCGTAGGAGCCCCCTCTGTGCCGCCGGTTGCACTGAATGGTGCCAGGTAGAGGGCAAAGAGCAGGCAGAGGGCGAACAACATCCCCTCGGGGCGGGTCAGAGCGAGGGCTGCAAGGATACCGTGAGTAGCCGCGCGAACTCCGTGTGTTGCTGCTCCGCCTACTGTGAGCAGCGATAGCCATATTGAGGCAGTCAGGAGGGCGGTGAAGAGCATCGTCTCAAGCCCACTGAGGGCGTGTGGAAAGAGGGAAGCAGCGGAGAAGTAGAAGAGTTCACACCATGCCCGCACGAAGGGGCCTACCCCGAGCTGTTTCAGGAGGAGCCATGTCAGGAGGCCAGTGAGAGCATACGAGAGCACACCAATTGCCTTAGCCGTCGGTTCGAGTGGGAGCCCTAAGGCATAAGCTGCGGCAAGGCATGCAAGGTAGAGGGTCCCTGTATAGCCCTCAACGGGTGGTTCCCCGGGATTCCACGTCGGGACGCCCGTTTCGACCCAGTGCTGGGCATAGCGGAAGAGAATGTATGCGTCATCGACCGTCCACCACGGAGCGCTGGCCAGGGTGATGGTGGCATAGCCTAGAGCCGCAGCAAGCAACAGCCCTATGCCAATGCGGGACATGGAGACACTCACTGTGGGGGACAGAGTGCCTCGAGCTCGTGGCGGTGCTGGAGGTGCCAGGCTACCATATGGCGCATTCCCTCGTCAAACGGGGTTTGGGGGCGCCATTCCAGGAGTTCCCAGGCTCGGTGGATATCTGCTTCTGTGGCTGGTACATCGGCGGGATGGGCCTCGCGAAAGAGGAGGCGCGCACGCCGTTGGAGGAGTTGCTCAAGGAGAGCTATAGCCTCCAGGAGGCGGATGCGCTGGCTATTGCCCAGGTTGATCACGGCGTAGCCGACCGGACGGAGGGCACGGATGGTCCCCTCGGCGATGTCATCCA
Source organism: Candidatus Kapaibacterium sp. (assembly GCA_938084565.1). Taxonomy (GTDB): domain Bacteria; phylum Bacteroidota; class Ignavibacteria; order Kapaibacteriales; family HRBIN21; genus HRBIN21. The sequence goes on along the minus strand of CALKEU010000004.1, from coordinate 113,653 downwards.
CGTAGGTAAAATCGCGTTCTTGGCTCCCATCGCCGTAGATCTCCAGGGGCTCATCCCGTAGCAGGCGTTCGGTGAAGAGAAATAGGCTCATGTCTGGCCTCCCGGCGGGGCCATAGACGGTGAAGTAGCGCAAGACGGTGATGTCGAGCCCGTAGAGGGAGTGGTACGTGGCGCACAACAACTCGGCGGCCCGCTTGGAAGCTGCGTAAGGGGAGAGAGGGCGGTCAGAGGCATCCTCCTCTCGGAATGGGGGACGTGAGGCACCGTAGACACTCGAGGTGGAAGCCAGAACGAACTTCCGTACCCCTAGCTGCCGGCAGAGTTCGAGGAGGTTGAGCGTGCCGATGACATTTGTGGCATAGTAGCTCCATGGGTCGTGGAGGCTCTGCCGCACGCCGGCGCGAGCAGCTAGGTTGAGTACTGCCTCCGGGCGGAAGCGGCGCATCAACGATTCGAGATCCCCCTTATCAGTGATATCGGCCCGCACGAAGTGGAAGGCTGGGAACAACTCTAGCTGGCGGAGGCGCCACACCTTCAGCCGTGGATCGTAGGCATCGTTGAGATTATCAACACCGATGACGGTTGCCCCCGCTTGCAGGAGTTTCTGAGAAGTCCTCCAACCGATGAAGCCTGCGCATCCCGTAACCAGAAACGTTGCCATGCTCAGGTCTGCCTGCCCCCGCCTACTGCAGGTGCCCCCAACGGGATTCGAACCCGTACCGCCACCTTGAAAGAGTGGTGACCTAACCCTTAGTCGATGGGGGCAATGGACATGCAAAATTACGGCAGATCCCTCACAGAGGCTGCCGAGCAGGCGCTACCGTGACCACGGTGTCGTTAAGGTTTCTGACGCTGCCGCTTATGCCAGCGTTGGAGGAGGGCCTGCTCGACTTGCTGCGGGAAGCGGTATTCGAAGAGGATGTAGCGCGCAAATTGTTCTTCGGTCAGCAGTGGGCGGAGAGCTTCGGCGCGTTGGTGGAGAGTGCGGAAGAGCTCTTGTTGCTGTCGGAGCAGCTCCTGAGACCAGCGTTGGAGCTCTTCCGGGGAGGGGGTTGGGTGTTGGAGGGAGGTGGCGAGCTGCTGTGCAGTGTTGTCGAGCTGCTGGAGGAGGCTGTCGATACGGCGATTGTAGGCCATGTAGCGGAGCAGCACATGGGTGCCGCGTGTTTCATCGAGGCCGAGTTCCTGCAGGAGGCGTAGAGTTTTCCATTGCTGCAGGCGTTCTCGAGCGTGGCGCCATGTCTGTGTCGGCTGTACCGCCCCTGTATCCTGCGGTAGGGGGTTCTGTGCCATCGTCAGAGCGGTAGTCCAGATGAGGATCAGCACTCCTCTAAGGAGCTGTGCGGGCATATGCAGGCAGCGGTTCAGCCGTGATACTGCTCAGAAGGGCGGTGAGCTCCTCAACATCGTGGGCTGTCAGTGTAGCAGCCACAGGTGTAAACTGTTCCAGTGGCGGAAGCCCGGAGCTCCAGTAAGCAAACGTTACAAGCCCGTCAGTGTAGGGGAACGGCTCTGTGGACTCAGCAGTAAGGGGGGGCAGCTGGTCAGGAGATGGGGAAGCGAAGGGGTGCTGCCAGCTCCACCACAGTGCTATGAAGGCAAGCCCTAGGGCAGGGAGCAGTATGGTCAGCACTGGCCTCCACAGCCGCCGATGGAGGGAGCGCTTCCGCTCTTCCCACCGCTGGAGGACCAGGCAGGAAAGGGTGCTCGAGCGACGTTCTACCTCCCGCAGGTAGTCCATAGCCTCGAGACGGTTGAAGACAGCTCGCAGCTGTTCGGCCTCAGCATAGAGATCGGGATAGTGCCGCAGGGCTTGCTCGACGGCTGCGGCCTCTTCTGGTGTTAAGTGCCCGAAGCAGTAATCGGGCAGCAATTGTTCAATCTGCTCTCGTCTCATGGCTGTCTTTCTGGAGGGCCGAGCGGAAGAGATCGGCGTAGGGTCCGCTGAGGAGGGCTTGTGCAATCTTGCGCACGGCTAGGAAGTAATTTGCTTTCAGGCCTCCGACACTAGTGCCGAGCATGCGGGAGATCTCCTCGTAGGAGAGCCCTTCAATGTAGCGCAACACGAACGTCTCCCGCTGCTTCTCTGGCAGGCTCCTCAGGAGGCGGTGGAAGTAGCTTTCGAACTCATCTCGTTCGTGGACCAGGTCGGGCGTCGGCAAGCTCCCAGCGGGTTCGTCCCCATCGGGGAAGGCATCATGCCAAGGGAGCCAGCGGGCGTGCTTGCGCTGGCGCAGCATGCTGAGGGCAACCCGAGTAGTGATCCGGTAAAGCCACGTTCGGATGCTGCTGCGCTGCTGAAAGCGGTGGAGATTCGAGAGAGCTTTCAGGAACACTTCCTGGGCGGCGTCTTGGGCATCTTCGTGGCGCCCCAGATAGCGGTAGGCGATGCTGTAGACGAAACGCTGGTAGCGTCGGACCAGCTGTGCTGCTGCCAGCTCACGGTCCCCATTGCGGAAGCGTTCGAGGAGCTCTTCGTCACTTGCCAAGCTCAGCGCTGTCGGCCGTGCCATGGAAGCGCTGCGGCACTGTGGGACGTGTCTCTAGAGGGTGATTGCCCGCAGAAGGTTTAACAGTCGGGGCGTCGAACGTCCACGATTTCGTACTCCATGTCGCCGGCAGGGACACGGATGCGGATCCGGTCCCCGGTTTGTTTACCGAGCAGCGCTTTCCCCAGAGGAGAGGTGACAGAGAGCAGATTCCGGGTGAAGTCAGCCTCCTCAGGGCTGACGAGTGTGTACTCCACGAGGGTTCCGGTCTTGCAGTTGCGAAGCTGCACAGTGCTGAGGATGTACACTCTGCCGTCGTTGGGGAGCTCTTTAGGGTCGATGATGCGAGCTCGTGCCAGGATCTGTTCGAGGCGAGCAATGCGCATTTCGAGCATTTCTTGGGCCTGGAGGGCGGCGTCGTAGTCGGCGTTTTCGGACAAATCGCCGTGGGAGCGCGCATCGGCGATCTTCTGGGCGATCTCACGCCGCCCGTGGCTGCGAAGCTGCCGCAGCTCGGCTTGAAGCTCTTCGAAACGCTGGCGCGTCAGGTAGATGATCTCAGCCATGGCCGTCTGCTGTCTGCTGCGTCGGTAGTCCGACATGACAGCTCTGCCTCTGAGGGGGATGTCCAATAGCGAGCCAGTGCCCGAGCTTGTGCTGTTTGGCCAGGAGGTAGCTCCAGTTCCAGTCATTGGGCTCGATTTCAATGGGGACGCGCTCGACGATAGAGAGCCCATAGGCCTCCAGGCCGACAATCTTACGCGGGTTATTCGTCAGCAGGCGCATTTTGCGAATGCCCAGGTGCCGGAGAATTTGAGCGCCGATCCCGTAGTCGCGCAAGTCGGCTTTGAAGCCTAATTGATGGTTGGCCTCTACCGTATCGAAGCCCTGTTCCTGCAGAGCGTAGGCGCGGATTTTGTTTGCCAGTCCTATGCCGCGGCCTTCTTGCTGCATGTAGAGCAGGACGCCTGTTCCCTCGCGTTCGATGATGCGTAGCGCAGCATGCAATTGTGGGCCGCAGTCGCAGCGCAGCGAGCCGAAGAGATCCCCTGTCAGACACTGGGAGTGGACGCGGACGAGCACGGGATCGTCGCTGCTCCAGCTGCCCTTGATGAGAGCAACATGCTCTTGGCGATCCACGAGGTTTTGGTAGACGATGATGCGGAAGGTTCCCACAATAGTTGGCAAAGTTGCCTCAGCGACAGGCCGGACAAGCGTATCGGTGCGCAAGCGATAGGCAATCAGATCGCGAACGCTGATGAGCTTGAGACCGTGCTGGCGAGCAAATTCCTGTAGCTGTGGCAGTCTGGCCATAGAGCCGTCTTCGGTAAGGATTTCGCAGAGGACGGCGGCAGGTTTGAGCTGTGCCAGGCGCATGAGGTCGACGGCTGCCTCCGTATGACCGGCGCGCCGCAGCACACCTTCCTCCACCGCAATGAGGGGGAAGACATGGCCAGGACGGGCAAAATCCTCCGGGCGTGCCTCCGGATCGGCCAAGGCGCGGACAGTGGCTGCGCGGTCAAAGGCCGAAATACCAGTTGTTGTACCGTGGATGTAGTCGACCGAGACGGTAAAGCGCGTGCCATGGAGTGCTGTGTTTGTGCGGACCATGATATCGAGCTGAAGCTCGCGAGCGCGCTGCTCTGTGATTGCTACGCAAATCAGTCCGCGAGCCTTCGCGGCCATGAAATTGATCACATCGGGCGTGCAAAACTGTGCAGCGCAGACCAGGTCCCCCTCGTTTTCCCGGTCTTCGTCATCGACGACGATGACCATTCGCCCTGAGGCCAGATCCTGGAGTGCTTCCTCGATAGTATTGAAGCTGGCTTCCGGCTGCATAGCTCTTACTTCTTCAGCACCGTTGCGATGGCAGACTTTTCCAACCGAATCCGTGTGTTATCGGCAATTTGCACCACAACGACGCTGTCTTCAATCTCGGTGATCGTGCCGTGGATACCTGCGGTTGTGATGATGCGATCGCCTTTTTTGAGTTCGCTGAGCATCTTCTGGTGCTCTTTCTGCCGCTTCACCTGCGGGCGGATAATCATGACGTAGAAGATCAGCATGATGGCGCCGAAGAAGATCAGCGTGCTGAGGAGGCCGGCAGTAGGATCTCCGCCCTGTGGGGCGGCAGCAGCGTATGTCATGGGCATGGGGGGATCTCCGATGTTGCTTCAACCTTCGTGTGCTGGAAAGTTTCCAGCAGAGAGCGTTTCCAGTGACGAAAGCTTCCTTCCCGTATTTTCTGACGCGCTGTCTGCAACAGCCAGTGGTAGAAAGCCAGGTTCTGTTCTGTGGCAAGCAGGAGGGCCGTTATTTCCCTGGCCATGAACAAATGGCGAAGGTATCCCAGGGTCACAGTCTGGCTCACTGGGTGGTCGAGTCCGGGATCGAGCACTTCGTCGGAGAAGCGCCAGCGGGCATTGCGGATGTTGATGACCCCGCGCGTGGTGAAGAGCTGCCCATTGCGGGCATTGCGTGTTGGCAGGACGCAGTCGAAGAGATCCACCCCGAGCTCGATGGCCGTCAGGATGTTCTCCGGGGTACCAACACCCATGAGGTAGCGTTGGCGGTCTGCCGGCAGCAGAGATGTTGAGAGAGCCACCATCTCGTACATGGCCTCGGTTGGTTCCCCGACCGAGAGGCCGCCGATGGCGAAGCCATCGAAATCCCATTGGCAGAGTTCCTGCAGGCAGCGCCGGCGGAGTTCGACATCGATGCCCCCCTGTCCAATACCGAAGAGGAGTTGTCCATACCCGTAGCGGGGCTCCGTCTGGCGCAGTGCCTTCAGGGAGCGGATAGCCCAGTGCAAGGTGCGCTGGACAGCACTCTCCAGCACTGCGCGCTCGGCGGGATAGGGAGGGCATTCATCGAGCACCATCATGATGTCTGAGCCGAGCGTACGCTGGATCTCGATGAGGCCTTCGGGGGTGAAGACATGCAGGGAGCCATCAATGTGGGAACGGAACTCGACGCCATCGTCATAGACACGGCGGAGCTGCTGGAGGGAGAAGATTTGGTAGCCTCCACTGTCGGTCAGGATGGGTTTCTCCCATCCGATGAAGCGGTGGAGTCCTCCGAAGTGCTCAATGACCCTTATGCCGGGACGCAGGTAGAGGTGATAGGCGTTGCAGAGCAGGACTTGGACGCCGAGTTCACGGGCTCGGCGGTGGTCCAGGGCCTTAATCGTGCCCTGCGTCCCCACAGGCATAAAAGCAGGGGTCTCAATGGTGCCATGGGCGGTCCGCAGGAGCCCCAGGCGGGCGTGCGTTTCGGGATCCCTCTGCAGGAGGGTGAAGCCTAGACCATCTGAAACCACCGCTGCCATCGTGGGAAGAGCGCACGGCTGACTAATACGCTCAGGAGCACACCGAGCACATCGGCTATCCAGTCAGCTAGGTCGGCTACGCGGTAGGGGACGAACAATTGGTGGAGCTCATCACTGGCGGCGTACAGGGCTCCGAGCAGGAAGGTCCAGAGAGCAACCGTTCGGAATGGTCGATTGGGTAAGTGAGCTGTCAGGGCTAGCGCAAGGGTGATGCCGAAGCCGGTGTAGAGCAGAGCGTGGCCGAGCCTGTCGCTCCACGGGAGGTGAGCCAGGGAAGCAAGGGAGGGCAGATGAGAAAGGTAGCCGATCGTGCCGGCGTAGATAGCCGCAGGAAGCGAGGCCAGGAGGCGTTTCATGGGGCTACTGTCTGTGGGAATACCGAGGGGAGGGCTGAGAGCAGAGCTGATGCCGTCACGCTTTCGGCCGAGGCGGAGCGGAGGCACCAATCCCCGGCTGCGCTGTGGAGGAAAGCTGCCATCGCGGCGGCTTCCAACGGGGGAATCCCGCGAGCGAGCAGAGCACCAAGGATACCGCTGAGTACATCGCCGGCACCAGCGGTAGCCATGCCCGGATTCCCACCGAGATTCCAGTAAGCCCGCTGGCCATCGGTGATGATAGTCGGCACGTGCTTGAGCAGGAGGACCCCTCCCCAGTGGCGGGCCCACCGCTGCGCTAGCCATGCGGCCTGGCGGCTCACGTGGGAGCGTTCCTCACCCGTCATGCGGGCAAATTCGCCCACGTGTGGCGTGAGCACCCACGTGGCAGGCACCCGACGTTCGGGACTGATGAGGCGCAGAGCGTCAGCGTCAAGCACCACAGGGAGCGTGGAGGGGATAGAGGGCAAGAGCTGCTCTATCACGGGGAGTGCTGGGACGCCGAGCCCAGGCCCGATGACGAGCGCATCGACCCGCTCGAGTAGTTCTTGCAGCAGCGGCAGTGCTGCACCATCCAGCCAGCCTTCGGGCGTGGAGGGCAGCTGGCGTGCAATGACTTCGGGCAGCACGGCGCTGTGGATACGCCCGGCCGTATAGAGGTAAACAAGCCCTGCACCGCTTCGAATGGCCGCATTTGCGGCCAAGGCTGCTGCCCCAGCCATCATGGCTGAGCCGGCAATGATGCCAACCCGTCCGTAGTCGAACTTCGTGCTGATTCGCCATCGAGGGGGGAAGCGCTGCTGTAGGTCGGCCCACTCCAGGGCCGCAATGTGAGCAAATTCGGCTGCCCATGCCTCAGGGACACCGAGCGAGGCAACCTCGATGCGTCCGCACAAACGCCACCCATCGTTGAGAAGGAGGCCGGTCTTGAGAGCCCACATCGTGATAGTCAGCTCGGCAGCAAAGGCTTCTGGATCGGCCTCTCCAGTTTCGGCATTGAGGCCGGTTGGGACATCGAGGGCAACGCGTCGGGCCGGAAGGGAGCGGAGGACACGGACAAGAGTGCGAATGTCTTCCCGCAAAGGGGGACGTGCTCCAATGCCGAGCAATGCGTCGATCACTACATCAACCGAGGGCGGAGGTGGTGGGAGATGCCCAGCCGGAATATGGAGGGGCTGGAGGCCTAAGCTTTCCAAGGCAGTCAGGTTCGTCTGCGTTTCGGCGGACATGTGCTGGCGCTGTCCTGTCCACCACACCCTGACGGACCAGCCCCGACAGACGAGGTGGCGCGCAAGGGCAAATCCGTCGCCCCCGTTATTTCCGCTGCCGCAAACGATCAGGGCAACGGGTGGGCGCTGAGGCTCGAGCCATCGCTCGAGGATCTCGGCTGCCGAGCGTGCAGCATTCTCCATCAGCACGAGCGAGGGGATCCCCCGCTCGACGGCAGCGGCATCGACACGGCGCATCTGCTCGGGTGTCAGAATTGGACGCATGGCGCTTGCGCAAGCCCACAAAATTACAGCGGGCCTCCTATCTTTGCTTCTCTCTAAGCGTGGGCAGAGCAAGCTGTGGCGCTCTCGGCTATGGAGCAGAGCACTCTCTGCCGGGATGGTACCGGGGAGCTGAGCCAGCCGACGAAGATCCGCATCGTCGGGGCCCGGCAACACAACCTGCGCAATATCTCGTTAGAATTGCCGCACGGGGCCTTGATTGTCATCACGGGGGTTTCCGGCTCTGGCAAATCCTCGCTGGCTTTTGAGACGCTCTATGCTGAAGGACAACGCCGCTACGTGGAGTGCCTCTCGGCCTATGCACGGCAATTTCTGCAGCTCATGCCCAAGCCGGATGTTGACCTCATCGAAGGGCTCGCCCCAGCTATTGCCATTGAACAGAAGACAGCGGGGCATTCACCGCGGTCGACCGTTGGAACCATGACGCAGGTGTACGACTATCTCCGACTCCTCTACGCTCGCATTGGGGAGCAGTTCTGTGTGAGGTGCGCAGTTCCGGTGCAGGCGCAGACAGTCGACCACATTGTTGCGCAGCTGTTGGCCTTGCCGCGTGGGCGGCGATTGCAGATTCTGGCTCCTCTCGTGCGAGGGCGCAAGGGGCATTACCGCGAGCTCTTCGAGCAGCTCCGTCGGCAGGGTTTCCTCTACGTGCGGGTTGATGGCGAAATCTCTGAGCTTCAGCCAGGTCTGCAGGTGAGCCGCTATCGGGTGCACGACATCGAGGTAGTGGTCGACCGCTGTGTAGCCGATCCGGGGATGCACGAACGGATCGTCGAGGCGGTCGAGCGTGCACTGCAGTTGGGGCAGCAGTCAGCCCTCATCCTGATTGAGGAGGAGGGCCGATGGCGTCCATGGCTGGTGAGCACGCAACGCGTCTGTCCGCACTGTGGGCGGGCCTATGAGGAGCTGTCGCCCAACAGCTTCTCTTTCAATTCGCCCTACGGTGCGTGTCCGCAGTGCAATGGACTCGGTACAATTTGGGATTTTGTGCCACAGCAACTCATTGCCGACCCGCAGCGTCCGGTTACTGCAGGGGCGCTGGTTATCCCGCGTCAGCGTGCATGGGCACTACTCTGGAAGCAGCTGGAAGCGCTCCTGCGGCAGCGGGGTATTGAGGCTGAAACGCCATGGGAGGAGCTTCCCGAATCGGTCCAGCGGGAGCTCCTCTGGGGCAGCAGCCAACCAGTACCGGTGGCAACGGCCTGGGGGGCGGTCAATAGTCACTTTCCCGGCTTGATACCGCTCCTGCGCCATTCCTACGAGCACGGGGAGGCACAGCTGCGCGAGTGGCTCGAGCAGTTCATGACGCCAACTCCATGCCCTGCCTGTGGGGGTGGACGCCTCAAGCCGGAAATGTTGGCTGTCAGAGTTGGCGGGAAGAACATCGCGGAGCTGACGGCGCTCTCCATTGAGGAGGTAACGGAGTGGCTGGAGCAACTTCCCGAGCGGCTCTCCGAGCGTGCTCGCCGCATTGCCAGTACTATTCTGCCGGAGCTCCTGCGACGCCTGCAGTTCCTGCAACAGGTTGGTCTGGGATACTTACAGTTGAGCCGCCCAGCGCATACTCTCTCAGGGGGTGAAGCCCAACGTGTTCGCCTGGCGGCACAGCTGGGCTCGCAGCTGGTCGGGGTGCTCTATGTCTTGGATGAGCCCAGCATTGGGCTCCACCCGCGGGACAACCACCGGCTCATTGCCGCCCTACGGCAGCTGCGCGACATGGGCAATACGATCATTGTCGTAGAGCACGACCGCGACATGATGGAGGCAGCCGATTTCCTCGTCGATATTGGCCCGGGGGCTGGCATACACGGGGGCGAGATTGTCCTAGCGCTCCCTCCGCAGCAGATCACCAAGCTTTCAGCACAGCTGCGACAGCAGTCGCTGACGGCGCAGTACCTTTGTGGTGAGCGCGCAATCCCACTACCGCCCTATCGCCGTCGCGGTAGCCAGGCGGTCTTGACGCTGGAGGGTGCCAGGGGGAACAATCTGAAAGACGTCACGGTGCATTTTCCGCTGGGGACATTCATCTGTGTGACGGGGGTCTCGGGCTCGGGAAAATCGAGCCTCATCATGGAGACGCTCTACCCGGCGCTCATGCGCCACTTTTATCGAAGTCCGCGCATACCGCTGCCGTACCGAGCTCTCCATGGTCTGGAGCATCTCCGAGGAGTTGTGGCGGTTGATCAGAGCCCCATTGGGCGCACTCCGCGTTCGAATCCGGCGACCTATACAGGGGTGTTCGATCACATTCGGGCCTTCTTTGCCCTTTTGCCGGAGGCTCGAGCCCGAGGCTACCGTCCGGGGCGCTTCTCCTTCAATGTTCGCGGTGGGCGGTGCGAGGAATGTGAAGGGGCTGGGGTACGCCGGATCGAGATGGCTTTCCTGCCCGATGTCTACGTCCGCTGCGATGCGTGTCAGGGTAAGCGGTACAATGCAGAAACCCTTGCCGTCCGATATCGGGGCGCCACCATTGCTGATGTGCTCGAGATGACGGTTGAGGAAGCGCTCGCCTTCTTTGCCGATATCCCGCCCATTGCTCGGAAATTGCGCATCTTGGCGGAAGTCGGCTTGGGCTACATGCGGCTTGGTCAGCAGGCGCCTACCCTCTCCGGGGGTGAGGCCCAGCGGATTCGCCTGGCGCGCGAGCTGGCCAAAGGGGGTAGCCGGACTCTCTACATTTTGGACGAACCCACCACGGGCTTGCACTTCGAGGATATCCGGTTGCTCTTGCAGCTACTCGGGCGGCTGGTCGAGCAGGGCAATACGGTCATTGTGATCGAGCACAATCTGGAGGTCATCAAGTGCGCCGACTGGATCATCGACCTTGGGCCTGAGGGCGGGGATGCCGGTGGCTACGTGGTAGCGGAAGGGACGCCTGAGGACATTGCCAGCTGTGAGGGAAGTTATACGGGCCAGTTCCTTCGGGCAGTCCTTGAGGCACAACGAGAGGCCGTCTGAATTATCGCAAAAGGGAGGCATACTCGGCGGCGTACTGGCTGATTGCGCGGGCCAGAGCGCGTGCGATGCGCCACTGTCCTGCCGAGGAGGTAAGGAAGCGCTCATCCTCGGGGTTGGAGAGGAAGCCCAGCTCGACTAATACTGCCGGCATTGAAGCGCCCATGAGCACATAGAAGCCTGCCTGTCCAATGCCACGGTCGGGTAACCCCGTGGTGGCGACAAGCTCGCGCTGGACAAGGGCGGCCAGCCGGTCACTGAGGCGCATAAATGCACTCTGCGCTAAGGTGGCCAGGATGCGTTGTTCGTCGAGCAGTCCTTCGTAGCGCGAGGGGTCTGCTTCCAGACGGATGACCGCATTTTCCCGTTCGGCTACCTGGATGGCTTCTGGGCTCCGCCCGGGGCGCAGGACGTAGGTTTCAATCCCTCGGGCGGGGTGGGGTTTGGTAGGGGCAGCATTGCAGTGGAGGCTGAGGAAGAGCTTCCCTCGGTGCTCGTTGGCCAGCTGTCCCCTGCGGTACAGCGGCACGAAGGTGTCGTCCTGCCGAGTCAGCACGACGCGAACCCCGGGCAGGGTGCGTTCCAGAATCTGGCGGAGTTTGAGGGCAATGCGGAGGGTGATGTCCTTTTCGGCGTGCCCGTTGAGGCTTATGGCACCATGGTCATGGCCCCCATGTCCGGGGTCGATGACAATGACATCGAGCTCCCATCGTGTGCTCAGAGCCGGTTCGGCCAAGAGGATGGAGAACCGCAGCTCTCGAGGGCCATTGCGCTCCCATTGGCAGGAGCGGATGGGCGAGCGGAAGCGGAAGCGGTACACAGTGATCTCTCGGATGCGTTGGACTTCCCATCCTTCGAGCTCCGGGAGGTCCAGTGCCACGGAGGCTGTATGCAGCACATCGGGGATGCGCACGATGAGCTGCCGGCCGTCCCACTCGGGGCGTTGGTAGCGCTCGATGGTTCCATTGGCACGGAAGCGGAGCACGATAGCGCTGTCCGTCCGATGGGCCTCCACGTGGGTAATTTCAACCGGTGCCGTAGCGAAACTGCTACCGAGGGCAGCCAAAAGAGGGGCTGTCCGTGGAGAGCCATGATATGGCAGCCGTGGGGGACGAGGCGACGCTGTATCCGGTGGAATTTGCAACGGCCTGGGGTGCAGCAAGAGCGGAGTGCCTGCCGGAGAAGGCTGCGCTGCCCTGCGGCGGAGCCGCATCGTCGTTGAATCGAGCCACTCCGCCTGAGCCCCTAGCAGAGCTGCAAGCGCTTGGCCAAGACCCTGCAGAGGGACAAAGAGCTGTCGGCCATCAGATTGCACGGGCACGGGCAGCTGCATCACGGAACACCCTTGAGAGGTTTCCCAGGCCAGAAAGAAGCTCAGCGGGGCTGCCCGTATGATGCCGTCAGGGGTATGCAGCTCTGTGCCCGCATGCTTTAACTGTGCCTGGCCTGCCCAGAGCTGAGCGCAGTGAGCAAGTCCCGTTGCCCAGTAACCGCCGATGGCTTGCAGAGGTAAATGAGCCGAGCGCCCATCGGGCAAGAGAACGGTCCACTGCGCACCGGCAGACAGAACGATGAAGCCGAAAACAAGCGGGCTCCTCCACACCATGCACAGGAGAGCCTACCGTTGAGGCCGCTCAAGGGTAACGACGGGTAACCCCTGCCGCTGCCATTCGAGGATGCCACCGCTCATGTTGTACGCCCGGAAGCCATGGCGTTGGAGGAGGGTGGTTGCCCGGGCACTGCGATTCCCGCTCCGACAGTAGACAATGAGCGTCTTGTGCCGGTAAGCTTCGAGCTCCCCGAGACGTCTCTCGAGCTCGTGCAGTGGGAAGAGACGTCCACCCGGAAGATGCCCCGTAGTGTACTCGTCAGGGGTGCGGACGTCCAGAAGCAGGACGGAGGTATCCTGTAGCCGTTGTGCAACCTCCTTCGGCGACAGCGTTGGGAGCTGTTGTGCGCAGGCAGTACCGAACAGCACAGTGCCGATGAGAATGACGCGCATGGATGCATCTCCCTGGGTAAACTTTCGCCAGGGGCAGAGACGAACAGAGGCACTCACTCAGCGCACAGATTGTATCGCTTCTGGAACGTCAGCGCCGTTGGAGTGCAATGTAGAGGACAACCCGCTCATTGCACTCCAGTTCAACGCTTTGCTCGAAAGGCTGGTAGTCCGGGTGATGGACGCTGAGCCCGTACCGACGGTTGCAGAGCCGCTCAAATCTAGCTTCCCCGTGCTCGTTGGTGCTTTCCGTAGCCAGCAGCTGGCTTCCGACCCAGAGGCGGACCGTTGCGGATTTGATTGGATTGCGTGTCTGCGCATCCAGGACGATGGCTGTCAGAGAGCCCTGGCAGCACTGATCTTTCCGAGGCGAAAGCCATGCGTGTTCCCGCAGCTTTTCATTGCAGCCTACCTCCAGAGTGAACTCTTTCGGAGTATAGCCTTCGGCGTGGACACTGATGCCGTAGAGCCCCCGGCAGAGGTGTTTGAACTCAACCCTGCCCTCAAGATCTGCTATCAACTCTGCTACTAGCCTGCCCTCTCGCCAGAGGCGTACACGGGCACCGGCAATAGGGGCCCGGAGCGAGGAATCGCGGACGAGAATTACTAATTCACCCTCGCAACACTCGTGGTGGCGGGGGCTGAGGAGGATATGTATGCCGACATGCCCTCGGCACTCTACTCGTACGGGGAGTTCTTTCGGCTGGTAGCCCTCGGCCACAATGTCTGCCATATACTCCCCGGCACAGAGGTTGTCGAAGACAGCGATGCCCTGCTGCGCCTGCTGCTGTGCAATAAGGGTGCCGTGGCGCCAGAGGCGGACTGTCGCCTGTGGGAGCGGCTGCAGGCTGAGGCTGTCGAGGATGCTGAAGGAGAGGATGCCGCGGCAGCAGTCGCTGTCGCGCTCGCACCGCAGGGGGACACGCAGGGTGAGGGCGCTATTGCACTCTACCGGGACCGAGAGTTCACGAACAGAGCAGTGCTCGGAGGCAATGCGCACACTGTACGTACCTGGGCAGAGATCTCGGAAGAGGGCACCCCAGGAATCTGTCACGGCTGTCCATGTCCTATCAGATTTCTGCAGGCGTACGGAGGCCCCGACCACAGGTGCTCCAGAGGCGGAGTCGTAGGGGATAATGAGCATGACGCTGTTACAACACGAATCAGCCCTCGTTGGGGGTTCCTTCGGTTCCGTTGGGTGCTTGACGCAGGAGCTCACCACGAGAGCGCCAGCAGCAATGAGCAAGAAGGGACGCCAGCATGGCATGGGGAGGTTCTCCGCAAGGTTGTACAGACAGCAGCCTTCGCGTTAATAACCCCTGAAGGGAAGGGGCCGTTACAGCCGGGGGTCGGCTAAGATTTTCCCTAATTTTGCATCCGATCTATGGCGGGCGTAGCTCAGCCCGGTGAGAGCACCAGGTTGTGGCCCTGGGGGTCGTGGGTTCAAATCCCATCGCCCGCCCTGCGGGGGGAAGAGAAAGCAGGGGAATGCGGGGTGTAGGGATAAGCGTTCAGGGCTCGCTTGAGGTCCTCAATGATCTGGGTTTCCATAGGCTCCATACGGTGGAGGAGCGCTAGCCAGTAGCTGACCCAGTCCCCGAAGTATATCAGCGAGAACAGGCGTGTCAGAAAGTAGGGCTCTGCGGTCGTCAGGAAAGTGTTGGACTCCAGGGGCACGTGGGGGACAAGGAGGCGATAGGCGTGCTCGATGCGGAATCGGACGCGAGGGTGATCCTCGGGATCGTGGAGCCAGATGAGCCATGCTGTATACGGTGGGAAGCCGGCGGGGAAGAAGTAGCTGTTGAGCTCGTTGTGATTCATCTCGGGCACGACGCCGCCAAAAGCCACGTGTTTGGCATTTTCCTGAATCTGCTGGCGCCAACGCAGGCCGACGGCTTCCAGCCGTTCGGAGGCATAGATAATAGGCAGGCGAGCTTGCAGCTGCACGGCCAGACGTGCTGTGGGATTGTCCTGCTCATCCGGCATGCCGTAGAGGTCGCTGAGCTCTTTCAAGCGCTGGTACGTAGCTTCAATGGCCCGTTCGGTCTGCTGTCGGGCTGCTTTTCGGAAGGTATCCAGGCGTAGGAGGACCAAGAGGAGGGCGAAGAAGGAAAAGCCGAGCGCTCCTCGGGGTGGGAAGCCAGCGGGGATGGGGATGAGGGGGAGGCCGAGCTCACGGGCACGTTCGGCCAGGCGCCCCCCACTGGTCAGGCAGGCAACGTGAGGGGTTCGCTGCCGTGCAAGCTCGAAGGTTGTGAGCGTCTCTTCCGTATTGCCAGAGTAGCTACTGGCAATGACCAGCGTCTGGCGATCGACGAGTGCTGGGGGTAGATGGTAGCCGCGATGGACGCGAATGTCGACGTGGTCTGCCCCAGGGGTAAAGGCGGCGTACGTGCGGAGGATATCCCCCGTTATGGCCGATCCTCCCATGCCGAGCACAAGGATCCGCCGCGGGCGTCTGGGAAGTGCCCCCGGTGGTATGCGGTCAGCCGCTATGTAGGCTGTCTCGATCTGCTTGTGGAAGCGCAGTAGAATGGTCAGCATCTGGAGGTGGTCGATACGGGCCACAAGCTCTTGGAGTGAGCGCATGGACTGGGATGCAGGTGGTTCTACGTGAGGCCGTCGAGTGTGTACAGGTGGAGCAACTGTCGGGCGATGACGATGCGCTGGATCTCGCTTGTTCCTTCCCCGATGGTCAGGAGTTTGGCGTCCCGGTAAAGCTTCTCCACGGGGTAGTCTCTGATGTAGCCGTAGCCGCCGAAGATCTGGATGGCTTCCTCGGCTGCGCGTACAGCGAGCTCGCTGGCGAAGAGTTTCGCCTGTGCGGCTTCCAATCGGGCTGAGGCGCCGCGCTGTCGGCGCCACGCTGCGCGGTAGGTCAGCAGCCGTGCTGCCTCAATCTCCATAGAAAGCCGTGCGAGCTTCATTTGGATGGCTTGGAATTCGACCAACGGGGCTCCGAACTGTCGGCGTTCGGTGGCATAGCGGAGGGCTGCTTCGAAGGCGCCCTGAGCTAGGCCGACTCCGAGGGCAGCAATGCTGATGCGTCCGCCGTCGAGAATCTCCAGCGCCTGTCGGTAGCCATCGCCTTCGGCTCCAATCAGGTTGGTAGCAGGCACGCAAACGTTCTCCAGTATGAGGGTTGTCGTATCGCTGGCACGCATGCCGAGCTTGTTCTCCCGCTTGCCAGCGATAAAGCCTTCCATGCCTTTCTCCACGACGAAGGCAGAAATGCCATGCTTGCCGTGACTGGGATTCGTCATAGCCATGACGACAGCAATAGAGCCCACACCACCGTGGGTGGTAAAGCTCTTGGTGCCGTTGAGGATGTAAAAGTCCCCCTTGCGGCGAGCCGTTGTCCGCAGGCTGGCAGCATCAGAGCCAGCCTCTGGCTCCGTCAGAGCCCATGCCCCAAGTGCTCTCCCGGTTGCTAGGTCGGGAAGGTAGCGTTGCTTGAGCTCCTCGGAGCCGAAGCGGAGGATGTGGTTTGTACAGAGCCCATTGTGAGCTGCAACGCTGAGGGCAACAGCCGGGCATATCCGTGCCAACTCTTCGACAATGAGGGCAAATTCCAGATACCCGAGACCTGCTCCGCCGTAGTCGGGGGGAACGAGGATGCCGAGCAACCCTAGCTCGCCTAGCTTGGCAAAGAGGGCATGGGGGAATTCCTGCCGCTCGTCGTAGTAGGATGCTACGGGGCGAATCTCGGCTTCGGCAAACTCCCGTACCATACGCTGGATGGCTTCCTGCTCTTGGGTGAGAGCAAACTCAACTCCGGCCATCGATGTAGTGTGCCTGTGCAACTAAGTCCATAGACGGCAGGCAGCTGCGGAAATTGGCGCTATTTTCGTGTGTCGGGTTGAGCTGTCCGGTAGACATGGGTACTGCCGAGTTGCTGCACGATGCTAGCATTGTACGCCTTGTTCAGATTGCCCTCCAGGAAGACATTGGCAGCGGCGACATTACCACGGAGGCCCTCTTCGGTGGGGAAAGCCCACTCGGGCATGGGCGTATCCTGGCGAAATCGGCTGGGGTCATCTGTGGGCTACCGGTGGCAGCGCTGGTATTCCGGCAGGTGCATCCGGAAGCGGTACTGCAGCCCCTGGTGGCAGAGGGGGCATGGGTTGAGGCCGGTACAGTTGTGGCAGAGGTCGTAGGGCCAGCCCCGGCTATTATAACGGCGGAGCGGACGGCATTGAATTTCCTCCAGCGCATGTGCGGGGTGGCAACACTGACGCGACGCTTCGTGGAGGCGGTCCAGGGCACAGGGGTTACCATTACGGATACCCGTAAGACCATTCCGGGATGGCGCCGGCTCGATAAGTACGCCACGGCAGTCGGCGGAGCGGTCAACCACCGCATGGGGCTCTACGACATGGCGCTCATCAAGGACAATCACATCGCTGCTGCCGGTAGCCTTCGGGCAGCTGTGCAACGGTGCCGCCGGGAGCTCGGGGATACCCCGATAGAGGTTGAGGTGCACTCTCTGGCACAACTGCTGGAGGCGCTTGAGTGTGAAGGCATCCATCGAGTCCTGCTGGACAATTTCACGCCTGAGCAGGTGCGCAAGTCTGTGGAGCTTGTGGCGGGGCGGCTCGAGACGGAGGCGTCGGGCAATATTCGTCTGGAGAACGTGCGTCAGTATGCTGAAACAGGCGTGCAGTTTATCTCCGTTGGGCAGCTGACGCACTCGGCGCCGGCTATGGATTTGTCATTGGAGCTCCTCATCCCGCGGGTGCTCTAATGGACTGGACGCCAGAACAGCTGTGGGCGCTTGAGATCGATCGCCACGCGGTAGTAACTGCCAGTGCTGGCTCGGGGAAGACGGCCGTACTGGTTGAGCGCTATATGCGGCTCCTGCTCTCAGGAGCGATGCCGCACGAGATTGTAGCTATCACCTTTACGCGGAAAGCGGCGGCCGAGATGTACGCTCGGATTGCAGCCGAGCTGGAGCGCCGCATTGCTGCGGCCACCACAGCACGGGAGCTCAGCTACCTTAAG
This sequence comes from Candidatus Kapaibacterium sp., assembly GCA_938084565.1. GTDB lineage: Bacteria > Bacteroidota > Ignavibacteria > Kapaibacteriales > HRBIN21 > HRBIN21. Next base: position 95,996 of record CALKEU010000004.1, on the reverse strand, counting down.
CCGCTGCGGGAGCGCCTCACAGAGGCGCCGATTTCGACCATCCACAGCTTCTGTGCCCAACTCCTGCGCCGCTTTCCCATCGAAGCAGATGTTCTGCCGGATTTTTCCGAATTGACGGAAGCCGAAGCTGAGCGCCTCCGGCAGGAGGTGACCCTCCAGGTTCTGGAAGAGCTGCTCGATGACCCCGATGTGTGGGCATTGGTACGCCAGTATGGGCAGCGGGGCACGGTGCGCTTGCTGGTGAGTGCTCTGGGCCACATTGAACGCCTCATCTTTCTGCAGCCGGTACTCCATCGGCCGTGGCAGGAGCGGATGGCAGAGGCACAACGGCAATTCTTCTCTCTGTTCAGCGAACGCCTCGGCAGATTCCTCGAACAGCTCCGGCAGTGGGGGGAGTCTGTCGTGGAGCTGACCGAGCAGCAGTTGCAGAAGTGGGGGAAGGTCAGCAGCCTCTGTCGCTGTCTGCAGAGCTTGCTCCCTGTTGTGACGGAAAAGGGCATGGAAGAGGTATTGAAGCTGTGGCAGCAGCTGCGTTGCGAGGCCTTTGGTCGAGACGGGAGGCCGCTCTCGTGGCTGTCCTCCGCTGCGCTCCAGAGCTGGCAGGCAGAGGTTCAGCTCCTCGATCGCCTGGGCCGGGCATGGCAGGAGCGCGGCGACGAAGGCACGATGCTCCAGCAGATGGATGTACTGACCCGGCTGCTTGAGGCCATTCTGGAGCGCTTGGAGCAGGAGAAGCAATCTCGGAACGTGCTGGATTTTGCCGATTTGCAGATCAGAGCGCTTCGCCTGCTGGAACAGCCTGCCGTCGTGGAGCGGCTGCGCCGGGAGATCCGCTATCTGCTGGTGGATGAGTTCCAGGACACCAACCTGGTGCAGTACGCTCTCGTCCAACGCTTGATGGATTTGGGGGAAGGCACAGGTTGGGCAGGCCCGCAGGTGTTCGTCGTGGGGGATCCCAAGCAGAGCATTTACGGATTCCGAGGGGCGGCCGTCAGCGTCTTTGAGCAAGCTCGGCGGGAGCTTGTGCGCTGTAATGGCTGGGCGGTCGAACGGGGATTACGTCCAGCCCTGGAACCGCAGCCGCGCAACAGCGGGGATATTCATCTGCCGGTCTCCTTCCGGCTGGCGCCTGAGCTTGTTGCCTTCGTCAATCGGGTGACGCAGCCTCTCTTTGAGCAAATGCCGGAGCAGGTGTCCTATGAGCCTCTCGTCTGTGGGCGGCCAGAGGCGACCGGAAGCGTTTGCTTTCTCCTAGCGCAAGAGAGTGAGGGGAAATCGGGGATGAGTGAGGAAGAGCTCGTAGCGCGTTCCATCCTGCGCTGGGTTGGCCGGGAGCAGCCGTTGATGGTCGGATACTGGGATGGCATGCGCGAGCTCCAGCGGCCAGCCCGCTACAGCGACATAGCGATTCTGACGCGCTATCGGAATGCCATTCCACCCCTCACCCTCGTCCTGCAGCGGTATGGGATCCCATATGTGGTGCACGCCGGTACGGGATTCTTCCAGGCGCCGGAGGTACAGGATGTATACTTCCTGCTGCGTTTTCTGCTCAACGAGCGGGACGATCTCGCTTTGGCTGTTGCGCTGCGCTCGCCTCTCTTTGCTCTCGGGGATGAACAGTTGCTGGCTATTGCGCTGACGGAAGGGGAGAGCCTATGGCAGAAAGCCTGCCGGAGGGCGGAAGCCCCTGAGGCAGAGCCCTCCGTACAGCATGCGGTGCAGACTCTGCGCCTGCTGCAGCTTCTGGCTGCTCGAGCTTCGGTGGCAGAGCTTGTGCGCACCCTCGGGGAGCGAACACAGTGGCTGCTGCGCATGCGCCATCAGCCTCGTTGGGCCCAGATACAGGCCAACCTGCAGAAGTTGCTCGACTTTGCTCGCCAGTTCCAGAGTCAGGGGCTCCGTACCCTGGCTGATTTCGTCGAGGAGCTCGGAGCACGTATTGAAGAGGAGGTTCCCGAGCCGGAGGCTGTCTTGCCGAGCGGCTTGGATGCAGTCAATGTGCTGACCATCCACGCGGCCAAAGGTCTTGAGTTCCCCATCGTGGTGCTCTACCGCACAACGGAGACCAGAGACAGGAGCTCTTTCGACGATCCCCTCTTGGTCGATGAGCACCTTGGCCTCGTGGCTGCTGCACAACGGTGGGACGGCAATGGCGGAGTTTGGATTCGTGTACCAACGCCGAGCTATGTACTTGCTCAGCAGAGGGCACGCGATCGACAGCTGGCCGAAGAGCAGCGGGTGCTCTATGTCGGGCTGACGCGAGCTCGGGATCATCTTGTGCTTTCCGGGACGCTCCGACGCTTGAAAGACCAGCGGTTGGCGGCTGTGCGCGGACTCCTCGGCTTTGTCTTGGAAGCTCTGGGAATAGGACCGGAGCAGCTCTCCGGGAGCCCGTCCATAGAGCTTTCGACCGAAATTGAGTGCGCCGCCGATGGACAGCGCTACAGCCGCCTTGTGCGCTTCCAGATTCCGCTGGTGCGGCAGGTCCCGAAGGAGTCGTCATCCTTGGAGCCTCCGCGGCTACGGGTGCCGCCCATTGTTCTCACGGCTCCAGTGCCGGTGCGCTGGAGTCAGGAGCGCCTCTCGGCTACGCACTACACTCTCTTCCGCCATTCCCCGGAAGCATTCCTCCGACGCCTGTTGCTCGGTTTCCCGGCAACACCGGAGGAACTCCTCCGAGGGGCTATTGTGCCAAGCGACAGCGAGCGTGAGCTCCCTGAACCACTCGTGCTCGGACATATACTCCACCAGGTGCTTGCCCATGTGCAGCTGTGGACAGCCGAGGACGGTACCCCGTTGCCCGAGCCACTTGCTGCGCTGACACGCGCTTTGCTCCTCCAGAGACCCTACGCTAACGCTGTCGTTGCCGAAGAGTGGCTCTGCCAGCGAGCATATGCTGTCCTCACGACACCGCTCTTGCAGCGCTCTTGGACGGCCTTCCGCCGTGCTCTACGGGAGTACTCGCTGACGGTACCACTGGGAGACAACTTCCTGACAGGCACGCTCGATGTGCTCCTGCCGACCCAGGAGGGCTGGGAAATCTGGGACTGGAAAATGGGCGCTGTGCAGACGCAGCAGGATTGCCTCAGGCTCGCACAGTGGTACGAGCCTCAGCTCCAGGTTTACGCCTATCTCGTTCTCCGCCGTTTCCCAGCACAGCCCCGGATCCGGGTCCGCCTGCTCTTCGTAGAAGCTGCTCAACCGGCCGTTGAGGATGAGCAGTGGACATGGAGCGCCTGCTGGGACCGCGCCGAGGTGCTCGCCCTTGAGCCCGAACTACACAGCGTGGCTACCCGGCTCTTCCTGCTCGGTACTGATTCAGGGTGAATCGCACGGCCGGGAAAGTCCAGGCCCGTGGAGAGAATGTCCCACCAAACCGGTGCTCGACATGCTCACCATGACCCAAATTCTCATGCTGGTGGGGAAGCTGGACGATACCCCTGGCCAGGAGACTGCACGAGACCGCTTCCGCCAGTTCCTCAGGGAACACGTGACCACTGTTGCTCAGCTTCGGGACTACGTGCAGGAGTGCATTTCCCATGCGGGTGGGAACTACAGCCGTGCTCTCCAAGATCTGGTTAACCACGCCGGCACGTTCCTCGGCTTCGAGGTCACATTCGGACGCTACCAAGGGGCTCGGGGGCAAATCGGTTTCGATGGCCTCTGGCGCTCCCCCACAGGATTCCATTTCGTCATCGAGGTCAAAACCAGTGAGACCTACCCCATCCGAACGCCCGTCCTCATTGGGTACATCGACGAGCTCATCTCCCACCGGCTCATCCCTGACTGGGAGCATGCCATGGGGCTCTATGTGGTTGGACGTCCAGATCCGGAAGTCCGGCAGTTGGAAAACGCCATTGTCGCTGAAGGGCGGACGCAAAAGCTTCGAGTGATCTCGGTCGAGGCCCTCCTCAAGCTGGTGGAGCTCAAAACCCAATACAACCTCAGCCACGATCAGGTTTTAGCCGTTTTGCGACCCTCGGCTCCGCGAATTGACCCTATCGTCGACCTCATGGCCGACATCGCAGCACAGGGCTTTGCTGCGCAGCCTCTGGAGCAGACAGAAAGCAGGAGCGAGAATCTCCGGTCAGCCTCTGACATTGCGTACTGGCTCGCTCCGGTGAAGTCCGAGGAAGTTGTCCGGAGACTCGTAGAGGAGAGACACCTCTACGCCTTCAGCGAGCGGCAACCGGGGCACAAGCGCATGAAGCCGGGAGACCGCATCTGCTTCTACGTGACGATGAAAGGCGTAGTGGCTGATGCCGAAATTGCCTCTGGCCCGGCGATGGACTCTCAGCTCCAGGAGGAGCTGGAGCTAAAGGACTATCCGTGGATTATCCGGCTTGCTAACGTTCGCCTCTACGTTGACAAGCCTCGGGTACTCGATGAGGAGCTACGCTCGCGGCTTGAGGTCTTTGCTGGACGGGATCTCAGGAGCGGATGGGGATGGTTCGTCCAGACTACGCGACAGCTCAGCGCTCACGATTTCGAGTTGCTCACAAAAGGCGGGGCTTCTGCATAGACCGAGCCACCCGGCTCCCGGGGAGGCAATGCGTGGGCGAGTTGTTCACAGAATGCCTCAAACTGGAAGCTCAGTTCTGGGCCTGGAGCTGACGGGAGGCGCTGCAGTAAGAGGCCTGAACGGTGCTGGGCCACCCACCGCGAGAGTAAGTCCAGCCAGGCAACGTCCAGCCATGAGGGTCGGGGATCTTCCTCCCAATGCCTGAGGAGCTCTCGGACTCGATCGAGGTGGTGTAGGCTCTCGAGAGTGCTCATGCCGCGAAAAACCCCGGCCTGGAAGCAGATAACCTCTGCACCCTTTCCGGTTTCTAGCGGAATGGCCAGAGCGAAGCTACACCGCTGGAAGGCTAGCGGGAGGCCGTTCTGTGCCCACCGCTGGAGGAAGCGCCAGAGAGGACGTAGGTGGGCTGCACGCTCAAACTCCCATGCTCGAATGTGCTGCTCGAGTGCCACGGAGAGTGCATCGTACCACCGGCAGGGGTGGTACGTGGCATCAGAGAGGAGCTGCTCGACCTGCTGCCGATAGGCCTCGGGGGATGTAGTTCCATCACATGGGGCTGTGCAGGTGCCGAGGTGGGCATAGAGGCAGCTCTGCTCGTGGGGGGCTTTCCGGAGTTTGGATGTGCACGGGCGGAGCCGGTACCATCGCTGGAGGAATTCGGCCAGCTGTTCGGCAAGTTTCCGATTCGGCAATGGTCCTAACCAGATATCCTCGCTCTGCTGCGGGAGCTGCTCGGTCACAACGAGCCGGGGGAAGCTCTCAGAGTAGGTAAGGCGCACGAAGCTGTAGGTGTCTAGCCGCTTGCCGACCACATTGAGCAAGGGCTGTTCCTGCCAGATGATCTCAATTTCTCGCAGCAGGGCAGAGAGTTCCGTCGGGGTCTCTTCCCATCGGATTGTCCAGACGGGATGATGGGCGAAGGCCCCATCGGCGTCGAAGTGGGAGCGCACGCGCTGGCGTAAATCCTGCGCCTTGCCCACGTAGAGGAGTCGCCCCCGGCGGTCGTAGAAACGATAAATGCCCGGGCTTGAGGGGAGCTGCTCCAGCTGTACTTGTATCCGTCGTGGTCGGGAGAGGGTATGGAGACGGGGTGCGTATTGCACGTGGAGGAGCTCTGCCGGGGAGCTGATCCCACTGCTGGCGGCACATTCCAAGAGGTGTTGCAAGATCGCTGCGGTGGCTTCTGCGTCGGGTCCGGCCCGGTGGCGTCCAGTGACGGTCAGGCCAAAGTACTCAATCAAGGCATCCAACCCCCTACGGCGTAGGGTCGGCGGTAATAGACGCCGTGCCAGCCGGTACGTACAAAGGCGAGGCAAATTCCAGAAGCCGTGGTATCCCAAGCGCTCGAGCGTTGCACAGAGGAATTTCCAGTCAAAGGCAACGTTGTGGCCCACAAGGATGGTGTCTGGGGGGCTCAACAGGCGGGCCACCTGGGCAAATACAGAGGCTTCCTCCGGTGCAGTGCTGAGCATGCCGTTCGTGATACCCGTCAGCGCTGTAATGCTGGGAGGTACTGGCTGGTGGGCATTGACGAGGCTGACCAGGCGCTCGGTCAGCTGGCCGGCCTCCAGGACAAGACAGGCCACTTCGATGATGCGGTGCTGTTGGGGATTGTGCCCCGTTGTTTCTACATCGACGACGACGTAGCGAGCTTCCCAGAGGCTCTGTGTTGCCATCGATCAGTTAGGGTTCCGAGGGGATGGTTGTCGCATCGGCTGCCCAGAGCAACTTGCGGCGCAAGAGATCAAAGTATGAGCCTTCGGCGTGCTTGACGAGCTTGAGCACATATGGGGCCAGCCGTACGGTAATGCTCTCGCCAGCAGCTACCGGTTCCTGCCGCTGTCCGTCCGGCACGAGAATAGCGCCATCTTCGGAGAGCACCTCTATGCGGATGTGGCACTCGTCCGGGACAACCAGTGAGCGGAGGGTCAGCATGTGCGGGCAGATTGGGGTCAGGCATAGGACGTGGGCATTTGGAGCAATGATAGGGCCGCCGCAGGAGAGCGAGTAGGCCGTCGAGCCCGTGGGGGTTGTGACAATCAGGCCATCGGCGCGATAGTCAGCGATGTGGTGTTCATCGACGTAGGCGCGTAAGCGCACCATGCGGGGCGAGGCATGTTTTTCCACAACGATGTCGTTGAGGGCATAGTACCGCACATGGCGGTGTTCGGCTTCCAAAACCGTGCGGTCCACGATGCGATAGTTGCCCTGCAAGAGGGCATGGAGGGCGGTGTCGAGTTCGTTCACGCTGAATTCTGCCAGGAAGCCGAGCTTGCCTACGTTAACCCCCATGAGAGGGACACCGTGTCTGAGGAAATGCTGCGCTGCGGTCAGCATGGTACCATCGCCACCGAAGGTGACGATGATATCGGCCAGCGTTCCGAGCCGGTCGAGAGGCTCCACCAGGAGCTGGGCAGCCAATGGGCTGGGAAGTCTCAAAGCAAGCTCGACGGGGATACAGACCTCGGCACCGAGCTCAAGGAGCCGTTGTGCGGTGTACTCAGCCCATCGGAGGGCGTCGGGGTTGTGCGGATGTGCAAAGAGTCCGATGCGCTGTTTCATCGATCACCGACCTTGTGGGACTTGACAACGCGCGCGGCTTGCCGGCTGCCCAGAGGAGAGAGCCTGCTGCTACGGCCGCTCGTGGGAGGTCCAGAGCCATTCCCGGAAAATTAGGGGAGGATGACCAGGGGGAAGCGTTGGGCGGAGGCTCCACAGACGAGCCGTAGCCAGTATGCTCCGCTAGCCAGAGGAGGCAGGGAGAGCGAACGCCATGTTCCATCGGCGGTGCCGTGCCAGAGCTGTTGTCGTTGTCCTGTCGAGCTGAGCACCTCCAGCCAAGCCTGAACCCCTGTCGGCGGGAGCCAAAAGCTCAACTGCACCGAACCACGAGCTGGGTTCGGAAAGGGCGGCAGAAGGATTGCCTCCATGGCTGCCGGTGAGGTCTCAGCCACGGCGGTGGAGGTGTCGCGCCAGCTCTGCTCGAGGACAAACCAGGGGGTTCGCTGCAGCAGGTGAGTTTGGTCGAGCGTGATACTGAGCCACCCTCCTGGCAATCGTGTAGGCTCAAAGGGCCCAAAAGCAAGCCGACCAGTGGAATCGAGTCCGTAGAGGCGGACTGTATCAGCATTGCTGCGCCATGAGATGCGACACCGCATCCCCTCCAGGAGCACCGGCGGCTTCCCCCACCCCTGCCATATGGAGGTGGTGCCCTCCCAGAGGGCGCTATCGTTGCAAGCCCGGCTGCTGAGGGTCAGCAGCGACCATCGGGCTGTCTCGAGCGGAAGTGTATCCAGAGAAAGCCAGCTGACCGTGCCCGTGGGGCCTCCATCGAGCCGTTCGAAGCGGGCAGGACCCAGGGTGAGAATCCCCGTGAGCCGGCCCGTTATGGCACTGTACCGCGGCGTACGGATGATCAGCAGCGTGTCCTGGGCATTCCAATGGAGCTCTTCCGTGTCCGAGCGCAGGTTGCTGATGTCGACCGGGGATCGGTTCAATTCGGGGATGGTGCGATGCGGAAGCACGCTCTGCCGCCAGGCAGTGAGGCTATCGAAGAAGACTCCCCGGAAGAGCACGATGCGGTTGTCTGTACCGTACTGGAGCCAGAAGCTTCCTCGCTGCCACTGTGGGTGGAGGAGGGCGCGGTAGGTCTGCTGGAGCGGGAGCTTCTCTTGCGCCGTTGAGATCATGCCAGCTCGGTAAGCAGCCGAGGCCGATGGCAGGAGACTTGTCACAGCGCTATTGGCCCAGAGCTCGTAGTGCTTGTTGACCCCAACCATGGGGAGGGTGTAGCTCTCACGGGAATCGGCAAGGTAGTGGAAGAAGAGGGCATCCCAGCCATGGTAGGCGGCATACGCAGGGATGAGGGTGGCCATCTCTCCCATGTGAGAGGACGGGAAGGGCATGAAGTAGAAGACCACCGTCGGTTTCCCCCGGAGGGCTGCATGTGCTAATTCGGGTAAGCTCCCTGCTGCCGGATGGCCCAGCATCGGGGTATTGGCAATATCCCAGCTCCCTTGCGGTTGCGTACGGTTGCGTCGGAAGTCCCAGCCGGCTAATTCTGCCGTCCCATCCATCCGCTGCATACTCCAGAGATCGTTGAGAGTGCTCAGGAGCGTTCCCCCGATGATGAAGCCCCGATAGCCGAGCGTGTCGCGCAGGAAGCGATACATGCCCTCGTAGTAGGCACGTTGCAGCTCGGTGTAGAACTCAACGTTGTCCCGCATTCGTGGCATCGGAGTGCCAAGCAAATCATTGTAGAGGGAGCGTGCTACGGAGAAGCTCGCGAGGGATTCCCCGGATCGGAGGGGAACTTCGTCGAGCATGCGGAGCTGGACTGCGTCGAGCAGGACATCCCCCGTATCGACACCGAAATAGAAGATGAGTCGAGCAGCAGGAGCCGAGTCTGTGGCACGGAAGCGGAAGCGGTACTCTTGCCACGCTGTGGTGAACACCGTGTCGATGAAGAGACCCAGATTTTGGTTGGGGAACTCAGCGTTGTAAATCTGCAGTAGGATGCGCCGCCCGTTGGACGAAGCGCGTGCCCAGAAGCGCAGCTCGTAAAGGCGTGCCTCCGCTGTCGTGGTGCCCGTGTAGAGGTAGACCGAGCCGGGTGAACGGTTGGTCTGGGCAACTCGGATGAGCCCCGCATAGCGCCCATCACGACGGTCTGCTTCTGTGATGCGGAAGATGGCCTGTGCGACGGCACTATTGGCGTAAAAGACCCATCTGAGGTTGAACTCGTCCTCGAAGCTGCCATTGGGAATGGCGTTCTGCGTATCGGCTGGAGGGGTCGACCACGCAGCCCGGAGAGCTCCATCGGTGCCGTACTTGCGGCGCAGGAAGAGGTTAAAGAGGGTGTCCAACTGGCGGCTGTGGTAGTGCGAGAGGATGCCACCCGGGTAGTGCAATTGGTTGCGTTGCCAGGAGAAGAGGAGGGAGTTCTCCTCGCTCAGTTCGACCCAGCTCACGAAGGGATCGTCCTTGTAGGCCAGTCCGGTGTAGGGATTGACGTGTTGCAGGAGGAGGCGCACTATCTGGCGATGGCGCCATTGGAAGTGAGGATCGGTGTAGAGGACAGCTTTGCCCCCGCTTGGGATGGAATCCCAGCCGGGCACGCCGTCGTCGCGGCGGGGGGTCCAGCGGGAGTGGAGCGCAAGGTAGAGGCGAATGCCGTGGCGCTTGAGTTGGTAGAAGAACCAGTCCAGACGGCGCATTTGTTCAGGATCCAGCGCCGTCGAAGAGGTCCCGCTGCGCAGGATACTTGCAGCATTCCAGTTCGAGATATCGATACCGCGGAAGGCAACGGCGTTGAAGCCAAGAGCTTTCAGGCGTGCAGCAACGCGGATAGCTGTCAGGCTGTCGGGGAAGCAGGCAGTAAAGTAGAGCACAGCCCCGACGAAGCGCTGCCGGTTCCCTGCGGCATCGACGAAATCCCCTTCGCGGATGGAGAGCCAGCCGCTATCGGCAGCCGGTGGGAGTCCTGGAGGTGTCCACCAAGTGGATTCGATCGGTTCCCACAATGCTGGCTGGAAAGCGAAAGGATTCGTGAGTGGTTGTGCCCATAGGGCAAGTGGAATGCAGAGGCAAAGCCGCCACATAGGGGGCCATCCGCATGTGGGACAGACCTTGCCAAAATTACACATTGTCCCAGATGTCGCTGTGTTGTAAGCAGCTGGGGTAGCTTCGGGGGAAATGCCTCAACTTTGCACTGCAGTACAAAAGCTGGCTTGGAGCGATGGATCAAGCACCAGCTCACGAAGCGCAGCAGCAGACGCCATGGGGGACGCTACGGTGGTGGGCAGGGTTGCTCCTCGGGTTGGTGGGGTTTGGTCTCCTTGTGCTGCTTCCGCCTTTGCCCGTTCTGTACCAAGCCGTTGGTGCACTCGGGGTGGCATCCGAGCACCTGCAGCCGGTTGCCGTCAGCATTCAGAGGGTTTTTGCGCTGCTGTGGTGGATGCTCTGGTGGTGGGTGGGGGAAGTGGTTCCGCTGCCGGTTACGGCGTTATTGCCGGCCGTGGTTGGACCGTTGCTGGGGCTTGTGCGTGTCCAGGGTGAGGAAGTGCAGGCGCTACCGCTCCGGAGTTTCCTGCACGGCTATGCCGATCCCATCGTACTGCTCTTCCTGGGCTCCTTCATTGTGGCGGAGGCGTTGCGGGAGTACGGGTTGGATCAGCGGTGGGCGCTCTGGTTGCTGAGTCGTCGCTGGGTTGTGCAGACGCCGCACCGGTTGCTGCTGAGCGTGATGGCGGCAACAGCGGCGCTCTCGATGTGGATGAACAACACAGCAACGGCTGCCATGCTCATGCCGGTTGTTGTGGGCATTTTGGCGCATGTGCGGACCCAGCTCCCCGCAGCGGTGCTGCAGCGCCTGGGGATGGCGCTCGTGCTCGGAGTTGCGTGGGCAGCCTCCATCGGGGGGATGATGACCATTGTTGGGACAGCCCCTAATGGAATCGCCGTCGGAGTGCTCCGGCAGCACGCTCTCGAGCTGAGCTTCCTCGGTTGGCTCCAGTATGGCGTGCCGGCTGGTGTGGGGCTACTCGTGGTAGGGTGGCGTGTGTTACTGTGGCGAGCTCGAGTGGCTCAGGTTCCGCTGCACACTATGTACGACCGCGTGATCGAGTACTATCGGCATCTTCCCCCGCTTGAGCCAGCTGCGTGGCGGGTACTCTTCGTCTTCGCTGGGGTTGTCCTGGGCTGGCTGGTGACCCCGTTCCTGGCCGAGCTTGTACCAGCTCTGAAGGGGTTCGACATTTGGAGTATTGCTCTGGCGGGGGCCATGGCACTGTTTGTCATCCCAGCTCCGCGGCAGCGGGGAGCTCTCTTGTCCTGGAAAGCTGCCCAGCGTATCGAGTGGGGGACGCTCCTCCTCTTCGGTGGGGGATTGTCGCTATCGGGACTGCTCGTGGAGACGAAGGCTGCTGCTGTGGTGGCCCAGGTTCTCATAGGCATCAGCGAGTGGGTTCCCCCTGTAGTCCTGCTGTTTGTGCTCCTGCTTGGGGCTAATTTCGGCACGGAGGTGATGTCAAACACTGCGCTGGTTGCTCTGCTTTTGCCTCTGATAGTGCCACTGGTTGTCGCTGTTGGGCTGCCTGTGAAGGCTACGCTCGTAGCTATGGCGATGGTGAGTTCGTGTGCCTTTATGCTGCCGGTGGCAACTCCGCCGAACGCCATTGCATATACCACTGGGCTGGTTCGCCTCCCAGACATGGTGCGCGTGGGAGTACTGATGAACTGTATTTCGACGCTCGTGCTGACAGCACTGGTGCTCGTCAGCTTGGGTGGTGGAGGGTAAGTTCGTCCAGGAGTGCTGCCAGGCGTTGGGCTGCAGTACGGCGTTCATACTGGCGGATGTAATCCCAGCGTGGGACAAAGGGGAGGGGGAGCTCGCCGCGCCAGCTCCGGTAGAGAAGTTCCAGGAGCTTGGCGCAGGCAAGCGGTTCGGTGCGCTCGACCACGGCACCAGTGCCAGTTTCTTGAAGGAGTCGGTCGACGGCGCTGCCGTGTGGGGCAATGGCGAGGATGGGTTTCCCGGCCCCGAGGTATTCGAAGACTTTGCCCGGCACAATTGCGTGGCTGTCTTCGGCTTCGTCGACGACCAGCAGGAGAACATCGGAGCTGACCACGTAGCGCACGCTCTCCCGGTGGGGAACGTACGGGATGAACTCCACGGAGGTGGCGAAGGGGGAATTCCGGAGCGTTTCGAGCACCTCTTCACCGCAGCGTCCGACAATGCGCAAGCAGACCTCGGCCGGGGTAAGTACCCCGCGGTGGAGCAGTTCCTCGAGGCCCTGGAGCAGGACAGTAGGATTGCGCCGCCCGTAGAGCGAGCCAGTGTAGGTGATGGTGAAGCGCTCGTTGCGCTGGGTGGGCGGGGGTGGATAATCGGCCGGATCGAAGCCGTTAGGGATGTGGATGAACTTCTCCCGCGGCAGTTCCGGGTATTTACCGATGGCATCGTCGGCAATGCCTTCCCAGGCGCATTCGATGCGGTCGGCCTCCTGCAAGACGCTCCGTTCCAAGTGGCGGTCAATGGCGGCCGGAAGCCACCATCGCTGTGGAGTTGTCAAAAAGCCGGTCCAGGGGTCGCGGAAGCCAGCTACCCATGGGAGAGAGCTCCAGCGCTTCAGTTGCCGGGCAATGAGCGAGCACGTGTAGGGAGGTGAGGAGCTGTAGAGGGCGCTCACCTGGAAGTATCGGATGAGGCGCTTTCCAGCTGGGACAGCCGTCAGGAGCCAGCCGATGCGGGCGTCCGGAATAAAGAAGGTAGCCCGAATCCACTGGGCAAGCCGCTCAGTCCACGAGCGAGCAGGCGAGCTGGTGGTTAGGACATGGATGTCAATCGGCGTGCGTCGGCCAGTCAGCAAGCGATAGAGGCTATAGGGCTCCAGAATCCGCGTGCGCTCCACGTGCGTGCCCGGTGGGATCTCGTCCAGGAGACTCGGATCGCGGGCGGGGAATTCGCCCTCACGGACGGTCAGCACAACGGGTTCCCAGCCGAATTCGGGGAGATATTTCACGTGCTTCAACACCCGCTGTACCCCTGGGCCCCCCGAGGGAGGGAAGTAGTAGGCAATGATTAGAACCCGTCGCTGTGGCATCGCAGGATGTAGCCTGCTTCCATGCAGATATACTGCGCAAGCCTAGGGAAACGGCGTGCCCAGCGCGTGATGCGGATGGGAGGAAGGGGGAGAGCGTATTTCCAGCGGAAGACGGGACGGAGAAGGTAGTGTTCTTCGGCAACAATCGTGTACCCGGCTGCCCGTGCAATGGGTGGGATATCGGGTAGCGAGAGCCGGATACGTCGAAGCCGGCGAACCTCTGTGCGGTCAGGTTCCTGTCCTGAGGCAATCAGGCGTTCGAAGAGCCAGTCGGGGAGGAGCTGGATATAGGGGAGCCTGCCCCAGATGGTATGCAGCAGGTGTTGGTGGCCGCCGTATGGCGAGCGATAGGGTGGGAAAGTTACCAGAACAGCGCCCCCGGGGCGCAGGAGCATGCGAATGCGGCGGAGGGCCTCTGTGGGATTGTCCAAATGCTCCAGCACATCACGCAGAAGCACCAGATCGTATCGGTGCTGCCACTGTTCGGGAATGGGATCGTGCAAGATGTCGTGGAGGACAAATTCTCCTTTCAGGCCTGCACGGTGGGCGATCCGGCGTGCTGTCAGCAGCCGGGTAGCAGCAATATCGGTCCCCAGCCCCGTCCGAGCCCCGGCTACCAGAAAGGCCAGCAGAACGCCTGCCTCTGCACAGCCGATTTCAGCTACATCCATCCCGGGGGCGAAGACACCATGCCGCTGGAGGAAGGGCACGAGAACTTCCCGCCCTAAGCGGAATTGGTAGCCCCAGTAGTATTGACTCGCTGCGTCAATATCGGAGTCTTGCCGGACGAGCTCCTCGAGCGGTTCCATCAGCGTCGTCGGCGTACTCGGCGAGTAGTTGTCTGCTTTACCGCCGGGCTCTCCTGGCTCGGTGGGGACAGAAAGCGCCACCACTGGTATGTCTCGGGCACCTGCCGCCCTTGGAGAGCAAGCTCGATGAGGAATTCCGCCGTATTCTGCACAATCCAGCTGAAGTTCTCCTCCTGTACCGAGTAGCGCTCCGCATCAGGGGCAGGGTTGAGAAAGTCGATGGCATAGGGGACGCCGTTGTGGAGGGCAAACTCGACCGTATTGATGTCGTAGCCGAGAGCCGTACAGAGTCGCAGCGCAAGCTCCCGCAGCTGTGCTTCCCGCTCAGGGGTAGGTCGGTAGGGGGCTGTATATCGCAGGTGATACGGATGGTGAGGTGCATACGGGATGACGCGGACGCGGGTGCCGATGACGTAGCAGCGGTAGTACTCGTCGTAGTCAATGGCCTCTTGAAGGACCATGACGGTGTCGCCTGTCTGGTCGTAGGCGGCGAAGAACTCCTGGGGGTCATGCACCTTGTAGACCTGCCGCCATCCGCCCCCGAGGTGGGGTTTCAGATATGCCGGGAAACCGACGTAGCGGAAGAGTTCGTCCCAGTTGAGAGGGTAGATGAGGTTGCGCATGGATTCAGAGGTCGTCCGCGGTGGATGTTGCTTCGTGGGGAAGATGACCGTTCGTGGCACAGGAATACCCAGTTTGGCTGCCAAGGCATAGCCGAAGAACTTGTCATCGGCACTCCACCAGAAGGGGTTATTGACCACCCGCACACCGTTGAGGGCAGCAACTTTCAGGACCGAGCGGTAGAAAGGGATGTCGTGCGAGATGCGGTCAAGCACGACGTCGTAGCGGAACAGCTCGTCCATGCGTACGCCGCCGATTTTGACAAATTCGGCTGCAACCCCTTCTACCCCCATGCTGTTGATTGTCTCCACCAAAGCGGGTGGGAAGCTCTGCTCCATGCCAAAGAGAATCCCAATGATCCTCATGGTGCTCTCTGCCTGTGGGACTTCAGTAGTTGACGGATTCCTCGTAGGCTACCGCTGCAGCTTCCATGATGGCTTCGCTCAAAGTGGGATGAGCGTGGACCGTACGGAAGATGGTGCGCGCTGTTGCTTCCAGGCTTCGTGCAAGCCCTAGCTCGGCGATGAGTTCGGTCACCTCTGGGCCGATCATATGGGCTCCGAGCAGTTCGCCGTAGCGGGCATCGAAGATGAGTTTGACAAAACCTCGAGTCTCTCCCATTCCCCAGGCTTTGCCACTGGCGGAGAAGGGGAAGCGGCCGATTTTGAGCTCGTACCCTTCCTGGCGAGCTTGCTGTTCGGTCAGCCCAATGCTTGCAATCTGCGGCTGGCAGTAAGTACAGGCGGGAATGTTTGCGTAATTGATTGGCTCGGGGTTGTGACCGGCGATAGCCTCCACACAGACAATTCCTTCAGCGGAAGCTTTGTGAGCTAACCACGGGGGGCCCGCCACGTCGCCAATAGCGTAAATGCCCGGCACAGAGGTCCGGAAATACGCATCAACCGCAATGAATCCCCGTTCAATCTTAACCCCGAGCCGCTCCAGCCCTATGTTCTCTACGTTGCCTTGGACACCGATGGCGTTCAAAGCCATCGCTGCTGTCAGCTGCTGCTGCGTGCCATCGGCTTTTTCGACGGTGACAGCTACCCCCTCGGCTGTGCGTTTGGCAGAGACGACCTTCGTGGATGTCAGGATGGTGATGCCCTCCTTCTTGAAGTGCCGTTCGAGCTCACGGGAGATTTCCTCGTCTTCATGAGGGACTATGCGCGGCATCATCTCGATGAGGGTAACGGCTGTGCCGAACGCGTTGTAGAAGTAAGCGAACTCTACCCCGATGGCCCCAGCCCCAATGATGATGAGTGATTCCGGTGGTTGAGGCAGCAGCATGGCTTCGGTGCTGGTCAGGATGCGCTCTCGATCGACCTCGATGCCGGGCAGCATCCGTGGGCGTGCGCCCGTTGCAACGATGATGTGCTGGCACTCGATTCGATCTGTCAGCTCCCCTGCCTGGTCCCGGACCTCCACAACTCCGACATCGGCTATAGAAGCCGTACCCCGCACATGCTCAACCCCATACTTGCGGAACAGATAGGCGATACCGTTGGACATGCGCTCGGCTACTTGGCGGCTGCGCTCGATAATCCGGGGGAAGTTGAAGCGGAACTGCTCGATGTCAAAGCCGAATTCAGCCGCCCGCTTCAAAAAGTGCATCTGCTCGGCGCTGCGCAAGAGGGCTTTCGTTGGAATGCACCCCCAGTTGAGGCAAATTCCCCCGAGGCGGTCCCGCTCGACACAGATTGTCCGAAGCTTCAGCTGTGCAGCGCGAATGGCGGCTACATACCCGCCCGGTCCAGCACCGATGACGACAACATCACAGCGACGATGGTTCATGGAGGAGAAACCCGCTGTTGCAACCTGCGACGAGAGCAAAATTAGGGAAGTTCGCACACGGACTCAGTGAGGGAGCCGATGCGGGAGAGCCAATTTCCAGACCAATGCAGCGTCTCTGCACAGGGCCACATGCTGAAGGGTGAAATGGTTGGCGACACCGAACGGCTCGAGCGCTTTGCGGAAGCTATCGCACGCGTGCGGGAGCAGATTGGCCGTATCATCGTCGGACAGCAGGCCATCGTCGAACAGCTCCTTATTGCTCTCTTTGCGCGTGGACATTGCCTCATCATCGGAGTACCAGGTCTGGCCAAGACGCTGCTCATCCGAACCTTGGCGCGGGCGTTGGCGCTTCGGTTCAGTCGCATCCAGTTTACCCCCGATCTTATGCCGAGCGATATCATCGGCACGGAGGTGCTGGAGGAAAATCTCGCCACTGGGGAGAAGCGCTTCCGCTTCGTCCGAGGGCCCATTTTTGCCAACATCGTGCTGGCCGATGAGATCAACCGAACCCCTCCAAAGACGCAGTCAGCGCTGTTGGAGGCCATGCAGGAGTATAGTGTTACTGCAGCCGGGATGACGTATCGACTCGAGGAGCCCTTCTTCGTGCTGGCCACTCAGAACCCGATTGAACAAGAAGGGACCTACCCGCTGCCGGAGGCGCAGCTGGACCGCTTCATGTTCAACTTGTGGATTGACTATCCCAGCTTCGAGGAGGAGGTCGAGATCGTGCAGCGCACGACGGTGGATTTTGAGCCCGAAGTGGAGCCGGTGCTGAGTGCTGCTGACATTGTCGAGTACCAGCACCTTGTTCGCCGTATCCCCGTTGCCGAGCACGTCGTGCAGTACGCTGTCCGTCTGGTGCGGGCCACGCGCCCGCAGAATGGGGCAATATCGATGGTACGCGACTACTTACGGTACGGGGCCGGTCCTCGGGCGTCGCAGTACTTGATTTTGGGGGCCAAGGCACGTGCGGCCCTCTACGGTCGCTATACGCCATCGACAGAGGATGTGCGTGCCATAGCGCTGCCGGTGCTGCGGCACCGTCTGGTGCTCAACTTCGCGGCTGAGGCTGACAATGTCACACCGGTCATGTTGGTCGGGCACCTCCTCGAGGCTCTATGAAGTTGGTGGCCATTGTTGGACGGCCCAACGTTGGGAAATCCACCCTCTTCAACCGTCTCATTCGGGAGCGTCGGGCGATTGTGGAGGCAACACCGGGGGTGACGCGCGATCGCCTCTATGCTCATGCCGAATGGGCGGGACGGCGCTTTACCGTCATCGATACCGGCGGCTGGGTGCCCGACAGCGATGATCTGCTCGCCCGTGCTGTCCGGGAGCAGACGGCGTTAGCAATTGAGGAGGCCGATATCCTTCTCTTCGTCGTCGATGGCCGCCAGGGGATCACACCGATTGATGTAGAGCTTGCAACTCTCCTGCGGGCAGCGCAGAAACCCCTCTTCCTGGTGGTCAACAAGTGCGATACAGCTGAGTGGGATGCTGCAGCGGCGGAGTTTTACGCTCTGGGTCTTGGGACCCCCTATCCGGTGGCTGCCGCCAGCGGACGTGGGCTGGGGGAGCTGCTCGATGCCCTTGTGGCTCTCTTGCCGGAGACGAGCGGCGCCGAAGCTGACCCGCGACTGAAGCTCGCCATTGTCGGACGCCCCAACGTCGGCAAATCCAGCATTGTCAATGCCCTTCTAGGACGCCCGCAGGTGCTCGTCACCCCTATCCCGGGCACAACGCGAGATGCCGTCGATACCGTCATCCGCTACTACGGCGAGGAAGTGCTACTCGTAGATACAGCCGGGCTCCGGCGCCGGAGCCGTATCCGTGAGCACATTGAGCTCTACAGTGTCGTTCGCACCATCCGGGCCATCCAACGCTGTGATGTAGCTGCCGTCGTCGTCGATGCGTACGAAGGGCTCCGTGACTATGACAAGCACATTCTCGCCGACGTGGTGGAGGCCCGTAAAGGGGTTATGCTCGTCTTCAACAAGTGGGACCTGGTCGAAAAGGACGCCACTACAGCCGATTGGTACCTGCAGCAGGTCCGGCAGGAGCTCCCGGCGCTCCCGTATGTCCCCGTGCTCTTTGTCTCAGCTGTAACCCGGCAGCGGGTGTTCACCATCTTGGAGGTGGCCAAACGCATCCACGAACGCCGCCGCCAGCGCATCCCGACCGCTCAGTTGAATCGAATCCTCCTGCCTATCATCGAACGTACGCCGCCGCCGGCGGTGCACGGCAAAGAGATCCGCATTAACTACGTCACCCAAGTGCGGACTGAGCCCCCGGTGTTTGTCTTCTTCTGCAATCACCCTGATCTGCTGCCCGATTCCTACAAGCGCTTCCTGGAGAAGGCGCTCCGCGAACACATCGACCTCGAAGGGGTGCCGATTTCCTTCCTCTTTCGGCGCAAGAATGTGCCCTATCGGTTGCAGACCTGAGCTCCCCCGGCTTACGGCGCATGGAGCTGCACGCCTACCGTGAGGGCTCGGGGCATGCCTGGTTCTGCATATAAGGGCCGGCCATAGGTATCGCGGTCGGGGTTGATGTAGACGGAACCAATATAGCGCCGATTTGTCACATTGCGCACCTCCACCCACGGCAGAACGGCAAGGCCTGCCAGACGTAGTGGTTGGGCCATCTGGAGGCGAATGTGCCAGAGAGTGTGGCTGGGCACTTCCACTGTGTTGGCATCGTCGGCATAGTACGATCCGGTATAGCTGAGCTCTGTGCCTAGCTGCAGCTGCCCCCATGTATAGGTTGCCCGAGCCCCGAGTCGTACCGAAGGAATACCGGGGAGGTAATGGTGCGAAAATTCCGCCTGCCCGCTGCTGCCGAGGTAGGTTGAATCGACACGATACGAGCGGTACCGCATGCGGTTCAGCGTTGCCAGGAGCTGTACGGTAAGGTCCTGGTTCCAGGTCGTGCTGAGAAGGAGTTCGGTCCCTACCCGCTCGCTGTGAGCGGCATTCTGGTAAAAGCGGCCTCCACCGTACGGGACGAGCTCGTTGCGGCTGTCGATCCAGTAGAGTGCTAACTCCAGCTGGGCCGCCCAGCGGCGGAGCAGCCAGAAGTGGTGCCGGCTCCCAATTTCTGCTGTCCAAGACTTCATGGGCTTGAGCTGTGGATTGATCCCGCCAGAGAGCTCCGTCGGGGGTGGGTCAAGCTCATTGTAGGCTGGTACTTCCCATCCCGAGCTTATGTGCAGGTAGAAGCTGTGCCGATCCGAGGGGCGGTATCCCACGCCTGCGCTCGGTAGGAGTGCCCGGAAGAGGATGCGATCAGAGAGTGTGGGACGGAGGGCGTTGATGAGCCGATAGAGGAGCCATTCACTGCGTAGCCCCGCCCAGAGAGTATACTGGCTGGCAAGATCCCACTGCAGGCGACCGAAGAAGCCGGCGTTGAGCGCTGCCTCCCGTTTGTGTTGGCGGATGACGCTATCGCGCCCGCCGTCGGCCGTCAAACGATAGAAGGTCGCAGGGCCATCCTGGAAGGCAATATCGCTCCCGAGCGTCAGCGCTGCCGTTGTGCTCTGGCTCAAGTGCCGCTGGTACTGGTACAGTACGCTCCCTCCAAGCTGGATGCGGGAGAATTCACGGTAGGTACCGCGTTCGGAGCGGGTGAGCACCTTCGGCTGGAGGAAAGTGGTAACGTGCAGATGCTGTCCCGCTGCAGGGCTGGAAGTGATGGCAAAACTGAGGCTCCCGATACGGTTATGACGGTGGGCTCGCTGTTGCTGGTACGTTGGATTGGCTGCCGTCGGGGTCCGGAGGAATGTTTCCCAATCCAAGGGGCCCGGAATGGCAAAGAAGTTCCCTGTCACCGTGCTGCGAAACTCCAGCAGCGTCTGTTCGTTGAGGCTGGAACGCCAACCCAGTGTTGCCCACCAGCGATGCCCTTCGGCATTCTGACGCCAGCCGCGCGTGGTGCTATAAGCTCCGGCTATACTCAGCAGAGACCCGCCAGAAGCCGATACGAACTGCACTGTGGTGCGTCGAAAGCCGAAGCTACCCATACTTGCTGAAGCTGTCAACGGCACCGTCGGGGATGGAGGCAGGGTGTGGAATGCTATGACGCCACCACTTGCATTGCCCCAGAGTAGAGTACCGTTGGAGCGCAGGACCTCTACACCGCCGAGCGCTGATGGCTCGAGAAGATCCAGGGCCGTACGCCCATCGGGTTCTGTCAGCGGAATTCCATCCAGCAGGATGCGGACTCCGCGGGTGGTCCCATTGTTCGAGCGGTCCCCGGCTCCTCGAGCTCCAAAGCCGCGGATGACAATCCGAACGTCTCCATTGCCGGCCCGATCCTGGACCAGGACTCCGGGTATCCACTGGAGGGCCTCTTCAACCCCGTAGCTGCGGTGGAGCTGCCACGTCTCAGCCGAACGGTATGTCCAGGCATAAGGTTCGGCCGCCGTCAGAGCAGAGCTCCGCAGCGCGCGGACAGTCACAGGCGGGAAGACATACAAGCTCGTATCAGGCTCGGGTGGGGCCGATACTGCTAGACTTACGCCCAGAAGCAGCACAAAGCAGCCAACCATTGGGACTCTGGCAGATTTTCGGGCACTGATTGCGGAAGCAAAGATAACAACTCTCTGCGCGTGACTTCCATCGGGACTGAGCTGGGTGCTATTGTCGTAAATGGTGCAGCGCGTAAGTTCGCAGCGGCTTGGAGCACAGAGTGGGATTGAAGCGATGGTATACGAGCAGGCACGGCAGCCAGTGCAGAGCTGGTGGAAAACTCTACGGCGCTATCGATGGCATGCCGGTTCAGTCGCATGGATTTTGCACCGTATCACGGGCATCGCACTGCTGGGGTACCTCTTTGTTCATGTCTGGGCACTACGGAGTCTGGTGAAGGGGGAAGCGGCTTTTCAGGCAGAGATGACTCTCTTTACGACGCCGCTCTTCAAGTTTGCTGAATGGCTTCTCTTTGCTGTGGTGCTCTTCCATGCGTTGAATGGGGTGCGGATTGTTGTAGTCGACTTCACCGCTCGTGGTGCGCATCGGCACAAGATGCTGTTACGGCTCATCTACGGGGTAGGGATTGCAGCGATGGTGCTCATGGGAATCCTCATCTTCCTAGATCCGTTCGCTGTCTAACGGCGGAAGGGGTAGGGCGATGTCGAATGCTCGATCGAAGTGGTCGACTTATGCCTGGTACTGGCAACGTATTTCGGGTGTGCTGCTGGTGGTATTTACCCTCGGTCACTATTTGACGGTGCACTGGACAGAGGCCGCAGGGCATAGCTTCCAGTCGTCGGTGCAGCGGCTGACAAATCCGATGTTCCAGTTCTGGTATCTCGGCTTCCTCGTGCTGGGGTTCTACCACGGCGTACAGGGGTTCTACAACATCTTGCGCGATTACAAAATACCGCGATGGCTCCTATGGGGCGCGGTGGGTATTGTGGCAGGAGCGGCGGTCTACTTTGTCTATCTGGGCTTTGACACAGTTGTGAGCGTGCATACGTGGAAGCACATGCGCTGATATGTTAGACGAGGGATAAGGCAGCATGGAGGTGCGCGTGCACACGGTCGATGTTGTTATCGTTGGCTCTGGAGGGGCTGGATTGCGAGCAGCCGTGGAGATTAAACCGCCGTATACGTGTGCAGTGCTGAGCAAGGTGCATCCCTTGCGGTCCCATACTGGGGCCGCACAGGGGGGTGTCTCTGCGGCGCTCGGCAACGAAGAGGAAGATTCGTGGGAGTGGCACGCTTACGACACCGTCAAGGGGTCGGATTTCCTCGGCGATCAGGATGCCATTGAGCTGATGTGTCAGGATGCTATCCGGGCTATCATTGAGCTCGAACACATGGGCATGCCCTTCTCCCGGCGTTCCGATGGGAGGATTGCCCAACGCCGCTTCGGTGGGCATACCAGGCCGGAGAATCCTGCTGATCCGCATTCCAAACGCATCCCGGTACGGCGTGCTTGCCATTCGGCCGATCGCACCGGCCATGCGATGCTCCATACGCTCTACGAAAATGCCCTCAAAAACGGCGTGCGCTTCTTTTCGGAGTTCTTCGTAACCGATGTCATCGTGCACAACGGTTCCTGTCGCGGAGTTGTGGCCCTCGATATTCGCTCGGGAGACCTCCATGTCTTCCATGCCAAAGCCGTGCTCTTTGCCACCGGAGGCTACGGGCGTGTCTACCAAGTGACCTCGAACGCCCATGCGGGTACCGGTGATGGTATGGCAATTGTCTACCGGCGCGGAATTCCGCTGGAGGATATGGAATTTGTCCAGTTCCACCCGACAGGGCTCTGGAAGCTGGGGGTACTCATCTCTGAAGCTGCTCGTGGCGAGGGGGGTATTCTGCGCAACAAGCACGGGGAACCGTTCATGGAACGCTATGCGCCGACGGTGAAGGATCTAGCCCCGCGCGATTTGGTCAGTCGCGCCATCATCACAGAGATTCGCGAAGGGCGCGGCATCGAGGCACGGGATGGCACTGTCTACGTTGGGCTGGATCTGACCCATCTGCCCGAGAGCGTCCTGCGTGAGAAGCTGCCAGAGATTACCGGCTTTGCGCAAATGTACCTGGGCGTGAACCCCCGGCGGGAGTGGATTCCCATCCAGCCGACCGTCCACTATGCTATGGGAGGGATTCCGACGGATGTGGATGGGCGCGTTGTCATCGATGAGCACAATACGCCGATACGGGGGATGTGGGCTGCTGGCGAGGTGGCCTGCGTCTCCGTCCACGGTGCCAATCGGCTTGGGACGAATTCCTTGCTTGACCTCATTGTCTTTGGGCGTCGGGCGGGGAAGTCGATTGTGGAATACCTCGGCTCTGGAGCTACCTGGGAGGAGTTGCCCGCTGATGTGATAGAGTTTTCTCGCACTCGCATCGAACGGCTCCGCTCAGGCCACGGCCACGAGCGCCTCGCTCTCGTGCGCAAGGAGCTCCAGAAGGGGATGATGGAGTACGTCGGGGTCTTCCGTACTGGGCATGACATGCAGCAAATGGTGAGCCTCCTGGCGGATCTGCGTGAACGCTACGCTCGGATCCGTCTCCAGGATACCGGTAGCACTTTCAATACGGAGCTTGTCGAGGCACTCGAGCTGGAAAATCTCCTCGACGTTGCGGAGGCAATCACCTACAGTGCACTCAACCGTACGGAAACCCGCGGAGCGCACGCTCGAGAGGATTACCCCAACCGGGATGATGAGAACTGGCTCAAGCACACACTCATTGTGCGGGATTCGGGAGCAGCCCCACGCATCTTCTACAAGCCGGTGCGCATCACGCGCTACCGGCCTGTCGAACGGGTCTACTAGGCCGCAGGCGCCACCAGACGAAGAGGCCGAGCCCGATGGCCAGCAGTGATACCCACTGTGCTTGGCTCAGCCCCCAGTAGAGCGGATTGAGGCGGATGAATTCGACGAGGAAGCGCTCCGTACCTGCCAGCACGAGGTAGAGAGCAAAGAGGCGCCCTTCGGGCTGCAGCCGTGTGCGTAGCCGCCACAGGAGGGCAAAGATTGCAACGGAGGCCAGGAATTCGTAGATCGGGGTCGGGTGAACGGGAATATCCTCCGGTACCGGACGGCCGGGGAAGAGCTCTTCGTAGCGACGTCGGAGCTCGGGATTGAGACGTGCCAGCGTGGGGACCGTCCCCTGCGGGTAGGTTACTGCCCAGGGCAGGTCAGTGGGGATGCCGTAATCCCCATCCCCGGCCAGGTGGCAACCAATGCGCCCAATACCGTAGGCTAGGATGAGAGCCGGAGCTATAGCGTCGGCAATCCGCCAAACGGGTAGCCGACGGCGCCGCAGATAGACTAAGAACAGCGCTGTCGCAACGAGGAATCCCCCGTGAAAGGTAAGCCCTGCCGGGCTTATGACGGCTCCCACGGGGTTGTCCATAAACTCCTCGGGGTGCTCGAGGAGATGGAAGAGCTTGGCCCCTGCAAGTCCGCCAATAAAGGCCAGCATCAGGAGTGTGGAAGCAACATCTTTGGGTTTGGGTATCCCACGGCGCCGGAATTCTGCTACCGAAAGCCAGTAGGCTACCAGGAAGGCTAGCGCCACCATTGCCCCAAAGCTGTAAATGGTGATGGGCCCGATTTGGATGAGCACTGGGTGCATCACTGGCTCACCAATGTCTGTAACAATGCTGCCGCATCGTGGAAGTGCTGTTCCATGTTGAGTGTGAAGGTTGCCACGTCAATGCCTGAGAGGTGGGGGAATTTCTCTGTCAGAATGCGCCATGCCGGTTGCTCGGTCAACAGCAAGCGGTGGACCCCTTCGCCGAGGCTGGCTCCCCAGAGTTCGCAGAGCAGATCAGCAATCCGGACGACGCAAACGTGCGTATGGAAGCGCGGGGTCTCCTGTGGTGTAGAGTGGTAGGAGATGACCGTGCGGATGGGATCGGGGAAATGCCACCGTTGGGCCAAGAGGTCTCCTGCTTCTTCATGGGTTGTGCCGAAGATAGTGCGTTCGGCCCTCGATTCTGGTTCGCCCAGGAGGAGGAGTTGTTCGAGCTCTCTGTACTGCGGCAGTGCCAGCTGGATCATGAGCAGTTTACCAATGTCGTGCAGTAGGGCAGCCGTAAAGATTTGGTCGGCCAAAGACGGATCGAGCTGCCGTGCGAGGGCCTTGGCCACAAAGGCGGTACACGCTGAGTGCCACCAGAAGCGTTGGAGCTGTTCGGCAGCTTCTGGCTGGCTTTTGATCATCATGCGGGAGAAGATCCCAACGGCCGCAGCAATTGAGGTTACCGCAACAGAGCCCAGAAAGACCAGCGCTTGCGGAATCGAGCTGATGGGCACCTGGAGCCCGTAGAAGGGGGAGTTGACCAACTTGAGGATGCGCGACGCAATGGCCGGTTCCGTCTCAATGGTCTGCGCTATCTCCTGCCAGTGTGCCCGATCGCTCTGCAGGAGCTCCATCAAGCGGGTGACAACTCGCGGTGGTGCCATGAGCCATTCGGTGTTCTGCACCGTCTCCAGGAAGGTGGATGGCTGGGTCATGGGAGCATTGAGGTGAAGTTCCACCAATACTCGGCTTTGACATCGCGGAGGAGAAGCTCTTCGACGGCATGCCATGGTGGGCGACCTTCGAAGAGTACGGCATACATCTGGGCCGTTATGGGCATATCGACGCCGAGCCGCTGGCTGAGGGCATACGCCGAGCGTGTCGTGGGAACTCCTTCGGCTACCATCGGGGTTGTGGCCAAAATAGCCTCCAGCGCCTCACCTCGTGCGAGCCGTTCACCGACTGAGCGGTTTCGGCTATACGGACTTGTACACGTGACCACAAGGTCGCCCAGTCCGGAAAGCCCGGCAAAGGTCTGAACTTCTGCTCCAAGGGCTAGGCCGAGGCGTTGAATTTCGGCCAGGCCTCGCGTCAGGAGGGCGGCTTTTGCATTGTGTCCTAGCCCAAGACCATCGACAATGCCGGCAGCAATGGCAATGATGTTCTTCAACGCCCCGCCGAGCTCGACGCCAACTACGTCGTGCGAGGTATACACGCGGAACCTCTGTGTTGCAAAGGCGCGCTGTATCCATTGGGCTAAGTGGGCTGCTGTGGAGGCCACAACTACGGCTGTGGGCAGCCCACGGACAACTTCCTCGGCATGACTTGGTCCGCTGAGGACAGCGTATTGGTCTGGCTCAACTGCGGCGCATTCCCGTAACAGCTCGGACACGCGCAGGAGTGTGCCCTGCTCAATCCCTTTGGCGACGTTGAGAACAGGGGTTGGGAAGCGAAAGGCGAACGTACGGAGCACCTCTCGGATGTGTTGTACGGGGATGGCCACGATGGTAAGCTCTGCAGCTTCCGTCAGTGTGCAATCGGTGGTGGCGTCGATCTGCTCCGGTAGGCAGATCTGGGGCAGAAACTTCGGATTGCGATGCTCACGGGTGATGGAGGCAGCAAGATCTGCCGAGCGCGTCCACAGCGTTACCCTATGTCCCCGCCGGGCAAGGAGGACTGCCAGAGCGGTTCCCCAACTTCCTGCGCCCAGGATGGCTATGCGCATTAGGGTGTCCCCGAGTGGGTCTGCTTCAATCGGCCCAGGAGCCAGAGAGCAGCAAATCGATGTTCAGTCCCTGCCAGCAGGCGTTGGAGATTCCCACGGTGGCGTAGGATCACGATGAGCGCAATGCCCACAGTTCCCCAGAAGAGCAGCGAACCGGCCGCCGCTGGCCATCCCAGGCGGAGAGTAACCGCTACAGGCACAAGGCAAGCAGCCACAAGCGAGCCAAGGGATACATACCCTGAGCTGAACAGGGCGATCAGAAATCCCCCAAGCCCGATGAGGAGCTCCTGGGGTGCCATCACGAGGAGTACCCCAGCAGCCGTATTGACACCCTTCCCGCCTCGGAAGCCCATCCATACAGGCCAGCAGTGTCCTGCAACAGCCGCAACGCCTGCCAACATGCCGAGCTGGCTACCGTCTGTACCCTGGCCTGCAGTGAACAGGACAGGAACGACCCCAGCAGCAATCACCCCTTTGAGGATATCGATGCTCTGGACCACAAGGCCCCATCGCCACCCTAGGAGGCGAGCGGTGTTCGTACTCCCAACATTTCCGCTACCGTGCTTGCGGATATCAATCCCGCCAATGAGCCGTCCGACTAGGTATGCCGTCGGAAAGCTGCCGAGGAGATAGGCAGTTAACACGGCCAGAATCCAGCCGATTCCATCCATGCTCGCCTACGGCGTGGTAGAACACAGCCTAAACCATACATGGTACGCCCAAGGAGGCTGCGCACTCGAGGGATCGCAACAGGGCAGATGTCTCGGCTATGCATCCTCCGTACCTTCGGCAGGTTCATGCCAGTGCGGCTCACGGAGGCGGTAGCCACTGCCTCGCACTGTCTGGATGAGCTGGGGAGCATTCGGGGTTTCGAGCTTTTCCCGGAGCCGTTTGATGTAGACGTCCACAATGTTCGAGTCGATGTCCATGTTGGCCCAGACGTGGTAGAGGATGAGGCTCCGGCTGAGCGTCTGATTCTTGTGTCGCATGAGATATTCCAGCAGGGCATACTCGCGTGGGGTCAGAGGGATTTCGCGGTCCCCCCGATAGGCTGTGCGGGAGCGCGTGTCGAGGATGAGATCGCCGCACTGGAGCCGAGTGGCTTTCTCCGGGGAGGAACGGCGCAGCACAGAGCGCAAACGTGCTAAGAGCTCTTCCAAGTGGAAGGGCTTTGGGAGGTAGTCGTCTGCTCCAAGATCGAGCCCCATGACTCGCTCTTCGGGGGCGCCGCGAGCGGTCAGAACAATGATCGGGGTAGTGTCGCCCTGGGTCCGGAGGCGGCTCAAGAGGGCAAAGCCATCTAGCTTCGGTAGCATGATGTCGAGGATGATGGCATCGTAGATGTGCTGCCGACTCATGATAAGCCCCATCTCTCCATCGTAGGCTACATCGACGGTGTATGACTCCTCCTCCAACGCTCTCTTGAGGAAGGCAGCCAGCTTCCGTTCGTCTTCGATGAGGAGGATGCGCATGGGAGGCCAGAGAGCTGTTCTACGGCCCTTTCCATAAGACGAAGACGGGGAAGATCCACCGAGAGCTCTGGTGTTCGATGACCACGTAGTAGCTCCCCGTCGGGACCGGGGTTCCAGTGGAGGCGGTTCCGTCCCACGTCTCGCAGTACGTCGTCTGGGGGCTATGCGGACGCCAAGGAACGAGCTCTCGGATGAGATTGTCGGCAGCATCGACGATGCGGAGGCGTGCAGAGCCTGCGGTAGTGAAGCTGTATCGAATCTGCAGCTGATGGTGAGGGAGCTCCAGGGGATTGGGGGCCAGAAGCTGCAGTGTAAGCGGGGAGCGGAGTGTGAGGACGGTGTCCATCCGCAGGCAGCCAGAGCAGCAGAGCCGCAGCCATACGGTGTCAGTGCCTACGGGGGGGAGTACCCACCGCACAGAAGGGCCAATTCCAGGGCTAGGCAGTTCAGTAAACGAAACGCCCCCATCGGTGGAATACGCCAGCGTCGGGGCTGGACACTGAGCAGCAGAGACAACAGCGAGCACCTCCGGGCAGATGCTCTCAGGGAACAGATATACCGTAGCTGGTGCTACGGCGGGACGTCGAGGGAAGTGCATCGTGTATGTGGTGGCAAATGTGTCGGCGCGGCACGTAAAGCGCAGGGCCCACGGAGGGAGAGGGGTCGTGCAAGGGGCTCCCGGCGGACATGGCACGCGTACCCAAACGGCGAAGGCTCCAGTAGAATCGGGCAGAAGTGAGAGAGTCGTGTCAACGGACATCACCACGAGTGTATCCGTACACGGGCAGACCCCGCTCAGGAGGACGCTGGTTCCGACCGTCATACTATCTCCGGGCATAGGGGTGGTCAGGCTCAGAGAGGGGAAGCGGAGTGAGAGCAGAGGGCTTGAGTCTGTGGCTGTCGGGGTTGTGAGGCTTTCTATCAGGAGCCGCCCTACGGTATCGGGCAGGAGGAGACGGGCGGGGAGCCGGAGGGAGACGGTATCGGTCTCGTTTGGATGTGCTGCCACCAGTATGCGTGCAGGCCCTCGGGGGGAGCCATCTCTGTAAGGTTGAAAGAGGATGCGCACGGGGGAGTAGCCGCGGATGCGATTTACCCACCGGAGGATGATCGTATCGGCAACGCAGACGGCAGAATCGAGCCGTGGGCTCACAACGTGCAATGCGGGGAGGAGGGGGGTTCCAAGGCAGTGAAGGGCGTGGGTAGTGCGGACGAGCAGATCGGCCCGCCCATCGCCGTCAACGTCGGCCACGACAACACCGGTGATACGTTCACCGGGAAAGGTAACCGACCACACAGTGTCGAAAGGAGCTCCCAGCGAGAAGCGGGGATCGGCATAGTTGCGGAGGCGCCAGATCTGGAGCGTCCCTCGGTCGACGAGGAGGACTTCATCGCGACCATCGCCGTCGAGATCAGCCGCAGCAGCAATCCAGCCACTGCAGGGCGCAGAAACAATAGTGTCAAAGGGGAAGAGGACGGCGTTCGGGGGTTGGGGTTTGGGCACAGCGTAGTCGGTGCGATAACGGAGAATGAAGAGCCGTGAGCCCGCAACGGCACGGGAAGGGGTGTTCGGAGACGCTGCTACTTCCATACCTGGGTTGTTCGGGTAAAAGGGGAGGACGGTATTGGAAGGGGGCCCATCGAAGTTCCCGACGGCAATGCTCCAGCCATGGTTGAGCGAGCCGGAGAAGGCTGGGGAATTGGCAAGCAGAGGGCTCGCCAGAGGGAGGCCCGTGGCATCGTAGAGGTGGAGTCGGGCAGTCCCAGAGGCGCTCGGTCCTTCGTAGCTCTCTGCAATGAGGATGAAGGGCCGTTCGGACTGGGCAGGATCGGGCTGGAGACGTAGCCACAAAGGGACAACCGTGGGATATCGTGCCGCAGAATCCAGCGGTACAGTGACAGGGGCAAGCCCCGTAGCGGGAAGATTACCGTGGAGGTCGAGACCGACCAGGTATGCTGAGTCAGCTCGAGTACGGTGGCCGAGGCGATTGACGATAACAGTTGGAGAGTTTGGCTCTGGATGCATGGGCAGCAGCAGCCGCACAATTCCCCCGGGCAGGACGGTCAGAGAGGGCTGCGTCAGGCCGAGAGCAGGAGCGTAGAGCGTTCGGGCCGATGGCATATCTGGCAGATTAGCAATCGGGAAGGCCGGCAAGAGGGAGTCGGAGGCAAATTGTGTCAACCCGCGAAAGTATGGGAGGGGGGAAGTGTCTGCCTGAACGGTCTGGGTCTGCACGAGGGCGTAGATGAGGGTATTGGCCGGGGTGGCACGCGCAGCAAACGGGAGGACGGCTGCAGCCAGATTCGGAGCATAGGGACGCATGTCTACCACCAGGCGGCGTAGGAGGCGTAGCGAGTCGCCGAAGGCGGCTACTAAATAGGTGCTGACCAGGCTGTCGGGACGGCGGTGTTCGACACTCTGCAGTGCGATGACAGCTGGGGAGGAGCTGTAAGGACGCGGAACCGGAGCAAGCGTATCGAGCAGAGCGCTCACATCCCAGAGGAAAGGTGGCAGGGGGAAACGCTGGCGGATCCAGCCAGCTCCGCTGAGGACATAGAGCGTATCGCCGCGGACGGCTACAATGTCGTTGGAGGCCCACGGGAGCTCTGGGAGGAGCTTTTCCGGCCGGAGGACACTGCCGACCAGGATGGCGCCCTCCCCCGCCAGAGCCGGTTCACTCCATTTGAGGCGGAAGGAATCCACGTTCTGAGGAGCCGACGGAGTTGGTTGCACGAGCGTTGCTTCCGGGATCGAGCGAGGATAGAGCCACTGCAATGGGCTCGGCAGCCATCCCTGGGCAGAGCTATCTGTCAGACACATCCCCAGCAGGAGAGGAAGCCCTATGCAGAGGCGCCAATTCACAGGTCCAGAAGGGCTCGTGTCCGTACTCGAGGCAAAATTACTCGTTTTGCGGTAGTGCTCCTAAAGCTGGGCTGCAGCGCCCCGTAATTTTGCAGTTGTTCGAGCACAGGGCAATGCAGACAGTTGCTCTCGGGGAAAAGCTGTCCAAGCACATCCGTCGGCTCCACGAGCGGCAGGAGCGCGATCGGCACGGGGAGTTTCTCGCAGAGGGGCTCCGAGTGTGCCGGGAGTTGCTGCGGAGCCGAGCGTATCGGGCTCTGTTCGTAGTGCTGCGGGAAGATGCTAGCGCGGAGGCATGGCAATTGGCGCGGGAGTTTGCCCGGAGCGGGACACCCATCTACAGGGCCACAGAGCGGCAGTTTGCGCGTCTGGCTCATGCAGAGACGCCGCAGGATATTCTGGCAGTAGTCAGCTACCCGATTGAAGAGCCAGCCTGGGAGGAGCGGATGCTCCTTCTGGATGCGGTGGCCGACCCGGGTAATGTCGGCACGCTGATACGGACGGCGCTCTGGTTTGGCTGGCGTGGGATCCTTGTCCTGCCGGGCGGGGTAGACGTGTACAATCCGAAAGTTGTCCGAGCCAGTGCGGGGGCCCTCTTCCATGTAGCGCTCCATCGGGCCGACACGCCTGATGAGGCCTTGCAAGAGCTCGAGCGGCACGGCTATGTGCTGTTGGGAGCGCAGGCAGGGACAGGGATACCATTAGAGCGTGTCCGCTTGCCAAGGCGCGCCGTGATTGCTGTCGGGAATGAAGCGCACGGCTTGTCAGAGATGGTGCGTCGCCGCTGTCGCGTCCTCTTCCACGTGCCAGGCAGCGGGGAGATGGAGTCGCTCAACGTTGCGATTGCGACAGCAATTGTGTTGTACCACTTCTGGCGTTCCCATGCGACCGCGGCTCTTCACGCCGGGGCCCGTCCCCGTTCCAGATGATGTCTTGCGAGTTCTCTCCGAGCAAGTCGTTCCGCATCGGTCGGAGCTTTTCCGGCAGATTCTGGAGCCTGTGCATCGGCGGCTGCAGCAGTTGTGGGAGACCTCGGGGCCGGTGGTGGTCTTGACCTGTTCGGGCACAGGTGGTATTGAGGCAGTGGTGCGCAATCTCTGCCCGCCGGGGAGTCGGGTTGTGGTGGCCACGGGCGGTCGTTTTGGGGAGCACTGCGCTCAGATTGCCGAGCGCGCAGGCACGGAGGTCGTGCGGGTAGAGGTCCCCTGGGGAGAGGCAGTATCGGCAGAGCAGCTGCAAGAGGTTCTACGGCGGCATGCACCTGTGCAAGCGGTATGGTTGGTCTACAGCGAGACCTCTACAGGGGCACTGACTGACGTGGAGCGCTGTGCGGCAGCCATACGGGAGGTATCGGAGGCGTTCATCTGCATCGATGCCGTCACTGCTATCGGGGTGCACCCGTGCCCGATGGAGGCGTGGGGATTGGATGCTGTGGTGACGGCTTCGCAGAAGGCTCTCATGTTGCCCCCGGGGTTGGCCTGTGTCGGCTTGAGTCCGCGTGCGTGGGAATTCGTCCAGCGTCACACGCCGGCGACGCGGTATTTCGATCTCCAGGTTGCCTACGAGCGGTGGCAGGAGGGGCAGACGGCATGGACGCCGGCCGTATCGCTGGTGCGGGCGTTGGCGTATGTGTTGGAGCGCTACTTTGCCGCTGGCTTTGCCCCACATTGGGAGCGGCATCGGCAATATGCCCGAACGGTACGGAGGGCTCTGGAGGCTTTTGGCTTCTCGCTCTTCGGTCAGGCGGGTTCCCATGCGGTCACTGTGGTAGAGTTGCCGCAGGAGTATCGGCAGCTGCCGCACCTTCTGCGGGAGCGCTTTGCTATCTGGGTAGCCGATGGACAGGGGCCGCTGGCCGGACGCGTCATGCGTATCGGGCATATGGGAGCCATCGGGGGGACTGACATCGTGACACTGATTGCCGCCCTTGGGAGCCTTGTGCCCGCAGCAGGTGCATCTGTCCAAGAGGTTCTGCAACAGGCGATGGTAGAGTTACAGCCGTGGGCAACATGGGCTGGCGTCTCGTCGTAGCGACCAACAATCGGCACAAGCTTGCGGAATTGCGCAGTATTGCAGCAATGATTGCTCCGGGCGAGCTAGAATTTCTGGCCCCAGAGGAGGTGCTCGGAAGCCCATGGGAGGGGGTAGAGGAGAGCGGTCAGACGTTGGAGGAGAATGCGTACCTGAAGGCGACGGCGCTCTTCGAGCAGCTCTATCGGCCCGTTGTGGCCGATGATTCCGGCTTGGAGGTCGACGCCTTAGGGGGAGAGCCTGGAGTGCGATCGGCACGGTTTGCCGGCTCCGATGCCGACAACCGGCGGGCCCTCTTGGAGCGCCTCTCCGGGGTGCCGCCGGAGCGCCGACGAGCACGCTTTCGATGCGTGCTCTGCTACCGAGATTGGTTCCGCACGGTGTGTGTCGAGGGGGTTGTGGAAGGTACGATTGCCTTGGAGGAGCGGGGGCAGCGTGGCTTTGGGTATGACCCCATCTTCGTACCCGACGGGCACGAGCGGACCTTCGGAGAGATGGAGCCGTGGGAGAAAGATCGGCTCAGCCACCGATTCCACGCCACGGTAGCTCTGCTGGAGTTCTTGCGCCATTTGGACGAAGAGGAGGCGGCGGAGCCGCCTCCCGGGGAGATTGCTCTGCCGCCCTGGATACCGTGGCTTATGCGGCTCAGCGCCGTTGCCAGTCGGGCCGAACAGACCGAGCAGCTGGAGGAGCTCCTCGTGGGGGCTCTGCGCTCGGGTGTGCCCGTGCGGGTCGTTGCAGAGACGTTGCTACAGCTGCTGCTCTTTGCCGGGTTCCCGGCTGCTATTGAGGCGCTGCGATGCGCGCAGTCAGTCTGCCAGCGGCTTGGCTTGCCATGGGAGGCTCCGGAGGTGGATGCAGCTGATAACGGACAGGGAGGGCTCGAGCTCTTTGAGCGGCTCTATGGGGAGCAGAGTATGCGTGTGCGTGAACGGCTACGACAGGCGTCCCCACTGCTGGAAGCGCTGGTTCTGGAGGTTGCCTACGGGCGCGTGCTTGCTCGATCAGGACTTTCGTTGCTGGAGCGGGAGTGTGCAGCGGTGGCAGCACTGGCTGTCGGGGGTTGGTGGCGGCAGCTACGGTCTCATCTCCGTGCGTTGCTGCGCCTCGGTATCCCACCGGAGCGCTGCACGGAGCTCCTTGCAGAGCTGCGCCCCTATTGTAACCAGCAGCTTTGGGAGCGCCTTCAAGTGGAGTGGCAAGAAGTACAGCGCTGGGGATGAGGAAATCAGGGGCTCCAGCGGGCTTCCGCCGCAATGCCCCACGAGTGAACTAACTGCAGACCACGCGTGTGCCGTACGAGAGGAACCGTGCCCTGCAGCCGAAAGGCGAGGGGGAGAGAGGGGAGAGGAAAGGTGACCGTAGGGAGGGCGTCCAGCCACAGACCACCTGTTGCGGGCAGCTGCTGTCCGTTGAGGTGGTCGGGCGTTACTGTGCGCAATCGGAAGGCCAGTCCGGGCAGGCAGAAGGTAGCGGGGCAGGCTAGCCATGTGGTGAGTAGCAGAGCTTGCAGCTCGGCTCCATTGCGATAGGTAAATCTGTCGGCATTCACCGGCCAGCGCACAAGGAGAGACAACCCCCAGCTCGCAGAGCCTGCTGCTATCGATGCTCCGGTAAAGCCCCAGAGGGCAAGCTCCCATGTGCCGCTGCCGGGTTGAACA
This sequence comes from Candidatus Kapaibacterium sp., assembly GCA_938084565.1. Classification (GTDB taxonomy): domain Bacteria; phylum Bacteroidota; class Ignavibacteria; order Kapaibacteriales; family HRBIN21; genus HRBIN21. The sequence goes on along the minus strand of CALKEU010000004.1, from coordinate 61,636 downwards.
TCCCGCGGCAGGCGCACTCCCTCTTGCTCCCGGTCCGATGCCCCTGTGGGGAGCTTGAGACCTGCCCCGAGAGCAAAACTCCACTCCGAGAGCTGCTCCTGGGGGCTGAGATCACGTTTGAGGAGCACGAAGGCATCCCCGATACCGGCGGCACGGTAGGTCGTTGCTAGCGTATCGAACCGGAGAGAGCGTTCCTTTGCCGCAATCGGGAGCGACAGCAGGAGTGCCCATCGAGGGTGGGGCACGACTTCGAGCTCAACTCGCCAGAGGTGGCTGAGGGCTCTGCGCTGGAGTGGATCGGGGATGGGCTTGCTCCCATCCACAGAGTGTGCGAAGTGAAGGAAGCTGTAGGCAGCCGTCAGTGCCAGGGATGTGGTGGGATCGATGCCGCGCTCGGTCCCCGCAAGGGAGAGCATTGGGGGACCGCAGCAGGCTTGGCCGCGAGTCTCTCTCCCCAAGAGCACAAGCCCCACCAGTGCAATGAGTGTGCTGCTATGGCGATACCGCCACATGGAGTTGCCCCTGCGTTGCGCCGCCTCGAGCATCTTTGACCACGACAGTAATCGTGTTCGTCAGTCCACTGCAGCACGGATCCGGCAGATAGTGCACACGAGCACCACTGCCGACAATCGCTCCAGCTGAGGCACTCCAGTGGTAGCTCAGCGGGTCCCCGTCAGGATCTCGAGCGTAACATGTCACCACTGCCGCTTCCCCGACTCGCAGGATGAGCGGAGCGATGGTGATGCTATCGATGATGGGCGCCGTATTGCTAGGGGAGCTTGGGTTGGTCGAACGCGTGCACCCGAAGAGAACGAAGCTGAAGAGGGGCAGAAGGAGGAGCCGAGCTCTCGGCATTGGCTTATCTTCCCGTGTGCCGAACAAGCCTGTCAGGGCGACGAATGAGCGGAGGCAGGAGTGTGTCGCTGCAAAAGAGCTGTTTGGCGTATTTTTGGCCCACAGCGTTGCGCTGAGGCTATGCGGGTAGATGTCCTGCTGACCCCGACGCAATTGGCAGAGCATGGGGAAGGGGTCTTGTTCATTGTGGTTGATATCCTGCGCAGTAGCACCACGATATGTACGGCGTTGGGGCAAGGTGCGCAAGCAGTCGTGCCGTGCGTAAGTCCGCAGCAGGCGCAGGCGGTAGCACGCCAGAGTCAGTCCGTGCTTCTGGCCGGTGAGAGTCATGGATGGCCGATACCCGGGTTTGAGCTGGAGAATTCCCCACTGCAGTGTACACCAGAGCTCGTTGCAGGGCGGCTCATTGCCTTTGTCTCTACCAATGCGGTGCCCTTGATCGTGCGCCTTCCCGATGGCGATGAATCCCGTACGGTGATAGGAGGCCTAGTTAACCGGTCGGCAGTTCTGGAGTACGTTCGGCAGTGGCGTCCGCAGGAGGTTGTCATCTGCTGTGCAGGCGATCGTGGAGCAGTTGCGTACGAGGATGTGCTCGGGGCTGGGGCATTCGTAGAAGGGCTTCGGCAGCAGCGATCGGTTGCACTCACCGATGCAGCGCACCTTGCGGCAGCAGTGTACCGGGATGCTGCGGCTGATTGCCTCTCGGCTGTACTGCGTTCCAGCCGGCATGCGCGGTTTCTGGCACTGACGGGCAGGCATCAGGATGTGGCCTACGCTCTCGAGCAGGACCGATGGGGAATCGTCCCGCGCTGGCGTGCTGGGGCCATTGTGCAAGAGGCGGCTGCTGTGTCCGTACCAGGGAGGGTAAGCGTACCGGAATGTGCAGCATAGAGAGGGGTCTGCAATGCGTTCGCTGTCTGGAGGGCTTCCGAGGCGGGGAAGCCGCCGAGGCAGTGCCGAGCAACGCCATCGGCGACAGCTGTGGGCGTTAGCGTTGGCGGTCGGAGCTGTGCTCCTGCTGGTGGCCTTTGTCTCCTATGTGCCCGAAGATCAACCGAATGCCAACCTTCGGTGGAGTGACCTCATAGGGCTACTCCGTGCCGAGCCGCAGGCGCGGCTCAAGGCGGAGACGACCCACAATTGGTTGGGACTGCTCGGGGCGGTTCTGGCGCAGTGGGGGATTGTGTTCGGGATTGGGTATGCTATTGTGGTGCTGCCCATCCTCATGGGGTGGTGGGCGTGGGAGCTGGTTCGGCAGGGGACCCTCTCGGCTGTCGTGTGGCGGCGCAGTGGAGCCATAGGTACTCTTGCCCTCCTGGCGGCGAGTTTGATGGGTGCTCTCCGCAGCATCCCCTCCTTTGCCGCCTTGCCCCTGGAATGGAGTGGGATGGTGGGCACCTTTGTAGGAACAGTGCTGCGCCAGTTTGCCGGAACGGTAGGGGCAATCGTCCTCCTGATAGCGGCAGCAGTTGCAGTGCTCCTGGTGGAGTTTCCCCAGGTGGCCGAACGAGCCGTCTTGCGAGTCCGCCTGCTGTGGGCGCACGGGAAAGACTGGTGGAAGCGGACGAAGCGGGTTCGCAGCACGCCAGCTACGAGCCGGGATGGGGAAGGCGAGGAGGCAACAGAGCCTGCTCGTATCGTACGGATTACTGTACCGGCTGTGCCTTCCCGGGAGCCTTCGGAGAGGCAGCCTCCGGAGCAGCAGACAAGGCCTCCAGTCCTGTGCGTAGCGCATCAGCACAGGCAAGAGCAGACTTCTCCGGAACCTTCTCGGCTCGAGCAGCAGCCGGCCGAGGCTTCCGCTCCCTGCGAGGAGCTGCCGGGCTATCTTCCCCCTTCGCCGGAACTGCTCCTGCCGGGCGAAGACACGCTGCAGGTCGAGGAGGAGGAGCTACGCCGCAATGCCCGTCTACTCCAGGAGAAGCTGGAGACGTTCCGCATCGGGATTGAGAACGTGACGGTAACCCCCGGGCCGGTGGTGACGCAGTACGAGTTCGTGCCTGCTGCAGGTGTCAAGGTGAGCCAGATTGAGAGCCTGGCCGATGATATAGCTCTGGCGCTCAAGGCGCCGGGCGTTCGGATCATCGCACCGGTGCCGGGCCGGGGAACTGTTGCGGTAGAAATTCCCAACCACCGTCGGGCGCTTGTCCGCTTCCGCAGTATCGTCGAAGCCCCGTGCTTTTGGCACAGCGATCTGCTACTGCCCTTGGGGCTTGGCAAGACCATTACGGGCGAGGTCTACTGCGCCGATCTGGCTCGTATGCCCCATCTGCTCATTGCCGGGGCAACGGGCTCGGGGAAGAGTGTGGGACTCAACACCATGATTCTCTCGCTCCTGTTTCGGCTGCGCCCGTCGGAGTTGAAGCTGGTCATCATCGATCCGAAGAAGGTAGAGCTGACGCCCTATGCCATGCTCGAACGGCACTTCTTAGCCATATCGCCGGAAGTGCGCGAGCCGATTGTGACCTCGGCCGAGGCAGCCGTCGTGACGCTGAAGGCTGTCGAGCTCGAAATGGAGCGCCGGTATGATCTATTGGCTCAGGCCGGACAGCGGAACATTGTTGACTACAACCGACGCATTCGGGAGGGGAAGCTCGGGGACCAGTATCGGCTGTTGCCGTACCTTGTGGTGGTAATCGATGAGCTTGCCGATCTCATGCTGACGGCGGCTCGGGCCGTGGAAGAGCCCATCACGCGTCTGGCGCAGTTGGCACGGGCAGTGGGTATCCACCTGTTGGTGGCTACCCAGCGCCCGTCCGTCGACGTGCTCACCGGACTGATCAAGGCGAACTTCCCGGCCCGGATTGCCTATCAGGTAGCCTCGCGTGTGGACTCTCGCGTCATCCTCGATATGCCCGGGGCCGAGCACTTGCTCGGTCACGGTGATCTGCTGTTCTTGCCCGGCGGGGTCCCGAAGCCAATACGGCTGCAGAATGCCTATGTCACGACGGAAGAGGTGGAGGCAGTCTGTGCCTTCATTGCTCAGCAGCCTGGTTACGAGCAGCCCTACTGGTTACCTGCCGTGACAGGACAGAGCGCCGAGGGGCGGGAAGGCGGGGGCGGGGGACGCGATCCGCTCTTTGCTGAGGCTGCACGCCTAGTGGTACGCCACCAGCAGGGGTCGGTATCGCTGCTGCAACGGCGTCTCAAAATTGGCTACTCGCGGGCGGCTCGTCTGATGGATGAGCTGGAGGCCGCCGGCATTGTCGGCCCAGCCGATGGTAGCCGTGCGCGACAGGTGCTCCTGCGCAGCGAAGCCGATTTAGAGGGCATCGTGTAATTTTGCCTGTATCTCCATGCCACGTACGGTGCTTGGGCACTGGAGCATGTGAGGTGCTCGGGGAACCGCAGCTGTGCTGTGTCGACTCTTCGTGCAGGACATTGCCCTCATTGAGCGCCTGGAGTTGCAGTTTGGGCCAGGCTTGAATGTCATCACCGGGGAGACTGGGGCGGGTAAGACAGTGCTCGTTGATGCCCTCATGCTAGCCCTCGGCGAGCGGGGTGCTGGCGAGTACTTGCGGCATGGAGCCTCGAAAGGGGTCGTAGAGGCGGTCTTCCGCATCGAGTCGCACTGGGCGGTCAACACCGTCTTGCGGGAACACGGCTACGAAGTAGAGGGCGAGGAGCTCATATTGCGTCGTGAGATCTCTGCCCGTGGGGCCTCACGGTGCTTTGTCAATGACTCGCCGGCCCCGGTGAGCGTTGTACGGCAGCTCGGGCAGCATCTGGTCGATTTCCACGGCCAGCATGAGCAGCAATCGCTCCTGCGCGTTGAGACACACGGGCGCCTTTTAGACAATGTGGGCAGCTTGGAGGCTCTGCGGCAGGAATACGCTCTGGCTTATGAGCGGCTGCAGGCGGCTCTGGAGGAATGGCACTCTCTGCAGCGTCAGGAGCGGCAGTTGGAGGAAAGGCGCGAAGAGCTCCGCCTTCAGCTTCGCCAGCTCTCCGCCATCGATCCACAGCCGGGGGAGGAGGCCGAGCTCGAGGCAGAACTCCGGCGCAGCGAGCATGCGGAACACCTCTACGCCCTGGCGCAACAAATTTACGGGCTGCTCTACAGCGATGAGCACGCCGTGCGCGACCGCCTCCTTCGGGTTCGCAACCTCTTGGAGGAACTTGCGCGCATCGATCAGAGCTTTGCCGAAGCTGTTGCGGAGGCCCATACGTGGGTGGTCGGGGTCGAGGAATTCGCACGGGCTCTGCAGCGCTACATGGCCCATTTGGAGTTTGAGCCGGAGCGTCTGGAGCAGCTCCGGCAGCGGATGGCACAGCTGCAGCTTATACGGAAGCGGTACGGTTCGGTTGAAGCTGCGCTCGAGCTGAAGCGTCGCTGGGAAGAGGAGCTCCACCGTGCCGAGCAATTTGAGTTCTATCTCCAGCAAGCACAGCGGAATGTCGAGCGGTGTCGAGCGGAATTAGCTCGCTACGCCCAGCGTCTGCAAACCAAACGGCGAGCCACGGCCGAACAGGTCGAAGGCGCTGTCCAAGAGCTCTTGGCAGAGTTGGGTATTCCGTACAGTCGCTTTGTCGTCCACATGGCTACCGAGGAGGCGGCCCCGGAAGAGGAGCTCTGGGTGGAGCTCCAGGGCAAACGCTGGCGTGCGTTCCCGCATGGCATTGAGCGCATTGAGTTTCTGATCACGACCAATCGCGGGGAGCCCCCGCGCCCGCTAGCGCGGGTTGCTTCCGGGGGCGAGATTTCACGCATTATGCTGGCCTTGAAGAGCATTCTGGCCAAATCGGAGCGATTGCCATTGCTGGTCTTCGATGAGATCGATGCCGGTATCAGCGGGCGTATCGCTCACCGTGTCGGCCAGGCGCTGCGCGCTCTGGCGCAGTACCACCAGGTCCTGGTCATCACCCATCTGCCCCAGATTGCTGCCTGCGGGGCTGAGCATATTCTCGTGGAAAAGCAGGAGCAGCGGGGAAGGACGCGCATTGTCGCACGCTCTCTCGGGCCAGAGGAGCGCATCCGCGAGATTGCCCGCCTGCTCAGCGGAGAGCGTATTACGGAGACCGCTCTGCAGACGGCTCGCGAGTTGCTTTACGACCTCTCCGATGTGTAACCAGCCTGAGGTGATCCATTGGCAACTGAGGTGCCGTACAACTTGACCTACCTTTCGCGCCGAGAACTCATCGACCGTCTACAAGGAACAGTCGATCCGCTGGAGCTCAATCGCATTCTGAGTGCCTACGACCTAGCCGCTAGCGTACACGAGCTGCAGATCCGCCGCGATGGGAGCCCGTATTTCTATCACGTCACACGGGTGTGCAAGATCCTCATCGATGAGCTCGGTGTGCGGGATCCCGATACCCTCATTGCTGCCCTCCTCCATGATGTGCTGGAGGATTCCCGTGAGCTGTCGGTGGGTGTCTTGGAGTACAATTTCGGCGCCCGTGTTGCGAAGATGGTTGCCACCTTGACCAAAGATCTTGAGGCGCACGAGCGTGATCCGGACGCGGTAGATTGGGAGCAGGTTGAGCGGCTGCGCCGAGCCTCGCCAGAGTGCCTTCTCATCCGCTTGGCAACGCGGTTGGACAATCTACGCTGCCTGGGCTACGATCTGAAGCGGAACCCGCTGCGCTACATTCAGCAGACGTGGGAACGCTACATTCCGCTGGTGGAGTTGTGGGATGATCCGCGGCTGAAGGCAATCGTAGCTCTCCTGCAGCGGGAGCGTAACAAGTTCCTCGGCTAGAGGTTTCTGCAGATGGGCTGGACGCGTCGGCAGTGGCTGCATATGGTTGGCCTGCTCCCGATCGGTATTACGCTGCGCCCACACCGTCCCGAAGAGCAGAGGGTAGCTATGCCGCTCCTACGCCCACGGGCGTTGCGTCCGGGGGCAACAGTTGCCATCCTAGCCCCGGCAAGCCCCGCCGGGCCCCATGAGGTGCAGGAGGCTGTCCGCCTCCTGCGGAGCTTTGGCTGTCGCGTGCGCTTGGGGGCTACCGTGCAGGCTGCGACCCGGCGGTATCTGGCCGCACCCGACGAGGTGCGAGCCCAGGAATTGATGGAGCACGTGGCTGACCCGACTGTCGATGCTATTCTCTGTGCCCGTGGCGGCTATGGGGTCATGCGCCTGCTGCCCTTCTTGGACTGGGAACTCTTTCGGCACCACCCGAAGCCGATTATTGGCTTCAGTGATATCACGGCCCTGCTGGTTGCCATAACGAGCCGGGCGCGCCTGGTCACCTACCATGGCCCTGTGGCAGTCTCGACCTTCGATGCCTTCACGGTGCGCTCATTGCGGCGAACTCTCTGGGTGCCGGATGCCCTTGAAGGGCCGTGGAGGCTCCACGATCCGAGCTGGGAGGTGCTCTCGCCCGGTGTTGCCTGTGGGCCGCTCATGGGAGGGAATTTGAGCCTTCTGGTGGCCACGTTGGGAACGCCCTACGAGGTCGATACCCGTGGGGCTGTGCTCTTCCTGGAGGATATCGGGGAAGAGCCGTACCGGGTGGATCGGATGTTGACACAGCTGCTGCTGGCAGGGAAGTTGCAGCAGTGTGTTGCTGTTCTCCTCGGGCACTTTCGGGCTCCCTGGAGGCAAGGGCGCATCCCGGGTAGCAGTATCCCCGGGCAACCACCGCTGATTGATGTTGTGCGGGAGCGGCTCGGTGGACTCGGTATCCCCATTCTCGCAGGGCTTCCGCTCGGCCATGTGCGCAGTAAATTGACTCTACCGCTCGGTGTATGGGCCGAGGTCAATGCCTCGGCTCGTACTATCCGCCTCGTTGAGTCGTCTGTGGCTGACGAAGTAACGTAAGCACGGAGATGCCATGCTCTACCGCTATCTGGCTGTGTGGTGTGTAGCCGTTACCACTGCAGGGGCGCAGAGCTTTTCGGTCTACGCCATAGATCCGAGCGCCTTTCCGGTGGTGCGGGCAAATTTCGTCGCGCTCGATCTTACGGGGCAACCCTTCCAGAACATCACGCCAGCGGATTTCCAGGTGGTGGACAATGGGGTTGTTGTCGATCCGACTGTGAGCGTGCGCTGTACGACCCTGACGGGCGATCCGGAGTTCAGCGCTGTGCTCGTGTTGGATCGAAGTGGTTCGATGAACGATACAGTCGATCCGCAGACGCGTGAGACCCGATGGGATTGGGTCAAGCATGCTGCAAAGACCTTTGTCAACACGGTCAACTTCGTTGGGCGGACGGCTATAGCTGTTGTTGCCTTCGATGCAGATGCTGAGCTCATTGTGTCCTTTACGAATCGGCGGGCGGATTTGCTAATCGGCATCGATACATTGGTGGCTCGGGGGGGGACGCGGTATGATCCGGCCTTCCTCAAGCCCGGTGCTGGTGCACTCCCGCTGTTGGAGAGGCGGCCACCGGATATTCGCCGCTTCGTCATCTTTCTGACCGATGGGCTTCCCAATCTTCCACCGCAGACAGACACGATCATTGCGCGGGCACGCGCAATTGGGGCCGTCGTGTATGCGATTACGGTCAGCATGCCGATGAATGCGGATCTGGAGCGCATTGCCCGGAGCACAGGGGGCAAGGCCTTTGCAGCCTATAGCAAGCAGGAGCTCGAAGGTATCTATCGGCAGATTGCCCTGGAGGCACAGAGTCGGCAGGTATGTGAACTCTCCTGGGTTGCCCCGTATGGTTGCACGGAGCAGAGTCGTTACCGCCATCTGGACGTAACCTTCCGGCGGACAAACACTCAGGTGAAGACGGGCTACGTTGCACCGGAGCAGAGTGTGGCTCGCATGCAAGCTCCGGGACTTGTCTACTTCGGCAATCCAGATCCGGGCAGTCGTGTCCAGCAGGATGTAGTGGTGCGCCCTCTGGTTGCGCCCTTGACTGTCCAGCGCCTTGAGGTACGTCCATCGCAGTACTATGCCATTGTCAGCGCAAGTCCGCCTCCTCCAGGAGTCATCCAGCCCGGCGAGGAGCTGCGTATAACGGTGGAATTCCGGCAGGGGACGGCACGAGCATATCGGCAGGCAACCCTTGTCGTAGATGGGCAGCCGTGCGGGCCACAGATTCCGCTCGTGGGAGGCCCTGGTCGGGTTATCCTGATCCAGCCGCGTGGAGGGGATGTCATCTCGGTGTGCGATACGGTCCGGATTCTCTGGGCCGGTGTGGAACCTACCCAGCCGGTCGATCTGGCCTACAGTACTGACGGGCGGACGTGGCGTTCGCTGGCTAGCGGCGTTCGGGGATTGTCGTACACGTGGGTGCCCCCGGCGCCGGGTCGGTACTGGATTCGGGTTTCTGCTCCGAGTCAGACTTTCTGGGCCTGGGCATTGCCGGTGGGCGGCCGCGGCAATGATAGGGTAACGAGTGTCGCAGTCTCTCCAGATGGCTCCTGCGTGTACGTGGTCGGCTCCTTCGAGGATACCTTGCGATGGGATAGGCAGATGCTCGTCAGCCGTGGGGGACGTGATGCCTTTGTTGCCCGCTTGGATGCAGAGGGAACACTGGTCTGGCTCTTCCAGATCGGCGGGACACTCAACGATGAGGCAACGGGGGTGGTCGTCGATGCAAACTGCAATGCCTACGTGGTGGGCTGGTATGAGAGCCAACAGTGCTATGTCGGTACCACACAATTCCTCTCGCTGGGCAATACCTCGGACACGACAAATGCGTTTCTGGTTGCCTTCGATGGTTCGGTGCCGACCCCTGTCTACCGGTGGATGTATCGCATCGGGGGCACGTGGGACAACAGTGGGAGGGTCTTTGCCGATCGCGTTGCGCTGCGCAACGATACAGTCTTCGTGGAAGGTCGTTTCCGCCGGCGTGCTTACTTCGGGGTAGCTCCCGGTGGTGGGACGGTGCAACTGCAGAGCCCGAGCCCCAACTTCTACTCCACCTTCACCGGATGGTATCGGACCAGCAACCAAGTGTTGGGGGCCATGATTGGGACCTTCAGTCCACGGCCACTCTACAGCGGAACCTCCACCCAGGATAGCTACGGCAACCGGTATGAAGGGGGCGAATTCTCTGGCTCCCGCAGTTTTGGTACGCTGCGGATTACGAGTGCTGGCGGCACGGATGGATTCATCAGTAAGCAGGCGTACGTCCCGGCCAGCTCGGATGTCAGTGACACAAGCTTCAGTGTGGCTGCACCGCGGCTACAGCTGCCAGCGGTGCTTGCCTATGTTGGGTCGACCCCGGTGGGAACAAGCGTTGATACTTCGCTCGGGCCGGTGCTCTGCAATGTGGGGAACTATCCGGTGCGGATCGTACAGGTATCTTTTGCGGGCAGCCATCCGGCAGACTTCAGCCTGGTGCAGGTCCTTGCCGGGCGTGTCCTCCAGCCCGGCGAGTGTGTCCCTGTGGAGGTGCGCTTTACCCCCCGGGCCGTCGGGAGGCGTGAAGCGACGTTGGTAGTCGTCGGAGACTGTGGTGAACCGGTGCAGCTGTCGGTCTGGGGAGTCGGATATCCCCCATGCGAAGTGACCGTGACCGATGTGCTCTTCTTGCGGACAGCTGTTGGATCGGTGCAGAGCCAGCAGGTCTGCATTTTGCATAACACGAGCGCCTCGCGCTCTATGGCTGGCACAGTGCGGCTCGCTGGCCCAGAGGCTGGCGATTTCACCGTCACCCCACTGGGAGGGTTCTCCCTCGGTCCGGGCGAGTGTCTGAGTGTCCGTGTGGAATTTCGCCCTCAAGGAGTTGGAGTGCGCCGAGCATGGCTGGAGTTCGATCTGGGGCCTGAGTGCCAGATTCGTGCAGCCCAGCTGCAGGGTGAGGGTGCTGTAGCAACAGTGCGTGTGAATTCAGTCGATTGGGGCCAGCGTCGCATCCTGACTCGCCATGCGGCTACGGTGGATATCCGCAACGTGGATACTCTTCCGGCCCGCCTTGTACAGATCCAGCTCAATGGGCCCGATGTGGCTTCCTTCAGATTCCAAGGGGTGGCGCTTCCTCGGGACTTAGGTCCCTCGGAGGTGCTTTCGCTGCCGGTGGAATTCATCCCCCAGCGGGAGGGAGAGCTGAGGGCTGTTGTGGAAGTCGTCGTTGAGGGAAGCGATGAAGGAATCACCGGCAGCCTGCAGGGGATTGGGATACTGCCGAAGTTGAGTGCTGAGGGCTACCGATTTGCCCCAACGCCCGTTGGGCAGCGCTCGAGCGAGAACGGGTATGTGCGGATCTGGAATCGGGATACGCTGGCACCGCTCCTGATTGCGCAGGTCTCCTACGTCAGCGGTCAGGGTGAATTCCCGCCAGATATGGCAGCCTTTGCAGCAATTCAGAACCGAACGCTCCAGCCGGGTGAGGAATTCCGCCTCCCGGTCTCCTTCCAACCGCAAGCAGCGGGGCTGCGGAGGGCACAGGTTGTGATCCTCAGCGATGCAGCCCCAGGGCCGGAATTAGAGCCGCGGGTGGCCGATACCGTTGAGCTGCTCGGCGACGGCATTGGGGTGAGTGTCACTCCGTCGACAGTCGAGTTCGGGAAGACTCTAGCCTGCCTGTGGCACGATACGGTCGTGACGATTGCGAATGCTGCAGCTGAGGAACCGCTGCGCATCCTGGCCTACCGCATCAGCGGGGATGCGGCAGCGTTCCAGCTGGCACCTCAACCGCCTTTCACTATCCCTCCGGGTGGAGTTCAGCCGATCTCGGTTCGCTTTCTGCCTGCGGGTGCCGGACTTCGTACGGCCACGGTGGTATTGGAGAACGAGCGCAACATTGCGCTCGAGCTTACCCTCCGAGGCGAAGGTGAGGTACGTCCGCTGCTGCTCGGCGATGGCGCTGTCATCGATCGTGTCTTGCCTGGAACGGAGGTGGGCGTCCTCATCCCAATCCGGGTTGAACCCCCGATTGCAAGCGACGTGATTGACGGGAGGGAGCTCGAAGTCTGCCTGCGGGTGCGCTACCCGGCCGATTTGGTAGAATTCCGGCGCTGGGAAGTCGTCGAAGCCGTGCCAGCGTGGACGTGGCAAGTGCGCCTCGTGGCTGCGGGAGAGCTCGAACTACGGGGCTCTGGACGAACATGGCCAGCGATTCCCTCGGCCAGACTCCGCTTGGTCTTTGTGAGTTACTTGGCTGTACCGCCGGAGCGGGAGATTACGCTCTCGCTCTGCCCTGGTGCAGAATTACCCGCTTGCGTAGAACCGGTGGTGCGAAATCCGCGGCTGCGACTCAGCGATATCTGCTTTCTGAACGGACGCCAAGTGCGTCTGGTTGGAGCTGCTGGGATGGTGCAGGTGGAGCCGAACCCGGTCGAGCGCGGGAGGCCGCTGCAGGTGACGGTATGGCTGACCGAACCAGCTGCAGTAGCGGTAGAGCTGCTGAACGCCATGGGCGAGCGTGTGGTTTCTCTCGGGCAGGATGAGCTGCCGCCGGGAGTTCACGAGCTGTGGATTCCTACCCATGGTTTAGGCGCTGGGCTGTACTTGTATCGGCTTCGGGTGGGGGCAGAGGTCTCCACGGGGTCATTCATCCTCGTGCCGTAGGTATGCCGCGCAGTGAATCCGGGATAGCCGTCGTATGCGGTGGGCGTTGGTAGTGGCCATTATCGTGCTGGTGCAAATCGGGGTGGATGCGTATGCTCTTTGGTACTGGAGGCGGTGGGTACGTCGGCGGGGGTGGTCACCGTGGCTATACCGGGTGGCCTGGGGGATTGGGATCGGGATGGCGCTTCTGTTGCCCGTGTTCTTGGCTTCCCGCCACTGGGGGGCACCGGGGCTGACAGGGCTGACTGGTGCACTGTACGCCGCGCTGACGCTCTGGTATGTGCCCAAGCTCCTGCTCTTCCCAGTGCTGTTGGTAGGAGAGCTTGCTGGGCTTGTGCGTCGCTCAGTGGGCACGAGCTCTCCCAATCCTGATCCGCAGCGCCGTAGGCTCTTGACGGTAGCCGGATTAGGGATAGCAGCAGTGCCCTTCGTCGCTGTCAGCCATGGTATGGTGCGGACGACATACCGTCCGCGGCTCTTTACGGTGGAGCTCCCCATTGCGGGGCTGCCTCCCGGATTGGAGGGCCTCCGGCTCGTCCAGCTCTCCGACCTCCACGCCGGTTCCTTCCGTGCGGAGGATTTCTTCTGGCATGTGCTCGAGCGCGTCCAGGAAGTGCAACCGGATCTGATAGTGCTGACGGGGGACTTCGTGAATTTCCACCCCGATGAGCTGCGCGTGGCAGAAGCTCCCCTGCGGTCTCTGAGGGCTCCTCTGGGTGTCTACGGCTGCTTGGGCAATCACGACCACTACATGACACCGGCTCAGCACCGGGCACTCCGCAATCGCTTGGAGCACATAGGCATCGATGTGCTGGTCAACGAGAACCGAGTGCTCTTCCGCGGTGGGGCGCGCCTACAGTTGGCCGGAACAGATAATACGGGTGCTGGGCAGCACTTTGCCGATCTGGAGCGTGCTCTGGCAGGATTGAGTGCGGCTGAGCCGACGGTTCTGCTGTTCCACGATCCACGCTTTTGGGAGCAAGAGGTGGAGGCAAAGGCCCCGGTACTACTGGGCTTGTGCGGGCATACGCACGGCGGTCAGCTCGGTGTGCGTCTGGCCGGCCACGAGTGGGGAATTGCCCAGCTTGTCTATCGCTACTGGGCAGGGCTCTACCGGATAGGCACTCAGTGGCTCTATGTCAATCGTGGGCTAGGTTTTGTCGGCCCGGCCGTACGGATGGGCATACCACCGGAGATCACCCTCCTGGAGTTCCGTCGGGCATGACGTTGTGGAAGCATGGCAGGGAAAGGCAAGGCGCTGCAGAGCGTACAGCGGGCCAGTCGATGTGGTACGCCGGCCGGCGATTGATGCGTGGCGTTGTGTCACACTCATGAGGCAAGCACATCGGGCATGAGCCAGCTCAGCGAGGAGCTCTTTCAGGCGGCGCTGACGGAGCTAGAGTTCTTCAAGGTGCTCCAGCGCATTGCGACCTTCTGCCTGTCAGAGTTGGGGCGGCAGGAAGTACTTGCGCTCCGGCCTCGGGCGGATGCAGAATGGTTGCGTAACGAGCATGAGACGCTCCAGGAGATGGTGCACCTCGTACAACAAGGGGTGCCCTTCCCCTGGTCGCCCGTGCCAGATGTGCGGCGCCATCTGCAGAAGTCAATGATTGAGAATGCGCTGCTGCTGCCTACAGAGCTCGTTGACGTGCGGGAGTTTCTCCAACTTTCCCGTCGCGTGCGACAGGAGCTCATCACGCTCTCGGAGCTTCCGCGCCTGAAGGCGCTCGGGGAGCAACTGTATCAGAACCGGCTGCTGGAGCGACACATCAGCGATACGGTCGATGAAACCGGAGAGGTTCGGGACACGGCTTCTCGGGAGCTAGCGCGGATTCGGGCGGACATGCGGGCTGTGGCGGCGCGACTGCGCACGCGATTGCGTCACATACTACGCCGCTTCGTCGAAGATGAGCTCGCCATGGAGGAGTTCATCACCCAGCGCGAAGGGCGTTTCGTTGTCCCCATTCGGGTTGAGCACAAGCACCACATTCCCGGCATCATTCACGGGGTGTCCCAGACGGGGGCAACGGTCTTCCTGGAGCCGGCGGAAATTTTCGAACTCAATAACGAGCTGGCGCTCTTGGCCGATGCAGAGCGGCGCGAAGTGGAGCGGATCCTGCGCGTGGTGACGGCCGAAGTTGGTGCCTGTGCTCACGAAATGCGTGCCTCGCTGCAGTTGCTGGCCTATCTCGATAGTCTCTACGCCCGCGCCCGCTATGCACTCTCCGACGGTGGGCAGAAGCCTCTCATTACGGACGGGGGCGATATTGTGCTTCGCGACATCGTCCATCCTCTGCTTGTGGCCACCCGAGGGCGCTCGGCCGTGGTGCCGCTCTCGATTGAATTCCGCCCCGAAAGCCGCGGCCATCTCATCTCCGGTCCCAATGCCGGGGGGAAGACTGTGGCGCTCAAGAGTATTGGGCTCAACCTGTTGCTGGCCTTCAGTGGGATCTTCCCGCTCGGGCAATGCCGCACAGCAGTTGTGCCGATTGTGACCGCCATTGGGGATCAGCAGTCGATTGAGCAGAATTTGAGCACTTTCAGCTGGCAGCTAGTGCGCTTGCGTAATATCTTGGCCGAAGCTGTGCCGGGGACGCTCGTGCTGATTGATGAAATCTGTGCCGGTACCGATCCTACCGAGGGGGCGGCCCTGGCAGCGGCAATTCTGCAGGAATTGCTCCAACGGGGGATGCGCTTTGTGGTGACGACGCACCAATCTTCGCTGAAGGCCTTTGCACTGCATCGGGAGGGGATCCAGAACGATTCGCTCGAGTTCGACCATGAGCGCCTACAGCCGACCTACCGGTTTCTGCCTGGGGTGCCGGGTAACAGCTACGCTTTCGCCATTGCGGCCAACTTTGGGCTGCCAAGCTCACTCCTGGAGCAGGCACAGCACTTTCTCGGTAGCCGTCATCGGGAGCTGGAAGAGAGTATTGCTATCGTGCAGCAGCTCCAGCAACGGTGGCAGCAGTTGCAGCAGGAGGCACAACAGCAGGCTGAGCAGGCACAGCAACTCCGACAGTACTACGAACAGCAGCTTCGCCAGCTGCAGCAGCGCCGTGCAGAGCTTGTGGCCCAGACTCGCCAGGAGCTCCAGCACCTGTTTGCGCGGGCGCAAGCGATGGTTGAGCAAACCATTCGTGAGATTCGTGAACAGCAGCGCCCCCTGGCAGATGTCCGCCGTACGTTTGCCCAAGAGCGCGAGCAGTTGCTCCAGGCCCTGCAGGAACTGGCTCCAGAAGAGGAGGCAGCGCAGGGAGGCTCAGCTCCTCTGAGTCCTGGAATGTGGGTGAAGTTGCAGGGGACTAGCTCGGTTGGAACGGTTGTGTCTCTCGACGAGACGCATCAGATAGCCGTCGTCGACTGCAATGGGCGAAAGCTGCGCGTGGCTGTAGACAAGCTCCAGCCGGTGGAGGTACCCCCGGAGGCGCCATCGCATGCTGCGTGGCGGACTGCAGCGTGGAATGTCCCAACAAGCATTGATCTACGCGGCATGCGCGTTGCCGATGCGCTGCGCGCCGTCGATCGCTTCCTGGCCGATGCCCTGCAGGCAGATGCGTTGCAGGTGCGGATCATCCACGGCACAGGGACCGGAGCATTGCGGGAGGCACTCCATCAGTTTTTGGCGAAGCATCCGACGGTAGCAGCCTTCCGGACAGCTGACCTCGGAGAGGGTGGAGCTGGGGTGACTATTGTGACGCTGCGCTAAAATGCTCCCGTTGCGTGTGGTATTTCTCTGGCACTACCACCAGCCCGACTACCGCTGGGAGGGGCGAGCGCTCCTGCCGTGGGTTCGCTTGCGGGGGGTGAAGGACTACGCAACAGTCTTCGGCGTGCTGAGGGAGCTCGGTGAGGTGCGGTGCGTGCTCAATCTTGTGCCTTCGCTGCTTGCACAGCTTACCGAGTACGCCACAGCTGGTCTGACCGATCCAGCAGAGACTATAGGCAATGGCGATGAGACCGCAAGGAGGTACTGGCAGATGCTCGAGCCTCCGGCCCCGCTTCGGGAACGCTTCCCAGTGCTCCGGCAGCTCTGGACTCGCCTGCAGGAGGGCTCTCTCACAGCCGGGGAGTGGCTCGATCTGCAGATGTGGACACAGCTTGTCTGGACCTTCCCCCACCGCCGACGCTTGTCTCTGCTGGAGCAGTGGTTTCAACAGGATAGGGGCTTCCGTGCTGAGGAGCTCCAGATGCTGCAGAGTCTGCATCGCATGTTCCTCCGCGATGCCCTCCGAGCACTGCAGGAACTCGTAAAGCGTGAGGGCATTGAGCTGAGCTGTTCACCGTACTATCATCCCATACTCCCCCTGCTCTGCGACACGGATAGTGCGGCCGAGAGCAATCCTGGGATCACGGTGCCACGGCTGGCTTTTCGCTTCCCTCAGGATGCCTGGCTCCAGTGTGTGCGCGCACGCCAGTACTGTGCGGAGCTCCTCGGGGTTATTCCCGAAGGGATGTGGGCGCCCGAAGGAGCCGTCAGCATGGCAGCTCTTACGCAGATGGCAGCTGCTGGATTGCGGTGGACGGCCACCGATGAAGTTCAGCTCTTTCGCTCTCTGCCGACGGCGCCCCTACTCCAGAAGTACTTACCCCATCGTGTCTCGACCCCGGCAGGGGACATCGTGGTGTTCTTCCGCGACCGCTTCCTGTCGGATGCCATTGGCTTCCGATACGGCGGCTGGGAGGCTGAGCGGGCAGTGCAGGAGAGCTGTCAATATATGCTCAGCGTCCGAGAGGAGCTCGTGCGGTACTACGGTGAAGCGATTTTGCAGACTGCCGTGCTCGTTGTGGCGCTCGATGGCGAAAATTGCTGGGATTCCTATCCCGACAACGGGGTTGAATTTTTGCATGCCTTGAGCGAATGCTTCCGTTCGGAACCACGTCTGGCCATGGCTACCTGCCGTGATGTGTTGGCCGGAGATAGAGGAGCCTTTCCACGGCTTTCGAGCATTCGGCCGGGCTCGTGGGTGGAGGGATCTTTGCACATCTGGATCGGTACCCCAGCCCATACGGCGGCGTGGGAAGCGCTGGCACGGGCACGCTCGTTGGTGGAAGAGGCCCGAGCATGGCTCCCTTGGCCCTCCTGGCACGAAGCATTCGAGCACCTGCTCGTGGCCGAGGGCTCCGACTGGTTCTGGTGGCAGAGCCCCGAACATCCCACACCGGCTGCACCGCTTTTTGAACAACTCTTCCAATGGCACGTCGAACGAGCCCTCCACATAGCACGAGCCCCTGGGGAGGCTGCTCTCCGTATGGGGCAAAGCGCGTAATTTTGCGTCAGCAAGGATCGCGGGGTGGAGCAATTGGTAGCTCGCCAGGCTCATAACCTGGAGGTTGCAGGTTCAAGTCCTGCCCCCGCTACGATGAGGAGGCGGCATGAGCTGCCTCCTCGCTTTTTGTTTGAGTCAATGGCCGAAGGGGGATGGAGGCTCTGAAGACAGGTGTAGCAATTGTGCTTTCGCTGTTTCTTGCCTACGGAGTCGTCAAGCTCGTCGGATGGATTCTGGGTTTCACGCTCAGCTTCGTGCTCAACGTGGCCTTTCTGCTGCTTGTGGGAATTGTAGCCGTACCCATCTACCTGGTCATCCGCAAGAAGGCTTTCTGAGGCACCTATGGGGCAACGGGGTTGGTGGTGCTGTGCATTCGTTGCGCTCTGCTGCAGTAGGCTCCTGGGAGCACAGACACAGCCGGCCGATTCGCTGATGGTGGAGGTGGCGCGCCTGTTTGCTTACGATCTGATGCGACTCAATGCAATCCCCTTTATGCAGCCGTTGGTGGTGACGGTTAACGCTGTCTCCAATGCACGCTTCTTCTGCCATGAGCCGGTTCCGCGTAAGGTTACAAGGCCGTACATCCGCTTCGGCTTCCACTCCATGCTGGGGGTTATCCGGGAGAGCCAGCGGACATATGTCCCACAGGCCCCGACCGATAGCCTCTTGCGGATTGAGCCGTACGCACATCTCCGCTTTGTCGATGGACAGCCGGTGCTGGTAGTGTACGATACAGCCGGCCTTGTGGTAAGCCTGCTACGCTACCTCTTCTACGAGGGTATCCGTGAGGATAGCATTCGTCTGCCTGAACGAGCAGCAACCGTTTTTGGCTATCTGCCTGCTGCAATCACGCTCCCGCGTGACTACTTCGTTAACCGCATCCGGCGTGACCCCCTCTATCGACAACTGAGTCCGGCAGCGCGAGCGGCGCTGGATTCAGCTCTATCCCGTATCCCAGCAGCTCGCTTTGACTTGCCACCGGGGCAGAACATGCAAACCCTCTTCGCTGCCGTTCCACAGGTAGAGGTGGGAGCGCTGTGGGGAACGGAGCTGCTCGTACGCCTTATTCCGCCTGTGCAGTGGGACCGCAACGTTGGCCACTTTGCTTTCTGGGGGGTTGGGCTGACCCACAGTGTGACCCAATATGGTGAGCTTGTCCGCCTGCCCGTGCAGGGTGCTGTGCAGCTAGTTTATCAGGGAACAACGCTGCGTAACACAATTGGGGAAACGGGTGCACGGCTGCGGGCGTGGGCAACGATCTGGAGTGCGAATCTCCATCTGGCTGTTCCTCTCGGCAATTGGGGCACCCTGTGTTACGCCGGTGCTGCATGGGAGCGGATTCGTATCGAGTCCGAGTATACCTTCGTGCTGCCGATACAGGTCCAAATTCAGCTGGGTTTATTGCCCGCCGATAAGCGGCCCACACCAGAACAGCCCGGCGATACGAAACCCCAGGTAGTGCGTCCGGTATTCACCCATACGAATTGGAAGTTCACGCTGGGCCTTTCCCAACCGCTGGGGCCCTTCCTGGTCACGGTCGACGGCAGCCTTAGCGCATTCCCCCTGCTCAGCTGTGGCCTCATGTACCGATGGTGAGCATCCGGACTAGCGGGAGGTTGAGCCCGTATAAGGGAGAAGGCGTATTTTTGCGAAAGCCTACCTATGGTAGCGGCTATGTCGCAGAAAATGCCTATCCCTGCCTGCAATTGGTGCCCCATTCGGATGGAGAGTGCCTTCAGTGCACTCGGTAGCGAGGAACTTGCCGCGCTCAATGAGGCCAAAGGATGCTACTACTACCGGCGTGGGGAAGTGGTCTTCCGCGAAGGAAGCTATCCGGCCGGGATCTATTGCGTTCACCAGGGGACGATCAAGCTCTACCGCAGTGATTCCATGGGCAATGTGGTCATTGTGCGTTTGGCCAAGCAAGGGGATTTGCTAGGCTACCGTGCATTGCTGAGCAATGAACGCTATACGGCAACGGCGGAGGCGTTGGAAGATGCAGTGCTCTGTTTCATTCCGCGGGCAACCTTTTTTGAGTTGCTCCGCCGCAATACCGATCTTATGGCTGCGATAACGGAGCTCTTGGCTCGCGATCTGCGCACGGCGGAGACTCGCCTTGCCTCGCTGGCACAGAAAACTGTCCCGCAGCGTCTTGCCGAGGTACTGCTGTACTTGCGAGAGCTCTTCGGCGAGGATGAGATGGGAGCATTGAAGACCTCAATGACGCGGCGGGAGCTAGCCGAGTTGGTTGCTACAGCTCCGGAGACAGTCATTCGGCTCTTGAGCGAATTCCAACGCAAGAAGCTCGTGAGTGTTGACCACCGGGCCATTCGGATACTAGATCCAGCAGGGTTGGCGCAGGTTGCCGAACTTTACGATTGAGGCTGTCTCGTTCCTACGGACGGCTGTAGCGCGGGTTGTGCAGGAGGCTGGAGTCCGTTAGACTATGGAGGAATGCTTCCAGGGCGGCGAGATCCTCATTGGAGAGCCTGAGGGGGCGGATCCGCGGATCTTTGGCTGCTATGGGATAGCCGCCGCTATTGTAGCGCTGTAAGACTTCCCGTAGAGTGCCCAGAGAACCGTCATGGAGATATGGTGCTGTCAGGCCCACGTTGCGCAAGCTGGGAGTGCGGAAGCGTGCAAAGTCAGCTGGGCGCCCAGTGACAGCAGAGCGGCCCGGTTCCCAATAGTGGGCAAGCAATCCATTGCAGTGGAACTGGTAGTCTGTAAACAGCGGGGGGCGGTGGCATTCGGCACAGCCCACGCGGAAGAAGAGCTGGAGGCCATGGCGCTGCTGGGGAGTCAGCGCAGTGGTATCCCCGCGCTGGAAGCGGTCATAAGGGGAAGAAGCGCTCAGAATCGTCCGAACAAATGACGCAATCGCTTTGGCTGCCAGAGCCGCTGAAGGTTCTGCGTTGAAGGCACGACGAAAGGCCTCTCGGTAGTGTGGGAGTTGCCGCAGTCGGTCAGCAAAAGTCGCCGTATCAGGCCACCCGAGAGCCGTCGGTGCAGCAAGGGTGGCCAGCACGTCTTGCTCGATAGAGGCGAACGAACCGTCCCAGAGCAGATGGGGCGCATAGGCGACGTTAGCAAGCGGGAGAGTACTGCGCCAGTGCTTACGGCCATGAATGCCGATACTGAGCATGAGGGCATCGCTGAAGGCTCGCTCTTGTCGATGGCAGGAGGCACAGGCAATCGTGCCGTTAGGCGAGAGCGCTTCGGGGTCATAGAAGAGGTGACGTCCCAGCTCAATGCGTTCTGGGGTCAACGGATTGTCCTCCGGCACGGGAAGCGGAGGGAAACCTGGCGGGACGTCGACGGGCACTCCCTCGGGCAGTAAGGAGTGTTCCTCCTGGCAGGCGAGTGTAGCCAGGAGAATGGCCAATAGGGCGAGACAGCGCTTACGGATTACGAGCGGCATTGTGCTGCAGCAGACGGGAGAGTTTTTCCTGGAATTCCCGGGCTTCGCGACCGTGTAGGCCAGCCTGTTCCAGGAGCTGCTCGCTGAGCCCCTGGCCGTGGAGGAGCTGAGCCAACACGCGCTGCTCTTGCCGTGAGAAGGTGAGGGCCTGTAGAACGTAGTCCTCAAAAGCTTCCCACGCCAGTGGGACGACCACTTTGACGATGTTGGCGATGGTGTGGGCGTAGACCCGGATTTCATACTGTGCGTGCTCGTCCATGCGAAGCCGGAGGAAGTTGAAGAGGTTGTGCAGGTCGATCTTCCAATACCACTCCGTGTAGAGTGCCAGCGGGAGGTTGATGCGGGCTAGCTCTCGGGCAAGGTCGTGCTGGAGGAGTTCCAGATACTCTGCATACAGCTTCTTCTGTGTCTGCTCGAGCCGACCAACGAGCTGTTCGGCCAGTTCTGCCGGGAGAGGTTCATCGGCCCGACCTTGTTTATTGTGCAAGCTCTGCGGGCGAAGCTGCGCAGGCTCGGGTACGTAGAATTCCTCCCGCATGATAGAGTAGCGCCCGCTGTATTCATTCACGCTTGCAGTTCGGTGGCGAATCCACTGCCGAGCCACGAAGATAGGCAGTTTGATGTGGAACTTAAACTCCACCATCTCGAAGGGCGAAGTATGGCGGTGGCGCATGAGGTAGCGGATGAGCTTGCGATCGTCACTGACGCTGCGAGTGCCTTCCCCATAAGAGACGCGAGCAGCCTGAACAATTGCAGCATCATCTCCCATGACATCCAGGAGCCGAACAAAGCCTTTGTCTAAGCAGCGAAACTCTCGGCCAATGAGGGCTTCAACGTCTGGGCGTCGGACTGGCATCGGAGGGATAGGGCTTACGTGGCATAACGAAATTAGCAAATCGAGGGCGGAGGGCGAGGAGGGATGAGGTAGTTCGGGGCAGGCGCTGTAATTTCGCACGGGGACCGAGCTCCGTGCGGCTGTTGCAGGCTTAACCCCGCCAGGTCCGGAAGGAAGCAACGGTCGGCCTGTGGATAGCGCGACACGGGAGGCTGGGTCCCCTCTTTGCTGTAATCTCCCGGGAGCGCCCGGAGGGATCTTGACAATTGGGCACTCTTGTGCTAAATTTGTGAGCAGTCTGCAAACAGCGATAGCCTCTGAGTCGGCAGCAGCTCAGGGGCGGTAGGATCAGCAGATGAGGAAGTGGCGGCGGTACGGCTCGCGTCGGCCGGCAGATGGTGCTTTTGTCTGGCCCTCAACGGGGGGTGAAGAGGGGGTAGCGCAGACGAGAAGATTTGCGGCGCGATTTTTTACCCTCTGCGGGCTTATAGCTCTGCTGGCAATTCTGGCGGTCGGGTGGTGGCAGCGATGGCCTGTGCACTCAATTG
The DNA here is from genome assembly GCA_938084565.1 of Candidatus Kapaibacterium sp. GTDB lineage: Bacteria > Bacteroidota > Ignavibacteria > Kapaibacteriales > HRBIN21 > HRBIN21. The sequence continues at coordinate 39,292 of CALKEU010000004.1, read as the reverse complement.
TGGTAGAGGGCGTTCGACTGCTGGACACGGCGCAGCTGCGCGCTCGGCTGCCCAAGGGCGATGAGGCGTTTTCGCTAGAGGAGTGGCGTCGAGCACTCCTGCGGGATCCATTCGTGCAGGCAGCCAGTGTCTACTGGGAGAAGCCAGGGGGTATCCGGGTAGTAGTCCGTGAGCATACGCTGGTGGCTGTTCTGCAATGGCAGCACCAGCTGTGGGGCCTCGATGAGGCTGGTTCTCTGCGGCAGCTTCCCCCTGGGATGAGGCTTCCGGAGGATATACCTTGGCTCAAGGGGATTCCGCCGACGGCTGAGCATGCGCGTGCGGTCGTCCAGCTAGTAAGCCGACTTCCTCGAGAGAGCATCATAGCTCTCAGCTGGCAGGAGGGGCAAGGATGGGTGGTGCACCTGCGCGATGGCTCGGTTCTCCTACTTGGGGACACAAGCGCCGCAGAGGCTCAGTGGCAGCAGTGGTGCAGGGTAAGTCAGGTCCGAGGTGTCGGAGCACCAGTCGTGGCGGATCTGCGCTGGCGTGGGCTGGTTGTGGTCCGGCCGTCTGTTCAACGAAGTGAGGAGCTACCATGGTGAAAGCGGAACCTCATTGGCGCGAGCAGGGGGCCGATATCGTGGTCGGCTTGGACGTCGGTACGACGAAAGTCTGTGCTCTAGTGGCTCAGCGCCAGCCAGAGACGGGTGAACTCCACATTTTGGGAATCGGCACGGCACCGAGCGAAGGACTCAATCGAGGGGTTGTGGTCAACCTTGAGAAGACAATTGCCTCTATTGGGCAGGCTATTGAGCAGGCGGAGCAGCGTTCCGGTATTCGGATCGAGCGGGTCACTGTCGGCATTGCGGGTGATCATGTGCGGGCGCAGCAGACCCACAGTGTCATTACCATTCCGAATCCCACGCGAGAGATCACGGCCGCCGATGTTGCCCGTCTCTTGGAGGATGCTCGCAGTGTTGCACTGCCTCCGGATCGGTTCATCGTACACTTGATCCCGCAAGAGTACATTGTCGATGGCCAAGACGGTATTACGGATCCTGTGGGGATGAGCGGGGTACGGGTGGAGGCTCGCGTATGCATCATTACGGCATTGGTAACGGCAGTGCACAATCTGCAGCGATGCATCGAGCGGGTAGGGCTCCAGGTTGAGCACATCGTCTTGCAGCCCTTGGCGAGTAGTTATGCTGTCTTAGAGCCCGAGGAGAAGGAGGTCGGCGTTGCGCTCGTGGATATCGGCGGAGGTACAACCGACATTGCTATCTTCGAAGAGGGGGTCGTACGCTACACGGCGGTCTTCGGAATTGCTGGGCGGCAAATCACAGACGATATCCGCCGTGGGTTAGGGATTATTGCCGCACAAGCTGAGGAGATCAAGCGTACGTACGGCCACGCATTGCAGGAGAGCATCTTGCACGACGAAGTTTTCTTCATCCCCGGTATTGGCGGACGCAAGCCGATGGAGGTCAGCAAGAGCTTGCTCTGTCAGATTATTCAGCCGCGGGTGGAGGAGCTTCTGGAGTTCGTGCTAGCCGAGATCCATCGAGCGGGTTACCTCAACCGGTTGCCTGCTGGCGTGGTATTGACAGGGGGGACGGCACTCCTGCGCGGTATTGATGAACTGGCTCAGCGCATCTTCCAAATGCCGGTCAAGATTGGCTTCCCGAGCGCCCGCGGTGGATTGGCCGCCGAGGTGGCGCACCCGATGTACTCGACTGCTGTGGGATTGGTGCTTTTTGCACTAGAGCATCAGCGCCCGAAGGTGCCGAAGCGCTCATTCCTACAGCGTTTGAGAGCCTTCTTCGAAGATTTCTGATGTCTCACAACGTGGCAGGGTGTCATGATCGCTCTCGAGACGACCGTTCGCTTCGGGGCTTGCCTGCGGGTGATTGGCATTGGTGGGGCTGGCGGGAATGCGATCAACACGATGATTGAGCAGGGGTTAAAGGGGGTAGACTTCATTGCTGCCAATACGGACGTACAGGCGTTGGCGCTGAACCGAGCACCGGTCAAGGTACAGTTGGGCAAGGAGCTCACTCGAGGGCTTGGGGCCGGAGCCGATCCGACGGTTGGACAGCGGGCAACGGAGGAGAGTTTGGAGGAGCTCCGCGAAGTTCTGGCCGGCAGTGATATGGTCTTCATTACGGCCGGCATGGGGGGTGGCACTGGGACGGGTGGGGCGCCGGTAGTGGCTCGGCTGGCGCGAGAGCTCGGGGCACTTGTGGTGGCCATCGTCACAAAGCCCTTCCAGTGGGAGGCCCGTCACCGTATGCAGATTGCAGAGGCAGGGATTGTGGAATTGCGCCAGCACGTTGACGCACTCATCGTTGTGCCGAACCAGCGGCTGCTCGGCATCATTGATCGCCATACGAGTGTGCGCGAGGCTTTCCGCCGTGTCGACGAGGTGCTCTACAATGCTACCCGCGGCATTGCTGATATCATCTCCGGCTGTGGCTATGTCAATGTCGATTTCGCTGACGTACGCACCATCATGAAGGGCATGGGGGATGCCCTCATGGGCATGGGGCGGGCTCGGGGGGAACATCGTGCTGTGGAAGCAGCGCAGAACGCTTTGAATTCCCCCTTGTTGGAGGGCATCTCGATTGCTGGCGCACGCGGGGTGCTGGTCAATATCACGGGAGGGTCAGATTTGACGATGTACGAGGTGGCCGAAGCGATGCAGCTCATTGAGGAAGCCGCCGGCGAGGAGGTGAATCTCATCCACGGCATTGTCATGGCGGAGGAGCCCAGCGAGGAGGTCAGTGTGACGCTCGTAGCCACGGGATTCCGTTCGGCGGTCACCGATGCACGGTCTGAATCGCAGCCGGCGGTGGCGCTCTCGGCGGTGGAAGAGCTGCGCGTTGCTGCCGGAGGCGGCGGAGAGTATACCGTCCGGGCTATCCCTGCGGCCAGTCCCGTCGGAGCTCAGGAGCTGCAGAAGTACGACGAACCTGCCTACTTACGGCGTCGAGCCGCAGGGGGCTCCCCGTTGCGTACTCATCCTTCGGCTGTGCTGGAGCAACCTGCCTTCCTGCGGAAGCTGATGGACTGAGTTCTCACGTGCTCTGCTCCGGGGAGGAGGGGGATGAAGAGGGAGCTCGTTCGGCAGCGTTCTCGAGGAGATAGGCCCTGATGAGCTCATCGAGCTCGCCGTCCAGTACAGCATAGGCATCGCTGAGCTTGAGGCCAGTCCGATGGTCGGCCACCATGAGGTAGGGGTGGAGTACATAGGAGCGGATTTGGCTTCCCCACTCGATTTTGCGTTTGGACTTCTCTAGTTCTGCCCGGGCTGCTGCTTGCTCTTCGAGCTTCTTCTGGTAGAGCTTTGCCCGCAGCAGCTTCATCGCCCGCTCCCGGTTCTGGTGTTGCGAGCGTTCCTGCTGGCAGCTGACGACAATGCCGGTAGGGATGTGGCGGATGCGCACGGCTGTTTCCACCTTGTTGACATTTTGCCCGCCGTGTCCGCTGGCGCGGAAGGTTTCAATCTCGATTTCCTCGGGGCGGATGATGATGGTATCGTCTACCTCCACCACGGGGTAGACAAACACGGAGGCAAAGGAGGTATGGCGGCGAGCATTTGCATCGAAGGGGGAGATGCGTACGAGCCGATGGACTCCGCTTTCGGCTTTGAGATAGCCGTAAGCGTAGGGGCCGCGGATTTCCAGCGTTGCCCATTTAATGCCGGCTTCTTCGCCCTCGAGCAGGTCAACGAGTTCGACCTCGTAGCCGTGCCGTTCGGCCCAGCGGGTGTACATGCGGAGCAGCATTTGGGCCCAGTCCTGCGCTTCGGTTCCGCCAGCTCCGGCGTGGATGGTCAGCAGTGCGTCACGTGCATCATCGGGATCGCCCAGGAGGTAGTGAAGCTCGAGCTCTTCAATGTGGCGGGCTAGGGTGTCGAGCTCGCGCGTAAGCTCGGCTTCCAGACTTACATCGGCAGCTTCCTCGGCCAGTTCGATGAGTGCTTGCACATCTGCCAACAGACGGTGGGCTGCCTCCCAGCGTTGGCGCTCCTCCTGGAGAAGCCGCAGCTGGCGGGCTACAGCATGCATCCGCTGCGGATTCTGCCATACCTCGGGAGAGTTCAGCTCCGCTTCGTACGCCGCTTGACGGCGTGCCAAGGTATCCGGGTCAAAGATACCCCCGCAAGAACTCGAGACGCTCGGTAAGCTGCTGCAGACGCTGCTTTTGTGGCTCGAACATGGATGGAGCAGACTTCACGTGCGACATGCAAAATTACAAGACATCAGGGGCAGCCGCCGCTATAGCTGAAGCCAATAGGACGGCGTGTGGTACGTTTCTGGCGCTGGACGTCTTTCTAAGGAGCGTATCAGCATGCATCCGTCCTTGTATCGAGGGTTTATAGCGCAGATGCAGGCCGAGTTCGCCTCGGCTTACCTCTATCTGGCTATGGCGGCTTTTTGCGCGCAGAAGGGCCTGCAGGGAATGGCACATTGGTTGCGCCTCCAATGGCAGGAGGAGCTCAAACATGCGCTGAAGTTTTTCGACTTCCTACTCGACCGTGGTCTTGCTCCTGTGCTCGAGACGCTTGAGCAACCGCCGGCAGCGTGGGAATCCCCACTTCACCTCTTCGAACATGTGCTGCGCCATGAGCAGGCCGTGACGGCGCGTATCCACGAGCTCTATCAGCAGGCCGTTGAGGTGCGAGATTATCCTGCGCAAGTCTTCCTGCACTGGTTTATCGAGGAGCAGGTCGAAGAGGAAAATCAAGCGCGGACAATTGTTGAACAGCTCCGCCTCGTCGGCCAGGAGGGAGTAGGGTTGTATCTCCTTGACCGACAGCTAGGCGAGCGAGGCCCGGAAGAGGACTGAGCTGCATCATGGAGTGCGGCATCCCAGGCACACTATTTTTGCGGAGTCGAGGCTCACAGAGCGTAGCTCAGCGATGATCTTACCGCCGGGGAATCTCTTGGGGCAGCTCCAGCGCATACGGAGCGAGGCAGAGCGTCTGCGGGCGGAAGCAGCGCAGAAGACCGTCACCATTGATGCCGGGGGTGGAATGGTGCGCATTACCCTGGGTGGGGATTTGCGAGTGCGCCACATCAGTATTGCCCCGCAGGCGCTCCAGGATCCGAAAGCGCTCGAGGAGTTGCTGCTTGTAGCTTTCAACAAGGCTGTGGAAGGGGCTCAGGAAATGGTCGCCCAGCTATTGCAGCCGCTCGAGCATCTCTTCCCTGGGGGGGTTGACCGTATGGTGCGCCTGTGAAGGATGCTGTATCCATCGGCCGTTGTGGAGAGGATGGTGGAGCTCTTTGCAACGCTGCCCGGCATCGGACGCCGGACGGCGCAGCGGTTGACATTTTTCCTGCTCCGCCAGCCGACGGAGTTCGTCGAGAGCTTTGCCGAGACACTGCGCCAGCTCAAGCAGCAGGTGCGCTACTGTTCCCAGTGCTTTACCTTCACCGAGAGTGACCCGTGCCCGATCTGTGCCTCCGAGCGGCGCGATCGGTCCGTCATCTGCGTTGTGGAGGACCCCACCGATGTGCTGGCTATTGAGCGTACAGGGGAGTATCGGGGGCTCTATCACGTGCTGCACGGTGTGCTCAATCCTCTCAGTGGTGTCGGACCCGAGGAGCTGCGGATCCGGGAGCTCGTCGGGCGGATTGGGCCGGAGGTGCGGGAGGTCATTGTGGCCTTGAGTTCCACGGTGGAGGGGGATGTGACAGCACAGTATGTGGCGCGTCTGCTCAAACCATTCGGCATACGAGTCACGCGCATTGCCCAAGGGGTGCCCTTGGGAAGCTCGCTGGAATTTATGGACGAGGCTACGCTATCTCGGGCTCTCAGCGGGCGCTATCCAGTTGAGTAGGCGGGTTTATCCGAACCACCCTTTCGGGAGGCGGCTAACACCGACGTAGAGCAGAAGGCCGAGGAGCGTGTAGAGCAGTATCATGCGGCGCCACCACTGTCCCGTCGGTCGATGCCGCCACCGCAGTGGCAGATGTGCTCCCAGCAGTGCAAGTAGCATTATGAGGGCGTGTTCCCAGCGATAGTGGGGAATGGTCCCAGTTGTCTGCCACTTCCACACGAAGAGCCCGATACCGAGGAGCAGTTGAAGGCTTAGGAGTCCAAACAGGAAACCGGAAACCCACGAAACGGAGCGACGCACGCGTTCGGCATCAGCCCATAGGTTCCCCAGCAACAGCAGTATGATGCCGACAGCCCAAGCAGCTGCGGCAAGCCATCGATTGTGCCCGTGTACAGTCAGCAGGAATTCCATGGCGAGAGTGGGATTGTGCTCAGTACCGACAGCACGGCCTCTCAGTGCTCAGAAGGAGTCAGCGTGGCTGTGCTCTGCCTATGCGGCAGAGGGGTGGGGAGTATTTCCACGAGCTCCCCGAACAGTGTTGCCGATGTGGCTGCGGTGATGCGTGTGCGAACGCGGCTACCGACGCCAACGTCGGGATGTCTGGGGAAGATGACCACTTTGTTAGTATCGGTACGCCCCTGCCACTGTTCGGGATTCCGCTTACTCGGGCCCTCTACGAGCACCTCGTGGAGGCGTCCGACCTCACGCTGCTGGTTGATTTCGTAGGAGATCTGCTGCTGGAGCGCAATGATCTCATTGAGGCGGCGGATTTTCACCTCCTCTGGGACATCGTCCCCCCATTTCCAGGCCTTCGTGCCCTCGCGCGGGGAATACTTGAACATGTAGGCACCATCGTAGCGCACAGTGCGCAGCAGCTCTAGCGTTGCTCGGTGATCCTCTTCGGTTTCCGTACAGAAGCCGGCAATGATATCGGTCGAGAGGGCACAGTCAGGCATAGTTGAGCGGATTCGCTCAATGCGCTCAAGGTACTGCTCCACCGTATAGCCGCGGTTCATGAGCGCCAGGATGCGGTTTGAGCCCGACTGCACGGGCAGATGGATGTACTTACAGATGTTCGCATATGCGGCCATGGTGTCGATGAGCTTATCGCTCATATCGCGTGGATGCGAGGTGAGATAGCGGATGCGCATGTGAGGGACAGCCCGTGCACAAGCGGCCAACAGATCGGCAAAATCGGCACCCGTGGCAGGATCTCGGTAGCTATTGACATTCTGCCCCAGAAGGGTTACCTCTTGGAATCCGCGTTCCCACAGCCGTTCTACTTCAGCCACGATGGACTGCAGGGGGCGGCAGCGTTCACGCCCGCGGGTGAAGGGGACGATGCAAAAGGTGCAGAATTTGTCGCATCCACGCATGATCGTCACCCATGCGCTGATGCCGTCTGTGCGCAGCGGTTCGATATCATCGTAGGTTTCAACGCGACTGAGTCGTACAGCAATCCCCCGATCCCCAGCGAAGGCTTGCTCGAGGAGCTGAGGCAGTTTTCGGTACTCGTCTGGACCGACGATAAGCTCAACCAGGCCGGTATTGAGAAGGCGGGAGCGGAGGCGCTCAGCCATACAGCCGAGAATGCCAATGACGAGTCCGGGTCTACGCCGTCTGGCGGGGTTGAGCTGTTTGAGGCGCTCCCAAATGCGCTGTTCGGCATGCTCGCGGACGGCGCACGTGTTGAGGAGTATGACGTCGGCCTCGTCGGGGAGTTCGGCCGCCCCATAGCCGTTGGCATTCAGGATGCTGAGCACAATTTCGGAGTCGTTCACATTCATTTGGCAGCCGTAGGTCTCGATGTAGACCCGGCGCGCGCCAACATGGGTGCGGTGGAAAGATGGCGTTGTCTGCCGAATAACAGGAAGCTCCAGCATCGTCGTCTATAGCGGTGCCCGTTGGGTGGTAAAAACGAAGGAACCCGCAGTTTCGTGAGCAAGTTGTAAGGCTCTGGAAGCTGGCCATTATGCTCGGTGTGCTAGAGCGGATCATTGTAGTTGGTGACCGCGTGCTCATCAAGCCTCAGATGGGGGAGGTGCGGACGAAATCGGGGCTCTATCTCCCGCCGGGAGTACGGGAGAATGAGAAGGTGCAGACCGGCTACGTGGTGCGTGTTGGCCCTGGCTATTTGATACCCTCGGCACAGGAGTGGGACGAGCCGTGGAAACCGCGCGAGCCCCGCTATATCCCGCTGCAAGCTCGGGAAGGTGATCTAGCAATTTACCTCCAGCGAGAGGCAATTGAACTGGAGCTCGAGGGCGAACGCTACGTCGTTGTGCCGTACTCGGCCATTTTGCTGCTAGTTCGGGATGAGGAACTTCTGGAAGAGTAGAGAGCATCGGTCTGTCGAGCAGATGCGCAGAGGGGGGGATGGTTAGCCGTGTGCTAGGCACTCTGTGGGGCTCTCTTTCGGTCCTTGTAGCTCAGTGCCTTCTCTACCCGGTGTCACTACCCGAACGCGTGGCTGAAAGTGAGCTCATCGTCGAGGGCCAGCTCGTACGGTCGTGGGTTGTGGAAGAGCCTTCGCGGCGCATGCCTTACACGGTCTGGGAGCTTGAGGTTACTGGGCACATCGCTGGTATCCTCCCCGGAGCTCGAGTTCGAGTGGCGCACGAAGGCGGAATTTATGGAGAGCGCGCTGTGGTGGTATTTCCATCGGCGCCGCTGCATGAGGGCCTTGTCGGGCTGTTCTTCTTGCGGCGCGCTCCGCAGCTGCAGGCTGCTGCAGGCGATGTCTACACCCTGGTTGCAGGACCGCAAGGAGTGCTGGTGTACGATCTTGAGGCGCAGCGAGCATCGGATCCGTTTGCAGCGTATGCGCTCTCCCAGCTGTATCAGACATTGGAGCACCTAACGGGGCAGAGCATCCGCACGTACAAACCCTTGCCCCAGCCTTCGGCATATTCGAAAACAGCTGTAATACGCCCCTTGGCAACCATTACGGGATTCACCCCCAGCACGATCTCTGCTGGTACCTTCGACACCCTGCGTATCTTCGGATCGGGTTTCGGTAGCACACCGGGCAACGTCCGTTTCCGCAATCCGGACGATGGCGGCAATTCATGGGTAAGTGTGCCAAGCAATCATATCCTCCTGTGGAGCGACACAGAGATTCGGGTTCTGGTTCCAACGCAGGCCGGCACGGGGACCTTTCAGGTTATAACCAGCGTTAACGAAACCGTCGTCTCCCCCAGCGCTGTGACCATCCCCTACGCATTGTTGACGATTTCCTCCAGTGGTGTTCGCTACCCAGTGCGCCTGGTCAACCACAATGGGGCAGGCGGCTATACTCTCGTTCCCAATGCGACGTTTGCTGCCAACACGGCAGCTTTCCAGGCAGCTGTGCGGGCACTGCAGACATGGCGCTGCGGAACGTATGTCAACTTTGCTCTCAGTACGAATACAACCAGCATCAGTTGCGCTTCCGATGATGGTGTCAATGTGCTCAGCTTCGATACCGATGCTTGTGCACTGCCGAGCGGCGTGCTGGGGGCAACGTACAACTACTACCAATCCTGTGTCTCTGGCGGACGGCAGTATTGGCGGCGGGCTGGGTTTGATCTCATCTTCCGCCGCACCGCCCCCGGAGGAGGGTGGAACTTTGGTCCGCAACCGCCATCGAGTACGCAGTACGACTTTGAATCCGTCGTCCTCCATGAGCTTGGGCATGCCCATTTGCTAGGGCATATTATTGCTCCGGGACAGCTCATGCACTACGCCATTGGACCGGGGATGGCGATACGAACCCTGGGCCAATCGACCGATCAAGCCGGCGGAGCCCGTGTCATGCAGCTCAGCACAGCCAGCGCCCCTTGTGGTCCCGGGGCAATGACCCCGTTGACGGCCAACAATTGCGTTGTGGGGCGTCCCGTGGCCAATTTTTCAGCGCAGCCGCGCGAGGGTTGTGTTCCTTTGACCGTGACCTTTACCGACTCCAGCGTTGGTGCCTCAAGCTGGGCCTGGGATGTCGATGGGGATGGAGTTGTCGACTATACGACCCAGGGCTGCGTGCATACTTATACGCAGCCGGGGCAGTACACCGTACGGCTCATCGTCAGCAATACATATGGCAGCGACACCCTCGTGCGCTCCAGCTACATTACCGTCTATCCGGTTCCCACTGCTGATGCAGGGCCTGATCGAGCTGTCTGCCCGGGTGAGGCAGTACGGCTCGGAGGCAATCCGACAGCGACGGGCGGGACCCCGCCATACCAGTACCTATGGGAGCCTGCAGCGGGGTTGGATAATCCGACGAGCGCTAATCCCACTGCTCGTCTGGAGGTATCGCAGCAGTATGTGGTGACGGTCACGGATGCTCGTGGCTGCCGGGCGCAGGATACAGTGACAGTTCTGGTGCGTTTGCGCCCCGAAGCTCGACTGTCTGTGGTGGGCCGCACGGAGTTCTGCGATGGCGATAGTGTTCGCCTGGTAGCACCGTGGGGCTATAGACGCTATCGCTGGAACACAGGGGATACAGTGCGTGTGCTTGTGGTGCGCCGGAGCGGTGCCTACTGGGTTGCTGTGCAAGACAGTCTGGGATGTTGGGGGCAGTCGGATACCGTGGTTGTGCGTGTGCATGCTCTCCCACAGGCGCAGATTACTGGGGCTACGCATGCCTGTGTCGGGGATACAGCACTCTATCGAGCAGCTGCACCGCAGCCGGGTGATCAGTTCGAGTGGACGGTGGAGGGCGGGGAAATACTCCGAGGACAGGGGATGCCGGAGGTATGGATTCGCTGGAGGACTCCGGGTACAGGCCGTCTTCTTTTGCGCCAGTGGACCCCACAGAACTGCGAAGCAGTCAGCCCCCCTCTGATGGTTACGGTCGCACCACTACCAGAGCCGGTCGTGACAGTTCTCGGGCCGACTGCCTTCTGCGAAGGAGATAGTACAGTGCTGGAGGCCCCAGTCGGGTATGTACGCTACCGGTGGGTGACAGGAGATACAACCCGGCGCCTCGTCGTCCGGCAGGCGGGAACCTACGCTGTCGAGGTGACAACAGCGGCGGGCTGTCGCGGGCTTTCACGGGCAGTTGAGATACATACCTACCCGCTGCCCCCGAAGCCGGGGATTGAGCGCCGCGGAGATACGTTGCTCTGTACGGTCGAAGCGGTAGCATACCGCTGGTATCTGGATGGACAACCGCTGATTGGGGCCACCGCCCGTGTAATGGTAGCACGCCGTTCGGGCAGTTATGCCGTGGAAGTCATCGATAGTAACGGCTGCCGTAATATCTCCGACCCGCTCGATGTTGCCGTCAGCGTGGCCGATGGGATCCGGTGGCGGAGCCCCTGCTTCCCCAATCCGGCTGAAGATGTGCTCTGGGTAGAGCTGCCCGAGGGAGGGCTAACCCACGTTGTGTTGAGCGATATGCTCGGGCGTGTCCTCTGGGAGGGTCTGCCTGTGGGCGGACAGCTCCGACTAGCTATTCCGCTGCGAGACCTATCGAGCGGAATCTATGTGCTCCGCCTCAGTGGTCGGCAGGGAGCGGTGTGGTGTTACGTCCTCAAGCACTAGTGCGATGGAGCAACGCATTGCAGCAGCAATAGCAGAGTCGATCGCGCTCAAGCAGCGGCTCTTGGCAGAGTGTCTGTCCGATATTGTGCGCTGTGCTCAGCTCTTGGTGCAAGTATATCGCAAGGGGGGCAAGGCATTGCTGTGTGGCAATGGGGGAAGTGCCGCGGATAGCCAGCACTTGGCTGCCGAGCTGGTGGTCCGCCTGCGTGGGCATGTCCATCGTGGGGCTATCCCAGCCATAGCCTTGACGGTAGACAGCTCTATTCTCACTGCTGGGGGCAATGATATCGGCTTCGAGAACATCTTTGCTCGGCAGGTTGAAGCCTATGGGCGCCCCGGCGATGCGCTCATTGCAATCTCCACCAGTGGGAATTCAGAGAACGTGTTGCGGGCCGCGCAGCAAGCTCAACGGCAGGGGATGACCGTTTTAGGGCTCCTCGGATCTGGGGGAGGGCGCATCTTGCCGTACTGCACGGCGGCCGTCGTGGTACCGAGCTCGGTGACGGCGCGCATTCAAGAAGTGCATATCCTCGTGGGGCATATCTGGTGTGAGCTCGTCGAAGAGGCACTCTTTCCGGAGCTCTGTGCCTGAGCAACAGGATCCCCCTGCATTCGTCTACGGCTGCTCCCGGTGTCAGTCACAGGAGTGAACTAATGCCAGACAAGAGCTCTTACCTCCGCCCCGAGGCGGTCGTTGAACACATCGACATTACCCGTTATCCCGACATTGCTCCCCTGCTCGAGGCCATGGGGCGGACGGCTTTCCAGGCGCGCAATCTCCATCGAGCTGCTCAGATCTACGAGCAGATGCTCCAGGATGAGCAGTGCACAGTGATCCTCTGTCTGGCGGGGTCTTTGGTCAGTGCCGGCCTTCGCCGGGTGCTGGTGGAGGCCATTCGCTGTCGCATGGTGGATGTGATTGTCTCCACCGGTGCCATTATTGTGGATCAGGATTTCTTTGAGGCGCTCGGCTTCCGCCACTACCAGGGCTCGCCTCGGGTCGATGACGATGAGCTCCGTCAGCTCATGATCGATCGCATCTACGACACCTTCATCGATGAGGAGGAGCTGCGGGTGTGCGACCACACTATTGCTCGTATTGCCGAGCAGCTGCCGCCTGGGGTGTATAGCTCACGGGAGTTCATCGCTGCAATGGGCCAATACTTGGTTGAACAGGGGCTCGGAGACGGTTCCATCGTACGGGCGGCCTATGAGCAGGGGGTTCCCATCTTTGTGCCGGCCTTCTCCGATTGCTCGGCAGGTTTCGGGCTGGTATTACACCAACACCGCCATCCTGAGCATCACGTAGCCATCGACTCAGTGAAGGATTTCCGTGAGCTGACCTACCTCAAGGTTCAAGCACAGCAGACGGGACTGGTGATGGTCGGGGGAGGGGTCCCGAAGAACTTTGCGCAGGATGTCGTCGTTGCAGCCGACGTCATCGGTGCATCGGTCCCCATGCACAAATACGCCATCCAGATTACTGTAGCCGACGAGCGGGACGGGGGCCTTTCTGGTTCCACACTGCGAGAGGCAAGCTCTTGGGGGAAGGTGGAGAGCACCTATGAGCAGATGGTCTTCTGCGAAGCGACTTTGGCGCTTCCGCTCTTGGTCGGCTACGTCTACCATCGTGGGGTGTGGAGACAGCGTTCGCAGCGCCGATGGGCTGATATGTTCGCTCGGGCGCGTGTCGCTACGCTGGAGGGGGTTCGGCAGGACGGCGGACGAGGATAACCCCGACGATAGGGTCATTGGTGTGAAGCCGCGCCAAGCGCTCGATGAGCTGGGGCGTGAGGACGGTCCCTGCAGCGGCGAGCGTCAAGCCTGTCCGAGTCCGCAGGTCGTGTGCTAACACCATACCCGGCTGGAGCTCATGCAGGCCGACGGCGAGGATATCACTGCGGCTCTCGCGCAGTTCGGCATACTGGGAGATGAGAGGCAGAAGGTGAGCATCGTAGGCTTGTCGGGCATAGCGCTCCAAGTAGGCAGCCACTATCGCAGGAGGTTGGGGGGAGAGCCAGAGCATCTCCTCAAAGTCGACGGCTAACCGGAAGAGGCGGGCAGCAAGTGGTATTTCCCACGCTCGGCGGTGCTCCGGAAAGCCCGAGCCATCCCAGTTTTCTGCAAGCGAAGACAAAATCGGGCTCAGAAGGGACAGTTGCGGGTGATAGCGGCAGACACTCGCAGCGCCCAGGGGAACTTGGATCATAAGCTCGTGGCTGAGGTAGCCTCCGCGGGTGAGAGGTTCGTAGAGGAGTGAGTCCGGCAGGGTGAGTCGGCCGAGGATGTACCCATAGCCAAACCATTGGGCGGCGTGGCGTTCGGATTCGGTGAGCTCCTCGGCATGTTGACTGAGCCACTGAGTAGCCCTGCTGAGATTGTTTGCCAGCTCTTCCAGTTGGGGTGAGCGAAGCCGCACAAGAGCTCCGACAAAACTGCGCATATCGATGGCATCGGCAACAGGTTCGGACTCCGGAAGCAGTCGTTGCCGACGGAGCTCGAGAGTCCGCAGAGCAGCTTCTAGCTTGTCGCGGAGTTCGAGCACGTGGAAGGGCTTGTGCAGCAAGGCATCAGGACGGCTCTCTGATGGGAATTGCCATTCCTGGGGAGTGAAGGCTGTCATGAGGATGACGTATGTCTGCTGTAGCTGAGGATCGGCTTTGATGTGTTCGCACAGCTCGAATCCGCTCATGCCGCTTGGCATCATGATGTCGCTGAGCACGATATCCGGCCGGTGGCAGCGGACGAGGTCCCAGGCTTCTTCGGCAGAAGCGCTCAGCAGAATGCGCATGTGCGGGAAGAGGGCTTTCAGGGTGTGTTCCAAAGCTGCTAGCACACTCGGCTGGTCGTCGACTAAAAGGATGGTCACCGGGCTCATGGTGTTACAGCAGAGGTATCCCGCTGGAGCTGCATGAGACGGACGAAATCGGCTGTTGTAAGCCGGCGCACAAGGATGCTTACACGCCGGTTCGAGGGGTCGAAGGGATTTTCTCGCAAGCGCAACTTGCGGTCTGCAAAGCCGATGACACTGCTTACCTGGCCGTCCCAGAGGCCAGAGTTCTCCAAGACGCGCCGGGCGGCATTGGCCCGGTCAGCTGAGAGCTCCCAGTTCGTGTAGGGGGATGTTGGGGAGTAGGCGCGGCTGTCGGTGTGACCTTCAATTTCGATGTAATTGGGGAGTTTGCCCAGCACAGGTGCCAGCCGTTGGAGGAGCTGGACAGCTGGGCGGCGCAGTTCTGCACTCCCGACGTGAAAGAAGAGATTTTCCCGGGTCTCCAGGAGCTCGATGCGCAGTCCTTCAGGGGTCATCTCCAGACGCAGGGACCCCAGGAGTTCTCCGAGCTCGGGCTGAGTGGAGGCAAGCTGTTGGAGCATCTGCTGCAGTTCCTGTTGGAGTTGCTCGAGTCGGTGTGCTGCTCGGGCGCTATCCTGCCGTGCTTGCTGCCACTGTTCCGGGCTTACACTGGCAGACCCAATCCCGATGGGGAAGGGCTGGTATGGTCCGCCACGTTCGGAGAAGTTGTCGTAGTAGTCGGTGCCCTTGTCCAGCACGTAGCGGGCAGGGCGCATTTGGATATCGATCGGGAGTGCTTTGCCCGTCAGAAAGCTAAATGCGCCGGGTTCGTTGAAGTAGCTTGCAATGGCCTTCCGGGCCGATTCGCTCAGTTGCATGATCCACATCACCAGGAAGAAGGCCATCATGGCGGTGACGAAATCGGCGTAGGCTACTTTCCATGCTCCACCGTGGTGGGTCCCGTGTTCACCACGGCGGCGCTTGCGAATGATGATGGGTTCTTCGCGGCGTGGCTCGGCCATGCGCTAGCGTCCTCGTTTCAGGGCTTCTTCAGTCTCCTGGAAGCTGGGGCGGAAGTCCGGATCGATGGCTCGGCGGCCGTACTCGATGGCAATCACTGGAGGGGCACCTTTGACGAAGGCCAAGATCGTGGCTTTGATGCAGTTGAGATAGCGCTGCTCGGCCAGCGTCAGGTTTTCTAGATTCCGTCCAATCGGGCCGACGACCCCGTACGAGAGCAGCACGCCCAGAAAAGTGCCCACTAACGCCGCAGCAACACTGTGGCCGACAACTTCTGGGGGTTGATCCACCTTCCCCATCGTAATGACAACGCCGAGTACAGCTGCCACAATCCCCAACCCTGGGAGAGCATCCGCAACGGTGATGACGGCTGCGGGCGCACGTGCCTCCTTCTGATGGACCGTCTCCAGATCAAGTTCCATGAGGTCTTCCAGGTCGTGCGGGGGAATCCCGCCGTTGAGCACTACCTTCATCGTATCGCAGAAGAAGGCGACAGCGTGGGGGTTTGCCATGAGGGTGGGATACTTAGTGAAGAGAGGACTGTTTGCGGGGTCTTCGACATGGCGCTCGAGAGCAATGAGCCCTTCGCGCTTGGCCAGCTGCAGAATTTCATAGAGGAACTGCAGCAGTTCCACATAGGCAGCCTTCGAGATGCGATTGCCCCGCAGCGTGCTCAGAACCCCGCGCATAATCCGGCGGAGGAGATCGGGAGGATTAGCAATCAGAAGCGAGCCCAGCGCTGCTCCGCCAATGATGAGGAATTCGCTGATCTGGAAGAGCACGAGCAGCTGGCCGCCGTGCATCGTATAGCCCAGGATGATGCTGACAAAGACGATGACGAGTCCGATGAGTACAAACATCTCTCGAGTGTTCCTGTGCTCTTTAGCCGTTTTCTATGCGAAGGCGTGGCCACCCACGTGCGTTGGGTTTGCCGCACAATATATCGGCCCAATGGCAGCAGACTTGAGCCGCTGTGGAGGGAAAAAGAAAAGGGGCAGTGCCATACCACTGCCCCTCGGCTGGCTCCACGGGTGGGATTCGAACCCACAGCCCCCTGGTTAACAGCCAGGTGCTCTAACCGTTGAGCTACCGTGGAAGGGTATACGTCAATGCGGACGCGAAAATACTGCCTCTGCTCGAAACAATGGCACAGCGTTCACTTGGGGAGCTCCTTCGATCGGTTGGGGCCTTCCTGCTGGCGGATGGCTTGGGAGTAGTCGGTGCGGTGGTCTTCTCGATTGTGTTGGCGCGCATGCGCGGTGCGGAGGAGCTGGGGTTGTTCTCCTTCAGCATGGCGCAAGGGCTGCTCCTGCAGTTAGTTGTAGAGGCCAACTTTGCAATCACGCTACCACAGGAGGTAGCCCGTACAGGGCGCATTGCGGCACCACTGCAGCAGACGCAGCGTGCCAAGTGGTATCTAGCGCTTGTGGGCGTTCCTCTCGGCTTGGGGCTGACGCTCTTCCTCGGGCGCGAAGATGCGATACTGTCAACGGTAGCTGCCTTCACCGTGACACTCCTGCACAGTTGGGTCGGCAGCTATACCGCAGCGCTCCACGGATTGGGGCAGATGACGGCATTGGGGAGCATCATCGCTGTCAGTACGGTGCTCGGTGCCCTCGGGGGGATCGGGGCAATAGTGATGGGCCTTCCTCTGCCAGGTGTGATCCTCGTTCATGGATTCGGCATTGCGCTGCCGATGTGGATATGGACCGGAAGGCTCCTCCGGCAACGGGAGCCGGATTGGTCGCCGTGGCGGATGTACCTTGGGGAAATTGTACGGGAGGTCTGCTCGGTGGGCTGGCGCCAGACGGCTTGCGCGGTCCTTTCAACACTCCGGCAACGGTGGTACTGGATTGTGCTCGGGATACTCACAATCGGCTACATGCGCTTTGGCGTGTTGTTGCTGGGATGGGTCGGGGCAGCAGCGACGGTTCTCGGGGCCTATTCGGCAGCACAACGATTTGTGGTGGTGTTGCGTATGCTCCCGAACGCCTTTTTCCGCGTCTTTCTGCCCCAGTTTACGAAGCGTCCAGAGAGCTTTCGTGTGCAATGGGCTCTGGGGCTCAGCATGGTGGTGGGACTCCCGCTGGCGGCTCTGCTCCATGCCACGGCACCGTGGCTGATAGAGTTAACCTTCCGCATTCCAGAGGCAGTGCCAATGCTGCAACTGATGGGGTGGGCGCTCCCCGGGGTCATGTTGTCCCATGTAGCCGAATCCTATGCGTTGACCTTCTCGCGCTACCAGCGAGTCGTTGTCGGATGGGCAGCAGTGGTTTTGGGGCTGGGAGTGCTGGTGGCTCTCTGGGGCTTCCAATGGTGGGCTGGTATGGCGGTGGCGGCCGTCTACGTGGGGATGGAGACCCTTTATGCGCTCGGTATTGTGGTCATCGTTGGGGCTGATCGGAGGGTGCATAGCCATGCACAGCTTGTCGAAAGCACGGGCCAGATTCGGGAAGGGTGAGTGGCTATGGGGAGTGCTCTTCCTCTGCGGATGTGCTAATCCCCTGCCACCCCCTGGAGGGCCGCCGGATCGAGAACCCCCGCACGTGGTGGCCTTCGAGCCGCTCTCGGGGAGCACCCGGGTGCGGGATCCTGTGGTGAGACTGACCTTTAGTGAGTTTGTGGACAAAGCTTCCGTGGTGCAGTCGCTCCATGTGCAGCCACCGAAGCCCTGGAAGGCTGTATGGGATTGGTGGGGGACAACCGTGGAGCTGCGCTTTCTGGAAGCGCTGGATTCGAACACGACTTACGTGGTGACTCTCGGCAGCGAGTACCGCGATCTGGCTGGGAATACAGCAGCAGAAGCCGTCAGCATAGTCTTCTCGACCGGGGACTCCATCGATCGTGGGCGTCTCGAGGGGCGTCTCTTAGATCCCCAGCCGGCGGGCGTGTTCATTTGGGCATACCCTCTCGGTGGCATCCAGCCTGATACGCTCAACCCAGCCCATACTGCCCCGCGCTACTGGACGCAGGTTGGAACAGCCGGAACATTTGCGCTGCAGGGATTGCCTGCAGGCCAGTACCGCCTCTTTGCCGTTCGCGATGTCGACCGCAATGGGCTCTACACCGAGGGGGTTGATGCGCTAGGAACAACGACAGGCCCTGTGATGGTCCGCGGCGACACCCCGACTGTGGTTGTCCTGCGGCTCGGCGGGCCGAGCGATACGACCCCTCCGGAGGTGGTGGATGTGCGCCCGCAAAGTCGACAGCGGGTGCGGGTACTCTTCAGCGAGCCATTAGATACACTATCGGTGCAGCTCTCGGCTGTGAGCATTGAGGATACCGCAGGCACGGTGGTGCTGCCCTTGGTGGGGGTCTATCTCGTGCCGGGCACGGCTACCACGGTGGAGATCATGACAGCGTCTCCTGCCGATACACTCACACCGTACGTCCTGCGCCTGCGCGAAGGAGGGATTCGGGATACGGCGGGCAATAGCGTTCGGGCCGGAGAGCGCCTCTGGCGCTTTCGTTTTCGAGGTGAGCTCGACACAGCTGCCGTGCGGTGGATCCTTACCCCGGCCGATAGCGCACGCTCCTTTCTCCCTTGGCAGCCGCTGGAGCTTGTAGCGGAAGCACCTCTGGATAGTGCGGCTGCTGAGGTCGAGGTCTCCGATGCGATTGGTCGGCCCATCCCAATCCGCTGGCAGATCCGAGGTGCCAATCACTGGCGCATTCTTCCGCTGAGCCGCTGGGAATCCGGTCAATGGTATCGACTGCGTGTGTCGTTCCGCACGGCGCAGTTGCCCGGCGGACGCTCTCTGGGCCAGACGACGCTCGTACGGCACTTCCAAGCCATCGATATTCGGCAGTATGCTGACATTGCCGGACGGCTGCAGGATAGCCTCGGATGTCGGGGCCCCTATGTGCTACTCTTGCGAGCGCTTCAGGGTGGAGGGCTTTGGAGGCAGAAACTGTCGCAACCGGGCGAGTGGCGTTTCGCCGAAATACCGCCCGGCTCCTATGAACTGGAGGTCTTCTGCGACGACGATGGCGATGGGCGCTACAGCGCTGGACAGGCTTTCCCGTATCGCTTTGCCGAGCGCTTTGCCATCATTGGCCCTCTTGAGCTCAAGCCGCGCTGGAGTGTGGAGGGAGTAACCGTGACGATACCGTGATGCGCTTAGCTCCCCTCGGGGGCGGAGGGCTCCTCCGGCTCGAAACGCCGGAGCTCGTCCAGGATGGCCGGGACAATTTCTTCTTCACGCACACGGCCGATGACACGCCCTTTGCGGTAGAGGATGGCTACTCCGCGGCCGGCTGCAATGCCAATATCGGCCTCACTTGCCTCGCCGGGTCCGTTGACGACGCAGCCCAGAAGAGCAATCTTGACCGGCTTGCGGATGCCAGCGGCGCGGATAGCCTCCTCCAACTCGCGCGTGATGCGGAACAAATCTACCTCAATCCGCCCGCACGTCGGACAGGCGATGATCTCGACGCTGCGCTGTGCCAGGCCCAGAGAGCGGAGGATTTCCTTGCCTACCTCGACCTCCCGCTCAGGCTCATCCGTCAGTGAGACGCGGATCGTATCGCCAATGCCCTCGGCTAAGAGGGTGCCAATACCGACAGCAGACTTGATGATGCCCGTATGCGGCAGCCCTGCTTCTGTCACCCCGAGGTGAAGGGGAAAGTCCACCGTCTCTGATAGCAGGCGGTAGGCCTCAATCATGAGGCGGACATCGGTGGATTTAACCGAGATGACAATGTCGTCGAAGCCAAAGTCTTGAGCAATGGCCACATGCCGGAGGGCGCTCTCTACGAGCGCTTCCGGTGTGGGATAGCCGTACTTGTCGAGCAGATCCTTCTCAAGCGAGCCCGAGTTAACTCCGATGCGGATGGGAATGCCGCGTTCTTTGGCAGCAGTCAGCACCTGCCGAATGCGTTCCTGCGAGCCGATGTTGCCCGGGTTGATGCGGACTTTAGCCACCCCGGCTTCGATGGCCTTGAGGGCAAAGATGTGGTTGAAGTGGACATCGGCCACAATGGGGATGTCGACTCGGCGGACAATCTCCCGAATTGCTTCCGCTGCTTCCCAGTCATTGACGGTCACCCGTACGATGTCTGCCCCTGCTTCCTGACAGCGGCGGATTTGTGCAACCGTGGCCTCAATGTCGGCTGTCTTGGTCTTCGTCATGGTCTGAACCGCTATGGGGGCATTGCCGCCGATGGGGACCGAGCCAACCCAGACTCGGCGCGTCAGACGCCGTCGGTAGGGGCGTGTCGCATAGGGTTGAGAAGCATGATCAGCATCGGGGGTCAGCGGTAAAGCGATAGATGGTTTCATGGCTCAGCTTGCATCCGTCGGCTTACTTCGTAGAGAATACGACGTTCCCGGTCGCTGAGGCTCTGGTAACCGTAGGCAGCGATTTTATCCAGTATGGCGTCAACATCGCTCTGCGTGATGGGCTCACCCTCAAAGTAGAGCAGCACCTCTTCGAGCGTCATGTGGGGCCCCATGGGCACGGGGGCTCTCCGGGGCTGTCGACGGCGGCGGGGCCGAGAACGGAGCCAGAACCATCCCCGGTCCAGCGCAGCAAAGATGCCCCAGCGCTCGCCATAGCGGAGCAAGAGAAAGCCTGTGACTGCTCCTCCCAGGTGAGCAAAGTGGGCAATCGGCGAGCTGCTGCTCGTGATGCCTGAGATGAACTCGATGGCGGCCAGTAAGAGCACGAGGATGCGGGCAGGAATGGGGATGAAGAAGGGGAACATGAAGACGGGCCGATCCGGGAAGGTGAGCCCGAAGGCTAGGAGAATACCGTAGACGGCCCCTGAAGCACCAACCGTCGGGGCCGGATACGTCCAGAACAGCTGCACACCCAGGTGGACAAGCCCAGCACCAATGCCGCAGAGGAGGTAGTACCACAGGAAGCGCCGACCCCCCCAGAGATGTTCCAGTTCAGCGCCGAACATCCAGAGGATGAGCAGGTTGAAGACGATGTGCCAGATGTTTTCCAGGCCCGCATGCATGAACTGGTAGGTCACAAGCTGCCACGGGAAGAAGAAGCCGCTCAGCACAGGCTGGAGAGCAAAGTACTGCACGAAGAGTGCTTCAAGGGGAACCCCGCGGTAGCGGAAGAGAGCCAGGAAGAGGTGCTGGAAGACAAAAACTGCGAGGTTGAGCACAATGAGGGTACGGAGGACCGGATTCTCAGCCAGGAAGCCTCGGCGCCGCCATGGGCTATAGAAGCTCATACGGGTTCGCTCTGTGCCGACTCCGGTGGTGTAGACGTAGCCTCCGCCTCAGGATTGCCCGGTATAGTTCAGGGCCTCAAGTCCTGGGAGCTTCCTGCCGGCCAGGAATTCAAGCGCTGCGCCTCCGCCGGTAGAGAGGTGGCTGACGGCCTCTGCCAGCCCTGCTTGGCGCAGGGCGGCAATGGAATCTCCTCCCCCGACGAGGCTGAAGGCCCCGCAACGGGTAGCCTCGGCTACAGCTTGCGCCATTGCACGAGTTCCCTGCTGGAAGGGAGGAAGTTCGTAGACCCCTAACGGGCCATTCCAGAAGATTGTCCGAGCCCGCTGGAGATGTTCGGTAAAGAGGGCGATTGTCTCGGGGCCGATGTCCCCTCCTTTCCAACCCTGCGGGATACCGGCAGCTAGCGCAACTGTAGTAGGAACGGCTTCCGGAGAGAGAGTCGTGGCTATGCAGGCATCGAGCGGCAAGAGAAGCTGCTTACCCTCCTGCTGAGCCTGTTCAATGAGCCGCTCAGCTGCCGGTATGAGCTCTTCCTCGACAATGGAATCCCCGACAGCGAAGCCACGGGCCTTCAGGAACGTGAAGGCTAGCCCTCCGCCGAGCAAGAGTACATCGCACCTCTGGAGAAGTGCCTGCAGGACCTCCAGCTTATCCGATACCTTTGCCCCGCCGATGAGGGCCACGTACGGATGCTCGGGCCTCTGGAGCAGCCGCTGGAGAGCAGAGAGCTCGCGCTCCATCAGGAGCCCCATCCCCTTCCAGCGGACATAGCGTGTGATAGCCACAACGCTGGCATGTGCTCGGTGTGCGGCTCCGAAGGCATCGTTGACATACACCTGACACCCGTGCGCAAGCTGTTCGGCAAACGCCGGATCATTGGCCTCCTCGCCTGGATGGAAGCGGAGGTTTTCCAGGAGCACCACCTCCCCGGGGCGAGCGTCGGCAATGCTGCGCTGGGCTGGCTCGCCGAGACAGTCAGGGGCAAAGTGCACGGTACAGTCAAGCAGTGTTGCAAGATGCCGCGCTACAGGTGCCAGCGAGTATTCCGCCTTTCTCTGGCCTCGGGGGCGCCCCAGATGCGAGAGTACCACGGGAATTCCCCCGGCGTCGCAAATAGCCCGAAGGGTCGGCAGCGCTTCCCGAATGCGGGTGTCATCCCGAATGCTGCCGTCAGGATTCAGCGGTACGTTGAAGTCCACACGCACGAGGACTTTCTGATTGGCCAGCGGGAGTTCGCGAAGGCGTAAGGGCATAGCTCGGCGCTAGTCTCCTAAGCGGAGGAGGAGATCGACGAGGCGGTTGACGTAGCCCCACTCGTTGTCGTACCAGCCAACGACTTTGACCAGCGTACCGTTGGCCATCGTGGAGAGGGCGTCGATGATGCACGAGTGCGGATTGCCGATAATGTCGGTAGAGACGAGCGGTTCTTCGCTGTACTGGAGGATGCCGCGGAGATGGCCCTCCGCGGCATGCCGGAAGGCGGCATTGATTTCCTCACGGCTGGCAGGGCGCCGGAGCACAGCCGTCAGGTCCGTAACCGAGCCATCCGGGACGGGGACTCGCAGGGCGTAGCCGTCGATACGTCCCTTCAGCTCCGGAATGACGGCTCCGACGGCTCGGGCTGCTCCTGTCGTGGTGGGGATAATGTTGAGCGCTGCTGCTCGAGCTCGCCGCAGATCCTTGTGGGGAAGGTCGAGGATGCGTTGGTCATTCGTGTAGGCGTGTACCGTCACCATGAAGCCCGATTCCACACCGAAGGCGTCGTGGAGCACCTTAACCATTGGGGCAATGCAATTGGTGGTGCAGGAGGCGTTCGAAATGATACGCTCCTGACCGGTGAGTACGGTGTCGTTGACGCCCAGCACCACTATGGCATCGGCGCTGTCTTTTGGGGGAGCCGTCAGGAGCACCTTTCGGGCCCCCCGCTGGAGGTGCTTTTCGGCGTCGGCTCGTCGAGTGAATCTCCCCGTGGCTTCAACCACAATATCGGGCTCCTCCCACGGAATGTCCTCAATAGTCGGGCTGGCACTGACAGGGATGCGATGGCCGTTGATGATGAGGGCAGAATCCTCAGCGGCAACACTGCCCGAGAAGGGACCGTGGACGGAGTCGTAGCGGAAGAGGTACGCCAGAGTTTGGGCGTCGGTCAGGTCATTGATACCGATGAAGTGGAGCGGAGCATTGCGCTGCAGGGCTGCGCGCAGCAGCAGCCGTCCGATGCGTCCAAAGCCGTTTAGAGCAACACGCACGGGCATAGCTTACCGCAGGATGTTAAACAGCCGGTGAGACTTCCAGTTCGGTGAGAGCATCGCGGATGCGTGCTGTTGCCTCTTCCAGCGTTCGGGCTATGCGGAAGCGCAGGCCAGAGTTGGCCAAGATACGGGCAGCCTCTTCGGCGTTGGTGCCCTCAAGCCGGATAACAATAGGTACCCGAGGCTCGATCTGCTGCAGCGCCTGGACGATGCCATGGGCGACGCGGTCGCAGCGAACAATGCCGCCGAAGATGTTGACGAGAGCAACCCGTACGTTCGGATCCGACAGCATGGTGCGGAAGGCCTGGGCAATGCGGTCGACGTTAGCGGCTCCACCGACATCCAGGAAGTTAGCTGGACGACCGCCTGCAAGCTGGATCATGTCCATGGTAGCCATGGCCAAGCCAGCGCCGTTGACCATGCAGCCGACGTTGCCATCCAGCTTGACATAGCTGAGCTGGTGGCGGGAGGCTTCGGCCTCGAGCGGATCTTCCTCCTCGATATCGCGCAAGGAGCTGTACTCAGGATGGCGGAAGAGGGCGTTGTCGTCGAGCACGATTTTGGCATCGAGCGCAAGGAAGCGCCCATCAGAGGTGCGCACAAGTGGGTTGAGTTCCAGCAGCTGGCAGTCCAGCTCCTCATACGCCCGGGAGAGCTTCTGCAGAAGCTCCGTCAGCGGTGGAAGGGAGCTCACTTCGAGCCCAAGTCGGAAAGCGATCCGCCGTGCTTGGAAGGGTTGAAAGCCCCAGAAGGGGTGGATGTGCTCTCGCACGAGCGCTTCTGGGCGCTCTGCTGCAAGGGTTTCGATTTCAACACCTCCTTCGGCGGACACCATTATCAGGGGGCGTCGGTGGCTTCGGTCGAGCGTGATGCCTACGTAGAGCTCTTGGGCAATCGGGAGCGCCTCTTCGATGAGCAGAAAGCGCACACGGCGCCCCGCTGGCCCTGTCTGAGCCGTCACGAGCCGGTGCCCCAGCATATGCAGAGCGAGTCGGTACGCTTTGTCGGCGATATTGCCCTCGCTAACGAGCATCACACCTCGGACCGGGGAACCATTCCACAGCAGAGGCTCGCCCGTTTCGGCATGGAACATGTGCCCTTTGCCGCGACCCCCGGCATGGATTTGGGCTTTGAGCACAACGGCCTGAATCCCCCGCAGGACGAAGTCCCGATAGGTTACCTCACCAGCCTCTTCCGCTGTGCGGACAAGGCGTCCGAAGGGCAGGGGAACGCCATAGCGCTGTAGCAGCTCTTTGGCTTGGAACTCGTGGAGGTTCATGGGCTTGCAGCGTCGAAGCTGATACTAGGGAGTTGTGCGCTTCTTCGTTGTGCGGATTTCCACACCACCCTCTTCCTGCGGTGTGGTGGGTTCTGCTGGGGGCTGAGTGGCTTGAGTCTGGGATGTGCGGGGTTTCTTCTCCGTGCGGATACCGACCCCTTCGGCGGGAGCGGTGGTGGTGGGTTTTGCTGCCGGAGTGCGCCGAGGTTGGGCCGGTTGCGCGGGTGCTTGCTGGGGCTCTGGTGTGGCCTGCAAGTGGGGTGCCGCTTCCGGTGTGGCAGCAGGCGCAGTGGTTGTATCGAGCCGGAGCTCCTGCGGCTCCGGGACGGGCTCTGCCTTGCGGCTTGGAGCACAGGAGAGGAGGAGGGCAAGTGTGAAGAACACAAGTACTTGCATTGGGCTTCGTCAATGGGCTGAGAAAACATGTAGCCGTTTGGCACGCAAAGCTATGCAATTCGGCCAACACAGGCGGCGGTTGCTCGGTGTAGTTGCTCTCTACACTGGGGTGCTCGTGGTTGGCCTCGTGCTGCTTTCGGTGCGACCTCTGCTGCGTCCTCAAGCCCTCGGAACGGTGGGGCGCCCCCTGCGGCTGATGTTGGTTCCTTCCGTCGATGCACAGAAGGTGACCGAGAGTGCTGAACTCCTGGTGCAGTTTCTGCGCCAATACACGGGCTACTGGATTGAAGCTTCGGTGCCGACCAGTTATATCGCTGTCGTGGAGGCCTTTGGAGCGGGGAAGGCAGATGTAGCGGCCATGAATGCATTCAGCTACCTGCTGGCCCATGAGCGCTACCGAGTACGGGCAGTGCTGCGTGTGGTGCGACGTCACGGGGAGCTGAGCTACCGCGGACAAATCATTGCGCACGTGGCCAGCGGCATCGAACACCTCCAGCAGCTGCAGGGGAAGCGTATTGCCTATGTCGACCCCGCCTCGACCTCAGGCTACATACTGCCGAAGGCGCTGCTAGAACGAGAGGGGATCCGTCCGGCTGAGGAGGTCTTCGCCATGCGGCATGACAATGTGGTCACAATGGTATACCAGCGCCAAGTCGATGCAGGAGCAACGTACTACTCCCCACCGGATCCGGTCACGGGCGAAATTCGGGATGCCCGCAGTCGAGTTCAACGACAATTTCCCGACGTGGCCGAAAAGGTACGCATTGTAGCGCTGACAGATTCCATCCCGAACGATCCCATCGTCGTGCGTGCTGACATGCCGGAAGAGATCGTCGAGCGATTGGTTGGCGGGCTTCTAGCTTTCCAGGCTCGCCCTGAGGGTCGGAGGGCACTCTTTGAGATTTACAGCATCGAGGGCTTTGCCCCAGCCAGTGATCGCGACTACGATGGCTTGCGGCGTCTGCTTCGTCAGTATGTCCCCGATGTCGAAAAACTCGTGCGCTGATGGCACTCTTCGAGCTCCGTGAGGTCACGAAGGTCTTCCCCAATGGAGTTGTTGCGCTCGAGAGGGTGTCGCTCCGGGTCGAGCGTGGGGAGTTTCTGGCTGTCATTGGGCTGAGCGGTTCGGGGAAATCAACGTTGCTGCGCTGTCTGAATCGCCTCGTTGAGCCGAGTGCCGGGCAGGTGCTCTTCGAAGGGGCCGATGTTACCCATTTGCGGGGGCGGGCTCTGCGCCAGTATCGGTGCGGGATTGGGATGATCTTCCAGCACTTCAATCTCATCGAGCGACGCACCGTCCTGGAGAATGTGCTGGTCGGCTCATTGGGGCGGGTAGCCGTGTGGCGCTCGCTTTTGGGGACATTTCCTGAGGAGCTAGTCGAAGAAGCGCTGCGGAACCTGGAGGTAGTTGGATTAGCTGAGAAGGCCTTCGATCGGGTCCGGATGCTCTCGGGAGGGCAGAAGCAGCGCGTGGCGATTGCCCGAGCCCTCATGCAACGTCCGCACGCACTGCTGGCCGATGAGCCGGTAGCTAGTCTGGATCCGGCAACGGCCCATTCGGTCATGCGGTACTTGGAAGAGGTCAATCAACGGTTTGGGATGACGGTTGTCTGCAGCTTGCACTTTCTCAGCTTGGTGCGGCGCTATGCCAGACGGGTGGTAGCGCTGCGGGCCGGTCGCGTAGTCTTCGAAGGTTGTCCGGATGAGATCACCGATGAGTGGTTCCGCCACATCTACGGCGAGGAAGCACAGGAGGTAGAGATTCGATGAAGCGCTGGCTGTGGCAGGCACTCCTGCTGGATGGAGTGACAGGGGCGTATGCGGCAGTGCTGCTCCATCGCATTGTGTGGTTCCACATGGTGCAGGGGATGGAGCCGCCGGCCATATCCCCATGGGAGCTGGTCGCCTATGCCTTGGCGGGCATGCTCGTTGCGGCTCTGGGCTTTACCGTGCGCTGCACACTCGGGGCCTGGATGGTTGATCCGCACCGCTTACGCCCCTGGCAGCGCCAGTGTGCTCTCCACATAGGCCTGGGCCTGCTCGTGTTGACAGTCTGGACAGGCTGGATTGTGACGAAGGTCGCCCCTCTGGAGCTCTTCTCGGCCGAGGGACTCCGGAGTGCTGGGCGGCTGTTCGGGGCTCTATTGACCCCGGAGCTCTCCATTCTGGATCGGGCCCTAGCGGCGATGGTCCAGACCATCTACATTGCCCTAATGGCGACGCTGGTAGGGCTGCCGCCGGCCCTTGTACTGGGCTTCCTTGCGGCCCGGAATGTAATGCGCCATCACGTGGCAACCTTTGCCGTCTACGGCGTGTTGCGGGTCATAATCAACTTCGCCCGCTCCGTCGAGCCGCTCATCTGGGCCGTGATCTTCTCAGTCTGGGTGGGGGTTGGCCCATTTGCCGGTATGCTCGCCATGACGGTCCACACTATTGCAGCGCTGGCCAAGCTATACTCCGAGCAAGTCGAATCGGTCGATCCGGGTCTGCTGGAAGCGGTCGAAGCCACGGGGGCCCATCCGGTGCAGGTAGTATGGTTCGGCATTGTGCCGCAAGTGGTGCTCCCGTTTCTGGCCTTCACCATTTACCGTTGGGATACCAACGTACGAATGGCCACGGTGATTGGCTTGGTGGGTGGAGGAGGTATTGGGACGCTCTTGATGCAATACCAGGGCCTGGCTCAGTGGCACGAAGTTGGGCTGATCGTCTTGCTGATTGCCGCGGTGGTGTGGGTGATGGATTACCTCTCGGCACGACTTCGTGAAATGATTGCCTGAGGACAAGCAATGCCACTATGGCTGGAATATGGCTGGACAGTGCTCGTGCTAGTGATCCTCGAGGGGCTTCTCTCGGCCGACAATGCTCTCGTGTTGGCGCTCTTGGTAGCAGCGCTACCGCCTCGGAAGCGGTTGCAGGCACTCACCTACGGACTGCTTGGAGCGTATGTCTTCCGTTTCGTGGCTATTTTCTTCGCAACGGTGCTCATCAGTGTCTGGCAATTCCAGGCAGCTGGAGCGGCGTACTTACTCTACATTGCCGCCAAGCACTTTGTGCAGAAGGCATCCACACGGCGGCCGGTGCGAGCAAGTCCTAGTTTTTGGGGGACGGTGGTGCGGGTTGAGCTGATGGATATTGCCTTTGCCGTGGATTCGATTCTGGCGGCAGTTGCTCTGGTCAAGAGTCTCCCGCCGTCGTCGCTGCCTCCAATTGGGGGGCTCGATGGGGGGCGGTTTGCTGTCGTTATCTTCGGCGGCTTCATCGGCGTTTTAGCCATGCGACTGGTAGCCCGCTTCTTTGTCCGCCTCCTCGAGGAACATCCACGCCTGGAGCATGCGGCTTATCTGATTGTCGGCTGGATTGGAGTGAAGCTAGCCATTGTAACGCTTGGGCATCCAGCCATTGGCCTTCTGCCGGAAGATCTCCCACAAGCAACCTGGTACAAAGTGCTCTTCTGGGCTGTCATGGTTGGCCTGTTCCTCTGGGGGTTGTTCAGCACAAGGCGCTCTCGGGAGGTTGCCGCTCTAGGGACAGATTCCCCTCCGTCGGGGGCTGCAGACTCTGACTCACTACGTCTGTAAGCTTACCGACCGGGAGGAGAGCTCGGAGACGAGGGCATCCACCGTATCGACGACGCTTTCCCAGCTCCAGAGGTGAGCAGCCGCACGGAGGTGAGGCTTAAAGGACACAGCACGTTGACCGGCGAAGAAATCCGTCAGCGCTGCCGCCAGTGCCTCGGGCGTAGGATCGACAACATAGCCGGTCTTGCCAGGTTCTACAAGCTCTGGTAACCCCCCGACTCGAGTAACGATGACCGGGCGTTCGTACCGGAAAGCAAGGGGGGTTACTCCGCTCTGCGTGGCGCTTCGATAAGGTTGCACAACGATATCGGCGGCGCAGAGATAGAGCGGTGCTTCCTGACGGTGGATGAAGTGATTATCGATCCGCACGCGATTGCTCACTCCCAGCTGATATGCTCGCTGCCGGAAGGGCTCGGGATCCATATACCATTCGCCCGCAATGAGGAGCAGCAGGGGTACCGGTGTCAGCGCCATCGCCTCCAGCAGGAGGTCGACCCCTTTGTAGGGGCGCACGAGCCCAAAGAAGAGGACAAGGGGGGCATCCAGCGGGAGCTGGAGCCGGCGGCGCGCCTCGTCCTGAGGAACTGGGGGCCCATAGTCAAAGGCAGGATGAGGGTGGATGCGCCTGGGCTTAGTGCGATCGAAGTGCCTCAACTCTTCGGCCACAGCCTGTGACAGTACCAGGAAGCCCTCGAGAGCTCCTAGCACAAAGCGTGTCAACGGCCGAGCGAAGGGGAAGCGTTCATGGGGGGTGACGTTGTGTACAATTCCGACCGCCCTCACCCCAGGGTGAAACCGTCGGACCAGGCGTGTAATGCTTCCCAGGCAGGGAGCCAGGAAGGGGAGCCAGACATTGACCAACAGGAGCTGTGGCTGCCAGGCCGCAATCCTCTGTGCCACCTGGAGCCAGTTTGCCGGCCACAGCGAATGGATTATGGGATAGGTGATCACATCGGCTGGCGCAGGTTCTCTGCTCCACTGTGTGCTTCCTGGAAAGAGCCACGGCGGATACTGATAGCGGAAGGTAAAGACCGCAGCACGCCGTCCCAAGCGCTGGTATGTTGCTGCAAGGGTCTCCGTATACGTTGCAATTCCTCCTCCCCGGAGCGGGTATGCCGGACCGAGCAGGGCAATGGAGTGTGGTACCATCGTGTGGGGAGCTCTCAAGCTACTGAAGAGACGAACAGGCTCCTTCGCTAGGTCTATGACGTCGGTACTGATGTGAAATCCGACAGGCCGTGTAAGTTTGCGAAGGATTAGGGAGTGTATGCCATGCAGGTACAACTGAAGATTCTGCGCTACGACCCTGAAAGGGATGAGCGTCCCTACTACCAGCTGTTTACGCTCCAGGACGTCCACCCGACCGACCGTGTGCTGGATCTGCTCCACCGCATCAAAGAGGAGCAGGATGGAAGCCTAACCTTCCGGCGGTCGTGTGCCCACGGGATGTGCGGCTCGGATGCAATGAAAATCAATGGCCGCAATGCTCTTGCCTGTACGGTGCTTGTGCGAGATCTCAACTTCCGTAAGCCTATTCTCATCGAGCCCCTCCCTTTCTTCCCTATCATCAAGGATCTTGTCGTGGACATGGAGCCGTTTTTCCGTAAGTATGAAGCAATCAAGCCCTACCTTATTCCCAAAGAAGCTCCGCCGGAGGATGGGCGCGAGTACCGCGTGTTACCAGAACATATGGAACGCATTATGGAATCGACCAAGTGCATCCTCTGCGGCTGCTGTTCCGCCTCATGTCCCTCGCTGTGGTCGAATCCGGATTACTTAGCTCCTGCCGCTTTGTTGAAGGCCTATCGCTTTATCTTCGATCCCCGTGACGGAGCCGCTGAGGAGCGTCTGGCGATTGTAGGAACGGAGAACGGTCTGTGGCGCTGCCATACAATCTTCAATTGCGTGGAAGCCTGCCCGAAAGAGATTAACGTGACGTGGCACATTTCGCAGCTGAAGAAGGCGGCGCTGGAACGCTAGAGGTGGGAAGGGAGAAGGCTGTTAATTTTGCACGTTCTGCAGAGTACCTTCACGCTAGAGGAGTAATGAACGAGGGTTACATTGTGCAAGTAATCGGACCAGTGGTTGACGTGGAGTTTCCGAATGGGGAACTCCCAGCTGTGCTCAACGCTCTGAAGATCCCGCGTAAGCTCCCTGGCAGTGACAAGGAAGACATTCTCATCTGCGAAGTGCAGCAACATTTGGGAGAGGATCGGGTCCGCTCCATTGCGATGGATACAACCGATGGATTAGTCCGCGGGATGAAAGTCTACGATACCGGCGCCCCAATCACAGTTCCTGTCGGCCCAGGGGTATTAGGGCGTATTCTGAATGTAGTCGGCGACCCCATCGATGAGCAGGGGCCAATACAGGCCAAGGCCTACTACCCGATTCACCGCCCAGCCCCGGCCTTCGTGGAGCTCAATACGCGGCGGGAAATGTTTGAGACGGGAATCAAAGTCATTGACCTCATCGAGCCTTTCACCCGTGGTGGGAAGACAGGGCTTTTCGGAGGGGCTGGTGTGGGCAAGACTGTTATCATACAGGAGCTCATCCACAACATTGCTAAGTACCACCAGGGCTACTCTGTCTTCGGAGGGGTTGGCGAGCGCACGCGCGAGGGGAATGACCTTTGGCTCGAGATGAAGGCTTCTGGAGTTTTAGACAAAGCCGTGCTCGTCTTTGGACAGATGAATGAGCCCCCGGGTGCGCGAGCTCGCGTTGGCTTGACAGCCCTGACCATTGCTGAGTACTTCCGGGATGAGGAAGGGCGGGATGTACTCCTCTTCATTGACAATATCTTCCGCTTTGTCCAGGCCGGCTCGGAAGTCTCGGCTCTCTTAGGACGGATGCCCTCAGCAGTTGGATACCAGCCGACATTGGCTACCGAGTTGGGAGCGTTGGAGGAGCGCATTGTCTCGACCGTGCGAGGCTCGATCACCTCAGTGCAGGCAGTCTACGTGCCGGCTGATGACCTCACGGACCCTGCTCCGGCCAATACGTTCACGCACTTGGATGCTATGACAGTCCTGTCGCGCCAAATTGCTGAACTCGGCATCTATCCGGCTGTTGATCCTCTGGAATCAACCTCACGCATTCTGGATCCCCTTGTCATTGGGCATGAGCACTACGAGACGGCTATGCGCGTCAAGCAGGTCCTGCAGCGCTACAAGGATCTGCAGGACATCATCAACATCCTGGGGATGGATGAGCTCTCCGATGAGGATAAGCTCATCGTCTATCGGGCACGCAAGATTCAGAAGTTCTTCTCCCAACCCTTCCACGTTGCCGAACAGTTTACCGGCTTGCCAGGGCGCTACGTCAAAATCGAGGATACCGTTGCCGGCTTCAAGGCCATTCTGGATGGGGAGGTCGACGATGTTCCGGAGGTAGCGTTCAGCTATGTCGGCACACTCGACGAAGCCTTGGAGAAAGCAGCTAAGCTCAAGGTGTCGGAGCGGAGCGCAGTAGCCTTCTGATGGACAAGGTACTCCACTTAGAGATTGTAACCCCGCATGGCACGGTCTTCTCCGGCGCAGTCACAGCTGTAACTCTCCCGGGTACGAAAGCCCCTTTCCAAGTGCTCCACAACCATGCTCCCATTCTCTCCTCTCTGGAGCCAGGCATTGTAAAGGTTCTCCTGCCAGATCTGTCGCCGCGCTACTACGCCATTGGAGGGGGCTTTGTGGAAGTTCTCCACAATCGGGTTACCGTTCTTGCCGAGCAGGTGACTCCAGGGGAGGAAATAGATCTGGAAACCGCTGCAGAACGCCTCCGGCAAGCGCGTAGACAGCTTGCTACGGCTCAGACCCGCTACGAACTCCAACATGCTCGAGCCCTCGTACAGGAGGCTGCTGTAGCTTTCCGCGCTGCCCAGCTGGCACGACAGACGAGCGGTATGCCAGCGGGAGAGAAAGCATCCTAAGATGCCCTAAGACCCTTTCTCTGTTTGCCTTGAATGTCGTAATTTTGCGGTCGCCTATTAGCACTCCTCTGTTGAGAGTGCTAACAATAGCTCGCTTAAGCTTTTCGTCGTAAGCACCGTGTGGATGTCAAATAGCAGGAGGAAGTCACCATGAAGCTGAACCCGTTGTATGATCGAGTTGTAGTCAAGCCGGCGCCACCGGAGGAAGTGACCAAGGGTGGTATTATCATTCCCGATACGGCCAAGGAGAAGCCGCAGCAGGGTGAAGTCGTTGCCGTCGGACAGGGGAAGCTGACCGAAGACGGTAAACTCATCCCCTTACAGGTCAAAGTAGGCGATCAGGTACTCTTCGGCAAGTATGCGGGGACAGAGGTCTCCATCGATGGGGAAGAGTACCTCATCATGCGTGAGAGCGACATCTACGCCATCATCACACCAGAGAAGTAAGTTGAACCACAGCGGAGGGATGCTACCATGCCTGCCAAGATCATTCTCTACGATGCCGAGGCACGCACGGCACTCAAAAACGGGGTTGACAAGCTTGCTAATGCGGTCAAAGTGACGCTCGGTCCCAAGGGTCGCAATGTCGTTCTCGACAAGAAGTTTGGCCCCCCGACAGTGACGAAAGACGGAGTCACGGTGGCCAAGGAGATTGAACTTGAGGATCCAATCGAGAACCTTGGTGCGCAAATGGTACGGGAGGTGGCCTCCAAGACTAGCGATGTTGCGGGGGATGGGACCACGACAGCTACTCTCTTGGCGCAGGCCATTGTCCGCGAAGGGCTCAAGAATGTGACGGCGGGGGCCAATCCGATGGATCTCAAGCGCGGCATTGATATGGCCGTCAGTGCCGTTATCCAAAAGCTCCGCCAGATTAGCCGTGAGGTGCAGGGGCGCAGGGAGATCGAGCAAGTTGCCACCATCTCGGCCAATAATGACCCCTCCATCGGAAAGCTCGTAGCCGATGCTATTGAGAAGGTCGGCAAGGACGGTGTCGTTACCGTCGAGGAGGCCAAAGGGATCGAGACGACACTCGAAGTGGTCGAGGGGATGCAGTTCGATCGAGGGTATCTCTCGCCCTACTTCGTGACCGATCCAGACACGATGGAGGCGGTTCTGGAGAATCCGTATATCCTCATCCACGACAAGAAGATCTCGGCAGTGAAGGATCTTCTGCCGATTCTGGAAAAGGTAGCGCAGTCGGGGCGTTCCCTGCTCATTATTGCCGAGGATGTTGAGGGAGAAGCCTTAGCCACGCTCGTGGTGAACAAGTTGCGGGGGACGTTGCGTGTCTGCGCTGTGAAAGCCCCCGGTTTTGGTGACCGCCGCAAAGCTATGTTGGAGGACATTGCTATCCTGACAGGGGGCACCGTGATTAGTGAGGAGAAGGGCTTCAAGCTCGAGAGCGCCACACTGGCTTATCTGGGTACGGCAAAGAAGGTGGTCGTCGACAAGGACACCACTACCATTGTGGAGGGAGCTGGCAAGTCGGAGGATATCAAGCGCCGCATCAACGAGATCAAGGCCCAGATTGAGAAGACCACCTCGGATTACGACCGGGAGAAGCTTCAGGAGCGCCTGGCTAAGCTCAGCGGAGGCGTTGCCGTGATCAAGATCGGGGCGGCAACCGAGGTGGAGATGAAGGAGAAGAAAGCCCGTGTAGAGGATGCCCTCCATGCTACGCGGGCGGCCATCGAGGAAGGGATTGTCCCCGGTGGTGGGGTTGCCTATCTGCGGGCGATGGCAGCTCTGGATGAGCTCAAGCCAGAAAATGATGACCAGCGAACCGGTATTGCCATCATCCGGCGGGCTCTCGAGGAGCCAATCCGGCAGATTGTGGCCAATGCTGGCTTGGATCCTTCAGTCATCGTCGCTAAGGTCAAAGAGGGCACCGATGGCTTCGGCTTCAACGCTGCAACGGAGCAGTTTGAGGATCTCTTCGAAAGTGGTGTCATCGACCCGACCAAGGTTGCACGGGTTGCCCTCGAAAATGCTGCCTCCGTTGCTGGCTTGCTCGTGACGACCGAGGCGACGGTGGTCGAGAAGCCCGAGAAGGAGAAGCAGAGCAGCACTACACCACCGATGGACTACTAACGTCTATAGCCTTGGACACCTCCCTACGTTCCCTCCACATACACACCGCCCCCATACACCCCTGGATCCCACGCCCAGCTCCGTGGGACCAGGGGTGTTTTATGATGGCTGGATCGGCGGAATCCAGAGGTAGCGTTCGAGCTCGACGCGGTTGCCTTCTACACGAACACCTTCGGACTCGAGCAACTCCCGCATGAGGCTTGGGGTGGCAAAGTGCACCTTGCCGGTGAGCTCTCCACGGCGGTTGACCACGCGGTGGCAGGGAATATCAGGGCAGAATCGAGCCGCATGCAGTGCCCACCCGACAAGACGAGCGGCTGAGGGTGCTCCGAGCGCTCGAGCAATGTGGCCGTAGGTTGTAACTTTGCCTCGTGGAATGCGTCGCACAAGAGCGTAGACGCGCTCATAGAAGTCCCGATGCCTTTCCATCCTCGTTTACCGCAGCGCATTGTATGCCTGACTGAAGAGACGACCGAGACGCTCTATGCCTTAGGTGCTGGGGAGCTTGTGGTGGGGGTTTCGGGATTTACAGTACGGCCCCCCGAGGCACGGCGCAAGCCGAAGGTCAGCACATTTCTGGAAGCCAATATCGAGGCCATCTTGGCTCTTCGGCCCGATGTCGTGCTAGCCTGGTCGGACCTCCAGGCCTCAATTTGTGCCGAGCTCATTCGGCAGGGGATCGAGGTGGTGTGCTTCAATCAGCGCTCTGTCGAGGAGATCCTCTCGATGATTCTGCGTCTCGGAGCGCTGGTGGGCAAGGTGGGAGAAGCCAGGCGCTATGTGAGTAGGCTGGTGCGCCACCTGCGCCATGCCTCCTCCCGTGGGGCGCGTCGCCGCCGCCGCCCACGGGTCTACTTCGAAGAGTGGTACGATCCCTTGATTACGGGCATCCGGTGGGTGAGCGAAATCGTTACCCTGTGCGGTGGGGAAGATGTCTTCCAGGAACTCAGCTTCTACCCCGATGCCAAGCGGCGGATTATTGCTGATCCAGAGGAGGTTGTACGCCGTGCTCCCGACATAATTGTGGCATCCTGGTGCGGGAAGAAGTTCAAGCCAGAGCGGCTGCGCCAGCGCCCTGGCTGGCTTTCTATTCCCGCTGTGGCCACAGGCCAGCTCTACGAGATTCCCTCCTCCATTATCCTCCAACCCGGCCCAGCGGCCTTGACCGACGGGGTTGACCGCATGCTCGCCATTTTCGACCAGTGGGAGCAGCAATGCGGCGACTGAGCTTTGCAACTAGCTTCGAGGTCCTCCTCTGTCTGGATGGCACCTTGCCGGAGCGTTCGATCTTCCAGCAGTGTACCTCTCTGCCATTGATTGCTGCCGATGGAGCCGCCGTCAAGCTCTTGCGCTCCTACGGGATTTTCCCGACCACTATCGTTGGAGATCTCGATGCCCTTCTCCTTGCGCCTGAGCGAGAGGCTTTCCGGGCTATCCCGCAAGTCCAAATCGCCGAGCAAGAGACGACCGATTTCGAGAAAATCCTGCGTTTTGCTCAGCAACAGGGATGGAGACGCCTCCTGGTGGTCGGCTTCCAGGGAGGAGAGCCAGACCATACGCTCATCAATTGGAGCGTTGCGGCACGCTATGTACGGACATTTGAGCTGTGCTTCTACGATGCCGGACGCTATGCGATTCCGCTCACTGCCTCTACTATCGTTGAGCTCGAGCCTGGGGAGACGGTGTCGCTTCTACCCCAGGAGACAGCGGTTGTGACAACCGAGGGGTTGGTCTGGGAGCTGAAGCGTGCGGAATTGCGGTGGGGGCAGCGGGAGAGCGCTCGGAATCTGGTGCGGCAAGCCCCGGTCTCTATTGAACTCCACAGCGGCGTGGTATGGCTCTTCTGCCAGTCGCGCTTCCCGAAAGCCCCGCTCGTGATCGGCTAAGGCATACGGCGTGGGGAGACGCTCTGTGCGATAGGACCCTGGAGGCCGAAGAGCGTCTGCACGTACTCTAGAAGCGGAGCCGGGGCAGGGGCGATGCTCGTGTGAGGCCGCTGGCGGAGGCAGCGTACGGCCACTAGCTCTCCTGCAGTGCCTGTGTAGGCAATGCGGAGAACCCCAGGGAGGCTAAGCAAGTAACGTTCCAGACTCGCATCGAGTCGGGGCTTCCGCCGGGAGAAGCGGTCCACGAGGACTACGAGAGTAGAATCCCGTGCTGTCGGCAGGAGTGCAACGACGAGACGCTCGCGAGGGATAAGTCTGACCTCTCTCGAGGGTTTCAGGACCTCGTGGGCAAGGAGAATAGCCAGGAGAACCATTGCAGCCCGAGCTAGTATGTGGCGCCCTTGGTGAGCCGTCAGCACCCAGAGGAGGAGAGCGCTTGAGCCAAAAGCAGCTGCTATGCTTGTGCTCCCTTCCAGTGCCACAATAGGAAGTCGAGCAGCCTGGTGGACGAGCCCCACCAGCAGTTGAAGGCAGAGCGATGCCGCATCACTGTACAGCTGTCCCACCATGGGCACGAGCCAGTATGTCAGGAGCCCCAGAGCGCCGGCTATGAGTGCGCAGCTGCTCAAGGGAACCGCTACCATGTTCAGTGGGAGGGAGAGCAGCGAGAAGGTTTGGAAGCTGATGGCAGCAACGGGAGCGCTCGTACATGTGGCCGCTAGTGTGAGGGCAGCAAGTTGCCTCATCGGTTGTGGGAGCCATCGTGCATGCTGCTGGAGCCATGTGGAGAAAGGGGTGTAAAGCCCTACAATGCCCGCCGTGGCCAGCACCGACAGCTGGAACGAGCGCGACAGAGCAAGCTCGGGCGCCACCAGTAGTAGGAATAGGGCAACGGTTGCTACAACGTTGAGTGGGTGCGCTGGACGCTGTCCGCAGTAGAGCGCCCATCCTAGGATAGCCATAGCCCCTGCTCGCAGGGCCGATGGCTGTGCCCCAGTCAGGTAGACCACGCAGCAGACACCGAGGCTGAAGAGCCCCCACTGCAACCAGCGCCGCCGGAGGAAACCGATTGCTACCAATATCATGCCCGCTAGCACACCGACATGGAGTCCGCTAATGGCCAGCACATGGGAGATCCCGGTGAGCGCAAACTCCCGCCGTTGTTCGGGCACAAGCTCTGACCGATCCCCTAAGAGGAGGGCGAGCGCTAAGCCTCGTACCGGCGCTGCATAGAGCTTGCCTACCCACTGCCGAAGCTGCCATCGGTGGTGCATAACCCAGAGCCGCCAGCGCTCGAGGACGCTGCTCGGTTTCTGCTCCCACCAACTGATGGCTTCTGCTCGGGCCACGCCTACCCACTGGACATTCAGGTGTGCACAGTAGTCCCATTCCGGAAAATCCGTCGGTAGCCAGGCCTGGCGCGGGGGGCGGATATGAAGATGTGCCCGGATTGCCCCTCCGGGGTAGAGCCACGGTTCGTCCCCTGTGATACCCGTGACATGCAGCAAGACGCGCGTGCGCAGAGGCGGCAGGGGCTGCGCATCGAGCAACCCCTCGACACTACAGCGCGCCAGCGGCGGCCGCAAATAGAGGATCTCTGCGATACGCCCTTGTAGAAAAGCAGAGAAGGGGGGCACCAGTGCCTCAGTCCGAGGAGGGCGCTCCCGCTGCCACGAGGCGGCAAGAAACAGACCGAGCGCAAACGTGCCGAGAACATAAGCCGCCCCATGCTGGCGGCGCCAGACCAGGAGAGCGGCCACACAGGCTATACCCCACAGCGCACATGCTACCAGAGCGTTCGACCAGCGGACTGGAAGAGCCGATAGCGCAAGAGCCCATCCTACACTCAGAAGGCTGAGACGGAGCGCCGGAATCTGCGCCATGGTGGGAAAGCCAGAATACATCAGCGCTGGCCTCTCGAACGGCTTTAGCTGCTCGAATCTACGAAAACAGGCACGCAGCAATACCACGCGCACCCACCGAGAAAACAATCGGGCACCCCCGCCTGCGAGGGTGCCCGACCATCGGAAACAGCACGATACCTTACTTGCGCGGCTTCGGGCAATCCAGGTGAACCGTTAGCTCGATCGTAGGCGGGTACAACGGTCGACGCCGTACTCGCCAGCTGTATTCGACCACACCGGTTTTCTCGTTGAATACCACGCCAATTACATCTGCCTCATCCAGCGGCTTACTGTCCTGGAATACCGCGACAATTACATCTCCCTCATTCTGCGGCTCAATGTCCAGGCTGCGTACTTCGACTACAATCGGGCAAATGGGCAGCAGGATCTTTTCGGGGATAAAGCGCCCTTGCACATACGCTGTGCTCGAACCTGCCCGCGACTCATAAATGATAGCGCCTTCCTTTCCCGCATTGTAGGCTATCTGCCGCAAAACCTGGGAGTAGAGCGTTTGGGAGAGGAAATCGACGTCTTTGTCCGCCCACACCAAGGTGTGGTCCTGTAATACACTGGGCAGCGTATCTTGCGGAGCACTGTACACGAAGAAGCCGCCGGTGTAGCGGA
>CALKEU010000003.1:50000-133870 GCA_938084565.1 Candidatus Kapaibacterium sp. | reverse complement strand
AGTTGCCAGCATTGGATCGACCACGAATACGTGGGCTCCAGCCTCCAGGGGTGGGAGGTTCACATAGTAGAGCTCTGCTTCCAGCGTCCTTTCCTGGCGGCGGAGGCCCAGGTAGCCAATACGGGCTTCGGGGAACAGGTGCAAGAAAGCCGGCACCAACAGCATACCGGCTCGGAGAATCGGTACCAACACCAAAGGTTGCGCTCGCCTCCAGCCCTGCGCACGACACAGTGGGGTTTCCACCTCCACAGGCTCCACCGCCAGCTGACTCGTAGCAGCTATGGCTAAGTAGAGTCCAAGCCGCTCTGCTGCTGCACGGAACTCTGCCCGCCCCGTTGCGGTCGAGCGCAGGATTGTCACTTCGTGACGTGCCCCCGGATGCTCTACAACCCAAACCCTCGGCAGACGCTCTACCACTGCGGGAACCATACCAGGCCGACCCGTGGCAGTGAGAGCCAAAATCCAACATCGGCGCTGCGCCTCTCCGTACTGCTCACATATACCTCCCGCCTCTCCCGCCCTAGGGCAAAGTTGAGGCGCCATTCCATCCACGGCATCACCATACCGAAACTCGTGGGGAGATTCAAACGGAGCCCAATACCGCTGATGAGTGCTCCCTTGTTCTCCTGACGCTCATTGATCCGGTTCAGGAGCGCCGCCACACCCAGTGTCCCGTAGAAATTCACCCGACCATACGGATTCGGACTGACATGCAAGCCGAGCTCGAGGATCTGGTAAATGTCGGGCCGATCCTGCCCCCACGGGCGCTGCGGCGTCTTGAGCACCTTCGTGTTCCGCGAATACGTGTAAGCTAGCTCCAGGCTGAGATAGTCATGGAACTCGTAGAA
Organism: Candidatus Kapaibacterium sp.; assembly: GCA_938084565.1. GTDB lineage: Bacteria > Bacteroidota > Ignavibacteria > Kapaibacteriales > HRBIN21 > HRBIN21. Next base: position 133,022 of record CALKEU010000003.1, on the reverse strand, counting down.
GAGGTGAGCGCCGAAGGCCGGTAGCCCTTCGTACGAGAAGGTTTGATCCTCGCCAGTTGTAAAACGGCGCAACTCCACAATCGTATTGGTCGCCCCATGGAGTCCCAAGCCGATCGACTTCGCGTAGAGATGGCCACTCGTATCGGCAGCGGCCCAACTCCGCAGCGGGAATGTGCACACCAGAGCTGCAATGGCCAAGCGAAACAGAGCCCGTGCTGCTCGCGTCGTACTCTCCTCCAGCGCAGCGCATGTCTGCCCCCGCAACTGCGCAAGCTTCTCGGCCACAAAACGAACGAAGGCTGGCTCATTGCGCTTCCCTCGATGAGGATGCGGAGCCATGTACGGAGCATCTGTCTCAACCATCAAGCGCTCCTCAGGCACCAGAGGGAGCAGCTCTACGACGGGATTTCCGCGATAGGTGATGTTGCCCGTCACCGAGATGGAGAACCCAAGCGCCAGCGCCCGCTGAAGGAATTCTGCATCGCCGGAGAAGCAGTGGAGGACACCTCGCAGCGTGCCATCCTGCTCTTCCTCGAGCAGACGCAGGATGTCACCGTGAGCATTGCGATTGTGAATGATCACGGGCAAGCCACAGCGTTTGGCAATACGCAATTGCTCGCGAAAGAGGCGCTGTTGTACCGCCGGCGGAGCCCCATCGGGGTAGTAATAGTCCAGTCCAATCTCGCCGATGGCCACCACACGGGGCTGCACAACCTCGGCCTCCACTGCAGCAAGCTCCGCCATGCCAGCCCACTGAGCAGCATGAGGGTGTATGCCAACAGCTCGATAGACTCCGGGGAACTCCTCCACGATACGACGTGCCTTCTGGAATGCGGCCGGGGAAATTGCCGGCATAATGACAGCCTCAACCCCCTCCTGTTGCGCACGCCGGAGTACTTCGGCACGGTCGTCGTCGAAAACATGCAGGTCAATGTGCGCATGCGTATCGATCATCCCTGACGCTGGAGTTCTATGAGACGGCTGAGCACCTCCTCTGCATGCCCTTCGACTCGGACGCGAGGGAAAACAGCCCGAACATACCCTTCGGGATCAAGGATGAAGGTGGTCCGTACAACCCCCAGAGAGCGGCGCCCATAGCGCTGCCGCTCCTGCCAGACGCCATACTGCTGGGCAATCCGGCCACCGGGATCGCTCAAGAGCCGAAAGGGAAGCCCATAGCGTTCCCGAAAGCGCTGATGCGAGCGCACGCTATCGGGGCTGATCCCGATGATGGAGGCGTTGCACTGCACAAACTTCTGGAAACCATCCCGAAAAGCGCACGCCTGGCGTGTGCAGCCCGGCGAGTTGTCCTTCGGATAGAAGTAGAGCACTACCCATTGGCCGCGCAGCTGTGCCAGCTGCACAAGCTCGCCCCGGTCGTCGAAGGCGGTAAAGTCAGGAGCTTGCATGCCGACCTCGAGCATGGCACCTAGAGACGATCTTTCGGGGGAGCTGTGAAGGGTACCCTCTGGGCTTGCAGGAGTGTTTGCAGTTGGGCTTCGACAAGCTTTAATGCTTCCGAGCCCTCCGGGGCTGAAGGCTCTTGCAGATCCTCGCCAAGATAGATATCGATGCCCGAGCCAAACTGCCGACGGAGCTCCTCACGCAGCTGTGGCAAGCGCTGCCGTAGAAGATCCCGCAGAAAAGGCTGGGTGGTCGAGAGCATCAGTCTCCCGAGCTCAGCTCGTACGGTGATCTCGCCTGCCTGATAGGCCGCCCGTGTGGCAGCTTCGCGAAGGAGGAGCTCTTGCAAGGCCTGCAATTTTGCCTCCATACTGGCCGGCGCTGGAGGGGCAGGGGAAGAGGTCGGTCGGGAAGCTCTGCCCTCTGATGTGGGCTCGGCCGTAGTAAGGGGTGTGGCCGATGAGGCCCCACGCTGGCTGAGCTGCTCTACCATGCGAAGCAGTTCCGCCAGCTCAACGGCACGCTCAAGCAGTGCCATCTGCACAAGCCCCACCTCCAAGCGCACCCGGGGCTGAGCACTGTACCGCATGGCCTGCTGTGTGGTGTGCAGAATGGCAAGCCAATTCATCACGTCTGCCAAGCTCAGCCGCTCTGCCTCGACAGCATACCGTTGGGCAACTTCCGGAGGGAGATCGAGCAACTGGGTCGACCCAGTAGCCCGAACTACGACAAGATGGCGGAAATGCTCAGCCAGGGCTTCGGCAAACTCCTGCACGTCATACCCCCGCCGAACACCTTCGTGAACAAGTTCCAGGACAGCCTTAGCATCGCCTTCCTGCAGAGCTGTCGTCAGCCGGAAGAGCATCTCTGTGTCGACCAGACGCAGCAGGGAAGTCAGCGCTGGCAGCGAAATATTGGCACCGCAGAAGGCAATGGCTTGGTCAAGGAGCACGAGCCCATCGCGAAGCGACCCTTCGGCCTTGCGCGCAAGAGCGGCAGCCGCGGCCGGCTCAAGGTAAACTCCCTCCTGCTGGGCAACGTACTGCAGATGCTCGGCGATCCGCTCTAGGCTCAGCCGTCGGAAGTCGAAGCGCTGACACCGGCTCAGCACCGTGGGCGGAACCTTCTGCGGATCGGTTGTAGCCAGGACGAAGACCACGTGTGCCGGCGGCTCCTCCAAAATCTTCAGGAGCGCATTAAAGGCCGACAGCGAGAGCATGTGGACCTCATCGATAATGTAGAGCTTGTAGCGCCCCTCTGTCGGCGGATACTTTGCGCTCTCCCGCAAGCGGCGGACATCCTCGACACTGTTGTTCGAAGCCCCATCGATTTCGAGCACATCCAACGAGCGCCCTTCCAGGATGCTGTGACATGGTGGACACTCGTTGCAGGGTTCCCCATCCGGCTGCAGCCGTTGGCAGTTCAGAGCACGGGCCACTAGGCGGGCCGTTGTTGTCTTCCCCACCCCTCGTGGACCGCAGAAGAGGTAGGCCTGGTGAAGACGTCCTATGCGGATGGCATTACGCAGGGTCAGCGTCACATGCTCCTGCCCGATAACAGCCCCGAATGTACGCGGACGCCACTTCCGCGCTAGGCTCACAAAGTGCCCTTCCTGCCGCTCCGACATGATTTTCCGTAATTTCGCTCGATGCTGTCTGCAGTGGCCAGTGCAAACTACAAAAATGCCTCAAGCCATACAGCGGAGATGGCTGTCCGGACCGCAGTGCTGCTCCTCGCTTTTCCTCTGCACACTCTAGCCTTTATCCCCCTTGGACAAAAACCCGTGCTGTTGCCCGACCCTCGCATTGGGCGGCTCGATCCAGTCATTGAAGGCGTCGTCATGGTCCGCTTCCGGCCCGAGCACATCTCTGGAGCGCAGCAGGCTATCCCACCACTCCCGCTGAAGGCCGTCCGTGCAGAACCGCTGCTGCCATGGGCACACAGTTTACATGCAGGGGCCCTCTTGAGGGCCCGCCCACGGCAGCTCGGAGCAGCACTCCGGGCCGAGGAACCCCTCCTGCGCACTTTCTTAGTCGAGTACAGCGAACCACTGCCTCCCGAAGAGGTTTGCAAAATACTGCTGAGCCGCTGCCCCGCCGTAGAGCTCGCTGAGCCGTACACACTGAACCAGCCCCTTTTCGTTCCGAACGACCCCCTTGTTGCTCGGCAGCGGCTGCTGTGGGTCATCAATGCCTTTGCCGCATGGGATATCGGCCAAGGGGATAGCTCCGTGGTTATCGGTATTGTCGACACAGGCGTCCTCTACACGCACGAAGACCTCTTCGGCTCGCTCTGGTATAACCGCGGGGAAATCCCGGACAATGGCATCGACGATGACGGAAATGGCTACGTGGACGACTACCTCGGTTACAACTTCGCCTGGCGCGACGACGGCACTCAGCCTGGCGATCCGCGCAATAGCGGTGAAGGCCACGGCACTGGCGTTGCCGGTATCGCCACCGCAACCGTCAACAACGGCAAGGGCATTGCTGGGATTGGCTTCCGCTGCCGCTTCTTCCCTCTGAAGGCAGCTCCCGAAGGCGTTCCCTCCCTCTACTACGCCTATCAGGGTGTTCTCTACTGCGCTCTGATGGGGTTTGCCGTGGTCAACTGCAGCTGGGGGAACCGGACGTACTCGTGCATCAATCAGTCGGTGGTGGACTACGCTCGTGCACGAGGTACACTCGTGGTGGCTGCTGCCGGGAATACACCGGAGGCAAGCACAGCGTGGTACCCGGCAGGCTACCCTGGAGTACTCGGGGTGGGTAACACGGACACCGACGATCGTCTCCATCCTCTCTCTGCCCGTGGTATCGGCACGACACTCCTAGCCCCTGGGGAGGGAGCCTGGACGACGAGCAATGAGGGCACCTATACTACCTTCGGAGGGACTTCGGCAGCAGCTCCCATAGTGTCAGCCGCGGCAGCGCTGTTGCGCTCGCTCCATCCGCAGCTTGACCCTCTGCAGACACTAGCCCTCCTGCGTCGGACCGCCGATGACGTTGCCGGAGCCAATAGCGAACTTGCCCCATGGCTACCTGGACGCCTCAATCTCTGGGCGGCTCTTGCCTCGCCCCCGGAGGAAGCCCCGGGATTTGTCCTCCCCGAACTCCGGGTCCTGAGTGCCGATGGGCGCCGGCGCCGCCGCTGGTCGCTCGGGGATACCCTATGGCTGCAGCTCTGGCTCTATAATGCTCTCGGCTCCGGTAGCGGGCTCACATGCCGTCTTCGCGCACTGCCCGACACCGCACTCATCCTGCTGGATACCCTGTCTGCCCTACCATCGGTAGCGGCCGCCTCTCCCGTTGTCGTAGGTCCTTTCCGCGCCTTCGTCCAGGCCCCTTCCACAACTCCAACGCTGCTGCGTGTGGAGTTCAGCGATAGCAGTGCTACGTACCGCGATGTGCTCTTCGTGACTCTCGTACCAACACCGGCTGCCATGACATTCAGTAATGCCACAACGGCTTTCAGCATTGCCGATGATGGAGCGCTCGGCTTTGCTGACTATCCGCAGAACACCCAAGGGGTGGGCTTTCGCTACCGAGATGCCTGCAATCTCCTCTACGGTGGCGGGCTCTTCGCCGTGGAGCTCTCCACGGGACGCCACGTCAGCGCTGCCCCATCAGGGCTGACCCGAGATCGGGATTTCGTCGCCCTCAAACCCTTTGCCGAGCCGAGAGAGGAGCAGAACATGCTCAGTGATGCCAATGCCCCACTGGGCAATCGTATCGGGCTCTTACTCCAGCAGCACTTCTTGGGCTTCTCGGCCGAAAGTTCAGGCGTTGCCCGATTTCTGGTGACAGCCTGGAACATCTCTGGCCTTCCCCGCTCGGATCTGGCCATAGGCTACCTCATGGATTGGGATGCCAGCCAGGGCGGGCGCAGCGATCGCGTACGCTTCCTGCCAGAGGCACAGCTTCCAGAGGTTATCCTTCCCCATGGAGCCGAGGTGGTCGAGCAGAGTGGCTCACCCGTTGTTGGGGCCTGTATCGTTGCGCTCGATACAGCTGCACAGATCCAGTGCGCTGGTATTCCAACGGCCATGCTCTTTGATACGGATGGGTTCTCTGCTGCCGAGAAGCTCCGCCTGCTCAGCAGTGGTACCACCATCCAGTATGCTGACAGCGGTGATGTTGCGCTCGTTGTCGGGGTGCGATTCCGCAGTCTATGGCAGCCCGATCAGTTGCGACAGTTCGTGCTCTGCTTCGGGGCGGCCGAAAGCACAGAGCATCTCGTGGCAGAGTTTCACGAATGCATCCGTTACGCACAGACGCTTATGAGTGCAGACCCTGCAGCCACACGCCTACGGCTCAGCTATGTGGACGGCTACCTTGTCGGGGAGTTGCCGACGGGCGATGTGTGGACGCTTGAGCTCTGGGATCTCCTAGGACGCCGCCTATGGCTCGAGCGACGCTACCTGCCGGCTGGCCCCGTGCGGATAGCTGTACCGGCCTCTGCAGCAGGTATTGTGCTCGTCCGTCTAGCCTCTGTCCACACTGCCTGGCAGCATCTTGTGATACGATATCCGTAAGACACGCATCGAGGCACACCATGGCGGAGGTAGAACTCCTTTGGGCTGATGCGTACGTGCGCGTACGGCTCAACCGTCCGGACAAACGCAATGCGCTCAGTCCGCAGCTCCTGCAGGAACTTGCCGAGCATTTGCAGCGCCTGGCAGAAGATGCGACCGCCCGCGTATTAGTCCTGGAGGGGGCAGGGCCGGCCTTCTGTGCTGGGGCAGATCTGGCGTACCTGCAGCAGCTGAGTCAGATGCCAGCACTGGAGAACTGGCAGGACTCCCAGCAGCTGATGCGGGTACTGTGGCAGCTCTACACGTACCCGAAACCAGTTATTGCGAAGGTCCACGGTCCGGCCATCGCTGGGGGCTGTGGACTTGCCAGTGCCTGTGACATCATCGTGGCCGCTCGCCACGGAGCTCGCTTCGGGTATTCGGAGGTACGGCTGGGTTTCGTGCCAGCACTGGTCGGCGTACTTCTGGTCCACAAAATCGGCGAGCAACGCGCCCGCCGCCTCCTCCTGACAGCCGAGCTCATTTCCGCTGAGGAAGCAGAACGGCTCGGGCTAGTCAGCTACGTCGTCGAGGATGAACAGCTGGACGCCTTTGTCCACGAGCTGGCACAGCGCCTAGCCTCGTACAGTCCCGCCTCACTCCGGCTCACGAAAGCCCTGCTGAGCAGTCTGCACGGTATGGCACCAGAAGGCGCTCTTCACTACGCTGCCGGACTCAACGTCTTAGCCCGTCTGACGGAGGAATTCCGCGCTGGTGTGGAAAGCTTCCTCCGGCGGGAACGGTCGCACAAAGGTGGGTAGCCCATGGTGCAGACCATCGGTATCGGCCTGCTCCTTCTCTCCCTGGCGGCTCATGCACAGCTGAAGGTCGTGACGCTGTTGCGTGGGACAGTTGTGGACCAGCAGACAGGGGCTCCAGTTGGGGCAGACTTCGAGCTCCGGGACTCCAGCGGCAAGCTCCTCCAACAAGGCCGCTCCGAGAGCCAGCGAGGAACTTTCGAACTGATCCTGAACCCAGGGCAGCGCTACACGATTACCTTCCGCGGCTACAACGTGCTGCAGCAGAGTGATACCATCGTTGTGCCCCCCAGCACGACGTACACGGAGCTCTCGCAGACCTTTCGCATACGGGTTCTGCGTCCTGGCATGGAGCTCCTGCGCATTCAGGCTTTCGAGCCTGGCAGCTCCGTACTGCGCACGGCAGCTCATCCGGCGCTGGACGAGCTCAAGCAGTTGCTCAACCGCAATCGGTCGCTGCGCGTTGAGATTCACATCTCCATCTTGGACACCCGGCTGGTAGAGGAGCCCACTGCAAGGGCTCCTGCGCAGAAACCCAAGAAGAAGCACCGAGAGTCCATGCCCGTGGCTCCACCCACGCTGCTGGAGCGAGCCAACAATTTACTCGAGGCACGGGCAGAAGCCGTACGGCGATATGTCCTGCCTGGTGTTCGGGACGCAGAGGAGCGCGTCCGTATCGTCCCCGAAATTCCGCCACTCCCGATTGCGCGACCGATCCCGGGGATTCCAACGGTGACGGTCTTCGTCAGCCAGGTCCGTAACCTGCTTGAGTGACATGGGGCAGGCGGTAACGCGGCAGCGTCTTCTCCCCCGCGAGGCTCGTCTGTGGGAGCACCGCCGTATCCGGCCAGAGCTTGTCCGCGTAAGCCTCATCATCCCGACGCTACAGGAGGAGAGTGTGCTGGGGGCTACCCTTAGCGCCTTCCCAGCGTGGCTGCGTCAGCGTTACGGCATCGAACTCATCGTCAGCGATGGAGGTAGCACGGACGCCACTCTGGAACTGGCGCACGAGCATGCCGACGTCGTCATCACTTACAGCGGTTCGCAGCCCCAGAGTATCGCCCAAGGGCGCAACTGGGGTGCGCGGCTTGCAACGGCAGAGCTACTCGTCTTCCTCAATGCCGATTCCGTACCGGCCGATCCAGAGCACTTCATGCGCACGGTGCTGCAGTGGGCTACCGACGCCCCCGAGGAGGTTGCTCTGGCCTGCCCGGTGTTTGTCCACCCAGCTGTTGCCCGGTGGAGCGATCGCCTCTTCCACGGTCTCTACAACCGCTACATCTGGCTCCTCAATCGCTGCGGCATTGGCATGGGACGGGGGGAATGCCATGTTGTGCGCCGCTGGGCGTTCGAGCGTGTGGGCGGATACAACGAGCGTCTCTACGCTGGGGAGGACTTCGAGCTCTACTACCGCTTGCGCCGCCTCGGGCGCATTCGCATGGCGTGGGAGCTGCCCGTCTATGAATCCCCTCGCCGCTATCGGCGATATGGCTATGCGTGCACACTCGGCCTGTGGACCCTCAATGCCCTCTGGGTGCTCATTGCACGCCGCTCAGCCACGAGCCGCTGGGAGCCCGTCCGTGAGAGGTCCCACAGCTAGCTCTGCTGTCCATGCTGACCTATCGAGACGCCGGCGTCCACATCGATGCAGCTGAAGAGCTCCTCCGCCGTCTCAGACCACAGATTCGCTCGACCTTTTCTTCGGCAGTGCTCGCCGATATTGGCCACTTCGGCGGCTTCTACGATGCTCGCTTTCCCGGCTACGAGCACCCTGTGCTCGTGGCTAGCACGGACGGAGTTGGCACGAAAGTGAAGCTGGCCGTACGCCTCGGCATCCACAGCACGATTGGCCAGGATTTGGTCCACCACTGCATCAACGATATCCTCTGCTGTGGAGCACGCCCGCTCTTCTTTCTGGACTACTTCGCCTGCGGGCGGCTGGATCTCGCCGTAGCAGAGCAGGTTCTCGGTGGGATCATTACTGCGTGCCGGGAGCACGGCTGCGCCCTCATCGGCGGTGAGACAGCCGAGATGCCCTCCCTCTATGCGCCAGGCGAATACGATCTGGCCGGCACCATTGTCGGCCTGGTCGAACGCTCACGCATCCTGGATGGCAGCTCTATCAGCGCCGGCGACCTCCTGGTTGGATTGGCTTCGAGCGGGCTCCACACCAATGGCTACTCGCTGGCCATGGCAGCTCTGCGGCAGCACGATCTGGAGGCTTACATTCCCGAGCTCCAAAGCTCACTGGCAGAGGCCCTCATGGCAGTACACCGCTCGTATGCTGCCAGTCTTCTGCCGGCTCTCGAGCGCGGTGTGCTCAAGGGGTTAGCCCACGTCACCGGCGGAGGGATCCTGGGGAATCTCACCCGCATCCTCCCCCCGGGATTGACAGCTGTCATCGAGTGGACGGCCTGGGAGGTACCCCAACTGTTCCGCTACATCCAGCGCGCAGGGCAGATCCCAGAGGAGGAGATGCGCCGTGTCTTCAATCTCGGGATCGGCATGGTGCTCGTCGTTGCCCCTGAGCACCTGACCGAAGTCATGACCCTGTGTGCCGAGGACAAGCCTGTAGTGCTCGGTCGTGTTGAGCGCACCTCATAGGTTAGGACCCAGCATCTGCTCAGGCCGTACGATCCGGTCGAACTCCTCTGCACTGAGCATCCCAAGCTCGACGGCGGCCTCCTTCAGGGTCTTGCCCGTCTGATAGGCGTACTTTGCAATGCGGGCCGCATTGTCGTAGCCGATGTAGGGATTGAGCGCCGTCACCAGCATGAGGGAGTTTTCCACGTACGCCCGCAGTCGCTCCCGGTTGGGTTCAATACCGATGGCACAATAGCGGGTAAAGGAGCGGCAGACATCCCCCAGGAGGCGGACACTCTGCAAGAAATTGGCGATGATGAGAGGCTTGTACACATTCAGCTCAAACGAGCCCAGGGCTCCCGCCATGCTAATGGCCACATCGTTGCCGATGACCTGCACAGCGACCATCGTCATTGCCTCTGCTTGCGTGGGATTGACCTTGCCTGGCATGATGGAGGAGCCGGGCTCATTTTCCGGGATACGGATTTCGGCCAATCCCGCCCGCGGCCCCGATGCCATCCAGCGGATATCGTTTGCAATCTTGTGCAGCGCCACGGCTAATGTGCGCAGAGCCCCGTGCGCCCATACCAGCGCATCGTGTGCAGCGAGGGCCTCGAATTTGTTCGGAGCCGAGACGAACGGAAGCCCCGTCAGCTCGGCAATGGTGGCAGCCATGCGGGTAGCAAAGTCGGGATGGGTATTGAGCCCTGTCCCAACCGCCGTTCCGCCAATGGCCAGCTCATATAGATCAGGCAGTGTGGCTTCGATCCGCCGGAGAGCATTGCTCAGCTGCTGCACATAGCCAGAAAATTCCTGCCCGAGCGTCAGGGGCACAGCGTCCATAAGGTGCGTCCGCCCAATCTTAATCACATCCCGGAAGGTTTCGGCCTTCTGCGCCAGCACGTCCCGGAGCTCCCGGACAGCCGGCAGCAGATGGTGAACGATCTGCTCAGCTGCGGCAATGTGCATTGCCGTGGGAAAGACATCGTTGGAACTCTGCGATTTGTTGACGTCATCGTTGGGATGGATGGGGTGTTTGCTCCCGAGAACGCCACCGGCGAGCTGAATAGCACGATTGGCGATCACTTCGTTGACGTTCATGTTGGTCTGCGTTCCCGATCCGGTCTGCCAGACCGAGAGCGGGAAGTGCTCATCGAGCATTCCTGCGATAACTTCATCGGCGGCTCGGATGATGAGCTCAGCCTTCTCCGGCGGGAGCAGCCCCAGATCGCGATTGACCATTGCAGCAGCCTTCTTGACAATGCCCAGCGCGCGGATGAGCTCTCGCGGCATGCGCTCGGTGCCAATGGCGAAATGCACCAGCGACCGTGCCGTCTGAGCTCCCCAGTAGGCGCTTTCAGGGACTTCGAGCGCACCCATCGTATCGGTTTCAATGCGCACGGCTGACATTGGTCCTTCCCGAATGGAGGAGACAGACTGCTGGCAAAATTAGCGGCTCTCCTCCGGTGCCGCACCGTGCCTGCGTCGCTTGGGTTTCGGAGGGAAGGTACGCCGCAGCTGCTGGATCTCGTCTCGGATCGCCTTAGCCAGCCGGCGCAGTTCCTGCATGCGCTTCCGCAGGCGGACCCCCGCTCGGCGATTCTGCTTCCGATAGAAGCGCTCAAAATCCTGCCGACAGCTGTGCAAAAGCTCCAGGAGCTGCTCGTAGCGTTCCATGTCAACGCAGAATACTGACCGGAATGACCATGCCTTCCGAACCAGCGGTCAGGTAGAGGAAGTAGCTGCCGCTGCTGAGCGATGCCGGATCCACTGCAATGGCATACGTCCCGGGCTGGTAAGGACCCTCCGTCAGTGTACCGACGAACCGTCCCAGCCCATCGACCAGACGCACGCGGAGGTAGCGCCGCTCGGGCAGCTGTATGACTAAGGTCGGCAGCGCTTGTCCAGGCGTCCACGGATTCGGGTATATTCCAGCAGCCATGCTCTGGGGCAGCGGGCGCCACGGAACCGTATCGATTCCCACAGTGGCTGCCGCCTGTCGGGCAGCGGAAGCAGCTTGCCGGAGCTCTTCCAGAGTCATGCCCGCAACGAGTGCCAGGACAACCCGTACCGTATCGCCCGGTTCAAGCCGAAGAGGCCCTGCTGCTATGACCATAGAGGCATCCGTGAGACTTGACCGCCGGCGAGCCAGACCACTGCTGAGAGCCCGCCACTTCTCCTGGCGTGTAAACCCATCGTAGACCCCCATCTCACGGGCATCATTGTCGATGGCATAGAAATTCACCGGCGCAGCACTCACCACGAGCGCTCCCGCCATCGGGAGCGGCCGCGCACAGGTCTCGCATACGACATAGCCAATGCCCGAGCTATCATCGTAGAGGGCTCGATCGCCTGTGGCCGAAGGGCTAATGTCCCAGTCCAGGTACCATCCGAGGTGCAGATTCGGGAAGAGGCTGTCGGTCTGATTGGTCACATCGTAGACAACCAGCACAAAGTCGCGCCAGCCAGGCTGAGAAAATTGGTAGATACGCTGACGCACGGCCACCCCCAGATCTCCAGGGCGCTGCTCATCGGCGAACTCAGCTTCCGCTTCCAGCGCCGCATGAGGCCCAGGCGTCAAAAGCTGGAGGACTCGCCGAGCAACGAAGGAGCGATCCTGCTGCGTCTGCAGCGCCCCGCGAGCAACGTTGGAGAGCCGCTCCGCTGAAATGCCAACCATTAAGGCCCCCTCGAAGAGCAGGTTCGGACTCTCCTTCCAGCGGAATCCATCGCCCTGCGTGTTGTCAGGGTAGTCGTTGAAGGCAATGTTGCCGATACTGTTGAAGGTCACGGCAATGTGGTTAGCCGCCAGCGTCCGGTAGACAGGCCGAAGGACAACGGTTGCCCACCCCCGGCCGATTGCGCGCCCACGGTACCGGAGGGTGAAGCGCAACTGCATTGCAGCATTGTCAGGGATGCCGGCAGCTATACGCAGCAGCAATGGTTGCGGCAGGACTCGTAGCTCGCCTGCCCCCATAGAGGGCACAACGACGGAGCGCCTCACGTACTCCGGCGCTGGAACCAGCGGCGTGAAGACTTCAACGGCTAGGCTGTCGAGGGGCTCGAGCACGTTGCGCAGCCAGAGCATGATGCGGAGCGTATCACCGATGTCGAAGAAGCCATCTCCATCGGCATCACTGACGGCAACACTATCGATGAAGCAGGCCCTCACCGTATCGGCGGTCAATGCCCGATAGGCATTGACGCGTCCCCAGCCAAGCAGCCCTGCCAGCCACGGCTGGCGCTGGTCGAGATTGTCGGCTGTCATCATTACTCGAGCCATCACCTGTGCCGGCGTATACTCTCGGAACCGTTGGCGTACAAGCGCCGCCACCCCGCTGACTATAGGAGCCGCCATCGAGGTTCCACTCATGCGCCCATAGAGGCCCCCAGGGAGCGTGGAGAGTATGTCGTCCCCGGGCGCTGCAACGCTAATGCTCTCGTGGTAGTTGGAATACCACGCCTTGAGGTCGGCCGAATCCGTGGCCGCCACAGAGAGCACTTCTGGATAAGCCGCCGGATAGAAGGGGATACGCTGCCCATCATTGCCGGCAGCTGCTACAATGACGGCGCCCAAAGCGACAGCCGTGCGAACGATCTCGTGCTCTGCCTCCGACCGCGATGGCCCACCCCAGCTGCAGTTGATGACTGCTGCTCCCATCGACGCCGCATAGAGGATACCCTCGTAACTGTTGACCACCTGCGTGGATCCTGGGGCATCGGGACCGATCTTGACGACCAGCAGACGTACCTGTGGTACGACCCCGGCAATGCCACGCCCATTATTGACTAGCGCCCCGACAATACCGGCCACATGCGTGCCATGGGCATTCCCAGGACTCGGGTCGTTATCGTAGCTGCGGCCATCCCCGGCGGCAAAATCCCAGCCGCGCCAGTCATCGATGAAGCCGTTGCCATCATCATCCACGCCGTTGAAACGCTTGTCCTGTCCATTGGCATCCACCCCCATCTCACCAGGGTTGAGAAAGATGTTGCCCGCCAGATCCGGATGCGCCATATCGACCCCTGTGTCGACAATGCCAACCAGTATAGGCTCGAGCTGCGCTGGCAAGACATCCCAAGCATCGAAGGCACGGATGAGCCGGAGAGCATATTGCTCTACCACCATCGGATCGTCCGGCACACCGCAGAGGAAGCGCTCCGGCAGGGGTTCAGCGTATTCCAGCTCTGGATGTCGCTGCATCTTGCGCAGGAGTAGGGCCACATCGACAGCCTCCGGCAGTTCAACGAGGGCCAGCCGTTCGAGTTCGGCCACCTGCCTCCAGGCCCGCCCTGCGCCGAGGCGCTGTGCCCGCTGCCGCACCGCCTGCAGCAAAGCCTCAGAAACCAGGGGCTCAGTACGATGGAGCCCAACGAAGGCATGCAAAGATTGCACCGCACCCACCCGTCCCCCTTGCTTCCAAGCAGCGTAGCTCGGGGAAGACGCGCGGAACTTGACGACAATAGGGACGGCCAAAGCTACTTCAGCTGCCACCAACACCGCTACAACACCCATCCATCGGCCCATCGAATTTGCCCTCCTATGAGACGTCACCTGCGGATATCCGCTATCGTTAGCCGAACACGCTTGTAGAAGCGCTCTCCATTGCCGATGCGCACCTCAATAACGTAATCACCCGGGGGCAGAATCCGTCCGTGTTCATCTCGCCCATCCCACGTCACACTATACCGTCCCGGGCGCTGCACACCGTCGAAGAGCAGAGCCACCAGCACAGCCTGAGCAGAGTAGACGAGCACCTGCACCCGCTCCACCGCCGACAGCTCGTAGCGGACCGTGGGCGAGACATCTTCCACAAGGCCGAGCAAGCGCATGAGGCTTCCCAAAGGGAGAGCAAAAGCGCTCCCAGGGGTACGCGGCAGCGTAGGGGTAGGCAGTGCTTGTGCTTGCTGCAGATTGTACCAGTGCTGCACCAGCTCCTCCCCGCTCGGCCGCAGAAAGCGCTCCTCGAGGCGGAGATTGCGCAGCGCACTCTGCCACGGGGTCGGCAGGCTCTGTTCGTGCAAACTAGCCCACAAATCGGCCGATGCCCGGAGAGCAGCCTGAAAGCGCGCCAGCGGCGGCAAGGGCTGCCGCAGAGCTCGGATGTAGGCGCTGTCCTGCTCCGGGCTTATGAGCTCCGGCTCAGCTGTCGGGAGCGGTACTGGCAGGATGCTGTCGGGGCGCTCGCTGTGATATAGCGCTTGCCTCGGAGACCATCCCGGCTGCAGAGCTGCCGGTAACTGCCCCCAGAGAGGGACGCCACCCCCGGCAGCTATGCCTACTGCCAATCCCACCAGTACTATGGCCGGACCTCCCATGGAAAACGTCGACGCAACTCGGCCATCCAGCGCCGATACTCCTGCTCCCGCTTCCACTGATTGCAGAAACGCTCCACGTAGTCGCTATCCTCGGGCAGCTGCGGCCGATGTTGCGGCACCAACCGTTTGCGGTATACAAGATGCAACCCCGGACGGTTCGCCTGTGCCACATACGGCAGCGGCTCAGAGACACCTCCGTCGGGCAGCTGCTCCACAACGGAGCGGAGCTCCTCGGAAAGCGCATCAAGTGGCACAACCCCCAGCGATCCACCAAAAGCACGGGTATCGAGTTCCTCCGAGTACAGCCGCGCCAGTGAATCGAAAGAAGCCCCTTGCCGGACGAGCTCCCGCAACTGCTGAAGCTCTGCTCGAACACGCTCAGCATCCGCTCGGAGGCGAAAGAGAATATGGCGAAGGCGCACCTCCTCCTGCCGGCGGTCAAGGACCTGCACCAGGGCAATTCCCATGGGTGTCTCAATCGGCGTAGAAATCTCCCCGATCTGGAGCGAAAAAGCTACGCGCTCGTACTCGGGAAGCAACTTCCCCCGGGAGACCCATCCGACCTCCCCGCCCGTCGGGAGCGTCCCTCGATCGTCGCTGTAGCGGCGAACAAAGTCAGCGAAATCGCCGCCACGGAGGAGGCTATCGCGCACTCGGCGCGCCAATTCGATGACCTGCTGCCGCTGCAGTGAATCGGGCTGTACGAACCGTACTATGTGCGCCAGCTCAACCTGCGTTGGCACCGGCGGGAGAGAATCCCGATACTGGGCAAAGAACTCTTCCACCTCACGCCGTGTACAGCGTATGGAGCCAAACCGCTGTTGCTGCAACTTCTCCACCAGGAGGCGCTTCCGCACCTCCTCTCGATATTCCCGCCGTATCTGCTCGAGCGTCATCCCGTAGACATCAGCCACGCGACGCTCCGAGCCAAACTGCTGGACCAGCAGCTGGAGCTGCCACTCCAGACGCTGCGAAACCTCTTCATCGCTGACTACGATGCTATCTTCCTGCGCCTTGAGGAGCAGGAGCTTTTCATCCACCAGCAGCTCGAGAGCCCGGCGGCGCAGGACCGAATCAGGAAGCTCCATCCCAGCAGGGAGCTGCTGCCGGAAGAGCTGTACCTGGGCTTCTAGATCGGAGGCAAAAATGGGCTCCCCGCCCACCAGGGCAATGACCCGGTCGAGCGGCTGCCCTTCACGGAGCTGCGCCCATACAAGCGCTGGAAGTAGCAGCCCTATGTACCATCGCCACATGGTTGATCCTGCTGCACCAAGGACTCAGGTGTGGAGACGTCCAGCACTACCGTGCCATGTACTCTGGGCGTTCGAGCCTCCTCTAATATCGCCCGCACAGCTGGCTTCATCGGTATCCCCTCGAGCGGGAAATAGTTGAGAGCCTCTGCCAACACCAGTACCATCTGCTCTGGCGGGAGCGCTCGATTGAGTACAATGAGTCGCTCTTGCCCGATGACGCAGTAGCCGCCGCGGAAGCGGCCGCGCTCGCGCCGTACCCGAACACCACAGCGCCGCGCCACCTGCAGGAGTTCCTCAAGGAGCCGGTCTACTCTCATTGCTGCCTTCGCTCAAGTGGTTGCCAGATGCAGAGGAGTACAACTGTCCATTCGGCCAACGCTGTCAGCGTCGCCACAGCTCCAGCCGTGCGCACCCGCTGCACAACGAGAGAATCCAGCTGGGCAACGGGGGGCACCTCCAGTGCCACCAGACGCAGCAGCGAGACATCGTAGGCCAGGGCAAGCCATAGCTCGCCTACGGCGGCAAGGAGTGTCAAGACCGAGGCCATAAACAGCCATCCATGCGCGCGCAGCCGCCGCCGATGGCTCCACACCAGCGCAGCCATCCCAACCAGAAAGAGGCCCGTTCCTCCCCACACATAGGGAGTCTGCAGCGCTGCAATCCGATACGTCTGCAGCCGCGCCTCCGGTGGCAGCGCTGTGTCCAGCTCGACCGTCAGTGGGCGGAAGACAGCAAACACGGTCACTGCCCGCAGGGCTCCTCCCCCAAATCCGAGGCAAGCGCCCATGAGAATACACATCCACCACACCCGCTGCCACCGACTCCCAAAGCCAAGCCGTCCCTGTTCCATGGGTAGTCCACCGCAGCAGCTCTACAAACTTACCACCGGCCGCATCACCCATCAACGGCCCAGCTTCGTACGTCATTGCGCCTGCAGTCGCACATTCTTCGCGCCAGACAATGCCAACACGGGTTCTCGTCACTGGTGCCGGCGGCTTCATTGGCCATCACCTCGTCCGGTTCCTCGTAGAGCAGGGCTATTGGGTGCGAGGCGTCGATCTGAAACCGCCAGCCTATGAGCCAACGGCGGCCCATGAGTTCCTGCTGCTCGATCTGCGCCTGTGGGACAACTGCCTCCGCGCCACAGCAGGCATCGAGCACGTCTACAACCTGGCTGCTGATATGGGCGGCATCGGCTACATCAGCACCAACCACGCCGACATTGCCCGCAACAACATCCTCATCAACGCGCACATGCTCGAGGCTAGCCGCCTCAATGGGGTCCAGCGCTTCTTCTTCTCCTCCTCGGCCTGTGTCTATCCGCAATACCGGCAAAAGACCCCTGAGGTGACGCCGCTGCGCGAAGAGGACGCCTACCCTGCCGATCCCGAGGAAGGCTACGGCTGGGAGAAGCTCTTTACGGAGAAGCTCTGCCAGTACTACGCCGAAGACTACGGCCTGGAAGTGCGCATTGCCCGCTTTCACAACGTCTATGGCCCCTTGGGCGAGTACGATGGCGGGCGAGAGAAAGCCCCTGCGGCTATCTGCCGGAAGATCGCCCTGGCCCGTGACGGCGATGAAATCGAAATCTGGGGCGATGGCAACCAGACGCGCTCCTTCCTCTACATCACCGATTGCCTCGAAGGCATTTACCGACTGATGCTCTCCGACTACCGCCACCCACTCAATCTCGGCAGCGACCGCCTCGTGACCATCAACGAGCTGGTGGATCTGGTGGCCCGCATTGCCGGCAAACACATCCGTAAACGCTACAACCCTGGCAAACCGCAGGGAGTGCGAGGTCGCAACAGCGACAACACTCGCCTCCGACAGGTTCTGGGATGGGAACCCCGCGTCGAGCTCGAAGAGGGCTTGGAATACACCTACCGATGGATTGAGTCCCAGCTACATCGCACCGGACGAATCGTCTCACCAAGCGCTGCATCGTAAACATGCCCCGCAGACCCGATCTGCAGAGCATCCTCATTCTCGGCTCTGGCCCCATTGTGATCGGCCAGGCGTGCGAGTTCGACTATAGTGGAACGCAGGCCTGTAAAGCCCTCCGCGAGGAAGGGCTGCGCGTCATCCTGGTCAACTCGAATCCCGCCACTATCATGACCGACCCCCAATTGGCCGATGCCACCTACATTGAACCCATCACGGCCGATTTCGTCGAAAAAATTCTCGCCCGAGAACGCCCCGATGCTATACTGCCCACCATGGGTGGGCAGACCGGGCTCAACGTAGCCGTCGAGCTTGCCGAGCGCGGGGTGCTCGAGCGGTACGGTGTCCGGCTCATCGGCTGTTCGACCGAAGCCATCCGCAAAGCCGAAGACCGCAAACTCTTCCACGAAGCCATGCAGCGCTGCGGGTTGGAAACTCCCCGCGGCTTCTTTGTCCACTCCCTCGAAGAAGGCTTCCGTGCCTTGGAACAGCTCGGCTTTCCGGTCATCCTCCGCCCTTCCTTCACACTCGGCGGCACCGGCGGTGGCATCGCCTACAACGTCGAAGAGTTCCGCGAGCTGCTCTCGGCCGCCCTCGTTGCCAGCCCCATCCGGCGGGTGTTGCTTGAGGAATCCCTCCTGGGCTGGAAGGAATACGAGCTGGAGGTCATGCGTGACCACAGGGACAACGTGGTCATCGTCTGCTCCATTGAGAACTTCGACCCCATGGGCATCCACACCGGGGATTCCATCACCGTTGCGCCAGCCCAGACACTCACCGATGTTGAATACCAGCGCATGCGTGATGCGGCCATCCGCATCATGCGGGAGATTGGTGTTGAAACCGGCGGCTCCAACATCCAATTTGCCGTCGAGCCGCAGACGGGGCGGATGGTGGTCATCGAGATGAACCCGCGTGTCTCCCGCAGCTCAGCCCTGGCCTCAAAAGCGACCGGGTTTCCGATTGCCAAACTTGCCGCCAAACTGGCTATCGGCTACACGCTCGACGAGCTCCTCAACGACATCACCGGGAAAACCCCTGCCTGTTTCGAGCCCGCCATCGACTACGTGGTGGTCAAGATCCCCCGCTGGGACTTCGAAAAGTTCCCCGAAGTCCCTGACGAACTCGGCACACAGATGAAATCCGTCGGCGAAGCGATGGCCATCGGGCGCACCTTCAAGGAGGCTCTGCAGAAGGCTATCCGGAGCCTGGAGCAGGGGCGTTTCGGGTTCGGCTTCGACCGCCCCGAATACCTGCAAGCCTTAAGCGAGGAAGAGCGGGAACCCTTGCGAGCTCGCCTCCGCCGCCGCCACTCCCGTTCCCTCTTCGACCTCTGCGACGCCCTCCGCCTGGGCATGAGCACGGAGGAGATCCACCGTTTGACCGGCTACGACCCGTGGTTTATCGAACAGTGTCGGGAAATCGTGCAGGCTGCCCACCATGTCCTGGCGCAACGCCACCAGACGCAGTGCTCCGGTACAGCACTCTTGGAGCAGCTGGGGCCGGACCACCTCCGCTCTCTCAAAGCCCTCGGCTTCTCTGACCGACAGCTGGCTACCCTGGCCAGTTGCTCAGAGGAGGAGGTGGCCGCTTTCCGCCGACGGTACAATATCCGCCCTGTCTACAAGACGGTCGATACCTGCGCGGCTGAGTTCGCTTCCGAAACTCCTTACCACTACTCCACATACGCCCCGGGCGAGAATGAGGCCCGGGCTTCCCGGCGCCGCAAAGTGGTCATCCTCGGCAGCGGACCCAACCGCATTGGGCAGGGCATCGAATTCGATTACTGCTGCGTCCACGGCATCTTCACGCTCCGCCGCCTGGGCTATGAGGCTATCATGGTCAACTGCAACCCGGAGACGGTTTCCACGGACTACGACACGGTGGACAAGCTCTACTTTGAACCCCTGACTGCCGAAGACGTGCTCAACGTCCTTGAGCACGAACGCCCCGACGGTGTCATCGTCACCCTCGGTGGGCAGACCCCTCTGCGGCTGGCTCATCGAATCCAAGCTGCCGGATTCCCTCTTCTGGGCACCACACCCGAGGGGATCGACTTGGCTGAAGACCGCGAGCGCTTCGCCCGCCTCCTCCAAGAGCTTCACATCCCCTGCCCGCCATGGGGGGCAGCTCGCTCGGAAGAGGAAGCTTGTGCCATCGCCCGCCGTATCGGCTACCCGGTTCTCGTTCGCCCCTCTTACGTGCTCGGGGGGCGAGCCATGCAGATTTGCTACCGCGAAGAAATGCTGCGCCGCTACGTGCGCCAGGCTTTCTCCGTCTTCCCGGAACGCCCCGTGCTCATCGATCGCTTCCTGGAACACGCCGATGAATTCGATGTCGACGCTGTCAGTGACGGGGAAACAGTGCTCATTGCCGGGGTGCTCCAACACATCGAGGAAGCGGGCATCCATTCTGGAGATTCCACCTGCGTGCTGCCGCCCTTCAATTTGACACTGGAGCACTTCGAGAAGCTCTGCGACTACACGCGCCGCATTGCCCGTGCACTTCACGTCATCGGTCCCCTCAACATTCAGTACGCCATCCACCAGGGCACCATCTATGTTCTGGAGGCTAACCCGCGGGCGTCGCGCACGATGCCCTTCGTCACCAAGGCTACTGGTATCCCGATCATTGAGCTCTCCATCCGTGCGATGCTGGGCGAACGACTGAGCCAAATCCCCGTCTCCGAATTTCGCCTCCATCTCGGACACGTGGCCGTCAAAGAGTCCGTCTTCCCCTTCACCAAGTTCCCACAGGTGCACGTCTTTCCAGGACCAGAGATGCGCTCAACCGGTGAAGTGATGGGGATCGATAGTTCCTTCGGACGCGCGCTGATTAAGGCTCACCTAGCTGCCGGGAATCGTATTCCGACCGAGGGCGGGCGAGTGTTCATTTCGCTTGCTGACTACGACAAGACCCCCCAGGCGGTCGAGATTGCCCGAGGATATTTGGAGCTAGGCTTCGAACTGTGGGCCACCGGCGGAACGGCTGCTTTCCTCCAGCGCCATGGGCTCCCAGTGACACCCGTGCGGAAACACTACGAAGGACGGCCCAGCATTATCGACTACATCACCGACGGCAAAGTGGACATCCTCATCAACACCCCTCTGGGTGAGAACGCCCGCTACGATGAGCACATCATGGGGCGGATAGCCATGCGCTACCGCATTCCCTTCTTCACAACCCTTGCCGCAGCCGCAGCCTCGCTTCGTGGATTGGCTGAACTGCGCCATGCCGAACTCCACGTCAAGCCGCTCCAGGAGTATCACGCTGAGTAAGCTCCGGCTCAGGTGCGCTCGGCTCCAAGATCTGCTTGCCGCTACTGCACAGCTGCTGGAAGAGGCTGGCCTTGACAGCCCTCGGCGCACGGCCGAGCTCCTCCTCGGCCATGTACTGGGGCTGTCTCGCCTAGAGCTCTTCGTCCGTGGTGATACCCCGGTCCCGCCGGCGGCGTACCGCCGCCTCAGCCGCTTGCTCCGACGCCGCCTCCAACGAGAACCCCTGCAGTACCTCCTGGGGACAATCGATTTCTACGACCTCAGCCTCCGTATCCGCCGCGGGGTCTTCATCCCGCGGCCGGAGACAGAGCTCCTCGTCGAGGAAGCGCTAACACTGCTGCGGACTGTGCCTTGGCCACGGCCGGTGCGTATTCTGGATATCGGTACCGGCTCCGGCTGCATTGCCCTGGCCTTAGCGTACCATTTCCCGGAAGCTTGCGTCTACGGTATCGATATCTCGAGAGCAGCACTCCGACTGGCACGGGAAAATGCCCGCCGCCTCGGATTGCTCCACGTGCGCTTCCGCCAGCTGGATATCCTCCACACCATCCCCCCGGGGGCGCCTTTCCATCTGGTTGTGGCCAATCCACCCTATATCCCTGCAGCCCGCCTCTCAGAGCTCCAGCCCGAGATCCGGTTCTATGAACCCCGACAAGCCCTAACGGACGAGGCCGACGGGCTCACCTTCTACCGCCGCTTTGCCGAGCTCTTCCCCCGCTTACTCACACCCGGTGGGGCTTTCGTCCTCGAGCTCGGGGACGGCTCTGCCGAAGCCGTCGTAGAGCTCTTCCGTCCCACGACAGCCCAGCTCCGCCTACGCCGGGATTATGCCGGCACGGAGCGGGTGCTCATAGGCACCGTCGGCACACTCTCCACCCCGGACCCTACGGCCGTTCGCTAAATTCGCACCTGTCATGCAGTCACCTGTCTGCGCGGCCTCCAATGCGTACACTCGCCTTTGGCTTTCCACGGCTCGGGGAGCAGCGCCAGTATAAGAGGCTCCTGGAGGGCTTTTGGTCCGGCTCCCTCACCGAAGCTGATTTCCTGCAGGGCATTGCCACACTCAAGCGAGAGCGGCTCCGGGAGTATGAAGGCATGGATATTGTGCCCTGCAACGAGCTCTCCCTCTACGACCCCATGCTGGATACGGCTGTCATGCTTGGGGCCATCCCCCGCCGCTTTCAGCCTTACGAGGGATTGACGACCTACTTTGCGATGGCCCGCGGCCGGCACGCACTCGAGCTGACCAAGTGGTTCAACACAAACTACCACTACCTCGTGCCCGAACTTGAGGAACCCCGCTTCGAGCTCCAGCAGAACTTCCCGCTCGACGACGTGCTCTTCTACCGCCACCACGGGGCAGAGACCGTGCCGACCCTGATTGGCCCCTACACTTTCCTGCGCCTCTCGAAGCGAGTACGCCCGGCCGATAGCAGCCCTACGGCAGGAGCACCGCTAACCGACTCCGAGCTTGCCGATTTCGGAGCAGCCGTCGTGCCAGTCTTTGCTAAACTCCTCAGCTCCTTGGCCGCCGAAGGCGTTACCCAGATTCTCGTGCACGAACCAGCCCTGGCACTGGATGTACCCGAAGAGCACTGGCAGCTTGTCCACGCTTGGTACAGCGAACTCAGCGCTCATCGGGTAGCCCTCTGGGTGCTGTGTTACTACGACAGCGTCTGCGATTTTCAGCGCTATGCCGAGCTTCCCGTCAGCGGACTGGGGCTCGACTTCGTCTCAAACAGCGAGAACTGGCATCTGCTGCAGCGCTACGGCTTCCCAACGGGGAAGACGCTCATTGCCGGTATCGTCAATGGACGCCAAGTCTGGCGCTCTGACCTGCGAGAGCGCCTGCACTTCCTGGAAGAGCTCCATCGATTCTGCGGGGATATTGTGCTTGCTCCCTCCTGTCCGCTCGCACATCTGCCAGTGACCACGGCCCTTGAGCAACGTCTGCCGTCGGGCCTGCTCGAACGTCTGGCCTTTGCGCGAGAGCGCATCGCCGAGCTACGCCTGCTGAAAGCCGCCTGGTTGGGCGACTCAGCTGCCCTGCAGGCTGTTCATGCGACAAGCCAACTCCTGCACCTCCCCTTTGCCCGTAACGAGCATGTTCGCCAACGGCTGGCCGCACTCACCGAAGCAGACTTCCATCGCCATCCCTCAGCCGCTGAACGGCGTCGCCTGCAGAGCCAGCTCCTTCAGCTACCCATACTACCGACTACCACCATCGGCTCCTTCCCTCAGACGGCCGAAATTCGCCGTATCCGGACTCAGTACCGTCGTGGTGAACTCTCTGCCGAACAGTATGAGACGGCCATCCGTAACCACATCCGGCATGCCATCGCCGTCCAGGAAGAGCTCGGGCTCGACGTGCTCGTCCATGGCGAATTCGAGCGCAGCGACATGGTAGAGTACTTTGCCGAACAGCTCGAAGGTATTGCCACGACTGAGCACGGATGGGTACTCTCGTATGGCTCCCGTGTCTACCGCCCCCCCATCATCTACGGGGATGTTTGGCGCCCGCGCCCGATGACGGTGCCTTACATCACCTATGCCCAATCCCTGACTCCACGCCCGGTCAAGGGCATGCTCACCGGTCCGGTAACCATGCTCCTGTGGAGCTACTGGCGGCAGGACATCTCGGCTGAGGAGTTGGCCTACGAACTGGCGCTCTCCATTGCCGATGAGGTACGCGACCTCGAAGCTGCCGGCATCCGCATCATCCAAATCGACGAGCCCGCCTTTCGAGAAGGTGCACCCTTGAAACGCCGAGATTGGGCGGAGTACTTCCGCTGGGCCACGCGCGCCTTTCGGCTCTGCCATGCCAAGGCCCGTCCCGAAACCCAAATCCACACACACATGTGCTACTCGGAATTCGACGACATCCTCGACTTCATCGCAGCACTCGATTTCGACGTGCTCTCCATCGAAGGCTCTCGTAGCCGCGGGGCAATTGTCGACAACTTCGCAGCTTTACCCAGTGGCAGTCTGCAGGTCGGCGTTGGAGTCTATGATGTCCACTCCCCCGCCATCCCACAGCAGTCCGACATCGAGGGGACGATCTGGCGCGTCCTGCACATCGTACCGCCGGAGGCCGTTTGGATCAATCCCGACTGTGGCTTAAAGACCCGCCGATGGGAGGAGGTCATCCCTGCTCTCCGCAACATGGTTGCTGCCGCCCATCACATGCGCCAGCACTTAGCTATCCGTACCACGGCAACCCGGAACGAACACGATGGAACTCCGTGAGCGTACTGTCCTCGTGCTTGGCGGCTGGGGTTTAGTCGGTATGGCCGTCTGCCGTCGCCTGCTCCAGGAAGGCCCCAAACGGCTTGTCCTCACCTCGCTCCGCCGTCCTGAAGCCGAGGCAGCTGCAGCCGAACTGCAGCGCCTCTTCCCGAACGTGCCTATTGAAGCTCGCTGGGGGGATATCTTCCTCCGCAGCGCCTGGAAAGAGCTCTCCCGGGAAGCACTCCTGCACGATCCAGCCACTCGAGCGGCCCTAATTGAAGACATCCTCGGCGAACTCGATGAGCAGCGCCTCCAGCATTCGGCCCTCTACGAACTCCTCACCGAGGTGCGTCCCGATATTGTCATTGACTGCATCAACACAGCCACTGCCATTGCCTACCAGAACCTCTATGCTTCGGCCTATGCAGCCTGGCATGCCGTACAACACGGCACCGGAGCCTCCGAGGCGGTCGAACGACTCCTCACCAGCCTCTACATCCCGCAGCTTATCCGCCATATCCAGATCCTCTACCACAGCTTACTGGCTGCTGGGACACGGTTCTACCTGAAGGTGGGGACCACCGGCACTGGCGGCATGGGACTCAACATTCCGTACACACACAGCGAAGAACGCCCCTCACGGGTCCTCCTTGCCAAATCCGCCATCGCAGGGGCACATTCCCTGTTGCTGTTCCTCCTGGGGCGCACGCCCGGAGCGCCTATTGTCAAGGAGCTCAAGCCAGCCGCTATCATTGCCTGGAAGCGCATCGCATACGACGAAGTGCTCTTCCACGGTCGGCCCCTCCTCCGAGTTGACCTCCCTCCGGAAGAAGCGCTCCCTCTTGAGGAGGTGTTTCCCACATCGCCTCCGGCAGCCCTCCGCCGCCTTGAGGAGCCTTTGCGCTCGGTTTTTATCGACACAGGCGAAAATGGGATGTTCTCCCGTGCGGAATTTGAGACCGTCAGTGCTCTTGGCCAAATGGAGCTCATCACACCGGAGGAGATTGCTGAAGCCGTTGTACGGGAAATCCTCGGGGGCAATACCGGGCATGACATCATTGCCGCCCTCGATGCAGCCATTCTCGGGCCAAGCTATCGCGGCGGGGCCCTACGCCATGTAGCTATCGAGCTTCTGCGCCAGCTCGAGCGCGCCCACAACACGGAAGGGATCGCCTTCGAAATGCTCGGTCCCCCGCGCTTGACCAAGCTTCTCTATGAGGCCCACCTCTTCAGACGCGCCTTCGGCTCCATGGAAACCGTCGTGGAACACACGCCCGAGGATCTCTCCGCAAGCCTCTGGAACCTGCTCTGCCGCGATGAGCACCTCCGATCACAGATTCTCACCATCGGGCTTGTCATCCTACTACCTGACGGGCACCACTATCTGCGCGGCGCTGAGGTCAAAATCCCAAGCCCGAAGGAATCGCATCAGTGCACGCCTGAGGCGCTCGAACGCTGGTGCGAAGCTGGCTGGATAGACCTCCGCCCGCTCAATATGGAACGCTGGCGGCAGCGCTTCCGCCTCATGCTTGAGGCTGCCCAGGCCAATGGTACCGACACCAGCTCCGCCCATGGGGAATGGTACCTCCTCTGGACCCACCTTCCCACAATCGACGAAGGCAGTGTTGCCGCATGGATCCTGACCCACGAAGAGCATGGAGTCCGCAGCAAGCGCTAAACCCGACCCTGTCCGTGTCGCCGTCTTCGCTTCCGGCCGTGGGAGCAATGCTGACGCCCTCGTGCGCTTCTCCTTCCGTCCAGAAGCCCTCTACCGCATCGTGCTGATCCTCAGCAATAATTCCACCGCCGGAGTTCGGGAGGTTGCTCACCGCTACTCTATCCCCTTCGTGCACTTGAGTAGCGCAACCCATCCCAATCCGGATGACTACGTTGTCGCCCTCCTCCACACCCTCGAGAGCCACGCAGTCGAGTTGATCGCCTTAGCTGGGTACCTGAAGAAAGTTCCGCCGGCGGTGGTCCATGCCTATCGCGGCCGCATCCTCAATATCCACCCCGCTCTGCTCCCGAAGTTCGGGGGCCCTGGGATGTACGGACTGCACGTCCACCGAGCCCTCCTCCAGGCTGGGGAAACCTATACCGGTGCTAGCGTACACTTGGTGGACGAGGAATACGATACCGGTCCGGTCATTGCTCAAATCCGCATCCCCATTTCCCCCGATGATACTCCCGAGAGCCTTGCCGCACGCCTCCTACCGTACGAGCATGAGCTCTATCCACTCGTGCTCAACCAGTACGCCCGCATTCTCCGCCACTGCTGAGCTCCGGCGGACAGTCCCAAGGCCCTGGGCCCTTTGTAGCGAAGTTGCTATTTTTACGGCCTCGCACCGTCGGCATGTCGGACGTTGCTGATCCCGATGATGAGAGTCTACGAGGCCCACTCCATACGGAATGCCGTGCTCTTAGGGCACGCCGGCTGCGGGAAAACCAGCTTGGCGGAAGCCCTCCTCTACTACGCCGGAGCCACGTCCCGGAAGGGGAGCATTGGAGAACGCAACACCGTCTCAGACTATCACGAGCTCGAGCATGAGCGCGGCACCTCTGTTTTCACCAGCTTGCTCACCTTTGAGTGGAATGGCTACAAGCTGAACCTGCTCGATACCCCCGGCTACGATGATTTCCTCGGGCAGGTCCTGCCGGCCCTCCGCGTTGCCGATCTTGGGCTCCTGCTGGTCAGTCTCCAGAGCGGCGTCGAAGTTGGCACCGAACTTCTATGGCAGCATGCTGCACGGGAGTCGCTCCCAATAGCGTGCCTTCTGAGTAAACCCGACAGCGAACAGGCTGACTTCGAACGAGCAGTCGAGCATATCCGCCAGCGCCTCAGTAGCGCTGCCGTTGTGCTGCACTATCCCCTGTACGAGGGTGGGCAACTCCGCGGTATTGTCGATGTCCTCACCCAACACCTCTACGGTCCTGATACCCCAGGCAAACCTGCTCCACCGACCCCTGTCCCCGAAAGCGAGCGCGAGCGAGTCTACCGCTTCCGTGAGCAGCTCATGGAAGCCGTCGCTGTCGCAGACGAGGCCCTCATGGAAGCTTACTTCACGAATGGCCAGCTCAGCGATGAGGAGTTGCGCCGCGGCTTGCGGCAGGCTCTCCTCCAGCGCGCCGTTGTTCCTATCCTCTGTGCTAGTGCACAGACCGACATTGGGCTTTCACGGCTTCTAGACTTCCTGACCACGATCCTCCCCGCCCCAACGGAGCTACCACCAGTCCGATTGGCTGATGGCCGACTCTTGGCATGTGATCCTTCTGGACCTCCTGTGGCTTTTGTCTATCGGACACTCTCCGAGCCCAGTCTCGGCGATATGAGCTTCCTGCGCCTCTACTCTGGCACGCTCCGCGCAGGCATGGAGCTCATCAATGCCCAGACAGGCACTGTCGAGCGCATTCCACAGCTTTTCACCGTGCTCGGCAAGAAGCGAACAGAGGTGAGCCCGATTGCGGCTGGGGATTTGGCCGCTACGGTCAAGCTCCGCAATACTCACACGAACAATACCCTGCACGACAGGAACAGCGCTACGGTTACCCTCCCAGCGATTGAGTTTCCTCCACCCCGCGTGCGCGTTGCCGTCGTCCCGGTTAGGAAAGGCGACGAGGAAAAGGTTGGCACTGCTCTCCACCAGCTCCAGGAAGAGGATCCGAGCTATCGTGTCGAGCATGCGCAGGAACTCCGACAGATCATCCTCCACGGGCAAGGGGAACTCCACCTCGCCGTAGCGCGCTGGCTGCTCCAGCACCGCTTTCGTGTTGAAGTAGAATTTGCCGAACCCCGCATCCCTTACCGGGAAACGATCCAGAAACCCGCTAAGGGCTACTACAAGCACAAGAAGCAAACCGGTGGCGCTGGCCAGTATGCCGAAGTACACTTGCTCATTGAGCCGTACACCGAAGGCATGCCCGATCCTGCCGGGCTGACTGTCCGCAGCAAAGAGGAATACGAGCTCCCGTGGGGCGGGAAACTTGCTTTCCTCAACTGCATTGTCGGGGGAGTCATCGATGCCCGCTTCATGCCCGCGATCCTGAAGGGTATCATGGAGAAGATGCAGGATGGCCCGCTGACGGGCTCCTACGTCCGCGATATCCGCGTCAGCGTCTTCGACGGCAAGATGCACCCGGTCGATTCGAACGAAGCTGCCTTCAAAATCGCCGGCATGATGGCCTTCAAGAATGCCTTTCTGGAAGCCGAACCGCGCGTGCTCGAACCTATCTACGAAGTCCTCATCACCGTGCCCGAAGAGTACGTCGGTGCCGTTATGAGCGATTTGCCGACACGCCGGGCTGTCATCCTCGGTATTGAAAGCGATGGGCACTATCAACGCATTCGGGCCCACATGCCGCTAGCCGAGTTGGATAAGTACGCTGCTGCCCTGCGCTCGCTGACCCAGGGACGAGCTACCTACACGCAGCGCTTCGCTGAATATGTGCCTGTGCCTCCACACATTCAGCAGAAGCTCATCGAAGAGCATCGGGCCCAGGTGACCGAAGAGGCATGAGGAGCGAAATCCTAATTTTGCACTCTGCTGGATGTCTGCAAGCTAAGAGGGTGGAGCTGTGTCTGTCGACGTTTTCTTTGCCCTCCTCTTCGGAGCAAGCGCCGTAGGAACAGCGCTGGCTGTCATTTCTCGTCGCAATCCGGTCGCCTCTGCCCTCTGGATGATTGGCTACTTCCTTATGCTGGCGGGGCTGTACCTGACGCTGCAGGCGCCACTGGTGGCGGCTCTGCAGGTGCTCATCTATGCAGGCGCCATCATGGTGCTGGTGGTCTTTGTCATCATGTTGCTCAACTTGGGGAACCCCGAACAGCTGCGGGAACGGTTTAATCCCCGCATGGGTCTGGCTGCCGCTCTCGGGGCCCTCTTCGTGCTGCAATTCCTGGTATTCGTCTTGAGCCGTCCGACCGGCTACACACAGCCCTCATCGCAAGCTTCCGAGATCGGAACTCCAGGATTTCTCGGGCGGGTGCTCTTTACGGACTATCTGCTTCCCTTCGAAGCAGTGTCGTTACTGCTGCTGGCAGCGGTGGTAGGAGCTGTTGTTCTTGCGAAACGGAAGTTGGAGCCATAAGCCATGTCACACCTCCCGCTGGAAGCCTACATACTGCTCTCGGCCACACTCTTCACCATCGGGGTTGTCGGCGTGCTGACGCGCCGCAATGCCATCATCATCCTGATGTCGATTGAGATTATGCTCAACGCCGTCAACCTTTCCTTGGTAGCCTTCTCGGCATATTTGGGGAATGCCGAAGGGCAGCTGCTGGTCTTCTTCGTGATGGCGGTAGCGGCTGCTGAGGCTGCCGTTGGGCTTGCCATTGTGATTGCTCTCTTCCGTGCCCAGCAGACAGTGTACGTCGACGAAGTCAACCTCATGCGCTGGTAGGCAGAGAAGCTTCTTCCGTGCTGCAGCAGTTGACATGGGAGGATCTCCGTGCGCTGTGTAGCCCGGACGGGGGACCATTGCAGGTGCAGAGTCTGCAAGAGGCTACTCGCTTCTGTCGGCGGCTGGTGCGACAACACTACGAGAACTTTCCCGTCGCGTCGCTGTGGTTGCCCGCTGCACTCCGCCCGCATGTAGCGCATCTTTATGCCTTCGCTCGCCTCGCCGACGACATTGCCGACGACCTGGAAGCTTCACCACACGATAAACTTGCGCTGCTGGAAGCGTTGGAGCTCCACCTGGCGGAGGCAATGCTGCACCCCCCTACCTCTGGCAACCCCATCATAGTTGCTTTCAGCGCCACATTGCGCTCCACGGGACTCCCTTTCTCGCTCGTGCGTCGCCTCCTGACGGCTTTCCGTTACGATGCCTGCTTCCGGCCCTTCGACAGCTGGAACGATCTTGTATGGTACTGCCACCATTCGGCGAATCCGATCGGAGAGGCATTGCTGATTCTGCACCGCAGCTGTACCCCAAGAGCACTCTGTGCCTCCAATGCCCTCTGCACAGCCCTCCAGGTACTCAACTTCTGGCAGGACCTCTCGATCGATCTGCGTCGAGGACGGCTCTATATACCGCAGGAGGTGCTGCGGAAGCACGGGCTTGCCGAGCCTACACAGCTGTGGGAGAATTCTGCTAAATTGCAGCGGTGTTTGGATGACATTGCGCACACCCTGCTTGAATGGCTTTCCCGCGCAACACAGGGCCTGAGGGCCATTGTACACCCTCGGCTGCGCTGGCAGGCACGAGTAACCCTTGCTGCAGCTTTCCGGCTTCTGTCCCGGCTCCGCCGTCTCGGCCCAGGTGTGCTCAACACGCGCATTCAACTAGGCATTCGTGATGTCGGAGCGCTCCTTTGGCAGATGGGAACTCGACTCCCGTGAGTGGCCACCGGGATTCTCTCCGGCGGCTTTCCAGCAGAGTAGCTTCTACTATCCTTCGGTGCTCCTGCCGCATGCACAGAGAACAGCCCTGCAGGCAGTGTACCTCTTCGCACACGCCGTCGATACCCTCGTCGATACCCCACATCCGGATACTGCCGATGAAGTACTCGCCAAACGCCAATGGCTAGCCTGGTGGCGACAGGAGCTCGACAACATCTACTCTGGAGCCCCCTTCCACCCGGCCCTCCTCCCACTTGCCCACGTCATTGAGCGCTTCCAGCTCCCCAAACAGTACTTTTTCCTGCTCCTAGACGGCTGCGAGCGCGATCTGTTCCAACGCCGCTACCGTACCTTCGAGGAGCTGAAAGACTACTGCTACTGCGTTGCCAGCAGCGTAGGCCTTCTCCTGATTGAAATCTTCGGCTACAAACACCCCGAAGCTCGCCAGTACGCCATCTATCTTGGCTATGCCCTCCAACTGACCAACATCCTCCGCGATGTCAAAGTCGACAAAGATCGCGGCTACATCTACCTGCCGCAAGAGGACATGGAGCGCTTTGGCTATTCAGAGGCGGATCTGATGGCCGAATGCTACGACGAACGCTTCCTTGAGCTCATGCGCTTCGAAGCGCAGCGGGCCCGTAGCTTCTACCACACCGCCCGCATGTACCTCCACCCGGACGACCGCGCCACGCTCTTCCCCGCCGAAGCAATGGACCTCATCTACTACCGGCTGCTGGAGAAGATGGAGCTCGGCGACTTCAATGTCTTCCGCCACCGCTACCGGGTCCTGCTCCCACACAAGCTCTGGATCGTAGCTAAAACGTGGCTGTCCAGCTACCTCCTCATCCGCCGCCTCCGCAACCTACTGTGACTACGGTCCTGGGACTTTCGCGAAGTTTGCCTACGCGCTCAGCCGTACGGGGTGCCATGGCGCAACGGCTTTACCTCATCGACGGTATGTCCCTGCTCTTCCGCGCCTACCATGCCCTCTTCCGCACTGGGCTCCACGCCCCTACGGGCGAACCCACTTTTGCAACCTTTGGCTTTGCCACGATGCTCCTTGCACTCCTGCGCACCGAGCGCCCCGACGAACTTGCCGTAGTCTTCGATACCGCAGCCCCAACAATTCGACATGAGCAGTATAGTGCCTACAAGGCTACACGCCAAGCCCCACCGGAAGACCTTGCCCTCCAACTAGAACACGTCAAGCAGCTGCTCGATGCTCTTGGCATTCCCCGCATTGAGCTACCTGGCTATGAAGCCGACGACCTCATTGCAACCCTTGCCCGCCAGGCGGCTGACAAGGGCTACACGGTCTTCTGCATCACCTCCGACAAGGACTTCTTCCAACTGCTCTCTGAGCGCATCGTGGTCTTGCGTCCCACCACGCGCGAGGGGACCGAATACGATCGCTGGGACACCCAACGCCTCTGGCAGGAATGGGGCTTGACCCCCTCGCAGGTGGTCGATTTCCTTGCCCTCGTGGGAGATCCCGTCGATAACGTTCCCGGCATCCATGGCATTGGAGAAAAGACTGCCCTACAGCTCCTCCACCGCTTTGGGTCACTGGATGCCCTCTACGAACAGCTTGCTACCCTCGATAGACCCGCTCTCCGGCTGCGCCTGCAAGAAGGGTATTCCCAAGCCCTCCTCTCCCGCCAGCTAGTCCGCCTTCACACCGATGTGCCCATAGCCTTTTCCCCCGAACTCTTCCGCCGACGCCCACCTAACCTCGCCGAACTGAACGCCTTGCTAGACCGCCTTGCCATGCGCACTCTCCGCGAGCGCCTAGCGCAGCTCTTTCCTGAAATGCAGCAGCTTCCCTCCCCTGCCTCAGGTCCAGTTACCACATCGGCACGCCTAGTGTGGGTTAAGACCCCAGCTGAGTTACAGGCCTTGCTGGAGAAGCTGGCCCAGGCCGAGTGGATCTGCCTCGACGCTGAGATGAGCAGCCCTTCGATTGAGGGCACCCCCACGATACTCTTCCTCTGTGCCCATCCCGATACTGTCTACGCCATTCCGACCGCATCGTTGAGTGCCCCGAATGGTGCCCAAGCTGATCTCTTCGGGGAGATTCCTCCTCCAGCTCGTGGTTCCAGCACGCAGTGGATCGTGCAAAAGGTGCTGGCTCTCTTCAATGGAAGCAAACCCCGTCTGTGTGGGCACAACCTCAAGCACTTCCTGCGTGCCTGCATACGGCACGGCATGAGCCCCCCTCCGGTAGGCTTCGATGCCATGATAGCTAGCTACGTGCTCAACCCCGATGACCAACACACCCTCGAAGCCCTCAGCCGGAGATGGCTCCCCTCGAGGGTTCACCTTCTCGGAGCCGATGACAGCACGCCGGCAGCAGTCCTCAGCCAAGGGGCAAATGCACTCCACGCTTTCCTCCTCCGTAAACCCCTCCACGACGAACTCCAACAGCACGGCATGCTTCAGCTGGCCGATGAACTCGAATTCCCCCTGATCGAAGTGCTTGCCCAGATGGAATGCAACGGAGTAGCCGTCGACCTCAGAACTCTCCACCACCTCGGCGAGCAATACCGTCGCGAACAACAGCTCCTGCGCCAGCGCATCTACGCCGAAGCTGGTACAGCCTTCAATATCGATTCCCCCAAGCAGCTTGCAGAAGTACTCTTCGAGCGCCTCCGTCTACCGCGGCTTAAGAAGACCAAAACTGGTTACAGTACGGATGTGTCCGTGCTCTCCGAGCTCGCACCCAGCTACCCAATTGCAGGGCTCGTGTTGCAATATCGCCAGCTCGGCAAACTCCTCTCCACCTACATCGATACCCTCCCAAGCCTCATCAACCCCGTAACGGGTCGGATCCACACGACTTACAACCACACTGCAACCAGTACCGGACGGCTCTCCTCCAGCAACCCGAATCTGCAGAACATTCCCGTCCGCGGGGAGCGAGGACGGGAAATCCGGAAAGCCTTCATCGCCCAACGGCCTAACACGCTCCTGCTTTCGGCAGATTACTCGCAGATCGAGCTGCGCATCATGGCTTACATCAGTGGCGACGAGGCACTCATTGCTGCCTTCAAAGCAGGGTACGACATCCATGCTGCCACCGCTGCAACTCTCTTCGGGGTACCGCTCGAGCAGGTCACCCCCGAGATGCGCCGTGCTGCTAAAGTGGTCAACTTCGGCATTATGTATGGCCTCCAGCCATTCGGACTTGCTCAACGCCTTGGGATCTCGAAGAGCGAGGCACACCGTATCATCGAGCAGTACTTTGCTCGCTATCCGCATATCCGACGATACATGGAGGAGACAATCGAACGCGCCCGGCGCGTGGGCTACGTCGAAACCCTCTGCGGCCGCCGCCGGTACTTCCCCACCATCACGAGCAAGAACGCTACCGTTCGCGCTGCTGCCGAACGCGCCGCTATCAACGCTCCTATCCAAGGCTCAGCAGCCGATATGATGAAGCGCGCCATGCTCGCACTCCACCGCCGTCTCCGTGCGGAAGGCCTCCGCGCAATGATGATCCTGCAGGTCCACGACGAACTCCTCTTTGAGGCCCCCGAAGAGGAGATCCCGCTCCTCCAGGAGATAGTTCGTACGGAGATGCAGAATGCGCTACCTCTCGGCGATGTCCCCGTCGTTGTTGAGCTCGGCGTTGGGCGCAACTGGGAAGAAGCGCATCCGTGAACACCCCCTCTCGGAAGCTACAGGAGCGCTGTAGAGCCGCTGCTTTGCGCCAGCACATCGCTTGTTGCCCGAGAGGCGCCGCTCGTAAAATCCCACCTTGTTTCCCTTAGCTCCTCGCTCTAGTTTTGCACCCGGACGCTTCGCACTGTCGAGGGTAGCTCCTCTCAAGGTTCCCACCTTTCCCCACCCCAGTAGCAGCTGGCACCTCTGCAGGGGGTGCCGGCTTTATTTATGAAGATCCCTGCAGAGCTAGCACCCAATCGCTGTGTCGATGTGGGTATCCTGTTTGCGCGAATTGGCATAATTTGCGGTGCGAAAGTTTCCACATGTACAGCTCAGGCGTGGTCAAAGTTTCGGAAATAAAGGAAGTCGACCGCCATCTGTGCGCTCTCCTTCAGCGGAATGCTCGCCTTTCTCTCCGAGAGCTTGCTCGCCAAGTTGGCTTATCTGTGCCCGCTGTGCGAGAACATCTTCGCAAGCTTGAAGAGCATGGTGTCATCGAAGGCTACTTTACGAAGCTCAACCCGAAAGCGTTCGGCTATGACATTACCGCCTTTGTGTTCGTATTCGTAGAGTCCAGCGTCCACTACTCAGAATTCCTCGCTCGCTGTAAGCGGCGGCCCGAAATTCTCGAGTGCCATGCTATTACCGGTGAACCATCGCACGTGCTCAAGGTAGTTACTCGCGACACTTCTGCGCTCGAGCAGCTCCTCTCAGACATCCAACGCTGGCCAGGCGTCCGCCGAACGCTGACGAGTCTGGTACTGTCCACGCACGTTGAATCCCCCACGATTCCCATCCGATGAATACGTGCCACCAAAGCAGAGGTCCCCGCCATGATTGCCCCTCGGTACGACTATGATGTTGTTGCTGCGGCCAAAAACTGGCGCCTCAATGGCATCTCAATACAGCCAGCCGTTCCGGTGGAAGACATCTTTGCCCAAAACGTTTTCACCCTCGACCTCATGCAGCAGCGCCTCTCCCGCAGTGTCTTCCGCTCGCTGCTGGCTACCATCCATGAGGGGCGGCCGCTAGATCCCGCGATTGCCGATTCGGTGGCTTTAGCAATGAAGGAGTGGGCGCTCGAACGGGGAGCCACACACTACGCTCATTGGTTTCAGCCGCTGACCGGGAGCACGGCAGAGAAGCACGAGAGTTTCATTACCCCGAATGCGGGCGGCGGAGCCATCAGCGAATTTTCCGGCAAGGAGCTCATCCGCGGCGAACCCGACGCCTCCTCCTTCCCGAGCGGCGGGCTACGAGAAACATTCGAGGCTCGAGGCTACACGGCATGGGACCCAACCTCGCCCGCCTTCATCATGGAGCATCCTAACGGAGCTACGCTGTGTATCCCGAGCGTCTTTGCCTCGTGGACGGGGGATGCATTGGATTACAAAATCCCCCTCCTTCGCTCGATCGAAGCGCTTAACCGTCAGGCACTCCGCGTCCTGCGCCTCTTCGGCGAAACACGGGTCACGAAAGTCTACGCCACAGCCGGTGCCGAGCAGGAATACTTCCTCATCGATGAAGAGTTCTTCTTCCGCCGGCCAGATCTCTTCCTCTGCGGGCGCACCCTGTTCGGAGCGCGTCCCCCGCGAGGACAGGAGTTGCAGGACCACTACTTCGGCTCTATCCCCGAACGCGTACTCAGCTTCATGAGCGACGTCGAGTACCAGCTCTACAAACTCGGCGTACCAGTCAAGACGCGCCACAACGAGGTAGCCCCCGGGCAGTACGAGATCGCCCCGCTCTACGAGCACTGCAATGTCTCGGCCGACCATCAGCAGCTGATCATGCAAGTACTGCGCAATACTGCGCGCAAGTATGGCATGGTCTGTCTGCTACATGAAAAGCCCTTCGCTGGCCTCAACGGGAGCGGAAAACACACGAACTGGTCACTGGCTACCGACACCGGAGTCAATCTCCTCGATCCAGGTGAGACGCCGCACGAGAACATGCTCTTCCTCTTCTTCTGCGCCGCTGTTCTGAAAGCCGTCGATGCTCACCAGGATCTGCTCCGTATCAGTATTGCCTCCGCTGGCAATGACTTTCGGCTCGGGGGGCACGAAGCGCCCCCGGCCATCCTCTCTGTCTTCCTTGGGGAACAGCTCACTGAGCTCTTTGAACGTCTCGGGAAAACCCCGAGCCGTCGGCGCCGACGGTGGGACGGACTCCTTGGACTGGGAATCCCAACATTGCCAGCGCTGCCGCGACATGGTGGAGACCGTAACCGGACTTCGCCTTTCGCCTTTACGGGCAACAAGTTCGAATTCCGTGCCGTCGGTGCCTCGCAGACCATTGCCTTTCCGCTGACCATCCTCAACACGATCGTAGCTTGGGCCATCGACGAGATGGCAACGGAACTGGAGCACTGGCTCGAGCGCGGCGCACCTCTCGAAGAGGCTCTCCGGCGCGTACTCCAACACGCCTACCAGCAGCATCGGCGGATTGTCTTCAACGGGGACAACTACTCCCCGGGATGGCATCGGGAAGCCCAGCGGCGCGGACTTCTCTGCTTGTCCAACGCTGTCGATGCCATCACTCTCCTGACAGCTCCGAAAAACCGGGAGCTCTTCGCCCGCTACGGGGTTTTGAACGAGCGTGAGTTGGAGGCCCGCCAGCACGTACTCATCGAGCAGTACAGTAAGACGTGCACAATTGAGGCCGAAACCGCTGCATGGATTGCCCGGACAATGGTGCTCCCGGCCGTCGTGGCCTACTTACGGGAGATAGGACAGGCAGTGCAGCAGCTACGCTCACTCCGCGTCCCCTGTCAGAGCCTCATGCGTACCCTCCACGAGCTGGCCCAGCTCAGTGATGAACTCGACCACCGTCTGGCCGCACTCCAGGAAGCGCTCCAGCAGATGCCCAACGGCAGCCCTCTGGAACGGGCTACCCATGTTCGCGACCGTGTCATGGCCAGCCTCGATGCTCTGCGGCCCGTGGTAGACACGCTCGAACAACTCGTTGCCGACCAGCTCTGGCCTCTGCCGAGCTACCGAGAGATGCTCTTTGTCAAGTGATCTCGACAGCACGGAACACACGGCTGCGGCGTCCATAGCCGTAGAGCAGCAGCCATTCGTAGTAGAATGCGGGTGCTCCGAATACGCCGCCAGGGAAGCACGGAGGGCGAACTCCTCTTAGAGGATGGCACATCCCTCCGGGTCCCACTCTCCGTGCTTGCTGACTTTGGGCTGCGAAAGGGGGACGACCTCTCCCCCGACACGCTAACCGCGCTCCAACAGGAGAGCCACCGCTGGCTCATACGCCATACGGCTCTCCGCTTCCTCGCACGGCGGGCCCACTCACGAAATGAGCTCCATCGAAAGCTCGTGCGCAAGTTTCCCGCCCACGAAGATCTCATCGACGCCGTACTCGAACAGCTCACCCGCGAAGGCTACGTAGACGACCGCGCCTATGCCGAAGCATGCATCCAGCAGTGGATAGAGCGGAAAGCCATCTCCCCACGCCAGCTCCTTGCACTGCTGCAGCGGCGCGGGATCGATACTGCCATGGCACTCTCCCTCATTGCCGAATCCATGCCGGAGGAGGCCGTCACCGAGCATGCGCGCCGAGCCGTCAGACGGAAGCTCCGCTTCCTATCACCGGCTCCTCCCCGACAGCAGTGGCGAACCGTGGCAGCATATCTTGGCCGCCAAGGCTTCCCACCCTCCATTATCAGCCGTGTGCTCCGGGAATACTTCGGAGAGGGCGAGACCTATGAGGAGTAGGAGCATCGGCTCTCTCCTGTGTTTCCTTGCACTCCTGGGCGGGGCCTCAGCGGCCGAACAGCCTTCGGTACGCTGCCGGATCCGCCTCCCAGAACAGTTCAATGAGCATCAGCCGACGATTCTCCCCCTCCTCTCTCCGGATGGGAAGCGCTTGTATGTGGATCGCAAGCACCATCCGCAGAACACCGGCGGAGCCCGCGATCCCGATGAAATCTGGTACGCCGAACGCCTCCCCACGGGGGAATGGTCCGAGCTCCGCAACCTGGGCCCGCCACTCAACACACCGGGGAGCGATGTCCTCTGCGCTCTGAGTCCTGATGGCTCTGAAGCCCTTGTCTTTGGCCTCTACCGCCCCGATGGGAGCAAACAGCCAGGGTTCTCCGTAAGCCGCTGGACGGATTCGGGATGGAGTTTTCCACAGCCGCTGCGTATCCGCAATTTTTACAATCTCTCGCAGCACTACTACGCAACCTGGGCCCCCGATCGCCGCATCCTCATCCTCAGCCTCCAACGCCTGGACTCCTACGGAGGGCTGGACCTGTACGTGTCCTTCTACGACTCTCTCCGCGGGGAGTGGACCGAACCGGAGAACATGGGCAGCACGCTGAACACTGCTGGCCTGGAAGGCTCTCCCTTCATAGCCCCCGATGGACGGACGCTCTACTTCTTCTCCACTGGCCATCGCGGCTTTGGGGGGATGGATCTCTTCATGAGTCGGCGATTGGACGAGACATGGAAGCGCTGGAGCACGCCCATCAACCTTGGGCCAGAGGTGAACACCTCAGCTGATGAGGCTAGCATTAGCCTTACTCCCCGTGGGGATACGGCTTACATTGTCTCGGCCGACCCTATTACGGGGCAGCCTGGTATTTATGCCGTATGCCTGGCCGATTCCCTGCGCCCCCTCCCTGTGGCTGAAGTGAAGCCACCTGCGTTCACCCTACGGCTCTTCTTCGCCTTCAATCGGTGGCAGCTCTCGCCAGAGGAGCGCACTCGCCTCTCTCGCTTCATCCACCAGCTCCCAGCCGAATCCGTCGACACAGTGCTCGTCGAAGGGCACACCGACGACATCGGCAGCGATCGGTACAACCGGTGGCTTTCCCGCCGTCGGGCAGAGGAGGTTGCTCACGAGATGCGCCGCTTAGGGATTCCACAGCAGCTCCTTCGCATCAGAGCTTACGGAAGCCGGCAACCGCTGGCCCAGGGATCCTCGCCCGAGGCACGCCGTCAGAATCGACGGGTGGAGATCACAGTGACACTCCGCCACACAGCTATACGGCCGTAACCGACCCTGGGGTAAAGCCGACGAGCACCCCATCCCGCAGTTCGATGCGGAACGCCTCCGGAAAAGCCGCAACGAGTTCGGCGCTATGCGTAGCAACGATTACCGCCGTCCCGCGGGTATGGGCACGGCGGAGCAGTTGTGCCACGAGCTCCGTCGTTGCAGGTTCGATATTCCCCGTCGGTTCATCGGCCAGCAGAAGACGCGGGGAGAGCGCCAGCGCCCGGGCGAGGGCAACAAGCTGCTGTTCGCCGGCCGAGAGCGTTGCAGGCCGGGCGTGTCGCAGGTAGCTGATGCCGAGTTCAGCGAAGAGCTCCAATACAACGCCTTGCGCCTGCCGGTAGGGAACGCCCCGCCACAGCAGAGGAAGCATGACGTTGTCGTAGGCTGTCTCCCGGGCCATAAGGTGCGCTTCCTGGAACACAAGGCCCATCTGCTGCCGGAGGCGCTGCACCTGGCGAAAGGAGAGCTTGCTTAGGTTAACTCCATCGACCCACACCGAACCCGACTGCGGCAGCAGCTCCCGGTAGAGCAAGCGGAGCGTGGTTGTCTTCCCGGCCCCGGTCGGCCCCGTAATCAAGGTGAAGGCTCCTTCTGGCACAGCAAAGCTCACCTCCGAGAGAGCGGGCACAAAAGAGCGGGGATAGACGACCGTTACCTCCCGGAGTTCGATCCGCATGACATCCTGGCTTCCACAATACGCACATTCGGATGCTCCGACGGCGGCTGGAGCTGGTGTGCAGCATACGCAGCCTCCACCCGCTGGCGCAGCACCGCATGCGGCAGCACAACCTGTAACTGCCGCCCCGTTGCAATGCGCTGCTGGCCGGAGAAGACCTCAATGCTGCACCAGACACGGTTCTCCTCCCGTTGGCTCACCTGTGCCCGTAGGCGGAGCTCTACCCCTATGGGGGCCATCCCTTCGTGCCGCAGCCAGAGCTCTGCCCCAACGGCGTTCTCCTCTGGCTCCAAGAAAGGCTCGATCGCCCGGCGGGCTGCCACCTCGGCGTAATAGGCCAACCAAAACGTCGAACAGAGGGGATGCACGAGGCATCCATCCAGCACTGCTGCCATCCCTGAGTCGACACGGAAGACAATTTCGGCCACCGCTCCAACTACTTCAGCTCGCATCGTCACAGACGGCATCAGAAGACATCTGGGCCACAGAAGCCCGCGGCGGGAGAATCCGAAGCAGCTCGGCCAGCAGCACAACGCTCTGCCGGAGCTCGTCGAGAGTGCCATTGTTGCTGAGCACCAAATCGGCACGCTGTCGTTTCGCCCGGGCAGACCATTGAGCAGCTTCACGGGCGCGGATGTGCTCGTCGGTCCATCCCCGCTGGCGCAACCGCTGATGGCGCACTCTCTCCTCAGCATCGACGACCAGAACGTAGTCAAACGCCTCCTCGAGCCCTACCTCGTAGAGGAGAGCTGCCTCTACCACAACGTGGCTCGCCCCTGCTGCAGCGGCCTCCTGAATGCGCTCGGCCAGAACCTGGAGCACACGCGGGTGGACGAGCTCTTCGACGGCTTCCCGAAGCTTGCGCTGCTGTGGCTCTGGGCCGAAGAGGCGTTCGGCAAGCAGAGCCGCCTTCAGCGTACCGTCAGCCGTGAAGATCTCCTCGCCCAGGAAGCCCTGCAGTAGCCGCCGTAGCTCGGGGTCGGTCTGCATGAGCTCGTGCGCCACCGTATCAGCTTCCAATACGACAAATCCCCGCTCCCGGAGCAGCTGGGCAACGGTTGATTTCCCGCTCCCCGGTGCACCGGTCAATCCGATCAGTACCACGTGGGTCATAGGCGCTCGGCCAATTGCGGGAGGGCATTTTCGAAGTGATGACGCAGCTCTGCGACCGTTGTCTCCACAACCCCCTGAATGCAGAAACGCTGTGGGACGACGCGCCCTATTTCCACACAAGGCAGCCCCAACTCCTGACAGAGCCGCTCCACATCGGTTCGATGCGCAGGGGGGACGCTGACAACAACCCGCGTCTGTGCCTCACCGAAGAGGTGGGCAGCGCTCAACTTCCACGGCAGCACAAGATCTGCGCCGAGCTCTGACGATGAGGCCACTGCTTTCTCGGCCAGGCAAATGGCCAGCCCGCCCTCGGCACAATCGTGCGCCGAACGGACCCACCTTCGGCGAATCGCTGTCAGGAGAAAGTGCTGGAGCCGACGCTCTTCCTCTAGCACGAGCGTGGGAGCATCGCCGGCAACCAGACCGTGGAAGAGCCATAGGTACTCCGATCCCCCAAGCTCTGCCCGCTGTGGGCCGACGAGCACCACAAGATCCCCCTCGGCCTGGAAACCCATCCCAACACTGACCGACACATCCTCCAGCAGCCCTACCATGCCAATGACGGGCGTGGGATAGACGGCGTAGCGTGGCGACTCGTTGTAGAAGCTCACGTTCCCCCCCGTTACCGGCGTATCAAAGGCACGGCACGCATCGCCCATTCCGCGGACGACTTCCCGAAACTGCCAGAAGATTTCTGGATCGAGAGGGTCACCGAAGTTGAGGCAATTCGTCACTGCCACTGGCTCTGCTCCCACGCAGGCAACATTACGGGCAGCTTCAGCAACGGCGATGAGGGCTCCACGGTAGGGATTCAAGTAGACGTAACGGCTGTTGCCATCTACGCTGAGCGCAATCCCTTTGCCGGGGAGCTGGCGCAAGCGCATCACAGCAGCATCGGCAGTCCCGGGCAGTCGAACTGTGTTTGTCTGCACTTGGTAATCGTACTGCTCAAAAATCCAGCGCTTGCTCGCAATAGTGGGGCTCCCCAGGAGGCGCCAGAAGGCTTCCCGGGGTTCTACAGGCTCTGGTAGCTCTTCAGGGATGAGGGCGTGCAGCTGTTGCAGGTAGCTCGGTTCTCGAGCCGGACGGTCGTACTGCGGTGCTCCTTCCCCGGCCACCAGCGTCCACGGGGGCAGCTCAGCCACGAGCTGCCCCCGGAAGTAGTAGCGCAGAAGGCCGTCATCGGTAACCTCCCCAATCCGGGCGCACCCGACCTCCCACTTCCGGCAAATGGCCTCGGCGATGGGCTCTGCGCCACGACGCAGCACCACTAGCATGCGCTCCTGCGACTCCGAGAGCACAATCTCGTACGGGTCCAGATCTGGATCGCGAAGGGGCACAGCGTCGAGATCAATCCGCATCCCTACGCCCCCACGAGCGCTCATCTCAGCCGTCGAACAGCAGATGCCCGCTGCACCCATATCCTGCATGCCAACCACAACGCCGGCCTCCACCAGCTCGAGCACCGCCTCCAAGAGCAGCTTCTCAGCGAAGGGATCCCCTACCTGCACCGACGGACGCATGTCGTGCTGCCCCTCGCCTAAGGTCTGCGAGGCAAGCAGCGAGGCCCCGTGAATACCATCCCGCCCCGTCCGATTGCCTATCAAATACACCGGATTCCCCGCCCCACGGGCAACCGCCGGCACGATACGATCCTGCCGAACAATACCGACAGCCATCGCATTGACGATCGGGTTGTCCGTGTAACACGGCTGGAAGTACACCTCCCCCCCAACGGTTGGGACTCCGAAGGCGTTGCCGTAATCGCCTATGCCGCGAACAACCCCGCGGAGGAGGTAGCGTGTCCGAGCCTCGTCCAACAGCCCGAAGCGGAGGGAATTCAACACAGCTATCGGGCGCGCCCCCGTGGTGAAGATATCCCGCAGAATGCCCCCCACACCAGTTGCCGCACCCTGGTACGGCTCAACTGCCGAGGGGTGATTATGGCTCTCGATTTTGAAGGCGAGAGCATAGCCACCCCCAAGATCGATCAAGCCAGCATTCTCATTGCCGGAAAGTATCCGCTGGCCCGCCCGTGGCAGCGTCCGCAGTAGCCGAAGAGAGCTCTTGTAGCTACAGTGCTCGCTCCACATGGCAGCGAACATGCCCAGCTCGACACCATTGGGCTGACGCCCCAGGAGCTCAAGGATGCGCTCGTACTCCTCCGCCGTCAAGCCCAGCTCCTGCGCTCTCTCTACGGTTACGCTCAGCTCCTGAATCATCCCCATCAACGCCCCAGTAACACTTCGACAAAGCGGAGCAGAACAAACCAGCCGACCAGGACACCCCCGAGACTGCCGACAAGAATGCCTAACACCGTCATCCAGAAGGCAAAGCGGCTCTGCGAGCGAAAACGTCGAAACATGTACCCACGCCAATTGCAGTGGTGGCAGCGGTAGAGAAGCACGGTTGGGCTGAAAATTTTCATGAAACGCTCGAAAGCATTGCGGCTGTGCGAACGATACATACGCCCAACCGTCTTGCAACGCGGGCACCGACGCAGCGTCGGGCTACTACGTGGACGGGGTATCGTCATCCGACCTCAAGAACTCAGGCAATCGCAAAATTACTCCAGCGGCGGCCTGCCTATCGCCTCAGGCTTGCGGCCGGATTTGCAATTTTGCGTTGACCGTTGAACTGCCTAGGCAGACCAATGAAGCATGTCCTCATCGCCGTAGGAGCTGTAAGCGCCCTATGGGCCCAGCTTCCTCCGGTCTCCCTGACAGCCCTCGATGGACGCACCGTCCGGGCCGATACCCTCCACCACCCTGGCAGACCCACTCTGGTGACTTTCTGGGCTACATGGTGCAAGCCATGCTTACT
Organism: Candidatus Kapaibacterium sp.; assembly: GCA_938084565.1. GTDB lineage: Bacteria > Bacteroidota > Ignavibacteria > Kapaibacteriales > HRBIN21 > HRBIN21. Next base: position 89,056 of record CALKEU010000003.1, on the reverse strand, counting down.
CGAGCTTGCAACGCTCCACCGCCTCTACCCCCAGTGGCAAGCCGAGACTGGGGTGCACATTGTTGCTATCTCAATCGATGATGCTCGTACAAGCCCCAAAGTCGCCCCGCTTGTGCGCGCTCGCAACTGGCGCTTCGAGATTTACCACGATGAAAACGGTGAGCTCCGGCGGGCGATGAATGTGACCGACATCCCTCACTCCTTCCTCCTCGATGGCTCGGGCCGTATTGTTTGGCAACACCAAGCATATTCTCCCGGCGATGAAGAACGGCTCTATGCCGTGCTGAAGGAGCTTGTCCAGCCTCGCAGCAGCACTCCCGGAGAGACTCCCTGATGCACAACAGCTTCGGTATCCTCTTCCTGACTCTCTGCAGTGGCATGACGGTCGTGGGCCAAGTGAGCGGAGGTGTGCAGCTTGAGATGCGCTCGTACCGAGCCGATAGCGCTATCGGAGCCCCCGAAGTGCCTGAACGCCTCGGGCTGAATGCTTATATCCCCCTGAGCTACCGGACCGGAGCGTTAACGGTCAGCCTCCGGTACGAGGCTTATCTGACACCGCTCCAAGGGTACGATGCACGCTACACCGGCACAGGCATCCCATTTCGCTCGATAGACTACCGCGACGAGCATTTCCACCTGACCGTGGGGAGTTTCTACGAGCAATTTGGCTCCGGGATGATTCTGCGCACATACGAGGAGCGCCTCTTGGGCATTGACAATGCTTTCGACGGCATCCGCCTGCGGTGGAACAGCACTGGCATGCGGCTCAGTGGGTTCATTGCCCGGCAGCGCCGCTTCTTCACCTGGGGCGGCCTCATCCGCGGCGCTGCGCTCGAGCTGAGCCCTGCCCAGTGGGGCATCGGCTCGTCGCTCCGCTGGCACATTGGCGCTGGAATCGTGAGCAAATACCAGCCCGATACGGATCCTCTCTACCGTCTGCCTGAGAACGTGCTGGCGTACACGCTCTACGGCGCATGGCAGTGGCAGAGCTGGCGCTTCCAGGCCGAGTGGGCGTACAAGTACAACGACCCTTCGACCCTCAACGGCTACTCGTACAACCCAGGTACAGCTCTCTACGTGAGCCTTGCCGGGCAGCTGGCGGAGGCGAGTTTCTTGCTACAGGCAAAGCGCGTCGACAACATGGCCTTCTACTCCGACCGCACTGCGACAGGCACGGTGGCGCTGTTGAATTACCTTCCCCCCTTGAGCCGGCAGCACTCCTACCGCCTGGCGACGTTGTACTCTTACGCAACTCAGCCGGGTGGTGAAATTGGCCTGAGTACCGATGTCATCATCCCGCTGCCGGAAGGCTCACCCCTGGGCGGATTCGGTGGCGGCACAGTGAGCGTGAACTACTGCCGCATCCACGGGCTCGATACCGTGCATACAGAACCTCTCCGCTACCGCAGCTCTTTTCCCGGGATTGGCAGAACGCTCTTCCTGGAGGAGCTTACGATCGAGTACACAGCTCTGTGGAGCTCTGTGCTGAAGGGAACGCTGCAGCTGACGCGGCAGATTTACAACCGCGACGTCTCCGAAGGGCTCCGGGGGTATGGGCTTGTGTGGACGTGGATTGCCATCGCCGATATCGCCTACACGTTCGCCCCGCAACAGACCCTACGCTTGGAGTTCCAGCACCTCTGGAGCCGGCAGGATCGGGGAAACTGGGTCTATGGACTCCTGGAGTATACGCTTGCCTCCCGCTGGGCCTTTACCATGTGGGATGAGTACAACAGCGGGTCTCCCGTACACCATGTCGGCCAGCACTACCCCGGAGCAGCCCTCACCGTGCTCCTCCAGCGCTGGAAGCTTGCGCTCGGCTATGGCCGACAGCGTGCCGGAATTGTCTGCGTTGGGGGGGTCTGCCGCTATATGCCAGCTGCCAACGGCTTTAGCCTCAGTATAACGGCGACGCTGTGATGCGCTTTCGCCTCTCCTTGCCTCTGCAGATTGTGCTCGGCTTTGGTGCAGGCACCCTCTGGGGATTGCTCCAGGCACCGCTTGGGGTGGAAGCCTTCACCACTGCTTGGATTGCCCCGTTGGGGCGGCTCTTCCTGAATATGCTCAAACTCATTGCTCTCCCGCTCGTGGTCACTTCGCTGCTGGAGGGCATCGCTACCGTAGGGAGTCTATCTCGCCTCTCCCGTCTGGGTGCGCGCGCCGTAGCGTACTACGTGAGCACTACCTGCATCGCCGTGCTGATCGGCATCGGTGTTTCTACTGTCTTGCAGCCGGGAAAGATGGTCTCCGCCGAACAGCGGGCACTGTTTCAACAGCAGTACGAGCACTCCCTCAAAGAGCGCGAGCTTCCACAGCCGAAAAGCCCCTTACAGGCGCTCGTTGATCTCATGCCGGAAAACTTCCTGGCAGCAGCCCAAGACAACCAGCGCATGTTGCAGGTTATCGTGGCCACCCTGCTCCTGGGTGCAGCCCTCACCATGGTACCAGCGGAGCGAAGTGCGCCACTCCGCAGCCTGCTCCAGGCGCTGACGGCAACGCTATTGGCGCTCGTACAACTTGTCATGCGATTCGCCCCCATCGGGGTTTTCGCCCTCATGGCAGCACTCCGGATGGATTGGTCACTCCTGTCAGCCCTGGGGGTCTACAGCCTCTCGGTCATCGTGGGGCTGGCAGCGATGCTCGCCATTGTCTACCCACTAGGCGTCCGACTGTTGGCACGGATACCTGTGGGAACATTCTACCGGGCTATCTTCCCAGCGCAAGTAGTTGCGTTCTCGACCAGTTCCAGCGCCGCAACACTGCCGACCACGATGGCCGTCTGCCGGCACCACCTCGGAGTAAGCGAGGACATAGTCAGCTTCATCCTCCCGCTCGGAGCGACAGTGAATATGGATGGCACAAGCCTCTACCAAGCGGTGGCAACAGTGTTCATTGCTCAACTCTACGGTGTGGAGCTTGACCTGGGGGCACTTGCAACCTTGATTGCCATGGCAGTAGCAGCTTCGATCGGAGCAGCTCCCGTCCCCGGAGCTGGCATCGTCATGCTGATGGTGATCTTGCAAAATCTCGGCATTCCCCAGGAGGGACTGGCCCTCATCCTGGCTGTGGACCGTCTACTCGATATGAGCCGCACGGTCGTCAATGTTACTAGCGATGCCGCCGGCTGCGCTATCATCGGAGCGTGGGAGAGTTCACCGAGAGCATGACCTATTTTCGCATGCGATGCAGGTGTCTCCTTCCATAGAGATTCGCCGACGCTGGGAAGCCGTCTGGGAGCAGGTCCGTCAGCACGCTGCCCGAGCCGGACGCAATCTGGCAGACATTCGCATTGTAGCAGTCTCAAAAGGGCATCCCCCCGATATCGTGGAGGCCGCCTTCCACGCCGGTATCCGCTGCTTTGGAGAAAACTACGCCCAGGAGCTGCGAGCGAAAGCAGATTACCTCCGGCAGCGGGGCTACGAAGTTGAATGGCACTTCATCGGCCATGTGCAGACGAACAAAATCAAGCTCATTGCTCCCGTGGCTGCGCTCATCCACGGCGTCGATGCCCTACACACTGCCGAGGCACTCAACCGCTGGGGGGAGCGGCACGGGCGCATGCTATCCATCCTGCTCCAGGTCAATACCTCAGGCGAAGCGAGCAAACACGGCTGTGCCCCCGAGGCTCTCTTTGCCCTCGCCGAAGCCGTCCTACGACTCCCCTTCCTCCGACTCGAGGGACTCATGACGATCCCTGCGCCGGCCGCGGCTGAGCGTGTCCGGGCAGAATTCCGTCTCCTCCGTCACTTGCGAGACGAGCTCCGCCGACAATACGGCTCTTCTCCGCTCGACTTTCCTCATCTCTCCATGGGCATGAGCGCCGACTACGGCATCGCTATCGAAGAAGGTGCAACCCTCCTCCGCATCGGGACAGCCCTCTTCGGGGAACGTCCCCCGAAGCAAGCACACCATGTCCATTCACACCAGGAGCAGAACCCATGAGTCGACCGACATCTCTCCTGCGGCAGCACATGCACGAAGCGCTCGAGGTCATCCGCCTAACGACACAGAGTTCTCCCTCCATTGGCATCATCCTGGGGACGGGGCTCGGGGAGCTTGCAGAACGCATCGAGCAGGAGTGCGCTATCCCGTACGAGAACATCCCCCATTTCCCCGTCTCAACGGTGGAGTCGCACCGGGGGCGGCTCATTTTCGGACGCCTCGCCGGCTGCCCTGTTGTGGCGCTTCAGGGGCGCTTCCATCGCTACGAAGGCTATACGCTGCAGCAGGTGACCTTCCCTGTACGGGTCCTCTTTGCCCTCGGGGTGCGGACGCTCATCATCTCCAACGCAGCCGGAGCGCTCAACCCACTCTTCCGTCGCGGGGATTTGATGGTCATCGTGGACCACATCAACCTCATGGGGGATAACCCTCTGATTGGCCCCAACGATGAAACGCTCGGCCCCCGCTTCCCCGACATGAGTGAACCGTACTCCCGGCGACTCATCGCCCTGGCAGAAGAGCTGGCCCTCGAGCTCCGCCTCAAGCTGCAGAAAGGTGTCTACGTCGCTCTTCCGGGACCGAGTCTGGAAACTCGTGCAGAATATCGCTTCCTACGGTTGATCGGTGCTGATGCTGTCGGAATGAGCACTGTTCCGGAGGTCATCGTCGCTCGTCACATGAACATGGAGGTCTTCGGACTCTCCATTCTCACGGACGAGTGCTTCCCTGACGCTCTACAGCCGCTCTCTCTGGAGGAGGTACTACAGGCAGCCCGCGAGGCCGAGCCGAAGATGACGCAGCTGGTTACAGCCCTCGTTGCACGGCTCTGGACGCAGCAGACATGAAGGGGGCATGCCTTATAGGGGCTGTGCTGGCCGTCGGCTGTGGGAGCGAGCCTTTCTATGATACAGTTCCGCCCTTGTGGCGTTTTCTGCTCGCCACCGATGCCCCAGCCATCCAGCTGCGCCAAGAACCAGGCAATCTGCTCGTTGTACCCGACCTCTATACCCGCGCCAATGGCTTCCCGCTACCTGCACCAGCCCAGAGTATGGAGCTCTTCTATGGCACGCTCTATCTGCTCCTGCCCACAGCGACGTTGGAGCTCCTGGAAGAAGGATCCTACCGGCGCCGAGCTGCCTTGCAGCTTCCAGCTCCAGCCGATGGCATTGTCTTCCCGAACGCTACGACAGCCTACCTTTGGCATAGAAGCCGTGGAATGTTGAGCATGGTGGACTTGCTCGATCCCGAGCGCATACAGACCTTCCAGCTCGGAGGGCGCATTGGAGCGGCTCTGGCCAGGGAGGCTCTCCTCTACGTCGTTGATGAAGAGCGCTCACTCCTGCGCGTCTTCGATACGCGAACGCTCCGTCTACAAGATTCGCTGCCACTCCCCCCACACCCGCGCTGGCTGGCTGCCCATCCCAGTGCCGAAGAGCTCCTGGTTGCCAGCTTCGGAAGCGGGGATGACACCACAGCCCCTGCGCGCGCACCCCGTCTCAGCTTCGTCGGCCTCCGTCCGCTACGCCTTCTGAAAAGTATCCCCCTCAACGTCCCCGGAATCGATTCGGCCCGTCTGCAGCTGAGGGGCCTTGCGACGACGCCATCGGATTTTGCCTATGTGGGAACATCGGCCGGGCTGCTGCGTGTGGATCTACGCAGCCGTGGGGCCCTCCGCTTGCTCCAGAGCTGGAACATTGGATGGCTCCGATATGTGCCCACGCGAGGAGAGCTCTGGGTGCTCACGGCCTCCAACCCCCCTCAGCTCCTCATTGCAACGGGGGACCGGGCAGAACTACGCCTGGAAACAACGCTCCCTGCAGGCACTGTAGCCCTCTTGCCGCTGCCATGAGCTTTGTGCATCGGCTTCAGGCTCGCGCGGCCGCACTCCAGCGCCGGATTGCCTTTCCAGATGCCGAAGATGAGCGCACACTGCGTGCGGTCCGGGAACTTGCCGATCGCGGGATTGTGCATCCTGTGCTCATCGGTGCTCGAGAAGCAATCGAGGCGCTTGCACAGCGCTTTGACATCGCACTGACGGGCATTTCGCTCCTGGATCCTCGAGCAGCACCGCAGCTGGAGCTCTTTGCCAACCGACTCTGGGAACGGCGCCACCACAAGGGGATGTCGCTCGAGGCAGCACGGCACCATGTCCGCAATCCCCTTGTCTTCGCCGGTATGTTATTAGATGCAGGCGAAGTCGATGGATGTGTGGCCGGCTCGATCTCGACAACGGCCGATGTGCTTCGCGCAGCTCTCTGGACTGTCGGTATGGCACCAGGCTTGAGCGTCGTGAGCAGCTTCTTTTTGATGATTTTGCCCGACCGCGTCCTCGTCTATGCCGATGGCGGGGTCGTACCCGATCCTACACCGGAGGAGCTGGCCGAAATTGCGTACTGCACGGCTCAGAACGCTGAGCGTCTCTTACAAGAGGAGCCGCGCATTGCCTTCCTCTCCTTTTCCACCAAGGGGAGCGCGCAGCATCCGCTCGTGGACAAGGTTCGCCGTGCCGTACAGCTGTTTCAGGAGCGCTATCCCCACTACTGCGCCGATGGGGAATTGCAGGCCGATGCTGCTCTTGTGCCCGAGGTTGCTGCCCGTAAGGCGCCCGGCTCGCCCGTTGCAGGACGAGCCAACGTGCTGATCTTCCCGAACCTGGATGCCGGCAACATTGCCTATAAGCTCACCGAGCGGCTGGCCGGAGCACAAGCGCTCGGCCCCATCGTACAAGGTCTGCGGCGCCCATACTGCGATCTCTCCCGCGGCTGCCAGTGGGAAGACATCGTCTCTGTGGCAGCCATCTGTGCGCTCATGTCCTCATAAGCGTACGGATTCAGCTGCAAAGGCTGCCACAAGCTCTGGGGCTCGCCGAAGGAGGTCAGAGAGCTTCTCCGGACGCCGCCCGCCTGCCGTTGCCAAGTGAGCCCGTCCTCCACCGCTTCCATCAATCTCACGGGCCAGACGGGCAATCAGTTGCCCTGCCGGGTAGCGCTGGCTCAAATCCGGGGTGACAACGCAGACAAGCTGCACTTTATCTTCTATCACGGCCGCCAGAATCCCGATACCCTGGGTACCAAGGGCTATCCGTAGGCGATCGCCGAGCGCCTTCAATTGCTCGATGCTGTGCAGCTGCACCTGCTCGGCCACGATGCGGATGCTATCGACCGAGCGAGCGCGAGCGAGGAACTCTGGCAGGCGTGCACTCTCCCGCTCCAGCTGCAGCCGCTCAACCTCCCGCTGGAGGCGTTGAAGCTGCTCGGCAAGCTGCTCGGCGCGCCGATGTTCCTGTTCCAGACGCTGCCGCAAGGACTCAAGATACCGCTCCACCCCCTCGCCCGTGACGGCTTCCACACGACGCACACCGGCAGCGACGGCCTCCTCGGCCGTCAGCACAAAGGTGCCAATCTGGCTCGTGTTCTGCACGTGTGTACCCCCGCAGAGCTCCACGGAGAAGCGCTCGTCGATGACGACGACGCGGACTATGTCGCCGTACTTGTCCGCAAAGAACATCTTCACGTTCGGGATTGCACGCGCTGTATCCAGCGGCAGGATGCGGGTTTCAACCGGGATAGCCTCCCGGATCTTCTCGTTGACGAGGGCCTCGATGTCGCGCAGCTGAGCCGGCTCCAGCTTAGCAAAATGCGAGAAGTCAAAGCGCAAGTAGTCAGGGGCAACAAGGGAGCCAGCCTGCTGGACATGTGGTCCCAGGATGCGGCGCAGGGCTTCGTGCAGGAGATGGGTAGCCGTGTGATTCCGCATAATGGCCCAGCGACGCTGGCGGTCAACTTGAGCTAGCGCCTGCTGGCCCACGAGCGGCTCAACCTCACGGGTACAGACGTGAACGATGGCGTCCCCGACCCGGCGCACATCCTCCACAGCGTAGGTCTCCCCGCCCAGCAGCAGCATTCCCGTATCGGACACCTGCCCTCCGGCCTCGGCATAGAAGGGTGTGCGCTCCAGCACGACGTAGGGTCCCTCCACGGAGAGGACGGTCGCCTCAGTTGCCAACTCATCATAGCCAGTAAACTCGCTCCGTAGCTGCTGGAGTGTAGGGCTGATGGAGAGCTCAACCGTCTGTGCTCTCTGTGCCTGCCGAGAGCGGCGGCGCTGCTCCTCCATGAGGTGGTGGAAGGCGTCCACATCGACGGCCAGCCCACGCTCGCGGGCCAGAAGTTGCGTCAAATCCAGAGGGAAGCCGTACGTATCGTAGAGCTGGAAAGCGACCTCGCCAGGGATTGTGCGCTCCCCACGCTCGCGCAGCTCCGCCACGGTAGCCTCGAAGAGTTGCAGTCCGCGATCGAGCGTGCGCAGGAAGTGTGCCTCCTCCGCTTCAATGACTTGCTCAATGGTACGCTGGTGCTGGCGGAGCTCAGGGAAGGGCTCCCCCATGAGTTCCACCAGAACGGGGACCAAGCGCCAGAGAACGGGTTCGCGAAAGCCCAACGTACGGGCGAAGCGTTCAGCACGACGGAGGAGGCGGCGCAGAACATAGCCACGCCCCGTATTGCTCGGCAGGGCACCGTCAGCAATTGCAAAGGACAGCGCCCGGAGGTGATCGGCCATGACCCGCATGGCGATGCCATCCGGATGGCGTATGTCCTCCTGTGGGTAGCGCCGCCCGCTCAGCTCCTCGATGCGCCTCAGGAGAGGCACGAAGAGGTCCGTAGCGTAATTAGACTCCACCCCCTGCAGCACAGCGCAGATTCGCTCAAGCCCCATGCCGGTATCGACATGCTTGACCGGCAGCTCCTCCAGCACGCCATCGGCACGACGGTTGTACTGGATGAAGACGATGTTCCAAATCTCGACCACCTGGGGTGTGCCAGCGTTGACCAGACGGGCCCCGCTCAGATCGGGGGTACGGTCATAGTGGATCTCCGTACACGGACCGCAGGGGCCCGTATCCCCCATCTCCCAGAAGTTGTCCCGTTCGCCGAACCGGTGAATGCGCTCCGGCGGCAGGTACTGACGCCACAGCTCATAGGCCTCCTCATCGGTCTGAAAAACTGTGGCGTGGAGCCGCTCCGGCGGTAGCCGCCAAACCTGCGTCAGAAGCTCCCAGGCATAGGCAATGGCCTCGGCTTTGTAGTAATCGCCGAAGCTCCAATTGCCTAGCATCTCGAAGAAGGTGTGGTGGTAGGTGTCGTAGCCGACCTCTTCCAGGTCGTTGTGCTTGCCACTGACCCGAAGGCATTTCTGCGTGTTTGCTGCACGGGTGTAGTCCCGCTTCCCCAGCCCGAGGAAGACATCCTTGAACTGGTTCATGCCGGCATTGGTAAACAGCAGCGTCGGATCTCCGTACGGGATAAGGGGCGCGCTGGGCACAATCCGATGCCCGCGTTCGGCAAAGAAATTCAGAAACGATTGCCGCACTCGATGGGAGGTCCACTCCATGGTTTAGCTCCGCAACTGGCCCCCTCCATAGACGAAGAAGGAGCCGCCTCCATTCACCGGGCCGGCTGCCTCCACGGACGAGGACGGAGTTTGAGCATGCGGATGCTTGCCACAAGAGGATAGCGCGGCACATCGCGGAGCTCTGCCACGGCCACCGCAGCCCCTTCCATCTTGAGCTCACTCCACGCAGGCCGGCTTCCCGGCAGATACCACTCGGCAAGGTAGAGCTGTGGATCGGCCGTCGGCTGCAGGTGGGCCAAGACGGCTCCTAAGGGAATACGCTCACTCTGCGTGGCGATGACGCTGGCCGTAAGGTGCTCGGGTGCCCCTTCCTCCTGGCGTATGATGAGGAGCTGGACGGTGTAGTCCTCGCGCACCATGCGGATTTCGCCTCCAGTGGTATCGAATCGCTCCAGCCGCACGGCCCAGATTCCCTCGATAGGCAGGAGATCCTGTGCCCGACGCAGGCGCTCCTCCAATCTCGGATCAATCGCCAGCGCAGGGGGAGCTCCAGGCTGCTCCTGGATTTCTACTGTTGGAGCAATAGGCGGCAAGGCTCTCGGTTGTGCCCAGAGCATGCCGCAGAGGATGAGTCCACCGACGGCTGCCAACCAGCCTCTCTGTTCCCGCATCGGCGAGGTTCCTGCATTGTTGTACAGCAGCCCACCGCAATATTACGCAGGCACGGGCTCATCGGCGCAATGAGCCTAAGCCCCCGAGCGTCTACTGTGTCCAGCAGTCGAAGCAGAACTCCCCATGGGCATACCTGCAGCCGAGTGGCTCATCGTCGGTCTGGGCAATCCGGGCCCTGAATACGCACAGACGCGGCACAACATTGGGTGGATGGTCGTCCAAGCACTCGCTGAGCGGCACGGCGGACAGTGGCATCACGGTCCAGGCCCGTGGCTGGAGACTACCCTGCAGATCGACGGCCACACCGTGCGGGCAATCCTCCCTCTGACCTTCATGAACCGCAGTGGAGAGGCTGTCCACGGCGCTCAACGATGGTCTCACATCCCTTCTGAGCGCATTGTGGTCGTGCTCGACGAGCTCAACCTCCCACTCGGGACCGTCCGCCTCCGAGCTTCCGGGAGCGACGGTGGGCACAATGGTATGGCCTCCATCATCGAGCGACTGGGAACGCAGCACATTGCCCGCCTGCGGTGCGGAATTGGACGCAATTTCCCTCGGGGCAAGATGGCTGACTATGTCCTCTCGCCCTTTGCACCCGAGGAGCTCCCCGAGCGAGATGCTATGATCGAGCGCGCCGTTGTAGCCCTGGAGTATCTCATTCGGCATGGCCTCCAGCGGGCGATGTCGGTCATCAACGCAGGGACCTTCCCCACCGAGCATCCCCATAGCCGTGCTCCTTCGCCATGAATCCAGCCCGACTTACCATTGTCTCACAACAGCACAGCAGGCACCATGAGAGTTCTGGCTGTCTTCCTACTTGCTGCGGTCTCTTCTGCCGCTCTGCAGCTCTCCCGGGCCGTCACAGCTGTCAGTGTTGCCCCCGGCTGGGAGGCTGCCGCTCCTGCCAGCGTGCTCAATGAAGGCGCTGCCGCCCTACGGATTCTCGTGGAGATGGATACCTCCGCCGCTCCTGCAGGTAGCATGCCGTACTTCTGCTGGGGACCTTCTTGCTATGCACCTGGCGTGGTGCTCTCTCCGGATACCGTCACCATTGCTCCAGGTGCTCGGGAGGAGAGTTTCAAAGCCTACGTTTTCGTCGAGCCGGGGACTGCTCCAGCGGTCTTTCCGCTCGTGTTCCGCTTCCGAGATGCCCTCTCGGGAGCTGTCTTGCTGGAGCACACCGTGCGGGTAGAGATCCTCCCGGTCGGTGCGGATGTGCTGCTTCTGGCATGGGCGCAGACTGAGCTCTTCAGCCGGGAAGGGGGTGAAGTCGGGGGTGCTGCTGCGCTCTACAACGCCGGTCGCAGCCTCCGGCGTATGCTTGTCCGCGCTGAACCCACAGGCATACCGCCCAGCGCCTTCCGCTTCTGTCTGGGCGACAGCTGCTACGGGCCCGGAACGCTCTCCGCACCGGATACTCTCGTACTCCTGCCTGGCCAATTCTACCCGCGCTTTTACTGCTGGCTCCGCCTTCCCGAAGGTGCTGGAGGAGCTGTCACGATCCGCTTCCTGGATGCTTCCACCGCAAATACTGTGGCCGCCTACAGCGTGCGAGTAACGCAAGCAGTCGCCATAGCTGAACCAGCCACCGCGGCGGCTCCATGTACGGTCCTCCCGCCTGTGCTCCACGGGGAGGCAGTTCCCATACGGCTAGAGCCGGGCAGCGTCCTTGAGATCACCTCGCTGCTTGGGCAATCCCTTGCACGCTACAGGGCCACTACGAACACGGCAGCCTGGTTAGCGCTCCACACCCTCTCACCGGGCCTGTACCTCTATCGCCTACTTCGGGCCGGGGCAGTGATCTGCGTAGGCAGGGTGGTTCGCCTCAATTGAGCCAGAGCTGCTCCGGTAGAGCCAGCCTACTCCTCATCCGGAGGTAGCACGGCGGTATCGAATCAATGCGGAGCACAATGCGGGGTACCTGCAGCGGGCACAGCGAACGGCGATCAACGACAGCCATGGCTAACACCATCGCCAAAGCAATGGCCACACCCTTCTGCCGCAATCGCTGAGAGAGACGCTTCCACATACGACCACTGCACCCCTACACTCGCTGCCTTGCCCGCCGGGCCCGTACTGCCCACCACATCAGCCACCCAATCCCTAAGGCGAGCAATGCCAGCGTGATGATAACCCCGTAGAGCTGCAAACCGTGGGCAACCTCCTGCCAGCCCTGTCCGACACTCCACCCGACGGTGACAAGCACCACATTCCACACGAGCGCACTCAGTGCACTCAACAGCACCGTCAGCGGGAAGGAGAGCTTCGACATGCCGGCTACGAACGAAATCACCGCCCGTGTACCCGATAGAAAACGATTGGCCACAATGACCCAGTACCCATAGCGCTGAAACCACCGCTCCACCTGTTCGATTGCCTCTCGTGGGAGGAAGCGCAGCCGCCCCATATCCACGACTCGCACCCCAAAGAGGTAGCCCAGCCAAAACATCGTGCTAAACCCCAGCACACTCCCCACTGTAGCCACAAGTACCAACGGGACAAACTCCACCACCCCGATTCCAACCAAGACGCCGCAGAACAGCAGCAACGTATCGCTTGGCGATGGCGGGAAGACGTTCTCCACAAAGGTTACCACCAAAGCGAACAAGAGCACTCCCCCGGGAGGCAATTGCTGGAGCGTAGCAATCCATTGCTCGAGCATCGGCATCCTCCTCAGCGAGGGTTTGTAGGTCGCAGCTCTACCTCGCTGACCGTCGCCGTCGGGGGCAAAAGGATTGCCGAAAGGGCTACCTCGGCCACATCCTCGGGCTGTAAGATCCCCTCCCGCCGCATCCCTGTAGATGCCCCGCCAAAGTTCGTAGCCGTCGATCCAGGACAGATGACGATGACCCGGATGTTCGCCTGACGCACCTCCTGGAAGAGCGATTCAGCAAAGCCACGGAGGGCAAACTTCGTTGCTGCATACACACTGCCTCCCTTGACCCCATACTTGCCTGCCAGCGAGGCAACGTAGAGGAGCGTTCCGCTCTGCCGCTGTAACATCCCCGGCAGGATTGCTTGCGTCAGCAATATGGGAGCGCGCACGTTGACGTGCCAGAGCTCCTCGATCCGCTCCATATCGAGCTCTGTAGCTGGGGCAAAGTAGCCAATGCCCGCATTGTTGACCAACACATCAATGGGGCCGAGGGCTGCTTGAGCTTCGCGCGCCAGACGCTCAATGGCTGCAGGATCGCGCAAATCTGCCGGCACAACGTGGACACGGCTCTGAGGCGAACGCTGCCGCGCAAGGGCTGCAACCTGGTGGAGGGCTTCCTCTCGACGTGCCGTGAGGATCACATCGGCTCCTTCCTCGGCCAAGCGTAGCGCCAGAGCACGCCCAATGCCGGAGCTTGCCCCCGTGACCAGGCACACGCGCCCACGTAATCTCATGGCATCCCTCCCCAAGCGATGTAATTTGCATGTGCTAGGGACGTAGCAGTGACGGGCTTCCGTCTATCCTATGCAGCTTTCCTGGCTCGGGCAGCAGCTGCGCCGCCTTCGGGAACAGCACGAGTGGAGCCTCAGCGACGTAGCGCACCGTATCGGTATCTCGAAAGCGCTCCTGGCACTCGCCGAACAGGGCAGGCGACGCCTCCCCCTGGAAGCTCTCCGCGCGTTGGTTGCCCTCTACAACACTTCGATTGCCGCCGTCGTTAGCACAAGCTACCCCGAACCTCGCACTGCCCACGGGGGGCTCTGCTGGAGAGGCCTGGATCTGCTCGACCTGGTCGCCGGCCGAACCGTTCGGGGCAGCAGCCTCCTACTGCTCCGTCCCGCGCGCCGCCCCGACGACCCCGAGTGGCTCGAATTACGCCTCGGCTCCGCCGTCCAATTGCCCCCAGAAGGCTACTGGGAGTTTCCCGTACAGACAGACGGTGTCGCCATCGAAGGGCACTTGCTCATCGAAATGCCCGGTGACGAACTCTTGGTCCGCACCGGCGAGAGCTTCTCCATCCAGGCCGGGCAACCGCATCGCTACCGGAACTATCTGAGGGCCCCGATCCGAGCTATACTCGTGCTGCAGCGCGCCGTGTTCTGATGCTACCGCAGAAGACCGTCAAGAGCGCTCTCGTCCTCATCCCACCTCCGGCCGTGTGGGAGCCCATTCAGTCGCTCCGCCGTCGCTACGACCGCAAGTTCCGGCGCTGGATGCCACATATCACGCTGCTCTATCCCTTCCGGCCCCAAGAGTACCTCCCCCAGGTATTGCCCTCCCTTACGGCTGTCTGCGCCTCCTATAGCCCTTTCACCCTCTGCCTCCGAGAGATTCGCCTCTTCCACCACAGCCCCTCATCCCACACCCTCTGGCTTGCCCCGGAACCGAGAGAACCTCTCCTGGAGCTACACCGGCGCCTCCTGGAAGCCTTCCCCGACTGTACCGAACAGAGCCGGTATCCAACGGGCTTCACACCGCACTTGAGCATTGGGCAATGCTACGGCCCGCGGACACAGGCAGAGCAGCTCCGCCGCAAGCTCCTCCGCCATTGGCAGCCACTCTGCTTCCGTGTGGATGCCCTCACGGTCATCGCCCGCGGAGATCCTCCCGAGGATATTTTCGTCCCCGTAGCGGTCATCCAACTCGCAGGTCCGACAGGGGTGGACCAAGGATGAGGCTTGCCCGCATATCCTCCTTGCTGCTCCTCATCACCGGTCCGAGTTGGGCACATGAGCTGGTCGGCGAGGGGGCCTCTGTCGAGACCATTGCGCTTGTGACGATGCCGACGGCCGGCATTCTATCGCCAGGCTCTCTCCTGCTCCGTGCGGCGCTATCTCCGGACGGCACGCTCACTGCGCAGTGCTTTGCCTCTCCTATACCACGGCTTATGCTCGGGCTATCTTTCAGCGGACGCAATGTGCTCGGGATAGGTTCTCCCGAGTGGCAGCCCTTCCCGGGGATATCTGTGCGCTTACGCTTTGTGGACGAACGCACCGTTGCTCCGGCCCTTGCTGTAGGGCTCCACACGCAAGGCTGGGGTAGCTACAAGCTGGAAGAGAAGCGCTTTACGGTCCCTGCTCCCGGGATCTTCGTAGCTGCGAGCAAGAGCTACCGCTGGTGGCTCGGCGAACTGGCCTGGCACGCCATGGTCAGCTATCCACTGGAGCCTCCCCCGCCGGCACGCCATCCGACTTGGGGCTTCGGGTTCGAGCACAGCTTGGGGCGATTTGGCCAGCTCCTCTTGGAGTACAACGCTCTCTGGGGTGACATCCGAAACAGACGCTCCATTGGGGCCTTCAGCATCGGACTCCTCTTCGGCCTCGGACATCGCGGTGCCGTAGGCGGAGAGATGGTCGATATTTTCCCCCCTTCCGGCAGTGCTCACCCATGGGCTCGAGCTCTAACAGCGGCGTGGTATCTGCGATGAGCCTGGCGGCACTGTTACAGCTGGCGCGTCCACTCATCCTAGCCTCGCGGTCGCCGCGGCGTGCCGAGCTCCTCCGGCTGCTAGGTCTGCGCTTTCAGATCTTCCCTCCACCACGTGAGGAGCCCGACACCGACGGCCGACCGCCACATGAGTACGTTCTCCACTTGGCCTGCCAGAAGGCACATGCTGTGGCCCAGCACCTTACACGCCCATGCGTGATCTTGGCAGCCGATACCACGGTAGTCCTCGAGAGCGCTGTTCTCAACAAACCTCGCACAGCCGAGGAGGCCTCGGCCATGCTCTGGCGCCTCAGCGGCCGAACGCATGAGGTCTATACCGGTGTTGCACTACTCAGCCTCCCGGAACAACGCCTCCTCACTGCCTACGCCCGCACGGAAGTCACCTTCCGCCCACTAAAGCCGGAGGAGATTGCCGCCTACGTCGCCACCGGCCTTCCTCTGGATAAAGCCGGAGCATACGGCATCCAAGACCCCTTCGGAGCCGTGTTCGTCGAGAGCATTCGCGGCTGCTACTACAATGTCGTGGGACTCCCGCTGCAGCTTGTCTACCAGCTGCTTGAGCAGGTCTGCCATGAGCTCTAGGGAACGTCTCTTCGCCCTCGTCTGCCTTCTCCCCTGGGGCATCACATTCGCCGTCTTCTGGCTTTATCCCCTGCTGTATGCTTTCGGCATGAGCCTGCTGGATTACCATGCCCTGCTTGGTGCTCGAGAATTCGTCGGGCTTGGCAACTATGTGGCGCTGCTCCGCGACGATCTCTTCTGGAGAGCGCTCCGCAATACAGCTCTCTTCACACTCGGCACTGTCCCGATTACCATCGGCCTTGCACTCATACTGGCACTCTTGTTAGACAGCCACCTGGTGCTCTGGCGTGGGCTGTGGCAGAGCACTCTGCTCCTGCCCTCGGTAACCTCGCTTGTGGTACTTGCCCTGATCTTCACCAACCTCTACGCACGCCAAGGCTATCTCAATGCTGTGCTCTCTTCCCTTGGGCTTCCGTATCCGGAGCGGGGCTGGCTCCAGGAGCCGAGCACCGCACTGCCGGCAATTATGCTCATGGACATTTGGGCGTCGGTGGGCTATTACACACTTCTGCTCCTGGCTGGGCTCCAGGCTATTCCGCGCGAGTACGACGAAGTTGCCCTCCTGGCCGGCGCCACGTTCTGGCAGCGTCTGCGGTGGGTAACGCTGCCCCTACTCCGCCCCATGCTTGCGTTTGCGCTCGTCCTCAATACGATCAAGGCTGTACAGGTCTTCGTAGAGGTCTACATCATGACCCGTGGCGGCCCATTGGGGGCAACCACGACACTGGTGTACTTGGTCTTTGTGAATGCCTTCGAGCACGTGGACCGTATGGGCTACGCTGCAGCACTGGCATATGGCGTCTTCGCTCTGATTGGCCTCCTTGCTGCCGTTCAACTCCGTCTCCTACGGCGTCATCAGCAATGGAGCTCCTCGGCCTCATCGGCGCTCTCGTAATTGGCTATCTCCTGGGGTGCCTACCGAGCGCCTACTGGCTCGTACGGTGGACCACAGGTTGCGACATCCGCTTCTGCGGCACGGGAAGTGTGGGTGCTGCCAATGCATACGAGGTCACGGGAAAGCTCTGGGTGGGGGTCAGCGTTGCAGCCCTCGACATGCTCAAAGGCTACATCGCCATCCAGCTGATCCAGGCACTGCCTGGGGCAGGTTTTACGGCGGTGGCTGCGGGCGGCACTATGGTGGTTGTCGGGCACACCTATAATGTCTTTCTCCAGTGGGCAGGTGGCCGTGGCTTAGCACCGGCAGCCGGCGTGCTTCTGGCTGTCAGCTGGCTGCCGCTCCTGCTGTGGTGCTTGCTGTGGCTAACGGGCTATGCGGCTATCCGACGCAACATCTATGTGGGGAACATGACTGCCACAATTGGCACCCCCATCCTCATCGCTACCGCCCCCGAGCCCTTGGTACGGCTATTGCTGCAACTGGCCGTCCCCACAATGGTGGAGCATACTCTCTTCGTGCTCACCCTCGCCGTCCCTATCTTCCTGCGGCATCTGCACCCGATCCGGGAGCTGTTCCGCAATGGCGCTCGGCAGTAGCTCTTACAGCTGCACACCAGCCAGGCGGGAGTCCCTATTTTTGTGAGTGCTGCAGTCATGTGCCCCCATTGTGCGAGCGTGCGATGGCCTCAGTGCGTATCACGTGGCTCGGACATGCTGCTTTCCGACTCGAGAGTGCCAATGCAGTTGTCCTGCTGGATCCCTTCATTACAGGCAATCCCCGCAGTCCTCTGCGCAGTCCCGCCGACATCGAGCGCGCCGATATCGTCTGCGTCTCACACGAGCACGGAGACCATGGCTTCGATGACGCCATTGAGATTTGCCGGCGTACGGGGGCCACGTTTGTGAGCTTTTTCGACCTAGCCCAGAAAGCGCAAGCCCGTGGTGTTGCTGTGGTTGGCGGCAACGTTGGGGGAACCGTCCCCGTAGTGAAGGGAGTGCAGATCAGCTTCACGTTGGCCTTCCATGCTGTCCCGGTGGTGGGGTTTGTCGTGCACCTCAATGGACTGCACATTTACCATGCGGGGGACACTTGCCTGTTCTCCGACATGCGCCTCATCGGGGAGAAATTCCCCCTAGACGTGGCACTGCTCCATATCGGAGGGTACTTCACGATGGATCCAGCCGATGCAGCCCGAGCCGTTGAGCTACTCCGCCCGAAAGTGGTCATCCCCATGCACTACGGGACCTTCCCGCCCATTGAGCAGGATCCCCAGGAGTTTGCTCGCCTGGTTGGGGATCGGGCACGTGTAGTTATCCTCGAGCCGGGCCAGTCCTTCGAGTACACTCAATGAGTTCACGCATCTATACCCGCACAGGGGATGATGGCACAACCGGGCTCTTCGGGGGAGGGCGCCTCTTGAAATCCCATCCGCTCTTGGAAGCGTACGGCACTGTCGATGAGCTCAATGCCGTGCTCGGCATTGTGCTACTCTATCCCCTGCCTCCAGAGGTCCAAGCCGATCTACGCACCCTCAGTTCGTGGCTCTTCATCGTGGGGGCTGATCTGGCTACGCCTCTTGAGGCTCGCACACGAGCTTCCATTCCCTGCATTACGGAAGAGCATGTCCGATGGCTCGAAGAGCGTATCGATGCTTATGAGGCGGAGCTGCCGCCTCTGCGGAACTTCATCCTCCCAGGAGGGGAGCCAGCTGCAGCCCACCTCCACCTGGCTCGGACGGTCTGCCGGCGGGCTGAACGAGCTGTCGTGGCTGCAGCAGAGCGCGAACGGCTCAATGCGGCCCTGCTCCCTTTCCTGAATCGGCTGTCGGACTACCTCTTCATTGCTGCTCGCCTCGTCAATTACCGGGCTGGCAAAGCCGATACTCTCTGGACACCAGCGGCACCGTAAATGCCCTCCGCTGAGCCGACAGCAGCATGGACACCGTCTGACTGGGCCGTGGCGGTGCAGGAGCTCAAGGAGCGCTCTGGCAGTGCTCTGCTCGTCCACTGGTATCACAGCACGGGCATTGAAGCAGTGGCTGACGTCTTAGGGGATACACTGCAGCTTCTGCGAGCTGCCCGGCAGCTACCGCATCGCAGGCTGGTGGTGGCGGCAACACTCCACGTTGCTGAATCCATCAAACTCCTCTGCCCTGACAAGCAGGTGCTCATTCCCGACCGCTTGGCAAGCTGTTCACTAGCTGAAAGCTGTCCACCGGAGCTCTTTGCACGGCTGCGCGAGGCCTATCCCGATGCCCTTGCCCTCGTCCATATCCAGACCGAGCCCGCTGTCAAAGCGCTCAGCGATATCGTCGTGACAACTGGAACAGCTGAGCACATCGTGCGGCAACTGCCCGCCGATACGACACTCTTGTTCGCCCCCGATCACGAGCTTGGCTCTTTCTTGCGCGAACGCACCGGGCGCCGAATCATCTGCTGGTTCGGGCACTGTACCGTGCACACGAGCTTCTCCCTCGAAGTGCTCCAGAGGTGGAGACAAGCGTATCCAGATGCCCTCGTCGTCGGAAGTCCCCAGTGTCCTGCGGCCATTCGCCAGCATGCTGACTTCATCGGCTCGAGTCGGCAGATTCTCGATTTCGTGGCATACCACCGCCCTCGACGCCTCATTGCCTCTACCGACCATGGGCTGGCCCCCTACATGCGGCGCGCTCTCCCGGAGGACGCTGAGCTCTTGCTGCTGCCCGCCGAGCATGCGTGCCACTGCACACACTGCCCCTACATGCGGTTGAACACTCTCCCGAAGCTCTACAGCTGCCTCCAGCGGGGAGCACCAGAGGTCCAACTCCCCGAGGAAATCCTCCAGCGAGGACGCTCACCCATGGAGCGCCTCCTGGAACTAGCTCCCCCAGAGTGAGCCTCATCTGTGGCAAAGCTGCAGAAAAGCTCCGTATTTTGTGCTTATCGGATACCCTGAGTTTCCTCCGCCGCAGCCATGGAAAAACGTCGTCCCTCTACTGCCCCCCGGCGAAAGGCGGCCGCTGTGCAGCCGAGCTCGCCACGAGAGCTTCCCCTGTGGCTCCCCCCGATTGTCTTTGCTATCACAACGGCGGCCTTCTTCTGGCCGAACCTAACCGGGAGCCGCTTTTTCTGGGAAGACTTCGTGGAACAGTTCTACCCGAACCAGGTTTTCGCTGCACGGCACTGGTCGCGAGGGGTCATTCCCTTCTGGAATCCCTACACCTTCTGCGGAATGCCCTTCCTGGCCGATCCACAGGTGGGCTTCTTCTACCTCCCGCATAGTCTCCTGGGCCTTCTCCATCTGTTGCTCGGGCATCTTCCCTTCTGGGCAGTGCAGACGCTCGTCATTGCTCACTTTGCCGTCGCTCAATGGGGGATGTTCCAGTTGAGCCGCTCCTTCGGCGCAAGCTCGCTGGCTGCAACCGTTGCCGCCATTAGCTACGGCTTCTCGGGTATTCTCACGCACCATGCTATCCACCCCATGATTGTCTACCACCTGGCATGGCTCCCGTGGGTTCTCTGGCTCCTGAAGCGTGCACTTGAGGAGGCACGGTGGGACAGAGCTGTAGGAGCTGGCCTCCTCCTGGGAATGAGCTTCCATGCGGGGCATCCGCAGACGATCCTGTACATTTGCCTCCTTCTCCTCGGCTTTGCCACGTGGCTTGTCGGGCTCGGCTGGTTTCGGCAGAAGCGCTTTCAGCCGGCCGATGTCCTCCGCGCCGGGCTGCCGCTAGTGATTGCCGCTGGGCTCTTTGCCGTCCAGTACCTGCCGACGCAGGAGTTGGCCTCACTCTCTGAACGCTCAGCTGGCCACGACATAGAGTGGGCAGCAGAGGTCTCCCTGCATCCGGAGCAAATCCTGACGCTTGTAGTGCCGAAGCTCTTCGGAAGTACAGAGCCCACCGCACAGCGACACGTTCCCCTGTATTTGCCCGGGGCACCGTATTACCACTACTGGGAAACGGCCTTCTATGTTGGCATCCTCCCCCTTGTGCTCGCACTCATTGGCATATTCCACCGGTGGCGGACACCGGCTGGGCTGTTCTGGCTCGGGGCGGCACTATTTGCTCTCCTCTTTGCGCTGGGCAAGTACGGCTTCCTCTTCCCCTTACTGTACCAGCTGCCCGGCTTCTCGCTGTTCCGGGTGCCTCCCCGTATCCTCTTCATCTGCGTCCTAGCCTTGTGCCTCTTTGCCGCATGGGGATTTGACATCCTCTGGCAGCAGACGCGCCAGGGACGGCTTCTCATCCAGCTCAGTTGGGCTGTTCTCCCAGTAGCGGCTCTGGCCTTGCTGGTTAGCACAGGGGTTCTTCCCACTCTCCTGCAGACTCCCGCAGCCTTTGTCGAGCACATTCGCAGTGAAGGGACGCTTGCGTTCTGGCTCTGTGTGCTGAGCGCAGCGGTCATGTTCGCTCTCTGGCGGGGGTGGTTACCCCCCGTGGCCGCAGCGAGCGTCTGTGCAGTAGTGCTCATGGCGGATCTGATCCGAGCCCACGCTCGCTTCGTTCAATCACCGGTGCCTCCCGAACGTATCTACCAGCTCAACCCAGAAGTGAAGCGGCAGCTGCAGGCACGACCCCCGGCAGAGCTGTTCCGGGTCTCTATGCGGGCGGAGTTCGGCATGGCTATGCTCCGCAACCAGGGGCTGCTCGATAGCCTCATGCTCTACGAAGGCTACAACCAGCTCCGCCTGCAGCGGCGCAACCCACCCATGCCGACGGCGGAGGAGACCTTCGACCTCCTCAATATCCGCTACCGCATCGCCTGGGACACTCTCGGCGGGGCTCCCTTTTTCCAGGAACGCCCTACAGCTTTTCCCCGAGCGTGGATGGTCTACCGGGCCCGGGTCGTCCCGAGCGACAGCACCGAAGCCGTGCTCCGTCGCGGAGACATTGTCCCCCGCAGTGAAGCCCTCCTCGAGCATCCCCCTCCGCTTCCTCTGGCAGGGGTTGCACCCGAAGCCGTACCCCACACGCTTGAGTGCCTTCTCTACGAGCACAACCGCCAGGTGTGGAGAGTCTACACCGCTGCCCCGGGTCTGCTCTGCCTTAGCGAAATCTGGTACCCAGCCTGGAAGGCCTCCCTCAACGGCACCGATATCCCCGTGCTCCGAGCATACCACAGTCTGAGGGCTCTCCCTATCCCTGCCGGCACCCATGTGGTCGAGCTCCGCTACCGCTCCGCCTCCTTCCAGATGGGGGCATGGATCAGCATGCTCAGCCTTCTCGGGGGGCTCCTCTCGTTGGTCCTACTCCGTCGTTGGAGACAGCCATGATCCGAGCCGTCATCTTTGACTTGGACAACACCCTGGTCGACTTCATGGCCATGAAGCGCCAGGCCATCGATGCAGCCGTTACGGCAATGATTGATGCTGGTCTCCAGCTGAGCCCGGAGATCGTCCGTGCTCATATCGACCGCATCTACAGCGAGATGGGCATTGAGTACCAGAAGGTCTTCGACCAGTTGCTCCAGGAGGTGCTCGGATATGTCGACTACCGGATCCTCTCGGCCGGCATTATTGCCTACCGGCGGGCACGAGAGGCAGCGCTGAAACCGTACCCGCACGTGACGGCCACCCTCATGGAGCTGGTCAAACAACGTATCAAGCTCGGGATACTCTCGGATGCTCCCGCCCGCGAAGCTTGGCTGCGCCTCTGCTACATCGGCTATCACCACATCTTCGACGTGGTGATCACCTACGATGACACCGGTGAACGCAAACCCAGCCCCCGCCCCTTCCAGCTTGCACTCGAGCGCTTGGGCGTCCAGCCATCGGAAGCTATCATGGTTGGCGACTGGGTCGAACGTGACATTATCGGAGCCAAAAGCGTTGGCATGCTGACTGCTTTCGCCCGTTACGGAGATACCTTCGGAACGCAACACGTGGAAGCCGACTACGTCCTTGACGACATCAAGGAGCTGCTGGAGATCATTCGTCAGCACAACGCTGTCCAACAATTCGAGCCCCGCAGCCCATGATTCTGCCCATCTACCTCTATGACCATCCCGTGCTGCGCCAGAAAGCTGAGCCGATTACGGAGATTACCCCGGAGCTGCGGAAGCTTGCCCGCGATATGCTCGAGACCATGTACGCAGCTTACGGGATTGGGCTTGCTGGTAATCAAGTCGGGGTGCCACGCCAAATTATCGTCGTCGACATAGGCAAAGAGGAAGGCATGGAGCGCCCGCTGGTGCTGCTCAATCCCGAACTTATAGCCACCTCTGCCGAAACGGTCGACATGGAGGAAGGTTGCCTCAGTCTGCCCGAGCTACGGGAGAGCGTGACACGCCCTGCGAGCGTGCAGGTCCGCTACCTCGATCTGCAGGGCCAGGAGAGGCAGCTGGAGGCCGAAGGCCTGCTTGCCCGTGTCCTACAGCACGAAATCGACCACCTACAGGGCCTCTACTTCGTGGATCGCCTCCCTGCAATCCGACGCCTCTTCCTCCAGCGTAAGCTCGAACGTATCGCTCGGGGAGAGATCGTCCCGCCGTACCCTGTCGTCTTCGGACCTACCGCAGTCGCACAAGCTCCCAAAGTGCTATGAAAGAGCTCGCACAGATCCGTCGAGAGTACCGGGACATCCCACTGGAGGAACACACTGTGCGGCCAGACCCACTCCAGCAGCTGCAGCAATGGCTGGAAGAAGCCATTACCGCACAGGTGCCTGAACCGACGGCCATGGCGCTAGCGACAGCCACGCCGGACGGCATCCCCTCAGTCCGAATGATGCTCCTGAAGGGAATCGAGGACGGAGCTGTGGTCTTCTTCACCAACTACGAGAGTCGCAAAGCACGAGAGCTCGATCTCAACCCCCAGGCAGCTGCCCTCTTCTTCTGGGCAGAGCTGGAGCGCCAGGTACGCCTTGAGGGACACGTAGAGCGCCTGTCAGTTGAGCAATCGGCAGAATATTTCCAGACCCGCCCCCGCGAGGCACAGCTGGGTGCGTGGGCTTCTCCGCAGAGTCGTGTCATTCCGGACCGGGCCTTTCTTGAGGAACGTTTCCAAGAAGCGGCTCGCCTCTACGCAAACATCCCTATCCCATGCCCCCCATTCTGGGGTGGATACCGCCTCATCCCGCACACGGTCGAATTCTGGCAGGGACGTCCCCACCGACTGCACGATCGTCTGCGCTATCGACGCCACCATGACACCTGGCTCATCGAACGGCTGGCGCCCTAAAGTCCCCACCCCATTGGCCGATATAGAGTGGCTGTAGAACAGGGCTTGTACGATGCTCCCCGAGGATATCCGCCTCCTGCTCACTGCGCTACAGCCCCAATCCCTCCACCGCCTCCGGAGACTGTGCCGCAGAGCTGGGTTTAGGCAGCTGTCTTCCTTCCCCCTGAGCGAGCTCCCCAGAGGGGAGTTCCCCTATGATCTGCTCCTCGTTGCAACCTCAGTAGAAGACGCTCCTCATACGATCCGGTACCTCTCCCAGGCCGGCGAGCTCCCCGTTGTCCTCGTCTGCTCTCTCGAGACTATCGAACAGCACGCAGAGGAGCTCTCCCACCTTGTCCCCTTAGGGCTGCTCTTGGAACCAGTTACGACACGGCAGCTCCGCGCATTACTGCCGCTCTTCTACCAGCGCTCCCAGCGTGTCCACACCGCCCTTGCCGAATCCCGTTGGCTCTGGGATATCCTCTCCAGTATCGGCGATGCCGTCATCATCACGGACACAAACGGGCATGTGCGGTTTCTCAATCCTACTGCAGAGCAGCTCACCGGTTGGACAGCTGCCGAAGCTCAAGATCACCCCCTGGAGGAGGTCTTCCCCATCATCAACGAGGAGACGCGCCAGCCAGCCGAAAACCCCGTCCGCCGTGTCCTGCAGGAAGGCACAATTGTCGGCTTGGCCAATCACACTCTTCTCCGCAACCGCATGGGCCAGGAAATTGCTATCGACGACAGCGGTGCTCCTATTCGCGATAGCACCGGCCGCATCCGAGGAGCCGTGCTTGTCTTCCACGACGTGACTGAACTGCGCCGTCTCCAGCGGCGGAATCGGCACGCCCTCGAGCTCCGAGAACGGCTCCTCCAGCTCCTCCATCCGCTTCTGGAACTGCGCTCACCGGAGGAGGTGCTCGCCACCGCCGTCGACTCCCTCTCTGCACTCGTCCGACTCGACCTGGTCTGCTTCTATATGCGCGAGCAAGATCAGCTGGTCCCCCGTTGGCACACAAGCTCACCTACCACCGAACTCCTCACGCAATCCCCGATCCCGCTGCACCGTAGCCTCCTCGGCGACATTCTCCAGCGAGGGGAACCTGCCGTTGTCAACAACGCCCACCAAGACCCGCGCTCCTACTACCCCGAAGACTTCCCGCGCCCAGACGCAGAACACCTCATCGGCGTTCCCATCACGCTCGGGCAGCAGCAGGGGATCCTTGCTCTGGGACGCTACGGTCAGCCTCCTTTCTGCGAGGAAGAGGCTGCAACGATCCTGCTCTTCGCACGGTTCATTCACCTTAGCCTGCTCAACAGCGAGCTCTGGAACTCGCTCCAGCGCTCCGAAGCACAGTATCGCCACCTGCTGGAATGGCTCCCTGTACCGATACTCATCCATCGCCGCGGACAGATCGTATACGCTAACCACACTGCGGCTCGCTACCTCGGCGCCCAAACTCCCCAGGAACTCTATAGCCTCTCCCCATTGGAGCTTGTGGCACCGGAGGACCGCCCGGAAGCTCTGCAGCGTATCCAAGCCCTCTACCGCAAGGAGATTACCACAGCCCCACCGCGCCGCACGCTCCTGCTGCGCCGAGATGGCTCCCGGCAAGAGGCCATCGTTACTGCAACTTTGGTCCCTTGGGAGGGCGAAGCCGCTGTGCTCGTTGTGGGCATCGATATCACTGAACTCCAGCGCCTCCAGCGCCAACGAGAGCGAGAGTGGGCTGCTTTCCAGATCATTGCCACCGCAGCTCTACGGGCCAATTCTGTCGCTGAACTGTGCCAGTACTTCCTCGCCGAAGCGTGCCGGGAGCTGGGGTTTTCTGGCGGAAGTGTACGGCTGCTCCAGGGGGAATTGCTCGCCCCTATTGCTTGGACCGGCCCCTTTGCTGCGGAGCTCTTCCCCGTTGTACACCTTTCGGACGAACGCGTTCTGGCAGCGCATGTAGCACGCACCCGGCAGCCCGTTATTGCCCCCGATATTGACCAGTATCCCTTCTCCGAGCGCCATCGGGAACGCCTGCAGCAGGTTGGTGTTCGCGCAGTTCTGAGCTGTCCCATTGTGGGGGAGCGTGATACGTTGTTGGGCATTTTCCAGCTGTTCGATCCCAGCCCTGTCGAGCTGGGAGAGGGCGACAGCGAGTTCTTCACCCTACTGGGGGCCTCGCTCGGCATTGCTATCGAGCGCCTCCGCTTCCGCGAGCAGCTGCAGGAGAGCGAACGGCACTTCCGGATGCTGGTAGAGCATGCCCCAGTGGCTATCACTCGGTTCAACCTGCGCACACGGTCCTATGCATTTGCCAATCGCGAATTCGAGCGTCAGAGCGGCTATACCCTGGAGGAATTCGAAGCTCTCTCCGACCGTGAGCTCATCGAGATGATCCACCCCGATGATCGGCAGGCCGTCTTCGGCTTCTGGCGGCAGTGGGAAGCAGCCGGCTTCCCCGGTGTGCAACGCATCGCCTACCGTATCTTCAACCGCCGTGGGGAGCCCGTCTGGCTGGACACATACCTCTATGCCGAACGGGACCCCGAAGGGCGCATCGAAAGCATTGTGCAAATCTGCGTGGATATCACCCCGCTGAAGCAGGCCGAAGAAGCCCTCCGGCAGGCCCTCCAAGAGGACTTCCGCCGCACCGTGCAGAACCTCCACGCCCTCGTCTTCCGTCTCCAGCGCCGGTCCGATGGCACAATCTGCTACCTCCTGCGCGAAGGAAAGCTCGCCGGCACACTGACAACGGCCACTGTCTCCGGACTCCCCTTGGAGGAGCTCCCCGAGGAGCTCCGTTTCCCATCGGAGCTGCTCGAGCGCGCCTTCCGAGGCGAACGCCTAAGCTACGAAGCCCAACACCAGGGGAGCTGGATCCTCTACACGCTGGAACCCCTTCCGGCAGAAGACGGCACAGTCAGTGAGGTCGTCGGCACAGGTATTGAGATCAGCGACCGCAAGCTGCTCGAGCAGTCGCTCGCCGAGAGTAATGCCCGGTACCACTCCCTCTTGGACAATCTCCCCGTCGGCGTCTTAGAGATCTTTGTCGATGAGGAGGGCAAGGGCTCGGACCTCTATGTCAACCCCGCCTTTGTGGAAGCAACAGGCTATACCCTGGAGGAGCTCTCTACGCTTCCGGGCGCAGCAATCGTCCACCCTGAGGACAGAAGATGGGTCTTCGAACGTTGGATGGAGTGGCTACGTGATCCTGCTCGAGCTCGTCTGCAGCTGGAGTACCGCTGCCTCCGGAAGGATGGCCGGTTCCTGTGGCTCCAGTTCCACGCTTTCAAGATGCGCCACTATGACCGATGGCGCATCATCGAAGTTGGAGTGGACGTTACCGAACGCAAGCAGGCTGAAGAACGCCTCCGCTACCTGGCCGATTTCCCCGAGCTCTCTCCTATCCCAATTGTGGAGCTTACCCTCGAAGGAGAGCTCTGTTACGCCAATCCCGCAGCCCGACATTCCTTCCCCTTGAGCGAGCTCTCCCCTGGCTCTGCTCGGCTTGCCCCTCTCTGGCAGAAATTCCAAGAACTGCAACAGACGGGAGAGAGAACTTTCATCCACGAGCTCGAGCTCGGTGAGCAGATTTGGCTCTGCTACGTATTCTGGCTGCCCGAACACGGCCGGCTCCGTATTTACGCTCCCGAAATCACCACGCAACACTTTCTACGACTCCAACTTCAGGAAGCTCTCGAGCATGAACGGGAGCTAGCAGCTACACGCGCCCGCTTCCTCAGCACCATTGCACACGAGCTGCGCACCCCTCTGGCCGGGATTCAGCTCTCGATAGAACTCCTACAGCGGTATTTCGACCACCTCTCCTTAACCGAACGCCAGCAAGAGCTCGCCAACATCGCCGCCCGCGTTCACGATCTCAACACCCTCGTGACGGACTTCCTGACGCAGAGCTCTTTGGAAGCATTACGACACTCTTTACGGTTCGAGGTTGTCTCCTTGCCTACTGTCTGCCGCGAGGCAGCTGAGAGAGTACAGCCGCTGCTCCAGAGCAAAGAGCAGACATTAGAACTCCTGCTGCCGACCGAGGACGTCCGCATCCGCGGTGATGCTAAAGTCCTACGCTTCGTCCTGCTAAACCTCCTGACGAACGCCTCTAAGTACTCGGCAGCAAACCAACCAATTACCCTCCGCTTGAGGACGGAGCTGGGCACAGCCCGACTCGAAATTGAAGACCGCGGCATTGGGATTCCCGAAGAGGAGCTCCCACAGCTCTTTCAGCCCTTCTTCCGTGGCTCGAATACCCACGGCATCCCTGGGGTTGGGCTTGGGCTGGTCATGGCGAAGGAATTCGTCGAACTCCATCGCGGGACAATCCAACTCCGGAGTCAGCTTGGAGTCGGAACGACTGTGACGCTCCTTCTTCCTTTGGCAGAAACGGGTTAAACGGTCGACTCTGCTCCCCATGGCGAAGATTTTGGTCATCGAGGATGCCGAATACCTCGCCCACGGTATTGCTCGCATCCTGCAGCTGGAAGGGTATGAGGTTGTGGTTGCCACAACCGGACGCCAAGGGATAGAGCTTGCCGTGCAGGAAAAGCCCGATCTCATCCTCTGCGATCTTGCGCTGCCTGAAGTCGACGGTCTCGGTGTCCTCCGGGCTATCCGCCATATTGAAGAGCTTGCCCCAGTGCCTTTCCTCCTCTTGACAGCGCGGGCCAGCCAGCTCGATGCCCGCATTGGCCTGCAGTCCGGTGCCGATGATTACCTTGTCAAACCCATCACGGCACAGGCCCTCTTGGAGGCTATCCGTCGCCATTTGGAGCGCTCCACGTCGCTCCAGGCCGAGTACAGAGAACGCCTCTCTGAATTGGAACTCAGCCTCAGCTACGCTCTTCCCCACGAGTTCCGCACGGCACTCAACGGAATCCTCGGAGCGGCCACGCATCTCCATGTCTTCGCCGACAGACTCACCCCCGAGGAGCTCTGGGAACTGAGTGATGACATCCGCGTCTCAGCCCAACGCTTACTCCGTCTGGTGGAGAACTTCCTGCTCTACGCTCGTACGGACTTCCTGGCCAATGCCCCAGAGCTAGTCGAGCAGCTCCGCCACTTCAGCGTGGATGAACCCTCCATCGTCGTCCAAGACATTGCCCTCATGAAAGCCGAAGAGTACGGCCGCATCACTGACCTTCGCTTCTCTCTGACCGCTCTCAACCTCCGCCTAGCCATGCCGACGGAACACTTCGCCAAGATTGCCGAGGAATTAATCGACAACGCTCTGAAGTTCTCCCCTGCGGGCTCCCCAATCGAGATTGAGACCTGGTGCGACGCAACTTCGTTCTCCACAGCCATTCGCGACTACGGCCCCGGCATCCCCCCAGAGCTTCCCACCCGCATTCGGGCATACTACCAACCGGGGCGGCTTCTCCATGAGCAGCAGGGAATCGGTTTAGGACTGACCCTGGCAAAACGCCTGCTCGAGCTTTACGGCGGCAGCCTCACACTGGAGCGTCTCCCCGGCGGTGGAACGCGTGTAGCCTTCCAGCTACCGCTGCCGCCTGTTGAGCGGACCCGAGAGGACTCGAACCTCCGACACCAGGTTTAGGAAACCTGTGTTCTATCCAGCTGAACTACGGGTCCGTCAAGGAGCTTTCTGCAAAATTACAGCATCCTGCCGAAAGCAGTTCAGGGCGCCGCATGCCCGTCACCAGTGGTCGGCCAATGGGGTCCTACGGTTGGGCGTTGCCCGCGCCGGAACAAGGCACGGACGACCTCCTCAATTGGGAGCTCTTCGATGGCAACATCGGTGACGGGGAAGCGCTGTAGCACCGCTGCGGCCAATTGAGCGGCTTGCTGTCGCGGCACTCGCAGAACAGCCCTCGTTGCATCCCAACGCTGGAGCTCTCCGAAGGGATGGAGTTCTTCGGCAGCTACAGGACGGGAGAACTCAATGCGGAGCAGCTTGTCCGAAACGTATCGCCGTGCCAGCTCACTCAATTGGCCATCGAAGAGGATGCGCCCACTGTCGAGCACCACCACTCGCTGACACAACTGCTCGATATCGGCCATGTAATGGCTAGTCAGCACAATGGTTGTTCCCGTTGCTCGATTGTATGCGGCCAAGAAATCCCGCACAGCCTGCTGAGCAACCACATCCAACCCAAGGGTCGGCTCATCCAAGAAGAGCACCCGCGGGGCATGGAGGAGTGCAGCTAGAATCTCACACTTCATGCGCTCCCCGAGTGAAAGGCGGCGGACCTGGATATGGAGCTTTTCTGCAATACCGAGCATGGCCGCCAGCTCCTCCCGCCGACGGCGGAACTCTGTCTCAGGAATGCGGTACATGGCTCGGTGCAGTAAGAGTGAATCGGCTGCCGGCAAGTCCCACCACAATTGGCTCCGCTGCCCCATCACGAGCGCAATCTGGCGTCGAAACGCTTCGGAGCGCTCCCAAGGGACGAAGCCTAACACGCGAGCACTCCCACGAGTCGGATACAAAAGGCCCGTCAGGAGTTTCAACAAGGTCGTCTTCCCCGCACCATTGGCGCCCAAGAGCCCAACGATCTCTCCTTCAGCCACGCGCAGCGTTATCTCCTCTACGGCCACATATTCCCGGTATTGGCGCCGCAAGAAGGAGCGCACCGCTCCCCAGAGTCCTTCAGGCTTGACGGGTGTGCGGAAGATGCGCGTCAATCTCTCGGTGATGAGAGCATCCATAGCCCCACCTTCGGCACACTCGGCTAAGAGACGAACAACTTTGGCTCTCCACGATATGGCTGAACAGGGCCTTCTGCTGTAGTTTTGCGCATTCCGAGCGGCCCTTCAAGATGCACGTTGTCACCTACACGGAGCTCCCTCTCCCACTGGTCCGACGCGGGAAGGTACGTGATCTCTACGCCCTGGACGAGGAGCGCCTGCTGATGGTTGCCACGGACCGGATTTCTGCCTTCGACATCCTCTTACCGCAGCCCATTCCATGCAAGGGGGTTGTCCTCACGCAGCTGTCCCGCTTTTGGTTTGACCGCACGCGGGAGCTGGTCCCGAACCACTTACTGGCCTCGGAACCGGAGACCGTGCCGGAATGCCGTCCCTTTGCGGACCTCCTACGGGGCCGTGCGCTCATCGTCCGGCGGGCAGAGCCTATAGCGGTGGAGTGTATCGTGCGCGGCTACCTCGCCGGATCGGCATGGAGAGAATACGAGCGCAGGCAGTGCGTCGGGGAGATCGCTCTTCCGCATGGCCTGCGCTACGGCAGTCCCCTGCCTGAAGCGCTCTTTACTCCGACGACAAAGGCCCACCATGGCCACGACGAGCCGCTGACCTTTACGGAACTGGCTCACCGCATCGGCACAGAGCTTGCAGAACGATTGCGCACGCTTTCACTGCAGCTCTATACGGAAGCTGCTTCATACTGCCGCAGCCGCGGTCTCATCCTAGCCGATACCAAGCTCGAATTCGGCCTGACTCCTGATGGGACACTGCTGCTCATTGACGAACTCTTGACACCGGATTCCTCTCGCCTGTGGCTCCTGGAGCACTACGAGGCTGGACTACCACCGGTGGACATGGACAAGCAGTTTGTTCGCGACTACCTAGAGCAGTGCGGCTGGAACAAGCAACCACCGGCACCGGAACTGCCTCCGATCATTATCGAGCAGACCCGCCAGCGTTACTGTGAGGCTTTCCGTCGGCTTGTCCCACGCAGTCTCCCTTGGTGCTGCACGAATGGTCTTCTCTGAACCTCATCCTCAGCTAACGGGCTGGCGACGCTCTCTCCAGCAGCTGGACTGGATTACTCTCCTGCTTGTCCCCCTGCTGCTAGCCTTCGGACTCATCGCCATCTACAGTGCTACCTACAGCTCTGGGCTCCAACACTTCTTCTTCCGGCAGCTGCTGTATACGGCTTTCGGCATTGGCGTTGCGCTTATAGCCATGTGGCTTCCGCGCCCGTGGCTTGAACGCCTCACCCCGCTGGCCTATGGTGGAAGTCTCCTCCTGCTGGGAGCAGTTCTCCTGGTAGGGCGAACGGTGTATGGCTCCAAGAGCTGGCTCTCCGTGGCAGGGATAACCTTCCAACCGGTGGAGATAGCGAAGCTGAGTACGACGCTTGCGCTGGCTTCCTTTCTCAGTGTTGAAGGGCGCTCGCTGCGGCAATGGAGAACGGTGATCGCCTGCTGCGGCATTGTTGCGCTCCCGACCGTTTTGGTCCTCCTCCAACCCGATGCTGGCTCTGCGATGGTCTTCGGTGCACTCCTCCTCACTACCCTTCTCTGGGGTCATGCCCATCCACTGGTTGTGCTCATGCCCGTGGCCATTGGCGTCATTGTTCTCCTCTCGTTGGTCGGAACAACGGGCCTGCTACTGGGAATACTGGGCGCAACGGTTGCTATCTTTCTGACCCGTCCGCGCTTTCTCATTGCCCTCGTATGCAGCCTTGCTGTGGCTGCTGCCGGCTGGGGGAGCTCGGCCCTCTACGGCCTTCTCAAACCGCACCAGAAAGCCCGTATCCACAGCTTCCTCAATCCGGAGGAGGATCCGCAAGGGGCTGGCTACCACGTCATCCAGTCCATGCTGGCCATTGGCAGCGGAGGGCTGACGGGCAAAGGGTTCCAGCAAGGGACCCAGACGCAGTTGCGCTTTATCCCGAAGCAGTGGACCGATTTCATCTTCTGTGTCCCTGCAGAGGAGTTCGGGCTGCTCGGAGCGGTGCTCCTCTTGGCAGTGCTCTTTGGGTTGCTCTGGCACGTGTTCTCCGTAGCCGAGCGGCTGCGAGAGCAGCCCTTCTGGAGCTTCGTCGTCAGTGGTATTGGAGGTATCTGGTTCTTCCACACGGCCATCAACATTGGCATGGCACTCGGGTTGGCCCCCGTGATCGGACTGCCCCTCCCTTTCGTCAGTGCTGGAGGTTCAGCCCTGTTGGTCAACATGGGCATGGTAGGATTGCTCATGAACGCGTATCGCCAACTCTTCCGCCGTCGCTGACATGGTTGTTGCCATTGTACCGGCAGCTGGCTTGGGAACGCGTCTGAACGCTCCTCTCCCCAAGCAATTTCTGCCCTTGCGGAATAGGCCTCTCATCGTGCGAACCCTCCAGGCAATTGAGAATGTCCCCGAGATTACCGCTGCCGTGGTGGCCATTCCGGAAGGCTATGCGGCACAGCTCCGTCACCTCTGCAGTGAGTACCAGCTGAGCAAAGTCCGCCGCATCGTTGTCGGAGGTGCCACACGTCAGGACTCCGTAGCACAGGCTCTCCAGGCTGAAGAGGTGCGCCAGGCCGCGTATGTTGTCATCCACGATGCCGTTCGCCCCCTTGCCCCCTGCTGGCTCTTCCAGCGTGTGCTGGAGGCGGCTCGCCAGTATGGTGCCGCTGTGCCAGGCCTTGCTCCGACGGACACCGTTAAAGAGATTACCGCCAACGGCATTATTTGCCGAACCCTGCAGCGGGAGCGGCTACGCCTCATTCAAACGCCACAAGCATTCCGCCGGGAGCTTCTCGAGCAGGCCTATCGGGCAGCAGCACAGTGCGGCTGGGAAGGCACCGATGATGCAGCCTTGGTCGAAGCGCTCGGCCATGCTGTCGCCGTCGTCGAGGGTGCACCGGAAAACATCAAAATCACCTATCCGCTCGATCTCATAGTGGCTGAGCACCTCCTCGAGCAGGCATAGGCTATGCTCCCGTGGGCTTCTCCCTCTACCTCATTGCGTCGCCGCTTGGGAGCCCTACTCGGGTACGGCGCCCTCCTTGCCTACGCCTGCTCCCTTATCTGGGTTCTGCTCTATGCTGTCCTGCCGCCACCGGTAACCCCTCTCATGCTCCAGCGCCTCGCTGAAGGTCTCCTCCAGGGCGAATGGGTGGGGATTCGATACTCCTGGAGGGCTTTGCCGGAGCTTTCCCCCAACCTACTACGGGCGCTCGTTGCAGCCGAGGATGCTCGTTTCGCACAGCACTATGGCTTCGATTGGCGTGCCATCGAACAGGCCCGCCGCCGCAATGAGCGCTTCCGCGGTCGTCGCCTCTATGGAGCTAGCACCATCTCTATGCAGACAGCCAAGAACGCCTTTCTGCTACCGGTACGGACCTACGTACGCAAGGCCGTGGAGGCTTACCTGACGGTGCTCATTGAGACCTTCTGGGGGAAGGCACGCATTCTGGAAGTGTACGCCAACATTGTGGAGTGGGGCCCTGGTATCTACGGGGCTGAGGCGGCTGCGCGGTACTACTTCGGCAAACCCGCTCACGCCCTGACTCCTCGCGAAGCTTCCCTCCTGGCTGCAGTGCTACCGAACCCTCGGCTCTGGTCACCAGCCACCCCGACGCGTTACCTACAGCGCCGCAGCGAGTGGGTCCGCTCCCGCATGTCTGCTGTCTCCATACCTCGGCTACAGTAGCACTTCCCACAGTCCCAGATCCTCCGGGCGAAACTGCGTTCGCCGCCAACGCTCGAAGAGATGCTTGACCCGGGTGCGCTGGTACTTGCCCGTCGTCGTTACAGGCAGGGCGTCCGTAAAGAGCACGACCTTCGGCGTTTTGTAGAAGGGGAGCCGGCGAGCACAGAAGCGCAGTATCTCTTCGGGCGAAGCTCCTTCGTGCGGGATAACCAGCGCCCCCACTTCCTCTCCATAGAGATCATGCTCGAAGCCCACCGCAATACCGGCACGCACCCCCGGGGCTTGAGCTAGTACCTCATCGATTTCCAACGGAGCAATATTGACCCCACCGCGAATGATGAGCTCCTTGAGGCGCCCGGTGATGAAGAAGTAGCGCCGCCCCTGGGCATCGGTCCGGAAAAAGCCCTCGTCCCCGCTGTGGAACCACCCGTGCGCAAAGGCCTCTTCATTGGCCTTCGGATTAGCAAAGTAGCCCTTCATCACATTCCAGCCCCGGATAACGATTTCCCCGCGCTCCCCCTCAGGCAACTCAGCCCCGGAGGAATCGTGGATGGCCATCTCATTGCACGGCAGCGGCAGTCCGATGCTGGGGAAGCCATACTCCTGCATCCAGTGCGTGTGCTCCTCCCAGCTTTGGTCGACCGGCACGAAGCAGGAGTAACACGTGGTCTCCGACAGCCCATAGCCGTGAATAATCGGGATGCCGTAGAAGGACTCAAAGCGCCGAGCCAGCTCGCAAGTCAAAGGGCCAGCTCCACAGATGAGGTGACGGAAGCCCCGCTGCAGCGCATCGAGCGGATCAGCCTGAGCTTCCAACAGAAAGGCTAACAGGGTCGGGACAACGGAGACAATGTGGACCCCTTCGGCAACGATGCGCTGGAAGAAGGTGTCCGTCTGGAACTTGCGATTGAGCACAACCGAAGCCCCCACCAAGAAAGGGGTTACATGGGTGACCACTGTTCCATTGACGTGGTGGACGGGAAGCACACACATCAGACGGGTCGACTCCCCAATACCATGCCAGCGGGCAATCTCATACCCATCGGCGAAGAGATTGCGCTGTACCAACACCACTCCTTTCGGCAAGCCCGTTGTACCACTTGTGTAGACGATGAGCGCTTCCTGCTCCCAGAAGTTGCCCTCCGGTACTGCCACTGGCTCATACCGCCGCAGGAGGGCAGGAAATCCGTCCGGATGCCCCTCCTCTTCGTAGACGGGGACAACTTCGATACCCTCTGGGCAGAAAGCAGCCAAGCGATGGAAGTAGTCCTGACGGCAGAAGAGTAGCCGAGCCTGCGAGTTCTCCAGAATGTAGCGCAGACGGCTATCTTCCTCGCTCATGTTGAGTGGGACGACGCAAGCGCCCAGTATCCATGCGGCAAAGTACTGTACGATGGTGTCATGGTGGTTATGGGCCGCCGTTGCTATTCGCTCTCCAGGCTGGAGCCCCCAGGAGCGCAGGAAGGCAGCCGTGCGGAGAACCCGTTCGGCAAACTCACCATAGGTGAGCTGGTGACGCTCTCCCGCTTCAGTGTAAGAGATCAAGAACACGGCATGAGGCCGCCGCCGCTGATGTTCCAGCAGTACAGCTCCAATCGAGTCGAAGGGAAAGCGCGCCTGCTGCGGCGGAATCCCTTGCACGGTCTGAGCCTGCTGCATCCACTGCTCTATTCCCATCTCTCAGCCTCCGGCGGGTTCTGACATGCTGCGGGAGAGAACGATACGGAAGCGCACATCTCACAGACGCCGCCAGTGGAAGACAAAGGCCGGGTCGATACGGAAGACCTCAATCCCTGAGGGCACACGCACTTGTGGGACCACCAGGCCAGTGCTATCGCGGAGCAGCTCCGCATAGGGGATAAACACACGCACATCCCCCCGTGACAAGGTCACCACACGGGAGAGCGGTCCCCTCACCCACACCCGCACCGAATGCGGCACGAGCTCATGCCTTTGATCCCCAACTCTGGGAACGAGCTCTATAGGCACATCCTCCACAACAACCTCAGCTTCGGGCTGGACGTATACTCGTATTCGGACTCGCTCGGGATGAAGATGCACTGGGACTCCCAAGCCCACCTGCACAGGGAGCACTACATCTGTCTCCAATCGACGAATCACTAGCGAGGTATCCACCGTCGAGACGGAAGTAAGCGAATCCAACACCCGAGCCGCCCCCTGCACGGCAATACGTTCGGGCTCCACCAACAGCTGGGTCAGTACAAAGCCCTCAGGAATAGAGAGACGGACTGCTGCCACAACGGGAAGCATCCGTACTTGGGCCGGCTCGAGCTGGAGCGTGAGGGTGTCCGGAGCCAAGTGCAGCGGAACAACAGTGCTCGGGAGTGCGAGAGAGCGGAGGAGCTGCTGCCGTCCAATCCCTACAGAAGAGGAGCCCTCAGGCACTGTCAGGAGAACTTCCGGCAGAGGGCCCCAGAGGTGAAGCCCCAGGAGCTGCCATCCTGTTCCCTGGACGTGCACGACAAGCCGCGGTGGGATAGCAACGGCCAGCGCCATACCAGGCGGGAGCTGAAGTCGGAGTGGAAGCTGGAGCACTCTCGTATAGGTCTGCCCTAGCCGAGCATACACCCACACAATCAGCGCCGCCAGCAATGCCAGGGAGACCCCCCGCGCAACTACCCGCCAGTGTTCCATGCCGTGTCTTCTGTCAGCTGCTGCACGAGCTGTTGCCGCTGCACGAGCAATTCCTGTAGCTGCCGTAAGAACTGCCGCTGTTCATCCCATGAGCCATGCTGACCATAGAGCTGCCGCAACCGCTGGAGCTGCTCCTCGATGCGGCGGAGACGCAGCCGCAGCAAACTCTCCCGCAACAGGCGGCGTTCGTCTGGGGGGTCACTCTGTGTAAACTGCCACCAGCGCGGACTAGGAGACTCCGTGACAATAGCGATCTCCATCAAGCGCTGCCCCATTTCGCTCTGCTGCAGCTCCATATCGGCTACCAAGGCTGCTAAGGGATCATCATACTGCTTCCGGAGGCTACATAAGAACTCCCACAACTGCTGCCCTTCCTCCGAGGCGAATTCCACTGGGCCTCCGTGGGCAAGCTCCGACCATACGGCAGGGCAGAGCAAGATCGTCTGCAGCAATTGCCGCTCTTCGGGGAAAAGACGGAGGCGTGCGCGCTCTGGCTGCGGAGCCGTATCTGGCTGCGCAGGAGCAATGCGAGGCAGAGTACGCTCTGCATGCAGCCCCTGACGCTGTCGCGCAAGCTCTTCATAGAGCACGCTCTCGGCAATTCCAAAGCGGGCCGCCACGCGACGGATGAGAAAGTCGTGGAGCAGCTTATCTGGAATAGAGGCAATCAGGCGCACGACATGGCGTACCGCCTGGGCCTGACCTTGGGGAGTCTCAAGCATCCCTTGCCGCTGATACTGCAGGAGAACGAAGTCCACAAAGGGTACGGCATGGCGCATCCGTAAACGGAAGGCCTCGGCCCCCTGCGCCCGAACGAAGCTATCTGGGTCTTCTCCATCGGGCAGGAGGACAATGTGGACGTCAAATCCCTCAGCCAGCGCAAGCTCGAGAGCACGCAGCGTCGCCTGCTGTCCTGCACGATCGGCATCGTAGACCACGAAGAGCTGCTGGCAGTACCGACGGAGGAGCCGGAGATGGTCCACCGTCAGAGCTGTTCCTGCTGTGGCTACCACAGGAGTCACCCCGGCTTGGTGGAGGGTCAGTACATCCAGATATCCCTCCACCAACACGGCGTAGCCGTTCGTACGAAAAGCGTCCCGAGCTTGGTAGAAGCCATAGAGCAGGCGGCTCTTGTCATAGACAGGAGTTGTCGGGGAATTCAGGTACTTCGGGGTTGCCTCTTCTTCCCGAAGCCGTCGGGCGCCAAAACCCACCACACGTCCGATAGCATCGTAAATCGGAAACATGAGTCGGTGGCGGAAGCGGTCGTAGAGCTGCCCCCTCTCCGAACGCACCACCAGCCCTGCTTTTTCCAGCACAGCCTCGTGAAAACCCCGCTCGCGTAGATACTGTAAGAGTGCATCCCATCGCTCTGGCGCATATCCGATACTGAACCTCTGCAGCGTCTCCATCCGCAGCCCCCGCCGGTAGGCGTATTGCAGAGCTGCTGCACCCTCAGCAGAGGTCAGCATCTGGGTGTAAAAACGCGCTGCCGCCTGGAGCGCCTGTAAGAGAAGCTGTTCATGGGATTCCTTCCGAGCTTCTTCCTCTTCTCCTGCGGTCGGCAGCGTAATTCCGATGCGCTGGGCCAGGAACCGCACAGCCTCCAGAAAGCCCATGCGGTAGTATTCCATCACGAATGTGATGGCGTTTCCCCCCTTGCCACACCCGAAGCACTTGAAAATGCCTCGCTCCGGATGGACGAAGAAGGAGGGGGTTTCTTCACTGTGAAAGGGGCAGAGCCCTGCGTAGTTCCTGCCGACCCTCTTCAGCGCTACTACTTCACTGACAAGCTCTACGAGGTCTACTCTCTGCCGAATTTGCTCGATGAGGCCCTCGGGCAACGGCATAGTTGCTCTCCATCGGACAGCTGCGCATATGGACGAATCCAGCTCTCATCTGTGCATTCCCACAGCAGCTGCTGCACACTCTTGCCCAGTAGGGGATGGCGATAGGTGGCAGCAACGTCGGCGGCCGGCACAAGGACAAAGCGGCGCCGATGCATCAGGGGATGGGGCAGGCACAGATGTTCAGCCCGGAGGATGAGTTGTCCGTAGAGCAAGAGATCGAGGTCAATCGGCCGTAA
>CALKEU010000003.1:0-45000 GCA_938084565.1 Candidatus Kapaibacterium sp. | reverse complement strand
ACGGGCCAGGCGACCGCCTTCGCCACCGGTGTTCCTCCTGATATCTACGCATTTCACCGCTACACCAGGAATTCCATCGCCCTCTCCCGCACCCAAGACGTGTCGTATCCGAGGCATGTCTCCGGTTGAGCCGGAGCCTTTCACCTCGGACGCACACGCCCGCCTACGCACCCTTTACACCCAGTGATTCCGGACAACGCTCGGGCCCTACGTTTTACCGCGGCTGCTGGCACGTAGTTAGCCGGCCCTTCCTCTGGGGGTACTGTCCCAGGGGAGCTTTGCTCCCCCTTTCCTCCCCCCCGACAGCGGTTTACAAGGCATACGCCCCTTCTTCCCGCACGCGGCGTCGCTGCATCAGGCTCCTCGCCCATTGTGCAAGATTCCCCACTGCTGCCTCCCGTAGGAGTCCGGCCCGTGTCTCAGTGCCGGTGTGGCTGACCACCCTCTCAGGCCAGCTACCCGTCATCGGCTTGGTAGGCCATTACCCTACCAACTACCTGATAGGACGCAGGCCCATCCTCAGCCGGGTTGCCCCTTTGATCGAGGGGAACTTCCCCACCTCGACCTCATCTGCTATTAGCCCCAGTTTCCCAGGGTTATGGCAGGGCTGAGGGTAGGTTACCTACGCGTTACTCACCCGTGCGCCAGTGGCAGCAGAGGATAACCTCTGCACCCCTTGACTTGCATGTGTTAGGCACGCCGCCAGCGTTCGTCCTGAGCCAGGATCAAACTCTCCGTCTATACTCGAAGAGTACTCTCGCATTCTTTTCTGCCTCTCCGTTCAGGGCACTCTCGGTGCCGCTGCTCCCTGTTTTCAAAGAACGCCCAATCGCTGTGTTGTCGTCGGGGCTGCAAAATTACAACCTTCTCCCGTTCCATGCAACCCCATTTCCTTCCCCTCGCTTTCGGCGAGGATGGGGAACGCAAATTTACGCACTATCACTCTTCCCCACCACGTTTTCCTCCCCTCTATGCAGAGGCCCCAGAACTTCAGCGCAGAGTGCTAAATTTGCAGTCTGTGCTTTGGTCGCATGTCAACCGAGCCTCTCAGCTCCGAGAATGAAGGACTCTCCTTTCTTCGACAGCAAACACGCTCTGGAGCTCCAGCGCATTCGCAATATCGGAATCTCCGCTCACATCGATGCGGGGAAAACTACTCTCAGCGAACGTATCCTCTACTACACTGGCCGAATCCACCGTATAGAGGAGGTCCGTAGCAGGGCAGGCGGTGGCCCAACACTGGACTATATGGAGCTCGAGCGCGAAAAGGGTATCACCATCCAAGCGGCGGCAACCTACTGCGCTTGGAATGGCTACCACATTAATCTCATCGACACACCGGGCCACGTGGACTTCACAGTCGAAGTAGAACGGGCTTTGCGCGTGCTCGACGGAGCAATCCTTGTCCTCTGCGGGGTTGCCGGTGTCCAGAGTCAGACGATTACCGTCGATCGGCAGATGCAGCGTCACCGCATTCCTCGCCTTGCCTTTATCAACAAACTGGATCGGGCAGGTGCCAACCCTGACAAAGTCCTCCGCCAACTCCGTGAGAAACTGCGCCATCGCGCCGCCCTCATCACGATGCCAATTGGGCTGGAAGATCGCTTCGAAGGCGTTATCGACCTGCTATCGTTGCGCGCTCTGGCCTTCGAAGGTGCCAATGGCGAACACGTCATCACCACCGATATCCCAGACCATCTCCTCCCGGAAGCTCTTCGACGACGCCAAGAACTCATCGAGACGGTAGCGGACGTAGACGACACCATTGCGGAAAAGTTCCTCTCCGACGCAGATATCTCGACCGAAGAGCTCATCGCCGCTATCCGCCGAGCAACACTGCGGCGTGAGCTGGTCCCTGTCTACGTCGGCTCAGCGAAGGGGAACAAGGGAGTGCAACCGCTACTCGATGGCGTCTGTGCCTTCTTGCCAAGTCCTCTGGACGTCTCGTACGAAGCCATTAATCGAGAAGACTCCAGTCCGGTTCCCCTGACTGCCGACCCTGAGGCACCGCTAGTTGCTCTGGCTTTTAAGCTGGAGGATGGACGTTACGGGCAGCTGACCTATCTGCGTATCTATCAGGGGACGCTCCGCAAAGGCCAAAGCATCGTCAACGCCGCTACGGGCAAGACGATGCGGGTACCCCGCATCGGACGTATCCATGCCGATCAGCTACACGACATCGAAGTTGCCGCAGCAGGCGACATCGTAGCTGTCTTCGGTATCGAATGCGCAAGTGGCGACACTCTCACCGACGGCCAGCTGAACGTGACGCTCACGGGCATCTATACCCCCTCGCCTGTTATCGAACTAGCCGTTGCGCCAAAAGACCGCAACAAGCAGAACAATTTCGCGAAAGCCCTCCACCGCTTCATGCGGGAAGATCCCACCTTCCAAGTTGCGCGCGATGACGAAACAGGCCAAACCCTCATCCGCGGCATGGGGGAACTCCACCTGGAGGTCTACATTGAGCGTATGCGCCGGGAGTATGACTGCGAAGTGGAGGTAGGACGCCCACAGGTTGCCTATCGGGAGACCATCACGAAGCGCGCCGAATTCAACTACCTGCACAAGAAACAGACGGGCGGTGCGGGGCAATTTGCTCGCGTTGCTGGCTATATCGAACCACTGCCGCCAGACAGTGGCAAAACGTACGAGTTCGTCGATCAAGTCGTCGGAGGTGCTATTGCGCGGGAATTCATCCCGGCCTGCGATAAGGGTTTCCAAGAGGCTCTCCAACGAGGGCTCCTCATCGGGAAACCTGTCGTGGGAGTCCGCGTCGTTCTCAATGACGGGCAAACCCACCCGGTGGATTCCTCGGAATTGGCTTTCAAGATTGCTTCGATGGCCGCTCTGCGAGAAGCCTACTTCCGCGCTGAGCCCATTATCCTGGAGCCCATCATGAAGTTGGAAGTCTCCGTCCCAGAGGAATTCCAGGGAGCCGTCATCGGGCAGATCAATCAGCGCCGTGGGGTCATCCTCAACACGGTGCTCGAGAACGGATATGCTATCATCGAAGCTGAGGTTCCGCTGGCAGAAATGTTTGGCTACTCCACGAGCCTGCGCAGCATCACGCAGGGCAAGGGAGAGTTTACTCTGGAATTCCTGCGATATGCCCCCTTGCCCCGACAGCTCCAGGAAGAGCTAGTGCGAGAGTATCAGCGGCGTCGCGCAGAGGAAAAGGCTGCCTAGAGTAGCGAGCGTGCGTAAATTTGTAAGCTTCTGTTTGTCCCCTGAACGGAAGGGATAGCCGTGCCGACCATTCAGCAACTGATTCGCCTCGGACGTCAGCAGCTGCGCAAGAAGAGCAAATCCCCGGCTCTCCAGGGGTGCCCGCAGAAGCGCGGAGTGTGCATCCGCGTCTATACAACGACCCCGAAGAAGCCGAATTCTGCCCTTCGGAAAGTAGCCAAGGTGCGGCTTAGCAATGGCATCGAAGTCATCGCCTATATTCCGGGCGAAGGACATAATCTGCAGGAGCACTCCA
Source organism: Candidatus Kapaibacterium sp. (assembly GCA_938084565.1). Classification (GTDB taxonomy): domain Bacteria; phylum Bacteroidota; class Ignavibacteria; order Kapaibacteriales; family HRBIN21; genus HRBIN21. Next base: position 41,516 of record CALKEU010000003.1, on the reverse strand, counting down.
TCGTGCTCGTCCGCGGTGGACGCGTCAAGGACCTTCCGGGAGTGCGATACCACATCGTCCGGGGAACTCTGGACACGCAAGGTGTGGATGGCCGCCGGCAAGGTCGTTCCAAGTATGGCACGAAACGACCCAAGACAACGGCAGTGAGATAAACCCAAGAACGCTATGCGACGGCGACGAGCAGAAAAGCGCCCCATCGATCCCGATCCCCGCTACGGGGATGTCATGGTGGCAAAGTTCATCAACGTCATCATGCGGGACGGCAAGAAGAGCATTGCCCGCCGGATCGTCTACGATGCCTTCGACATCATTCGAGAACGCACAAGACAAGACCCGCTCGACATCTTCCGGAAAGCTATTGCGAATGTAGCTCCCGTGGTCGAGGTACGCTCTCGCCGTATTGGGGGGGCCAATTACCAAATCCCGATGGAGGTTCGCGAAGACCGGCGGATTGCTCTAGCTATGCGCTGGATTAAGCAGTTTGCTCGCGAGCGTCGCGACAAGTCTATGGCCCTTAAGCTTGCTGCCGAACTCATAGCTGCGGCCAACGGGGAAGGTCCCTCCATCCGCAAGCGAGATGAGGTGCACCGTATGGCCGAAGCCAATCGCGCTTTTGCTCACTACCGATGGTAAGGAGTGGTGCTCCCTATGTCACGCCGTGTCCCCATAGAACGGCTCCGCAACATCGGCATCATCGCTCATATTGATGCCGGGAAGACGACCACGACGGAGCGCATTCTCTACTATACGGGGCTCCTCCATCGGATGGGGGAGGTAGACGAGGGCACGGCTTTCACTGACTACATGCAACAGGAGAAGGAGCGTGGCATTACCATTACGGCTGCTGCCGTCACGTGCCTATGGCGTGACCATCAGATCAACATCATCGATACCCCTGGACATGTCGACTTCACAGCTGAGGTACAGCGGGCCCTCCGAGTACTCGACGGGGCTGTTGTCATCTTCTGTGGGGTTGCCGGAGTGCAGCCACAGTCGGAAGCTGTCTGGCATCATGCCGATACCCATGGGGTACCGCGAATTGCGTACGTCAACAAGATGGATCGCACCGGGGCAGATTTTGCCCGAGTGCTGGAAATGATGCGCCAGCGCTTGGGCGCGCGCCCGGTGGCCATACACCTTCCTCTGGGCGAAGGCGAGCACTTCGCTGGCGTCATCGATCTGATCGAGTTTGTCGCCTATATCTTCGATCCGGAGACCTACGGAGCGCGCTACGAAGCCATCCCCATTCCGGAGCCATACCGGGAAGCTGCGGCTGTAGCTCGGGAACAGCTGCTGGAAAGCGTCGCTGAGATTGATGACACCCTCCTGGAGCGCTACCTGGCAGGCCAGGATATTACGCCGGAGCACATCCGAGCCGCTCTACGCACGGGAACACTGCAACGGCGCTTCGTTCCAGTCTGCTGCGGCTCGTCCCTCCGCAATATTGGTGTCCAGCTGTTGCTGGATGCAGTAGTTTCCTATCTGCCTTCCCCCCTTGACATCGGCCCGGTGCGGGGATATGCTGTCGGCGGTGGAGAGGGAGGGGAGCTTCGTCGGCCAGCCGATGATGAACCGGCTGCAGCCCTGTGCTTCAAAGTCCTGAGCGATCCTTATGTTGGTCGGTTGACGTTTATTCGCCTCTACTCGGGGACCGTGCGCCCTGGACAGCTGCTTCTCAACCCTACCACTGGCAAGCAAGAGCGCGTGCACAAGGTTTTGCGGATGTACGCTAACCGCCGTGAAGAGCTACCGGAAGCTCAGGCCGGCGATATTGTTGTCCTTCCAGGCCTGCGTTTCAGTCGCACTGGGGATACTCTGTGCGATCCGCGTCATCCACTGCTGTTTGAACCCATTCGCTTCTCCCCGCCAGTCATCAACCAAGCCATCGAAGCGCGCAGCGCCGCCGACCAAGATCGGCTCCTGGAAGCTCTCCAACGCATCGCAGACGAAGACCCGACCTTTAGCTACCGCATTGACGAGGAAACGGGCCAAGTGCTCATCAGCGGTGTCGGAGAGCTTCAGCTCGAAATCGTTGCCGATCGCCTCCAGCGGGAGTTCGGTGTCCCCGTCAGAGTTGGACGTCCCTACGTCAGCTATCGGGAAACAATCACCCACGTTGTGCAACAGGAAGGCAAATTCATCCGCTCGGCCCAGGGAGACTCGTACAGTCACTACGGCCATGTTATCCTCGAACTCCAGCCGGGGGATCGCAACAGCGGCATCATCGTTGACAACGCTCTCACCGAACCCGTGCTCCCGGCGAGCTTCATTCCGGCAATTGAGAATGCCATTCGCACGGCTGCTCTGGCCGGACCCGTTGCCGGTTATCCGCTCACAGATATTCGGGTCCGTCTCGTTGGGGCTTCGTACCACGAGGGTGCCTCCTGCGAAGCTGACTACCAAGCAGCCGCGGCCCTCGCCTTCCGAGAGGGGGTGGCACGCGCCAAACCCATATTGCTCGAACCCGTCATGCTTGTAGAAGTGCTGGCACCGGAAGAAGCAGTCGGCGATGTCATCGCCGATCTCAATGCCCGACGCGGGCGCATCGAGGGGCTCAATCTGCAGGGAGCATTCCACCAGATCCGGGCCCATGTGCCGCTAGCTGAGATGTTTGGCTATGTTACGCAGCTGCGCTCCCTCACGCAGGGACGCGGCGCCTATACGATGCTCTTCTCGCACTACGAGCCGGTTCCACAAAGAGTTGCCGCCGGCGAGAGAGTGCTTGTCTAACCAGTGGGTTTTGTCGGAACAAGGATTGGGACACCAATGGCGAAGGAGAAATTCGAACGCACCAAACCACACGTCAACATCGGGACAATTGGCCACGTAGACCATGGGAAGACAACGCTGACGGCCGCCATCACCATGGCCTTAGCACGGAGAGGGCTGGCGCAAGCCCGGACATTTGAATCTATCGACAATGCTCCTGAAGAGCGCATGCGCGGCATTACAATCAATACGGCCCACGTGGAGTATCAGACGGAGAAACGTCACTACGCCCACGTCGACTGCCCAGGACACGCCGACTACATCAAGAACATGATCACCGGTGCCGCCCAAATGGATGGGGCAATCCTCGTTGTGGCCGCTACCGACGGTCCAATGCCCCAGACGCGAGAGCACATTCTCCTGGCACGGCAGGTTGGTGTGCCCGCCATCGTAGTCTTCCTCAACAAGGTCGATGCTGCCGATCCGGAACTGATCGATTTGGTCGAGCTCGAGGTACGGGAACTGCTGAGTAAATACGGCTTCCCGGGCGACGAGGTACCCGTCATCCGAGGCTCAGCCCTCAAGGCAATGGAAGCTGGGCTGGACCCCAATGCCACTGCCGACGATCCGCGCTTCCAGTGCATCTGGGAGCTCCTCGATGCGGTGGACAACTACATCCCGCTTCCCCAACGAGAGATCGACAAACCCTTCCTCATGCCCATCGAGGACGTCTTCTCCATTACGGGTCGCGGGACCGTTGTGACTGGCCGTATCGAGCGAGGAGTCATCCGCCTCAATGAGGAGGTGGAAATTATCGGCTTCGGAATGCACAAGAAGACCGTCGTCACGGGGATTGAGATGTTCCGTAAGATCCTCGACGAAGGGCAGGCAGGAGACAACGTTGGGCTGCTGCTCCGTGGCATTGACAAAGATGAAGTTGAGCGTGGCATGGTCGTTGCCAAACCGGGGACCATTACGCCGCACTACAAGTTCCTGGCACAAGTCTATGTGCTCACCAAAGAAGAGGGTGGACGCCATACCCCCTTCTTCAGTGGCTACCGGCCTCAGTTCTACTTCCGTACGACGGACGTGACGGGGACTATCCAGCTGCCTCCAGGGGTGGAAATGGTTATGCCGGGCGATAACGTCGATGGTATCCACATCGAACTCATCAGCCCAGTAGCGATGGAAGAAGGGCTGCGTTTTGCAATTCGAGAGGGTGGACGTACTGTCGGGGCCGGGGTTGTGACCAAAATAGTCGAGTAACGGAATGCAAAAATCCAGGGCAGCTCTCGGCTGGGGCTGCCCTGGCGCAATGATGGAGTAGTGGAATGCACAAACAGGCTCGCTCGAGCGATGGAGCGCATCCGAATCAAACTCAAGTCGTATGACCACATCCTCATTGAGCGCTCAGCAGAGCGGATTGTGCGCACGGTCAAGCAGACGGGCGCTGTGGTCTCGGGACCTATACCGTTGCCAACCGAACGGACGGTGTTCAGCGTCAATCGCTCTCCTCACATCGACAAAGAGTCGCAGGAGCAATTTGAGATACGTGTGCACAAACGTCTCATCGATATCTACAACGCCTCGCCGCGTACGGTCGAGGCGCTCATGCGTCTAGAATTACCTGCCGGCGTCGACGTAGAAGTGAAGGTGTAAGCAACCATGAGCGTACTGCTTGGGAAAAAACTCGGCATGACGCAGCTCTTCCTGCCCGACGGGCGGGCCGTCGCATGCACTGTGCTCGAGGCAGGACCCTGTCCCATCGTTCAGCTGCGGACCCGCGAGCGTGATGGCTATGAAGCTCTCCAAATCGGCTTTGAGCCCATACCCGAACGGAAGAGCAATCGCCCACTTCGAGGGCACTTTGCCGCAGCTGGTCTTGCACCCATGCGGTACCTGCGCGAATTTCGTCTCCCGATTGCCTCTTACCGTGTCGGGGACGTTCTCACCGTTGCACAGTTTTCCCCGGGCGATCGGGTTAAAGTGTCCGGTATCAGCAAAGGACGAGGCTTCCAAGGTGTTGTCAAGCGCCATGGATTCGGCGGTGTTGGCATGGCAACTCACGGACAGCACAACCGCGAGCGCGCACCCGGTTCGATTGGCTCCTCCTCCTTCCCATCCCGCGTCTTCAAAGGGCTACGAATGGCAGGACGCATGGGGAATCGGCGGGTGACCGTCCGCAACCTCGAAGTCCTCAAAGTGCTCCCTGAACACAATCTACTGCTGCTGAAGGGAGCCGTTCCGGGACCAGTCAATGGAGTGGTGGAAATCGTCAAGCTGTGAGCTACTATGCGTGTCGATCTCTGGGACAAGACCGGTGCCATCGTCGGGGACATTGAGCTGCCGGATTCTATCTTCGGTATCGAGCCGCACGAGCACGCCCTCTATCTGGCCGTGCGCGCGTATCTGGCGAACCATCGACAGGGAACGCATAAGGTGAAAACGCGCGCAGAAGTGCGCGGAGGTGGCCGCAAGCCATGGCGGCAGAAGGGAACCGGCCGTGCCCGCCACGGCTCCATCCGTTCCCCCCTGTGGGTGGGAGGCGGAAAGATTCACGGACCACACCCACGAGACTACAGCATCGAGCTCCCTAAAAAAGTCCGCCGCCTTGCACGTAAATCCGCTCTCTCTCTGCGCACTCGAGAGGGCAATCTCATCGTTGTCCAAGACTTTAGCCTCGAGCAGATCAAGACGAAGCTCATGGTCGAGGTGCTCCGCAACCTCCACCTGGAAGGATACAAGACGCTGATTCTCCTACCTAGGGTCGATGAGACGATCATCTACTCGGCCCGCAACTTGCCATATGTCACGACGATGTTGGCGGACAAAGCCTCTGCCTATCACATTCTGGCTCACCAGAAGCTCCTGCTCTTTGCTGGAGCCATCGTTCCGCTTGTGGCATCATTCGGTGAGGCTGTTGCCCATGTGGCCGATCATTAAGCGTCCGATCATTACCGAGAAGGCGCTCAAGCTGCAGACGCAGCGGCAATACGTTTTTGAGGTCGACCCACGGGCCAATAAAATCCAGATCAGACGCGCCATCGAAGAGCTCTTCGAGGTGAAGGTGGAAAGCGTTCGCACCGTCCAGATCAAGGGGAAGAGGCGGACGCGCTTCGTCCGTGGGCACCGGGTTGAAGGACGCCTTCCCTTGCGGAAGAAAGCGTATGTGACCCTAGCGGAAGGCTATCATATCGATCTCGTCGAAGGTGAAGCAGCACAAACAGAGAGCCGATCGTAGGGGATAGACCATGGGCATTCGCGTTCTGAAACCGATCACACCAGGCACACGCTTCTATTCGGTCAGCACCTTCGAGGAGCTGACAACCGATCGCCCCTTCAAGCGCCTGCTGGAGCCTCTCAAGAGCACAGGAGGGCGGAATAATCTCGGTCGCATTACGAGCCGCCATCGCGGAGGCCGCCACAAACGGCGCTACCGCATCATCGACTTTAAGCGCGACAAGGTAGGCATTCCCGCACGTGTTCTCACGATCGAATACGATCCGAACCGCTCTGCCCGAATCGCACTGGTCCAGTACGAGGATGGGGAATACCGCTACATCCTAGCCCCGGATGGCCTCAAGGTGGGGGATACCATTGAATCAGGTCCCCAGGCGGACTTCAAGATTGGGAATGCGCTCCCTCTCTATCGCATTCCAGCCGGGACCTTTATTCACAACATCGAGCTCAAGCCGGGCAAGGGGGGACAGCTCGTGCGTAGTGCGGGAACTGCAGCTCAACTGATGGGCATTGAGGGCAACTACGCCATCATAAAGCTCCCCTCTGGGGAGATGCGGAAGGTGCTCTCCCGTTGCATGGCTACCATCGGTCGCGTCAGCAATCCCGATCACGAGAATATCTCATATGGCAAAGCGGGCCGCATGCGCTGGCTGGGTATCCGCCCGCAGACCCGCGGCATAGCAATGAACCCCGTCGACCATCCCAACGGTGGCGGCGAAGGGCGCTCCAAATCCGGTGGAGGACGCCAGCACCCGGAATCTCCATGGGGGCAGCTGGCCAAGGGATTAAAGACGCGCAAGAAGCGGAAACAGTCGGATAAGTACATCATCCGACGGCGCACGTAATGGCACGCTCCCTGAAAAAAGGACCGTACGTCCACCCGAAGCTCCTCAAAAAGGTGCTCCAACTGAATGCAACGGGCGAAAGGCGCGTCATCAAGACCTGGTCTCGGGCGTCGATGATTCTGCCCGAATTTGTCGGCCATACCTTCGCCGTGCACAACGGCAACAAGTTTATCCCAGTCTACATCACTGAGAACATGGTCGGACATCGCCTCGGGGAGTTTGCCCCGACGCGGACCTACCGCGGTCATTCCGGCCATCGGAAGGAGCAACGGACTGCAGCACGCAAGTAAGTAGCCCCGAGGGAACCCATGGAAGCTCGTGCCATTGCTCGCTATCTCCGGTGCTCGCCTCGAAAGATGCGGTTGGTCGTTGATATAATCCGCTACAAGACAGCGGCAGAGGCTCTCGCTCTGCTACGGCTTTCTCCAAAGCGCGCAGCACGTTATGCTGAGAAAGTTCTGCGTTCTGCGCTGGCTAACCTTGCCCACCAGCAAGACGACGTCCCCGTTGATCCGAGGCAGGTTGTCATTACCGAGGCCTTCGTCAATCCTGGGCCGATGTTCAAGCGGATCTTACCTGCTCCCATGGGGCGAGCATATTGGATCCGCCGACGCACAAACCATCTGACCATTGTCGTGAAAACGAAGGAAGATGTCTCAGTAGCGAAACGGTCATAGCCGTGGGGCAGAAAGTCCACCCAATCGGATTCCGACTCGGCATCACCCGGGAGTGGGATGCCTACTGGTTTGACGAGAAGAACTTTGCCGAAAAGCTGCACGAAGATATTACCCTTCGCACCTATCTCAAGCAGCGGCTCAAGCATGCAGGGGTTTCCCGCATCGTCATCGAACGGAGTGGTAAGGCCATAACGATTACCATCCACAGCTCCCGTCCGGGTGTCATCATTGGCCGTTCGGGCAAAGATATCGCCCAGCTGGAGGAAGAGCTCCGCCAGCTGACGCAGGGAAAGGAGGTCCGCGTACGGATCTCCGAGATCAAGCGCCCCGAGCTCGATGCCCAGCTTGTGGCCGAGAACATTGCTCAGCAGATCGAGCAGCGTATCTCCTTCCGTCGCGCAATGAAGCAAGCCGTCACGGCTGCCATGCGGATGGGCGCTGAAGGGATTCGTATCAAGTGCTCTGGTCGGCTGGGGGGAGCCGAGATGTCGCGCAAGGAACAGTATCTCCAGGGGCGAGTGCCCCTGAACACCCTCCGGGCCGATATCGATTACGGCTTTGCCACAGCATACACCATCTATGGCACTATCGGGGTCAAAGTCTGGATCTGTCGCGGAGAAGTCCTACAGCGGCGCTCTGCTCGAGAGCGGGGGAGCTAAGCTATGCTGATGCCACGCCGACCACGGTACCGGAAGACCCAGCGCGGTCGTGTCCGCGGTACGAGCACCCGCGGAACAACCCTAGCTTTCGGCTCGTTCGGGCTCAAAGCTCTCGAAGGGGGCTGGGTCACAGCCCAACAGCTCGAGGCTGCCCGTATTGCCATCAGCCGTCACCTCCGCCGCGGCGGGAAGGTCTGGATCCGCGTCTTTCCCGATAAGCCCGTGACCAAGAAACCTCTCGAAACCCGGATGGGCGGCGGAAAGGGAAGTCCTGAGCTCTGGGTAGCTGTGGTCAAGCGCGGACGGATCCTCTTCGAAGTAGAGGGCGTCTCGCGCGAGGCTGCCCACGAAGCTCTCCGCTTGGCCTCCCATAAGCTCCCACTCAAGACCAAGATTGTGGAACGGCTGGAGCTGTCGCTCACCCCATGAAACCCCGAAAAGCTTCAGAGTTGCGCCAGCTGACGACCGAGGAACTCCGCCATCTGCTGCAAGAGATGGAACAGACTCTGCAGAAGATGCGCTTCCAGCATGCACTCAAGCAATTGGAAAACACCGCTGCCCTCCATACACTACGGAAGGATATCGCCCGTGTTAAGACTATCTTGGCAGAGCGTGGGGTGCGCCTATGAGAGAGATGGAAGCCATGGTACAACACGAACAACCACACGGAATCCTCAATCAAGCAGAGGCTGCCGCCGGGGAGTCAACCAGCGGTACGGCCCAGCGTTCTATCCACTTTGGTCGGCGTAAAGTCCGCATTGGCCGAGTCCTCAGCAACAAGCCTGACAAGACAATTGTCGTTGCCATCGAACGGCTCGTCATGCACCCGCTCTACAAAAAACCCTATCGGAAAACAACGAAGGTCATGGCCCACGACGAACACAACCAGTGCCGTATCGGCGATATTGTCAAGATCGTGGAGTGGCGTCCTCTGAGTCGCCGCAAACGGTGGATGCTTGTGGATATCGTGCAGCGGTCCCATCAACTTGGGGAGGAATCGGCGCCATGATCCAGCAGGAATCTAATCTCGTGGTTGCTGACAATTCTGGGGCAAAGGTTGTACGCTGCATTCGTGTCCTCGGTGGCAGTAATCGCCGCTACGGGAGCGTTGGGGATGTCATCGTTGTCTCGGTCAAGTCCGCTATTCCGCACTCGGGGGTCAAGAAAGGGGAAGTGCACAGAGCCGTCATCGTGCGAACACGCAAGGAAATTCGTCGTAAGGATGGTACATACGTCCGCTTCGATGACAATGCGGTCGTCCTCCTCACGCCGGCGGGCGAACCGCGGGGCACGCGCGTCTTCGGGCCCGTTGCCCGTGAGTTGAGGGAAAAAAACTTCATGAAGATCGTCTCGCTTGCGCCAGAGGTTGTCTAACCAACCGCACCTGCCTACACGCAGCAATGGGGCTCAAGATTAAACGCGGCGATACCGTCATGGTCATTGCCGGCAACGATAAGGGCAAAATTGGGAAGGTCTTGGCCGTCTATCCGAAGGAGATGCGTGTGCTCGTCGAGGGAGTCAACGTCCGGAAGCGGCATGTGCGGCCGAGCCCTCGTTACCCCCAAGGGGGTATCATCAGCAAGGAGATGCCCATTCACATTTCGAACGTCATGCTCCTCGACAGCAACGGACGTCCTACTCGCATAGGGATTCGTCGAGTCGAGCGCAATGGCAAAATCGTCCGTATCCGGATTGCAAAGACAACAGGTGAAGAAATCCCATAGCATGCGATGGCACGGACCAAACGGAAAGTGATCGATTTCAAGCCTGAGGGACCTCGGCTCGAGGAGTATACGGGCCCTGTCCCGCCCCCGCGGCTGTGGCTCTACTACAAGGAGCACATCGTGCCGTCATTGATGAAACGCTTTGGCTATCGCTCTGTCATGCAAGTTCCCCGGTTAGTCAAAATCGTGCTCAATATGGGGGTTGGGCGTGCGACGCAGGATCTGCGCATTCTGCAAGAGGCCTTCAACCATCTGGAGCTCATCGCGGGGCAGCGTCCCGTTGTAACCTACGCCCGGAAGTCGATAGCGAACTTCAAACTGCGCGCAGGGATGCCCATCGGATGCATGGTAACGCTGCGGCGAGCCCGGATGTACGAGTTTTTGGACCGCTTCATTAACATTGCCGTACCCCGTATTCGAGACTTTCGCGGCTTTTCAGACAAGAGCTTTGACGGTCGGGGCAACTACACAGTGGGCATCAAGGAGCAGATTATCTTCCCCGAAATCGACGTGGACAAGGTCAACCACATCCTGGGGATGGACATTACCTTCGTGACGAGCGCTCCGACGGATGAAGAAGCCTATGCTTTGCTCAGTGAGTTTGGCTTTCCATTCCAGCGACGAGGTTAAGCGATCATGGCCAAAATCAGTGTCATAGCCCGTAACGAGAAGCGGAAACGCTTGGTTCAGAAGTATGCCGCTCTGCGCGCGCGCCTCAAGCGTGAAGGGCGGTGGGAAGAGCTGCACAAACTGCCGCGGAATAGCTCTCCCGTTCGCGTTCGCAATCGATGCTTTGCGACCGGACGCGGACGAGCCGTCTACCGAAAGTTTGGGCTCTGCCGTGTAGTACTCCGGCAGCTTGCACTGGAGGGGAAAATTCCGGGCATGCGGAAGGCAAGTTGGTAAGCTTGTGTAAAACCAATGGCTGTCGTCAGCGATCCTATTAGCGATTTCCTCACCCGCATCCGCAATGCATACCGAGCGCGGCATCGCAGCGTGGAAGTCCCGGCATCACGCCTCAAGATTGCCATTGCGGCCATTCTGAAGGAGTGGGGCTACATTGCCGACTACGAGTACGTGGAGGACGGGAAGCAGGGTATTCTCCGGCTGACACTGCGTTACGTCGGCGGTGTCCCTGCATTACGGGAGATTACTCGAGTAAGCAAGCCGGGGCGGCGGGTTTATGTCGGCGCGGCTGAGCTTCCGCGGGTCAAGAATGGGCTCGGGCTTGCCATCCTCTCCACCTCCCGGGGAGTGATGACCGACAAACAGGCCCGTCGCCTGGGTATTGGAGGAGAGGTCATCTGTACGGTCTTCTGAGCAGACCCCCATGTCACGCATTGGAAAGCGGCCCTTGCCTGTGCCTCAGGAAGTCCAAGTTACCCTTGAGCCCGGTAGCCTCCGCTTCCGTGGCCCAAAGGGAGAGCTCCGTGTTCCTCTCCCACAGGGGATTGAGTGCTTGTACAGAGACGGCGTTCTGATTTTTCAGCGTCACAGTGACGATAAGAAGGTCAAGGCTGCCCATGGCCTTGCCCGCGCACTGGCTGCTTCGGCACTCCAGGGAGTGACCACAGGATTTCGTCGCACACTCCAGATTGAAGGCATCGGATACCGAGCTGAGCTGCGCGGCCCGAACCGAGTCCTCCTAACCATCGGATACTCCCATCCGGTGCTCTTCATCCCTCCCGAAGGCATCACAATCTCGGTTCCAGCTCCCAACCTCATTGAGGTCTCCGGCATCGACAAACAGCTGGTGGGGGAAGTTGCGGCTCGTATCCGAGCCATCCGCCCCCCTGAGCCATACAAAGGCAAGGGTATCCGCTATGAAGGCGAGTATATCCGGAGAAAAGCTGGCAAGGCAGCGGGTCGGTAGAGCAGTAGGATGCACAACGGTATCATGGATTTACGGCACACACACACGGAGCGACTGCAACGGCGGCTCCGCCGGAAGTTGCGAGTTCGCCGGAAAGTTGTTGGGACGGCTGAACGCCCTCGGCTCAGTGTATACCGAAGCTTGAAGCACATCTATGCACAGATCATCGACGACGAGCGGGGGCATACGCTGGTTGCTGCCTCTACGCTAGATCGGCAGATCCGACCGCTCGTCAGTGGCTTAAGACCCAAGCGCGCGCAGGCCGAAATCGTCGGACGTATCCTAGCCGAGCGCGCGCTGGCCCTGGGCATACAGAAGGTAGCCTTCGACCGCAATGGGTATAAATACCATGGGCGGGTGAAAGCCCTTGCAGAAGCTGCCCGCCAAGCAGGGTTGCAGTTCTAAGTGGGGATGCATGCATGGGACGCTTCATCAAGACGGCTCGACTACGGATACCGGCTGAACTAGAGCTAAAGGAAAAGCTGGTCTACGTCGGTCGTACGGCGAAAGTCGTTGCCGGCGGACGCCGTTTCAGCTTCACCGCTCTCGTTGTCGTGGGCGATGGGAACGGTCACGTCGGCTTTGGGATGGGGAAAGCGGGAGAAGTCACCGACGCGGTGGCCAAAGCCACAGAGGCTGCCCGGAAGAGCATTATCAGGATACCGCTCCACGGGACGACGATACCTCACGAAGTGTATGCCAAGTACAAAGCAGCCAAGGTGCTGCTGCGACCGGCTGCCCGAGGAACGGGCGTGATCGCTGCCGGCGGGGTCCGAGCTGTGCTCGAGCTTGCCGGAGTCCAAGATGTGCTGACGAAGTGCCTTGGCTCGACCAATCCCCATAACGTTGTGAAGGCCACCTTGAAAGCCCTCCTAATGCTCGAGGATGTCCATACCGTAGCCCGACGGCTCGGAGTACCCGTTGAGAAAGTTCTCTACGGCGAGGTGCGTAGCCATCATGAAGCTCAAGATCACACAGGTGCGTAGCATCATTGGTGCGCAGGCCAAGCAGAAGCGGACCATCCGAGCGCTGGGCCTTGGGCGCCCCAATTGGAGCGTCATTCAACCGAAGAATCCACAGATTCTGGGTATGATTGCCCAAGTCAAGCATTTGGTCAAGGTTGAAGAGCTCAAGGAGTCCGAGACGCCATGACGGTTCATATTGGATCGCTCCGCCCAGCGGCACAATCGCGGAAGAAGCCCAAGCGCGTTGGGCGAGGGGTTGGTTCAGGACATGGTCGGACGGCGACGCGAGGGCACAAAGGGCACCGCTCGCGTTCGGGGTTCGCACAACCCCCTGGTTTCGAAGGGGGCCAAATGCCCTTGCATCGCCGGCTGCCCAAACGGGGCTTCCGCAACCCACTGCGCATCCTCTACCAGGAAGTCAATGTTGGGCGTCTCCAGCAGTTCGTCGAGCGGGGACGGCTCCAGCCAGGCAGTGTGGTCACCCCGGAGCTCCTTTACCGGCTTGGGCTCATCCGGAGCCGCAGTCAACCGGTGAAGATCCTGGGCCACGGTGAGCTGACAACTCCCTTGGAGGTCCACGCCCATCGCTTCTCTGCAAGCGCCCAGCAGAAGATTATGTCAGCCGGCGGAAAGGTCGTTATCGATGGCACGATTCATTGAAACGCTGAAGAACATCTGGCGCATTGAGGAGCTGCGCCAACGTATCCTCTTCACACTCGGCGTCCTGACCGTTGTCCGCATTGGGAGCCACATCACCTTGCCGGGAGTTGATGTCTACGCTCTGGAGCAGTTCTCCGGTTTGGGGATGGACAGTACGCTCTTTGGGCTCTACGATCTCTTCGTCGGAGGAGCCTTCTCCAATGCCGCCATCTTTGCCCTTGGCATCATGCCCTACATTTCGGCTTCGATCATCCTACAACTTGCCGCCGCTGTCATCCCCGAGGTTCAGCGTCTCCAGCGCGAAGGGGAGGAGGGACGCCGGAAGATCAACCAGTATACCCGTATCCTCACGGTCTTCATCGCTGCTCTGCAGGGCTGGGGTGTAAGTATCAAGCTAGCTAGCATGAACGTGCCCAATGGGGGACCCGTTGTCCCACACCCGGGCTTGGGCTTTACCTTGAGTGCTATCATCCTCATGACTGCTGGCACTATTTTCCTCATGTGGCTCGGCGAACAGATTACCGAGCGTGGCATCGGAAACGGTATTTCGCTGATCCTCTTCATCGGCATCATTGCTCGATTGCCGGTCGCTATCGCCCAAGAGATACAGCTCATTGCTGTTGGCTCCCGGTTGTGGGTTACCGACATCATCATCCTTGCACTGCTGGGGGCCATTGTCACTGCGGTGGTGTATGTCACACAGGGTATCCGCCGGATCCCGATCCAGTATGCCCGGCGAGTTGTCGGGCGGAAGGTCTATGGCGGCACGACGCAGTATTTGCCCCTGCGGGTCAATACCGCTGGCGTCATGCCGATTGTCTTCGCTCAGGCAATCCTCTTCATTCCGGCCACCATCTACACCTTCTTCCCCGAAAGTCGCTTCCTGGAGAACCTGGCGGCTCTCTTCAGCGAGCGCTCCTTCGTCTATGCCATCGTTTACAGCGCTATGATCGTGTTCTTTGCCTACTTCTACACGGCCATTGTCTTCAATCCGCGTGAGGTGGCCGACACAATCAAGAAGCAGGGTGGCTTTATCCCAGGGATCCGACCTGGGGCTCCGACAGCCGAGTACATCGATCGGGTCCTGACACGCATCACGCTCCCTGGAGCTCTCTTCCTGGCCATCGTTGCTATTTTGCCAGTGTTCGTCCACAACGTGCTCAACGTCCCATCGGAGCTTGCCTCTTTCTTCGGGGGCACCAGCCTGCTCATCGTGGTTGGAGTTGCGCTGGATACGCTGCAGCAGATCGAATCGTACCTGCTCATGCGCCACTATGATGGCTTCATGAAGAGCGGGCGCCTGCGCGGGCGTGGCATCGGAGTCGTACGAGGTTACTGATGAGGATGTTTCCGACACCCCTTTCGTCGGTACACCGTGGGGTTGAGCAGGCGGCGCGGATTCTCTCGGAAGTGCTGCAGCGTCTGCGCCGAGAGCTGAAACCCGGCGTCGTAACCCTTGAGCTCGATGCGCTGGCCGAGGACCTCATCCGTTCTTACGGAGCTGAACCAGCTTTCAAGGGGTACGTCGTAGAGGGCCGGCGTTATCCGTATACACTCTGCATTTCAATCGACCACGAAGTGGTGCACGGCATGCCTAGCGCAGAGCGGCGCTTGCAGGAAGGACAGATTGTCTCCATCGACTGTGGGGTTCGCAAAAACGGGTACTATGCCGATGCGGCCTTTACGGTTGGGATCGGCGCTATCGATGCAACGGCACAGCACCTCTTACAGGTCACCGAAGAGGCTCTCTGGCTCGCTCTGGAGCAGGCAACACCCCACAACCGGGTTTACGACATCGCGGCTGCAATCCAACAGCATGTTGAGCGTCACCATTACTCTGTAGTACGCGAATTGAGTGGCCACGGGATTGGGCGGCGTCTCCATGAAGCCCCTTCTATCCCGAACTTTGTTCCGACGGGAAACTGGCGATGGCGCTTCCCCAATGAACGCCTCCGGCCAGGGCAGACTCTTGCTATCGAACCCATGGTGACAGCGGGCTTACCCGATGTGCGGGTTGCCGCCGATGGATGGACCGTCCATACTGCCGATGGTTCTTTGGCAGCTCACTTCGAACATACAGTGCTTGTAGGGGTACCACCAGTTGTGCTGACGCAGTGGTAGCCCATGCCGAAAGAGCAACCCATTCGGGTCGATGGCATCGTCGAAGAAACCTTACCAGGCACACAGTTCGTCGTACGGCTCGACAACGGACATCGAGTCATCGCCCATATTTCGGGCAAGATGCGGCTCAATTACATCAAAATCTTGCCCGGGGATCGGGTGACCCTGGAGCTGTCGCCCTATGACCTCACGAAAGGAAGGATTGTCTACCGGTACAAATAGTCCCAGAGCTCGCCATGAAGGTCCAAGCATCGGTCAAGCGACGGCACCCAGACGACAAAATCGTGCGCCGTAAAGGGCGGCTCTACATCATCAATAAGACGAACCCTCGCTTCAAGCAGCGGCAAGGCTAACCGAGCGCCAGAGGGGATCATGGCACGCATTGCTGGTGTCGATTTGCCGAAGAATAAACGAGGCTTCGTTGCGCTGCGCGCCATCTACGGCATTGGTCCGACGCGGGCACTCGAAGTCCTGCAGCGGGCCCAGGTAGACCCGATGAAGAAAGTCCTGGAGTGGAGCGACGAGGAAATCGCCCGTATCCGCTCGGTTATCCAGGACTACAAAGTCGAAGGGCAGCTCCGCAGCGAAGTCCAGATGAACATCAAGCGCCTCATCGATATTGGCTGCTACCGCGGCCTGCGACACAAAGCCGGATTGCCCGTCCGCGGGCAACGGACACGGACCAACGCCCGAACGCGGAAGGGCAAGCGGAAGACCGTCGCTGGCAAGAAGAAGGCCGTCAAGAAGTAGTCTCACACCGCTTGAATACCCTATGGCTGCACCGAAAGGCAGACGGGTTAAGAAGAAGACCGTCACCGATACACACGGCCGTGTCTACATCCAGGCCACCTTCAACAACACCATCGTGACCATCACCGACCCGTACGGGAATGTACTGACGTGGTCCTCGGGTGGGCGCATTGGCTTTCGCGGGACGAAGAAGAGCACGCCCTACGCAGCGCAGTTAGCAGCTGAGCGTGCAGCCCGTGAAGCCTACGAGATGGGTCTGCGCAAAGTCGATGTCATCGTGAAAGGTCCGGGAGCCGGACGCGAGGCTGCCATCCGCGCCGTTGCTCAAGCGGGCTTGGAAATCCTCTCCATCGTCGATGCAACCCCCATCCCGCATAACGGCTGCCGCCCCCCGAAGCGGCGACGCGTCTGATAGAGGTCTCACCAGCGAGCACAGCTCCGCAATGACCCTGGATATGTTGATGCCTGACCGCATTCTCGTTGCCCCTGGAGCCACGCCGCAGCAGGCTACCTTTATTCTCCAACCACTCGAGCGCGGCTACGGCACCACGCTAGGCAACGCGCTCCGGCGCGTCCTGCTCTCGTCCATCCCAGGTGCTGCCATCGTGGGGGTCCGCATTAGCGGGGTACAGCACGAATTTCAGACCATCCCCGGCGTTGTGGAAGACGTCACCGACATTCTCCTCAACCTCAAGCAGGTGCGACTCCGCATGTTGATGCCCGAACGCCCCGCCCGGGTTCGCTTAACCCTCCACGGCCCTGGGGAGTGGACGGCTGCTGATATCCAGCGCGCCTCGGCAGAAATTGAGATCCTCAATCCCGACCTGCACATTGCTACCCTGGCTGAGGATGCCCAGCTAGAGGTTGAGCTGCGCATCATGCGGGGCAGAGGATACGTACCTGCTGAGGAAATCACCCTCGAGGATGCTCCCGTCGGCATGCTCCCCCTCGATGGCCTCTTCTCTCCAATCCGTCAGGTAGCCTTCCACGTGGAGCCCTTCCGCGTTGGACGGCGGACAGACTACGACCGCCTCCTCTTGGAGGTCAAGACCGATGGGAGTATCACACCGCAGGATGCTGTACGCTACGCCGCACAGCTCCTCCAGCAACATCTTCAGCTCTTCTCGACCGTACCAACGGTGGTCAGTGTCAGCAAGCCCGAAGCCGAGCCTGCCCAAGTTGCTTCCGAAGAGGCAGAGTTTGTAGCCCCTGCAGCTGCACCGACAGCCTGGGATACCCCCATTGACCACCTTGGACTGAGCGCCCGAACGCTCAACCGGCTCCTCTCTCTGGGCATTAAAACTCTCGGGGAGCTCGTACGCTGGAATGCCGATGAGCTCCAGCGTGAGCGCGGCATTGGACCGCGTGCGGTCGAGGAAATCCAGCACGCTCTCGAACTCTACGGCCTCCGCCTGGGCATGAGCGAAGAGGAAATCGAAGCCAAGTCCCGGTAAGGTTCCATCGGCTGACAGGGCTCTGCCATGCGCCATCGAGATAAGGTCTGGAAGCTCAAGCGGACGCGCAGCCACCGCAAGGCATTGCTGTGTCATTTAGCGACAGCGCTCATCGTACACAAGCGCATTGTCACAACGGAGGCGAAAGCGAAAGCTCTGCGCCCCTTCGTGGAGCGGCTCATTACGAAGGCCAAACGAGCTGTTCTGCGCGAGCAGAGTGGGCAATTGCCGACTGGCTGGAGTGTGGATCTCCATGCCCGACGCCTCGTTGCACGCTTCATCCGTGACAAGAAAGCTCTCCAAGAACTCTTCGGTGCTGTAGCCCCCAAAGTACTGGAACGCCCCGGGGGTTATACTCGGATCATCAAGCTGGGCCTTTACCGTCGCGGCGATGCTGCGCGCATGGCCGTCATTGAGCTCGTCGATTGGCCACCAGCGCAGGAGGAGTCGGCCCATTCAACAGCTCCGAAAGCTGCTGCCGCCTCCTAGAGCACTGCCGAGGTGATGGGGTGAGGCTGACGGCTCGGTTCTACGCAAGCGCTTCTTCCATCGATACACTACCTGCCACACCGTACCCGGAAGTTGCTTTCGTGGGGCGTTCGAATGTGGGGAAATCTTCCCTCCTCAACCACCTATTCGGCCAGCGCCTGGCCCGTGTCAGCCGTACCCCGGGCTGTACCCGCACGTTTAACTTCTACCTGGTGCAGGAGCGCTGGATGTGGGTAGATTTGCCCGGACTAGGCTATGCTGCAGTTGCCCGCCAGCAGCGCCATCAGTGGGCCCGGCTTCTCCGCTACTACTTGGAACATCGCGCCCAGCTGCACCTCACATGTGTCTTGATCGACTCCCGCCATCCGCCTCGCCTCTGGGATATGGCTGTGATGGAACTGCTCGAACACCGCGGGTGTCCCTTTGTTGTCGTCCTAACCAAGAGCGACCACCTTTCTGCGGCAGCACTCCAGGAGCAGATTGCACAGCTACGGACTCTTCTGCATGCCTGTCGCTACTGGGTTGACATCATCCCCAGCTCTGCCCGTACGGGGCAGGGGCGGGAAGCCCTCATCGCTGTGATTCGCCGGTATTGCCAGACTCCTCAGTAACACCGAATGGGCAAGCCCCATGGAGACACCACTGGTTGGCATCGTTATGGGTAGCGAATCGGATGCGCCGATCATGCAGGAAGCGGCCGAGGTATGCCGGGAATTCGGTGTGCCCTACGAGATGCGTATCCTCTCGGCCCACCGAACACCGTGGGATATGGCGTGGTATGGCAAGACGGCGCATCGACGGGGCCTCAAAGTCCTCATTGCGGGCGCAGGAGGTGCGGCCCATCTGCCTGGTATGCTGGCCTCCTTCTCCCCGCTGCCGGTCATCGGTGTCCCGATCCCTTCGCGCTACCTGCAAGGTCAGGATTCCCTCCTCTCCATCGTCCAAATGCCTACCGGAATCCCCGTTGCCACCGTTGCCATTGGGGCCGGACGCAATGCCGGTCTCCTTGCTATCCAGATTCTGGCCATCTCGCAACCGGAGCTGCTGGAGAAGGTGCTGAGCTATCGCGCCCGGCTGGCGCAGACCGTCCGAGAGGCCAATCGCACAAACCCTATCTTCACCCCCATCGTGCTGCCGACGGAATGGAGCGATCGTCCCCCCTGGGAGGAGACGCAACAATAGAGGCGCGGCAACGTTTGTAGGCTCGGTGAGCTTGCGCACAGATGGAGCCTCTCTTCTCCGTCGTGGTATGCACGTATAACCGAGCTCGGCTGCTGCTGCGCGCCCTGCGCTCCTTGCTGCACCAAACGTGGCGGGATTGGGAAGCCATCATCGTCGATGATGGCAGTACGGATGCGACTCCTCTCCTCCTGGCCGCCGCGGCAGCTGAGGAGCCGCGTCTGCGCCCCTTCCGCACTGCTCATCGTGGGGCAGGGGCAGCCCGCTGGTACGGTATCCGCCGCGCTCGAGGGACGTTCATCACCTTCCTGGACTCCGATGACGAGTACCATCCCGAACATCTAGAACTGCGGGCACGCTATGTACTGGCCTGCCCCGATGTAGACTTCCTCCACGGCGGCGTTGAGATCATCGGCCCCCCGCTGGTTCCGGATCGACACAACCCCGGGCGGTGGATTCCCGTCAGCGAGTGTGTCGTAGGGGGGACATTTGTCGTACGCCGTACGCTCGTCCTCCAGCTTGGCTACCCACGGTGTACCTTCGCCGATGACGCCCGTTTCTTCGAGCGGCTCCATGCCGCTGGCATTGAACCCGTGGTGGTGCCCTTCCCAACGTACCGGTATTACCGGACTACGCCAGATTCGCTCTGTACTCGCATTGGACGTCTGTCTGCTCAGGATCGGCCATTCGATGGCACAGCAGCATGAGCACGAACAGCACCGCATGGCGGAAGTCGTGCGCCTCTTGGAGGCGGAATATCCCGACGCCCAGATCCGACTTCGCTTCCACACCCCCTTCGAGTTATTGATTGCCACGATTCTGTCGGCGCAGTGCACCGACGAACGGGTCAACCAGGTCACGGCAACGCTCTTTCGCAAGTACCGAGAGCCGGCCGACTACCTACGGGTGCCCCTCGAGGAGCTTGAGCAGGATATTTACCCAACGGGCTACTACAAAGCCAAGGCACGGCACATTCGGGGCTGCTGCCAGGCACTCCTGGAACGCTTCGGTGGCCAAGTCCCGCTGAGTTTGGAAGCCTTGACGAGCTTGCCCGGAGTTGGGCGGAAGACAGCCAATGTCATTCTTGGAGAATTTGCCGAGCCGGAGGGGATTGTCGTGGATACGCATGTTGCCCGGCTCGTGCAGCGGCTCGGCTTTGTGCAGACGGCCAATCGGGAGCACATTGAGCAGCAGCTCATGGCGTTGGTGCCCCGTTCTCATTGGGCTCGCTTTCCTCATCTGATGATTGCCCACGGGCGGGCAGTATGTCGAGCGCGGCGCCCCCTCTGCTCTCGCTGTGTGCTCAACCACTTGTGTCCCTCGCGGCAGGATGCTGTACCGTGATGGACCGGTGGCGCGCTGAGCTCATCCTGGTGGGCATTACCCTCATCTGGGGTGGGACTTTTCCCGTCATGAAGGTAGCCGTCACGGCTGTCTCGCCTTTCCTCTTCACCGGCCTCCGCTTCTTACTGGCGCTGATTGTGCTGGCAGTCCTCTGGCGGGGCTCCTTCCACCGCTGGCAGCCGCAGACGCTGCACTATGGCCTGCTGCTCGGCGTCCTGCTAGCCGGGGGCTTCCTGCTGCAGACGGTCGGCCTGCTCTTCACCACGGCCTCCCGCTCAGCCTTCATTACGAGTGCAACCGTTGTGCTCGTCCCTCTCCTGCAATTCTTCGCCCAACGACGGCGCGTTGCCGTAGCTGAGTGGATCGGGGCAGCGGTGGCTCTGCTCGGACTGTGGCAACTGACCAATCCCCAGTTCGGACCGTGGAATACGGGGGATATCCTCACAAGCCTCAGCACCCTCTTCTGGGCTAGCTACATCGTGGCTCTGGATACGGTCACTCGCGCGGCAGCAGCGACCTTCAGTGTCAGTGTGCAGCTTTCTTTCCTGCAATTTGCTGTCGTGGCCTGCGCGGGGATAGCCGCGCATAGCCTCATCAGCTTCCCATCTCCGACACACGTCAGCTCTACGGCGTGGCTCTCCGCACCGGTGGTGGGGGCGCTACTGTACACCTCTGTTTTGGCTTCCGTCGTGGCAATGGTTGCGCAAACGCACTACCAGCGCTATACCACACCCGTGCGAGCGACGCTCCTCTATTCTCTGGAACCGCTCTTTGCGACTCTCCTCAGCTGGGTGCTCCTGGAGGAGCGACTGAGGGTATCGGAAGCCATCGGCGGTGGGCTGATTCTCCTCGGCATTGGGTTAGCCCAGCATGCTGCCCTGCAGTCCAAAGAGCTCAGATGAGCCAGCTGACGAAAGCGGAGCTACGCCGTCTGATGCTGCGCCGCCGTGCGCGCCTGCCGAAAGCTCTCCGCCACGAATTCTCCCGGCGCATTAGCGCGTACGTCCTGGCTCACCCTTGGATCTGCGCTGCTGAGGCCATCCACCTCTACTGCTCCTTCGGAAGTGAAGTAGAGACAGAGGAGCTCCGCCAGCGCTTGCTTGCCAGTGGCAAGCGCGTGGCTGTCCCTCTGCTCATGCCTGGGGAGAGCGAGCTGCGACATGTCTGGGTCCGACCCGGAATGCATTTCCGCCCCAATCAACGGGGGATCCCCGAACCAGTCGTTGAAGAGACAGCCTGCTTGACGGCGGAAGCCCTAGGACTCCAGCAGTGGGATGTGATTCTCGTCCCCGTCGTTGCTTTCGACCGGTGGCTCTATCGCCTGGGCTACGGTGGAGGGTACTACGACCGCTTCCTCCGCCGGGTACCGGCACGCCGGCTCGGTCTGGCTTTCACGTGCCAAGAAGTCGAGTATCTCCCACACGATGCGCATGACGTACCACTTGACGCTGTAGCAACCGAGGAAGGCATTCGAGAGCGTGAACCCACCCTCTCATAGGCTTGCGACAGAAAGCCCTATTTTTGTGCGCCGGTCCAATAGCGAGCTCGTTCCATCTATGTCGACCCCCAAGCTCCTACTGCCCGAAATCCCTGAGCTTCACCGACTCGATGTCTACCTCCAGCACGGCGGCTACGAAGTACTCCGCAAGGCGTTCCGTATGACACCGGAGGAGGTCATCGAAGAGGTCAAGCGCTCCGGGCTGCGCGGCCGTGGCGGGGCATGCTTCCCGACCGGACTCAAGTGGAGCTTTATGCCCAAGGGAGGAGGCCCCAAGTACCTCGTCGTCAACGCCGATGAGTCCGAGCCGGGCTCATTCAAGGACCGGCAAATTCTGGAGTACAACCCGCATCAGCTCATCGAAGGCACTCTCATTGCTGGCTACGCCATGGGGATTACCACGGCCTTTGTGTACATCCGTGGGGAATACCACCGCTGGTATCGCCTGTTAGAGCAGGCCCTCCGAGAGGCATACGAGCGCGGCCTCGTCGGGGAGCGGATGCGTTCGACTTTCGGCACGGACTACAGCCTCGACATTGTCCTCCACAAGGGAGCGGGCGCGTACATCTGCGGGGAAGAGACGGCGTTGATGGAATCCATTGAAGGCAAGCGAGGATATCCCCGCTTCAAGCCCCCTTTCCCCGCTCAGCGCGGGCTCTGGGGGAAGCCGACCACGATCAACAATGTCGAGACCATTGCAGCTGTGCCAGCTATCATCCGCATGGGGGGAGCACAGTATGCAGCCATTGGAGCGCCGGGACATCCGGGGACACTCCTCTACGGCCTCAGCGGCCATATCAATCGCCCTGGGGTCTACGAGCTGCCCACAGGTACATTGCTGACGGAGCTGCTCTTTGACATCGGCGGCGGTACCCCCAGCGGGAAACCTATCAAAGCCGTCATCCCCGGTGGAACCTCCATGCCCCCTCTGCGAGGGGATGAAATCGAAGGCGTCCACATGGATGAGGAGTCGCTCAAGCAGCTGGGGACCCACATCGGAACGGCTGGGATCATTGTCATGGATGAGGACACCGATCTGGTCCGTGTCACCTGGCGTATCGCCCGCTTCTACCACCATGAATCCTGCGGCCAATGTACGCCGTGCCGCGAAGGCTGCGGATGGCTCGAGAAGGTGCTCACCCGTATCCTGCACGGGGAAGGGACAACGCACGATTTGGACCTCCTGGTAGAGGTGTGCAACCAGATGGAGGGCCATACCATCTGCGCCCTGGCTGATGCAGCAGCCTGGGCTGTCCGTGGCTTTGTCACTAAGTTCCGTGAAGAGTTCGAAGCTCGCTGCACGCCGAGACGGGATTTCGTGCCGCTCAACGTTGTGCACGGTCTTCGGCGGAGTGCTTTTCCGCTCGGCCGGGCAGTTCCATCGGCATCCCCATGAGGCGCATCGGAATCTTCGGGGGGAGCTTCAATCCCATCCACCTTGCCCATTTGATTGTTGCCGACCGCTTTGTGGAGCACATGCAGCTGGAGCGCTGTTACTTTGTCCCGGCTGCCTCCCCGCCTCTGAAGCCGCTCAATGCCCCGGATATTGCTCCTGCGGAACACCGGTTGGCAATGGTTGAGCGCGCTATAGCGGGGCATCCGGCTTTCTGTGTCGACACCTGTGAGCTCGACCGCGGCGGCATCTCTTACACGATCGATACCATTGCTACCTTTCGGCAACGCTTCCCCGAGGCCGAGCTCTTCCTCCTCATCGGGGCAGACCAAGCGATGGAATTCCACCGGTGGCACCGCTGGGAGCAGATCGTAGAGCAGGTCCGCCTCTGCATCGCTCCGCGCCCGACGGTTCCCCTGGCAGACTTCCAGAAGCAGCTGCAGGCCCTCCGGCATGCTGACCCTATCGTGCTCGAGCTCCCGCTCCTGGGCATCTCCTCGAGTGAAATCCGACAACGCATTGCCCGAGGTCTGTCCGTCCGTTATCTCGTTCCGGAGGCTGTCTTGGCATACATCCATGCGCAGCACCTCTACCAAGCTCGCTCAGCTCGGGGTCAATAGCTTCTTGGCCCTCGTGGCAGCCAGTATGCTCTTTCCGCTTGGCTGGATGCTGCTACTGTCCCTCCGGCGCCATCCGGAGCAGTATGCCGATCTCTGGACCTTGGTAACAGCGCCAACGACGCTGGACAATTACGCCGATCTGCTGCGGACAACCAGTTTTGGGCAGTACTTGGTTAACTCTCTGCTTGTGGCCGGAGCCATTACGGCCGGCAATGTGCTCTTCGGCTTTATGGCCGGATACGTGCTGGCACGCTCGCGCTTCCGTGGTAAGCCCATCGTGGAAGCCTCGGTGTTGGCGGTGCTACTGATCCCGGTGCACGTGCTGATGCTCCCGCTGTACCGCTTCATGGTCCTGCTGGGCTGGATCGATACCTACTGGGCTCTGATTCTGCCGTGGCTTGTCGGAGGGCTCAGCATCTTCATGGTGCGCCAGTATGTGAGCGCGCTTCCCACAGAGCTTGAAGATGCGGCCCGCTTAGACGGAGCTGGTCCCTGGGCCGTACTCTTCCGGATTGTCTTCCCGCTGACCCGCCCTGTGCTTCTCATGGTAGGGCTGACGAGCTTCCTGACCCATTGGAATGCCTTCCTCTTCCCCTTCCTCCTGACGCAGTCGGAGGCTCGGCGAACCTTACCTGTGGGGCTGGCCTTCTACCTCAGCAAGCAGACTATAGACTGGGGCCATCTCATGGCTGGGGCAGCCGTGGCAGCCCTACCGGCGTTGGGGCTCTTCCTCCTCTTCCGCCGCTTCTTGATCCGAGGGTTGCTCAGTGGAGCCCTCCGTGAGTGAGGTCTCCGACAATAGCCCTTCGAGCTCTTCCCTCCAGAGCGCAACAGTGGCATCGCTTGGCATACGCCAATCCCCTCGGGGAGAGAGCGCCACCGTCCCCACTTTCGGCCCATCGGGCAGGCAGGAGCGCTTGAATTGGTTGGCGAAGAAACGCTCATAAAAGGTGCGCATCCACGCCACAAGCTGTTCCCCACGATAGCGCTCACCAAAGGCCAAGCGCGCCAGGAGGAAGATCTTTCGCGGGGCAAAGTGATAGCGCAGCATGTGGAAGAGCACGAAGTCGTGCACCTCGTATGGCCCCAGGATCTGCTCGGTCATCTGCCGAATACGGTCACCAGGCTCCGGCGGCACCAATTCAGGGGAGACTGGCGTTGCGCAGATATCGTGCAGCAGCGCTGCAACGTCCCCGGTGAAGAGATGCTCGGCGCACCATTCGATGAGGAAGCGAACCAGCGTTTTCGGAATGCCGGCATTGACGGCGTAGGCGGAGAGGTGATCCCCACCGTACGTACACCAGCCAAGGGCCAATTCAGAGAGGTTGCCCGTGCCGACAACGATGGCTCCGAGCCGATTGGCAAGATCGAAGAGGATCTGCGTACGCTCACGGGCTTGTGCATTCTCGTAGGTGAGGTCGACTTCGGTGCCAGGATGTCCGATGTCATGCAGGTGCTGCTGGAGTGCTGCCGTAATCGGGATGATGTGGAGCGTTGTCCCGAGTGCACGAGCCAGGCGCTGCGCATTCTGCTGTGTCCGCTGCGTGGAACCCGGGCCAGGCATCGAGACAGCATGGACGCGCTGACGCCCCCAGCCGAGCAGATCCATGGTGGCAACCGAAACCAGTAGAGCCAGCGTGGAATCTAATCCCCCGGACACGCCAACGACGACACCCGTGTGCTCCCCTACCGAGAGTAAGCGCCGTGCCAAACCGCGCGTTTGGAGAGCAAGAATCTCCTCTGCTCGCTGGGCCCGCTCGTGGGGCTCTTCGGGCACAAAGGGCGTAGCAGAGAGCCGACGGTAGAGACGCTCATCCCATCGCTCGGCAACGCAGAGTGGCACAGAGCGATAGCGCCGCTGCGGGGAGGAGGCTGCAAAGGTGCTGTTCTGGAGCCGTTCGTGGACAAGCCGCTCTACGTCGATATCGGCCAGAATCATGACCGTACGCAGCTCGAAACGGCTGCTCTCGGCCACGAGCTGGCCATTTTCAGCCACCAAACTGTGGCCGGAGAAGACCATATCGGTTGTCGACTCCCATACTCCTGCTGAGGCATAGGCATATGCCGCTATGCACCGCCCGGACTGCGACTGCACCAGCAGGCGACGGTATGCTGCCTTACCTAGCACTTCGTTGCTGGAGGAAAGGTTCAGTATGACCGTTGCCCCAGCTACGGCCAACTGGCTGCTCGGCGGCTGTGGGGCCCAGAGATCCTCGCAGATCTCCACCCCTAGCACCGCTCCAGGGAGATTCTCGATGCGGAAGAGCAAATCGGCTCCAAATGGCACAGCCTCTCCGCCGTAGAGCAGGACTTCACTGTGCCGATCGTGCTCGGAGGCAAACCATCGCCGCTCGTAGAATTCTGCCGTATTCGGAAGGTAGGTCTTCGGAACCACGCCGCAGAGCCGCCCGTGTGCTATGACAGCAGCACAGTTGTAGAGACGCCCCTCCACCTCGGCGGGCACTCCGACCACAGCAATCAGTTGCAGACGCTCCGTCACCGGCAAAAGCTCGGCTATCCCATCCCAGGCTGCTTGCCGGAGTGCAGCCTCGTAGAAGAGATCTCCACACGTATAGCCCGTCAGGCATAGTTCGGGGAAGAGCACAAGATGAGCCCCTCGGGCTGCTGCCCCCTGGAGTGCCTCCACGATGCGGGAAACATTGAAGCGAACGTCGGCGATGCGCAACTCGGGAGAGACAACTGCCAGACGCAGAAAACCATACCTCTCCAGCGGGAAGCGCATCCGCCCGCCCGTACTGCCTGTCGGCGCGGCGGGATTTGAACCCACGACCCCTACCACCCCAAGGTAGTGCGCTACCAGGCTGCGCTACGCGCCGACCTCGGAAAGCGCAGCAAAATTACGACTTTATCGACGACGGCAGCCCCCGGCCTGCTGGCAGAGAGCATGTAATTTCGCACGTCCTTCGTATCCAAAACGGCCCATGTCCTCTACCGACGCACTCCTCCAACGCCTCTTCCGCCTCCATCGCTTCGGGATACGACCCGGCCTCGAACGTATTGAGGCCCTCCTGCAGGCTCTGGGGAATCCCCATCGACGCTATCCGGCCGTCCACGTGACCGGAACGAATGGGAAGGGAAGCCTCTGCGCCCTGCTTGCCTCGGCACTCCAAGCTCAGGGCTACCGCGTCGGACTCTATACCTCACCCCACCTGTGCCACTTCACGGAGCGCATTCGCATTGCCGGCACCCCCATCGACGAAGCCGCTCTGGGGGCTTACTTGCCCTTTCTCCTGCAAATGGCCGATCGCGTAGGCGCAACCTTCTTCGAAGTTACCACAGCCCTGGCCTTCGCCCTCTTTGCTGAGTACGGGGTCGAAATCGCCGTCGTTGAGGTTGGCATGGGAGGGCGATACGATGCCACAAATGTCGTCTCCCCGCTCGTAGCAGCCATCACGGGGATTGACTACGACCACCAGCAGTACTTGGGGGCCTCGCTGCAGGAGATAGCCTGGCAGAAGGTAGGGATTGTCAAAGCCGGCTGCGCTGCCGTCATTGGCGAGCGGCGTCCCTGGCTCCGTGAGCTCCTCTGCCAGTGGGCAACCCAGTGTGGGGCATCAGCCGTAGTGATACCGAGCACTGAGCCAACGCTGATTGCCGCCCTACCTAATCTCTCGCAACACCTGCGCCTTCCTTCAGGAGCCGAACTCACCCTCCCCCTGGCGGGCGCCCACCAACGCTGGAATGTGGCTCTGGCGCTCACCGTCGCTGAGCTCCTAGCCCCACACTTCCCCCTCAGCCTGCGTAGCCTGACCGAGGGATTTTGCGCAGTCCGCTCCTGGGGGGGTCTGCGAGCTCGCATCGAGCCCCTCCGCCTCGATCCTCCGGTGATTCTCGATGTTGCGCACAATCCCGGCGGCATTACAGCGCTGATCGATACCCTGGATGAACATGGCTACTCCTCAACCCGCTGGCGGCTCGTCTTCGGTGCCATGGCCGACAAGGACATCCCCGCCATGCTCACGGTACTTCAGCCACGAGTGTCTACGCTCATGGCCTGTGCCCCAGCAACCGAGCGCGCAGCACCGACTGGACACCTCCTCCAGTACGCCCAGCATCTGGGTATAACGCAGAGCACAGAGTTTCCCACCGTCGCAGAAGCTGTGCGGGCAGCCTGGAACTGTGCGGAACCAACCCTCATCACCGGCTCCTTCTACGTTGCCGGCGAAGCACTCCAGACCCTCCAGGACGCATGCGCCACTGCCTGAGCGTAGCCATAGGCTATCTCTGCCTCGGTATTGCTGCGGCGCAAGTTCCCGTAGGACCGCCGCTGCCAATTATCCTGCACCACGCCGATAGCTTCTCCTGGCGCCAATCCGATAGCGGCGCCGTCCGCGAACTCACCGGCAACGTTTGGCTCCAACAGGGCAATGCCGTCCTCCGCTGTGGTTCGGCTGTGCAGTACCTCGAGACCGGCTCCCTCCTGTTGCGACACAATGTCCGCATAGAGCACGGAGACCTCCGCATCGCTGCCCCTCTCGTCTCTTACGAGCCGCAGTCTGGGATTGCCATTGCCGACCGCGGAGCGGACATTGAGCACAAGCATCGCACTATTCGAGCTCGTTGGGCAGCCTACAACATCCCGCAGCAGGAGTTGCAGTTTGCCACTTCGGTCCAGTATGCCGACGATACCCTCCGCCTCTGGACGGACTCGCTGCGCTACCTTCGCCGCACAGATCGCGCCTATGCCTGGGGTGGGGTCTACATAGAAAGCCCTCCGTACCGCCTTGTGGGAGAGGCCGACAGACTCTTGTACGCTCCTGACGCGGGCGTGCTCGTTCTGGTGGGGCATGCTCTGCTCCGACAACACGACGAAACGCAGCCCACCAGCATCTGGCTTTCGGCGGACTCCATTGTGCTGGCAGATATCCACGGGGCGCATTCCCTACAGGCCACCGGATCCGTGGTGCTCCTCCGAGACACTCTCTGGGCTGCCTCAGCTGAACGCCTGCTGTGGGAGCATTCGTCCTCGCAGCTCTGGCTCTCCGAGAGCCCCCATCTCTGGTACGGTCCAGCAGAACTCACGGGTGATAGTGCCTATGCGGTCCTCCATTCAGGGCAGTTGCGCACCCTTATCTTCTTCGGCCAGGCCCGCCTTCGGATGGGAACGCCCTTTCCGGAACGCTCCCATCAGCTCCGGGGTGACTCGCTCGTAGTCCAGCACCCTTCTGACTCGCTCATCGAGCTCATCGCCTACGGGAATGCCCGTAGCCTCTACTGCCACCGGGCAGCTTCCGGCATGCCAGAGGGGCTCTTTCGGCACAGCGCTGACCGCATCGAACTCCTCTTCATCGGTGACAGTCTGCACCAGGCGCGGTGGCTCGGTGGCGTCTACGGCGAGTACATCCCCGAGAACCTCGTCAGGGAGCGCTTCTCAGCATGGTCTTTACCCGGCATGGCCTGGCAGCGTCAACGCCCTTCCCTTCCCCCGTGGCGCCACCGCACACGCTGGCTCCCCTGATCAGTCTGCAAAGCGGCAGCTACACCGCAGCGCCCTCTCTAGGCGGCGCAAGTACTCCGCCCGCGGGATCTCGATAGCCCCGAGCCGTTGGGTATGCGGATTGATGTACTGGGCGTCCAAAAGGAGGAAGCCCCGCTGACGCAGCCGCTCTACCAGAGCCACGAAAGCTACCTTCGAGGCATCCCGCATACGGGTAAACATCGACTCCCCGAAAAACGCCCCGCCAATGGCTACCCCATATAAGCCCCCAACCAACTGCTCTCCGTACCACGCCTCGACCGAATGAGCAAACCCCATGCGGTGCAGCTGCGTGTAGAGCACGATGAGCTCCTCGGAAATCCACGACCGTGGGCGCTCAGCACAACCCCGTATGACAGCCTCAAAGGCCGTATTCAGGCGTACCTGGTAGAGCTGCTTGCGCAGCGTCTGGCGCAACGACCGGGGGATGCGCACCCCCTCCAGTGGGATGATGGCTCGTGGATCAGGCGAGTAGAAGGCGATCTCTCCCGTGTCCGGATCAGCCATGGGGAAGTAGCCATGCTGGTAGGCCAGCAATACGAGCTCGGGCGTGAGAACGTTCGTCATGTCTTGACCACATAACACCGCATGCGGACATACGGGATACCCCGCCGGCGGCAAGCTGCCTCGCGATCACTCTGCGGCAATCCCCAATCGACATCCTCCTGCACGTACTCATAGCGAAACAGCCCCGATGCCTCGAGCACTTCCCGATGGTAGGCATCAAGCGGCGGAAAATCTGTAGCAATGTAGAGCACTCCCTCGGGGCGGAGCACGCGGGCGAATTCCTGGAGTACAAACGGCGTGAGCGCTCGCCGCTTGTGATGCCGTTTCTTCGGCCACGGGTCCGGGAACAGATAGAAGATGCGCTCAATGCTCCCATCGGCCAGGAAGGGCAGCCCATTGACGACACTGTACCACAAGACAGCAGCATTGGGGAGCCCCTCCTGCCGAATGCATTCAGCAAGCCACTCAACGAGTGCCTTCCGCACTTCGAGCCCAAGAATGTTGCTTTCGGGATGTTCGGCAGCGAAGCGCCGTAGGAACCCCCCTTCACCGCAGCCTACATCCAGCACATCTGGGGGCAGCCCATTGGCAAAGAACTCTCCCCACTCGAGCTGCTGCGGCACCGGCGGATAGTTCGGCAGCACGACCTTCAGGCGATGGAGCGGTATGTACAGACACGCACTCCCGTGATGCCGAAGCCGACGCAGAGAGCCCTTCCGCTCCCCCATATAGCTGGCAGCCCTTCTAGAGTACATACCCGAAGAGCGCATCCAGCACCAGGATCGTGGCCGCTGAAGTCGTGAACGCTCGCACCGTACTGCGCCCCACCCCTTCAGCTCCACCGGTTGTAGCAAACCCTTCGGCACAGCCAATAAGGGCTGTTACCCCGCCGAAGACCGCCGATTTGGTCAGGCCTATCATCACCTCCGAGGTGCGGAAGAAACGCTGAACCGACTCGAAGAAGAGCTCCGGGGCAACATCGAACTTGAGCATAGTCAGCACCAACGCCCCTCCAATGGCCACGACGTTAGAGAACACCGCCAGAACGGGCATCATGGTGACGGCTGCCACCACGCGTGGCATCCCGAGGTAGCGATTCCGATCGATGGCCATAATCTCGAGCGCATCGAGCTGCTCAGATACTGCCATTGTCCCCAGCTGAGCAGCAATAGCCCCGCCAACTCGACCCGCAATGACCAAAGCCGTCAGCACCGGCGTCAGCTCTGTGAAGACTACCGTCGCAATGGAGCTCCCCAAGTACGGGCGAGCAAGTGCCA
This sequence comes from Candidatus Kapaibacterium sp., assembly GCA_938084565.1. Lineage (GTDB taxonomy): Bacteria > Bacteroidota > Ignavibacteria > Kapaibacteriales > HRBIN21 > HRBIN21. Next base: position 10,035 of record CALKEU010000003.1, on the reverse strand, counting down.
GCAGGTTGAACTTGTCGAAGAGATTCGTCGCCTGCAGCGCAGCAATCGCTCCTGTAAAGCTGCCGATGAGGAGCACCAACGGGAGCGAGTCCACCCCAAAGACGGCCATCTGCTGGAGCACTAGGCGCCAATCTTTCGGAATCCTCGGGACATAAGCGACGATACTCCCCAACAGGAGCAGTGTGCGCCCCAGCCCACCAATGAAGCGCACCGTCCAGTGCCCGAGCAAGCGAATCAGCTCCATCGTGACGCAAAATTACGCCCCGTCCTCTCCGCCTGAGTCCCTCCGGGGTTGCCAATGGCCGCTGTATTTTTGCCTGTGCTCGGACTCACACGCCCTACCATGCCCGACCAGGAATCTCTCTTTCCCGAAGAAAGCGACCGCGAACGCCGTCGCCGGAAGGCAGAGCAGCGCATCCGCCACCTGCGCGAGCTCATCCGCCTTCACGACTACTACTACTACGTCGAGGCCCAGCCTCGCATTTCCGATCGGGAGTACGACGCCCTCTTCCACGAACTCCAGCGCTTGGAGGCTGAATTTCCCGAGCTCGTAACCCCGGACTCCCCAACCCAGCGCGTTGGCGGCGAACCCCTCAAGGAATTTGCCCACGTCCAACATCGCATCCCGATGCTTTCGCTCGACAACACATACAGCCGGGAGGAGCTCCGGGAGTTCGACCGCCGTGTCCGCGACGGCCTCCGCGGCGAACCGTACCGCTATGTGGCCGAGCTCAAGTACGATGGAGTCTCCGTCAGCCTCCACTATCGCGAGGGGGTCTTCGTACTCGGTGCCAGCCGCGGCGACGGACTCACCGGAGATGACATCACGCAGAATCTGCGTACCATCCGCGGCCTTCCCCTCCGAGTCCAACCCGTTGACTACCACGGAGTCAGCCTCACTACGTTCGAAGTCCGCGGGGAGGTATACCTCCTGCTGGAGGATTTCCACCGCATCAACCGCCAACGGGAGGAAAGCGGGGAACGCCCCTTTGCCAATCCTCGCAATCTAGCCGCTGGCACCCTAAAATTGCTCGATCCCCGTGAGGTTGCCCGACGCCCCCTCCGCCTTGTCTGCTACTACCTCCTCACCGACCAGGTCGAGCTGCAATTCCAGAGCGAGAATCTGCGCCTCCTCCAGCGCCTGGGCTTCCCGACCGACCCACATTGGACAGTATGCCAGACGCTGGAGGAAGTCTTCGCCTACATCGACCACTGGGAGAGCGCCCGCGAAGAACTCCCCTTCCAGATCGACGGCATCGTGCTCAAGGTGGATTCCCTCCGCCAACAGCAACAGCTGGGCACGGTTGCCCGCGCGCCGCGATGGGCCATCGCCTACAAGTACGAAGCCAAGAAAGCTACAACGCGCCTTCGCGCCATCACCCTCCAGGTGGGGCGCACGGGAAAGGTGACCCCCGTGGCGGAACTGGAACCCGTCTTCCTGGCTGGCTCCACGATTAGCCGCGCAACCCTGCACAACGCAGACTACATCCGCAAACTGGATCTGCGCATCGGCGACACTGTCATCCTCGAAAAGGGGGGCGAAGTCATCCCCAAAGTCAGCGGAGTGGTGCGAGAGAGACGCCCACCGGAGGCCGTGCCGTACGTCTTTCCAAGCCTCTGTCCCTGCCCCAAAAAGCAACCTCTGTACCGCCCGCCGGGTGAGGTGGATTACTACTGCGATCACCCCGAATGTCCCTGGCAGATCCGGCGCCGTATCGAACACTTCGCTTCCCGACGCGCCATGGACATCGAAGGGCTCGGCGAGCGGACGGTCGACCAACTCGTCCGAGCCGGTCTGCTGCACACGATCGCTGACATCTACGATTTGCACCTCCACCGAGACGAGCTCCTGCAGCTGGAGCGCTGGGGGGAAAAGAGCGTGGAGAATCTGCTAACGGCAATCGAGGCAAGCAAACGCCGCCCCTACCATCGCTTCCTCTTCGGACTGGGAATCCGATTTGTCGGGGAAGAGGTGGCCAAACTCCTCGCAACGGCTTTCCCACGCCTCGAAGCCCTCGCACAGGCCTCACGCGAGGAACTCATGCGCATTCCCGGTATCGGCGAGCGCATTGCTGATTCCGTCTTCCGCTTCTTCCGTGACAGCCGTCAGTGGGAGATTCTGGAGCGCCTGCGCCGAGCAGGGCTTCCCTTTGCTGCGGAAGAAGCCGTTCGAGCAACTCCGGCCATGGGGTTCTTTGCCGGGAAGACCTTCGTGCTGACAGGGGAGTTAGCCTCGATGAGGCGCGAGCAGGCTCGCGCCGAAATCGAGCGCCGCGGAGGCCGTGTGACTGACTCGGTAAGCCGGCGCACGGATTACCTCATCGTTGGAGCCCACCCAGGCTCCAAGCTCCGCAAAGCTCAAGAGCTCGGCATTCAGCAGCTGAGTGAAGCGGAATTTCTCGCTCTCTTGGCTCAACACCCAGCTCCGTAGAGCCCAAAATGCAGCAGCCCTTGCGAGCATCCTTGGATTGGCCGCTGCTGCTCACCGTAGGAGGTCTGCTGGCCTTGAGTATTGCGCTCGTCTACAGTGCTAGCGCTCCTCTGGCAGCCTGGAAGTTCGGCTCTAGCCAATACTTTTTCTGGCGCCAGGCCCTGCGCGTGGGCATCAGCCTGGGAGTCATCCTCTTTCTTGCGCGCGTGGATTACCATCTCTGGCAACGCCTCTCGGGGGTGCTCCTCTGGGGCGGGGTTGGGCTCTTGGTGTTGACGCTCGTTTCGGCCGATCCTGTCAAAGGCGCCGCCCGGTGGTTACAGCTTGGCCCCTTCCGCTTCCAGCCCTCGGAGTTCGTCAAGTTCGTTATCCCCTTCTACATTGCTGCGCGGCTCTCTGCAGCGGAGGCGCCATGGAGTCTAGCCGATCCCACGGTTCGCCGCACACTGCTGCCAATTCTGCTCAGCTGTGGGCTAGTTGCTGCACAGCCGAATGCGTCGGCAGCGGGCCTCCTGGCTATGCTGACAGGTGTCTTGCTCGCCGCAGTGGGGTTGCGCCTCCGCAGTCTCCTGCTGTTTGGTCTCCTCGGCGGGGCTGTGTTCGTCGCCTATGCTGCAATGGCTCCTTATCGGCTCCAGCGCATCCTCACCTTCTGGAGCTCGTGGCAGGGAGCATTACCATACCAGCTCCGCCAGTCGCTCATCGCCTTCGGACACGGGGGGCTCTTCGGAGTCGGACCAGGGCAGAGCTTGCAGCGCGAGCTCTTCCTGCCTGAGGCCTACAGCGATTTCATCTTCGCCATCATCGGTGAGGAGTATGGCCTTGTGGGCACGACACTGGTAATGCTGGGCTTCATCCTTCTGCTCTGGCGTGGGATCCTGACTGCACGGCGTGCCCCCGACGCGGCCGGGAGCATCATTGCGCTCGGGCTCACCTGTGCCATCGTGCTCTATGCACTCGTCCACATGGGCGTCACAACCGGGATTGTGCCCATCACTGGCGTTCCGCTCCCCTTCGTCAGCTATGGTGGGAGCTCGATCTTCTTTTCCGCTGCCGCAGTGGGGGTGCTGCTCAATATTGGACGCCAGGGGAAACTCGTCTCTGTACCAGAGCCAACGGCGCTCCACGGTCACCGTATCGGCCGGCCACGTGCATAAGGCTGGATGGACCCGCTCAAGGAAAGCATTGCCGTCCTGATTCGCTCTGCCTCCGATCCGAGCCGGATTCTCCTGGTACGGCGCCCGAGCACGGATCCAGAGTTTCCGGGCATGTGGGGGCTACCGGCCGTGACCCTCCGCGCTGGGGAAAGTGATCGGGAAGCCCTCGAACGCCTTGCACGGCAGAAGCTGGGAAGTATGCTCTCGGCCCTCCGCCTCTGCTGCACGGGGGAGCAGCAACGGCAGCACTACCGGCTCCGCATGCGCCTCTACGAAGCCCGACTGTGCCAGGCTGAACCAAGCCTGCCTGCCCCTGGGTCGGTACCTGACGTGACGCTCTATGAGGCATGGCGCTGGGGAAGGCTCTCCGAGCTGGCAGTGAGCGCTGAAGCAGGTTCGCTGTGTTCCCTCTTGGCTCTGCAGTGCAATGCCCGCTAGAGCCCTCCTGCTTGTCACCCTGTTCCATGAGCTAGCCCTCAAGGGCAACAACCGCCGGCTGTTCATCCAGACGGCCCTCCGCAATATCCGGCAGAGCCTGAGCGATACGCCCGCACACTGCCATTTCGTTCCGCCAATGTCTGTGCGCATCCATGCCCCGCAGGAGCTGACCGATACCCTCCTGCAGCGACTCCGCCAGGTCATTGGGATTGACTACATCAGCCCGGCACTGTGGACGGCCCCCTCATGGGATGCGCTCGTAGAGGCTGTTGACCTCATGATGCACCGACAGCCTCCCTTTGCCAGCTTTGCAGTCCGTTGCAAGCGCACGGACAAGCGTTTCCCGCTGACCTCAGCCGAACTCGAACGCCGGCTCGGCAGCTATATCCAGCAGCGGACCGGAGCTCGGGTGGAATTAGACATGCCCGAGCGCACGTTCTACGTCCGCCTCTTGGCCGATGGCTTCTACGTGGCTGTCGAACGCATTCCAGGGCTGGGTGGGCTCCCCGTCGGCGTCAGCGGCCGAGTGCTGGCACTGCTGTCCGGTGGCATCGACTCCCCAGTTGCTGCATGGCGCATGATGCTGCGCGGGTGCGTAGTCGATTTCGTGCACTTCCATAGCTTTCCCTTGGTCTCCACCCGCTCGCAGGAGAAAGCACAGGCGCTGGTGGAGCTGCTGACGCAGTACCAGTACCGCTCGCGCCTCCTGTTGGTCTCGATTGCCGATTTCCAGCGCCATGCCGTTGCTTTGGCTCCGGCGGGCTATCGCGTCGTACTGTACCGGCGTTTCATGTATCGAGTGGCCGAACGCCTCGCACAGCAGCATGGCGCAATGGCACTCGTTACAGGCGAGAGTTTGGGGCAGGTTAGCTCACAGACACTGGAGAATTTGGCCACAATTGATGCCGCTACCTCCCTGCCGGTTCTGCGCCCGCTCATCGGCATGAGCAAGCAGGAGATCATCGCCCAAGCACGGCAGCTGGGCACTTACGAGCTGTCCATCCAGCCGGACGAGGATTGCTGCAGCCTCTTTGTGGCACGCCACTCGATCACCCGCTCCCACCGGCAGACCGTAGAGGCATTCGAGGAACGGCTTCCGCTGGAGGATCTCCTCCAGCAGACCCTCGAGCAGGTCAAGCTCCTGGAGTACCGTTTTCCTCCTGCTCCCGCCCGATTTGCTGGGCCATCGGCTGCTGCAGCCACTCCCGCAACAGCCACGCCGAGCGGTCCCGAGCCGAGAGGATCGGCCTCGTAAGCGGCCAGGGAATGCGCAGCTCGGGATCATCCCATCGCACAGCTCCTTCGCCCTCGGGATTGTACGGTGCCGTGCAGAGGTATTGGACCTCGACGCTCCGGGTCAGTGCACAGAACCCATTGGCAATGCCAGGCGGAATCCACAGCAGCAGCGGTTCTCGACTGGAGAGCTCAACGGCAAAGTACTCCCCACAGGTGGGCGACCACGCCCGTACATCGACCTCGACGACGAAGGCACGCCCACGCGTGACACGCAACAGCTTACCCATCGGCGGCGTGTGCTGGAAGTGCAGACCGCGGAGAACTCCCCGCCGCGAGCGCGAGTGATTTTCCTGGACGAATAGCCCGGGGAGGCCCCAGCGCTGCAGTTCATCACGGCGAAAGATTTCGGCAAACCACCCGCGCTCATCGCGGTAGCGCCGGTAGCGGAAGAGCTTAACCGCACCCCCAGCGAAGGCTTCCCGTACAAGCTCCCAGGCCATGCGCGTGCCCGGCTTGGAGTGAGCAAAAATAGGAGGAATGACCGCTTGCTCGTCTTCTGCCCTGCTATGTCGCCTACCGTCCCACGCCGGCTCGGAGTCCATGTCAGCACAGCCGGGGGCCTCCCCACCGCCGTTGAACGGGCCGAGGCACTCGGCTGCACTGCCTTCCAACTCTTCACAGCTAACGCCCGGCGGTGGACTTTCGAGGATCTCTGCCCGGAGGTGGGGATACTCTTCCGCCAGCGCTGCCGTGCTGCAGGCATCGACACCGTGGTAGCACATGCCGCCTACTTACTCAATCTGGCCTCGCCGAGCCGAGAGCTCCACCGCAAGAGCCTAGCAGCACTCGAGGCCGAATGCCGACGCTGTCACCAGTTGGGGATCGAGCTGGTGGTCTTTCACCCGGGCAGTTGCCCTCCGGAAGAACGCCGTGAAGGGCTCCGCCGCATTGCAGCAGCTCTCGCAACGGTGCTCTCCAATAGCCCTCCAGATCTGACGCTCTGCGTGGAACTCACCGCCGGGCAGGGGGCAACGGTTGGAGGCTCTCTCGAAGAGCTTGCCTTCATCCTGGAACAGAGCCCTTGTCCGGAGCGGCTCGGCATCTGCATTGACACCTGTCACGCCCTGGCTGCCGGGTACCGGCTGGATACAGAGGAGGGGTACGCCGCCTTCTGGCACCGCTTCGAGACCCTCTTCGGCAGCCAGATGCTGCGCCTCCTCCACCTCAACGACAGCGCCTTCCCGCTGGGAAGCCGTCGCGACCGCCATGCCCATATCGGGTTGGGCCACTGCGGGCTTTCCTGTTTCTGGTACCTCCTACACGATCCCCGCTGGGAGCATGTCCCCCACATCCTCGAAACCCCAAAAGGGCGGGACGACCGGGCCGACCGGCTCAACCTGTGGGTTATACGTCAGCTCGCCGCTGGCATCACACTCCAGCCCCAGGCACTCCAGCAGCTCTGGCACGAGCATGGCACGGTTTGAACAGCATATGGCCATCTCCTCCGCTCTGGGGATTGGATGGGGCTTTGCCGCGCTGCAGCACTTCCACTTCCCTTGGTACGAGGCCGCTACCGCTGCCGTGCTCTGCACTGTCGGGGGAATCGTGCCGGATATTGACTACCCCCAGAGTCGCTTTGCCGAGTTTGTGCTGAGCACAAGTGCCCTCCTGGCGGTGGTGCTCAGCGCGCGAGTGATCCACCTTCCGCTGTATGAGGGCACCACCGTTGTGCTCCTCATCGCTCTCTTCTGGGGAGTCCGCTGGGGGCTGCGCCTACTGCTCGGCTCCATTACGGTCCACCGCGGCATGGTGCACAGCATCCCCGCATGTGGCATCTGGGCAAGCCTGATCTTCCTGGGCTTCAGCGACATGCCCCTCCGGGTGCGCACCCTGTTGGCCACCGCTGCGGCAACCGGATTTGTGAGCCACCTCCTCCTGGATGAACTCTTTGCCTTCGTGGACGCTTCCGGCCTCCGCTTGAGCCCTAAACGGTCGCTCGGTTCAGCTTTCAAACTCTGGTCGGCTTCACGCCGAGCGACGCTGACTGCCTACACGTTGCTGATTCTCCTGCTCTGGCTCTGTTGGGAAAGCCTCCCTTCCGGATCCCCTCCCTGAGCCAACGGGGGGATTCGAACCCCCGACCTGCTCATTACGAGTGAGCTGCTCTACCAGCTGAGCTACGTTGGCGTGGCGGACGCAATTTTAGAGAGTTCTGCGCAAATGCGGGGCTGATTCACTCAAGCCACTCTCCCACGAGCGTAGCGACCTGTCCGCCCACGCGTGGGGCCAGAGCTATCCCCATACCATTGCAGCCGAAGCCAATCAGCAAGCGCTCGCCGACGAACTCCACCTTCGGGAGCTTATCGGGACGCATCCCCATGATGCCACACCACCGCTGCTCCACCGGCACCTCCTGCCCTGCAAGCAGCTGCTGCAGAATCTCTTCGAGGTGGCTCTGTAGGGCGGGGTTGAGGGCAAATTCATGGGTCTCCTCCTCCTGGAGTGCCCGATGGCGCCCCCCACCGAGGAGCAAGCGCAACCCCAGCCAGCGGAAGTAGTAGAAGCCGCCGTGGAAGTGGTACGTTCCTGCTGGAAAGGGGCGCTGAGCCAGAGGGGCCGTCACGAGTACCTGCGCCCGCGCGGGGCGAATGTCTGCCTGTGGGACCAATTCTGGAATCCACGCATTGGTGCAGATCGCCACCACCTGTGCCCGCACAGGCAGCATCCGCCGCGCCGTACTCTCCCAGCACACCACCGACACCCCCGTCGAAGTCGGCTCGACAGCTTCGACAGCAGTCCCGCTCCAGATCAGCACCCCAGCCTGGGCCACCCGCTGCTGCAGAGCGCTTAGAGCTTTCCCCACGTTGAGTGCCCCGTCATACGGATTCGCAATGACGCTCCGCACTGGTGCCCCGGGAAAGTAGCGTGCCAGCTCCGGCACCTCCCGGAAGAGCCCCTCCGGGAAGATCTCCCGCAGCAGCTCATTCCAGTGCTCCACGGCCTCACACACGTGCTCCTCCCCGGCGAAGAGGAGCTCGTAGCCCCCGACGGGCTCATAGCCCAGGGCAGCATCCCCGAACTCTTGACGCCATTGCTGTAGCCCGAACCAGCGCTCCACCATGAGGCTGGCTACAGACTCCTCCCCCACCTGCTGTGCATGGGCCAGAGCCTCACCGAGCGTCCCAAGCGTTGCAAAACCCGCATTCCGCGTGCTTGCCCCAAGCGGCAATGTAGCTCGCTCCACCAACAGGATACGCCGCTGCGGATAGCGGCGACCGCACTCCAGCGCACTCCAGAGCCCGAGCACTCCGCCTCCGACCACCACGATGTCAGCCCGGAGAAGCTCCTGCTGTTCCCAGAAGCTGAGCATCACTCCAACAGCCGTGGTTGAACTCCGGAGATGCGCCCCTTCATGGCACGGTAGGCCAGCTCGGTGGCCTCCCGCCCGCGCGGCGTGCGCCGTAGAAATCCCTGCCGGATGAGGAAGGGCTCGTACACCTCCTCGATGGTGTCGGCTTCCTCCCCCACGGCAACCGCCAGCGTATTGAGTCCGACGGGCCCCCCGCCGAATTTCTCAATGAGGGTCAGCAGCAAGCGCTGATCCATCTCGTCGAGCCCGAATTCGTCCACCTCGAGCGCCTCGAGGGCAATGCGGGCAATCTCGGCCGTCACTACACCGTTGCCCTTGACCTGAGCAAAATCCCGTGTGCGCCGCAGCAACCGATTGGCAATCCGCGGGGTACCGCGAGCACGGCGCGCAATCTCCCAGGCCCCCTCCTCCTCAATTGGGATGCCCAAAATGCGTGCCGAACGCTGCACAATTGCACAGAGCTCCTCTGGCTCGTAGTAGTCCAAGCGCACTGCAATGCCAAAGCGCGAACGCAGGGGGGCACTCAGTAGCCCCTGTCGCGTCGTTGCCCCCACGAGCGTAAAGCGCGGCAGCCGCAGCTGCACCGAACGCGCCGCCGGCCCTGCATCGATGAGGATGTCTAGCCGAAAGTCCTCCATAGCCGCATAGAGATACTCCTCCACCGCCGCTGAAAGGCGGTGAATTTCATCGATGAGCACCACTGTCCCCTCCGGGAGGGTCGTCAGCAGCCCCGCTAAATCCCCCGGCCGTTCCAGGATCGGACCAGCCACCGAGCGGAACTCCACCCCCATCTCCCGCGCCAAAATAGCAGCTAGGGTCGTCTTCCCTAACCCGGGCGGCCCCGTCAGCAGCACATGCTCCAAAACCTCCCCCCGCTGCCGAGCAGCCGTGACGAATACGTGCAAATTCTCCACTACCCCTCTCTGCCCGACAAATTCTGCAAAGCTCTGGGGGCGCAGCTGTATATCGGCTTCATCCTCAGGCAATCGCTCCGGTCGCAGCAGGCGGCGCCGCTCTGCCATGGCCTGGGTACCCGAAAAACTCGCTCTCCACGAAAATAGGACATACCTCCCCACCGTGCCCCATCTCTTCTTCCATCAGCTCTCTCAAGCACCCGAGGTGCTCATTTGGTCACTACACCCAAATTTTCTATGTTCGCAGCGTCAAACCTCCAGCCCCCACAGCGTGGAGAATCCTGCAGCACAAGACGAGCCACTGAGGGACAGCGTACACGGTTCTATCACCACAGCCCCGGGCGCATTGCAGCAGAAGCAAGGATTGCCTATGCACCACCATGTCCCACACTCATGGAGAACACCCATGCAGCGCATTCCATCATGGAAGCATTCCTACGCTGCTCACCCACGAGCGGCAGCTCTCCTGCGCCTCCTCAGGATAGGATT
>CALKEU010000002.1 GCA_938084565.1 Candidatus Kapaibacterium sp. | reverse complement strand
CTGGAGGCGGTGCAGGGGCGGATTCGTGCGCTCCGGGAAGCCCAAGCCCATACAGAAGCAGTGCTCAAGGGGTTGGAACGGGCTATTTTGGAGAGAGCATTTCGGGGTGAGCTGTGACACTACTGCAGCAGAAGGCCTGGTGCCCGTCCGGAGGGTGGTTCCAGCAGGAGGGGTGGCTCTTGAGGAGGGATGAGGTGAGCAGAGCCAATTTCGTAGCCGCTGGAGTGCAGGATCGTCGAAGGGCTCAGCACGAGCCGTCTCCGGCGTCCCCAGTGAGCCTGTCCGCGGTAGAGCGCCTCCAGCCGTGCCCGCAGGAGCGGTGCTGCATGGGCTGGCTCGAGCACCCAATCGCGACTCGGATCGAATTGCTCCGGAGGGAGGTAAGCCAGCACGCGGGCTGGGGCTTCCTTGTAGACGAGCACAGGGGTCCCACGCGGCAGCAGGCGGTATAGCAGCTGGGCATCCTCTCGGCTGAGGCGTACGCAGCCGTGCGATGACGGACGTTGGCCGAGATGGCGGTAGTAGCTCCAGCCCTCCAGGGCATGGAAGCCCACATTGCCGGCAAAACCTAGCCAGTGCAGCATGGGGGTATTCTCAAACTGGCGGGAGATTGCTCGTGTGGCCTTCGTCTGGATGGTAAATAGCCCCGTCGGTGTCTCGATAGCCTTCTGTAGCCATGGGGCGCCGGAGGAGACGGGGAAGTCGTAACGCTTCTGCCCACGCTCGTACACGGCGAGCCGCTGCTGACCCAGGTCCAGCTCCAGATAGTAAGGGCTCAGCACGTAGATGGTGTCCCGTACGGGGAAGAAGCGGAGGAATTGCGTCAGGACGATGGGGGAGGAAGCTTGAGGCTGGATCTGCTGTGCCTCCATGGTTGGCAGCGTGGCGGCAACGAACAGCGCACAGCATGTAACAGCCGAGCGTACCATAGCCGGGGTGAATCTGCTGTCGCAGGCTCTACTATGAGACGAATTGCCCTGGGGAGTGAGGGGTAAGCGGTTAGCCGGGAGGGGAGCCATGCAGCAGCTTGAGCACAATCTCGCGGAGGCTCGGTTCATTCCAGGCCAGCGAGCGAATGGTAGCGCTGTGCAGTAGTTGCTGGAGGAACTCCTGAAGGGTGGCCGGCTTGAGTTCGGGCCAGAGCAGTTCAAGGCGGTGTTCGCTCCGGCTGCGGATGCACTCGGGCGGGATATGGGCCAGCGCTGGGGTGATGTCGCCGTGGACATCGAGCGTGAGGGTGTGGTGGCCGTAGCGCGCTTTGAGCTCGTGGAGGCTCCCGGCCAGCAGGATCTGCCCCCGATGGAGGAGGAGCACGTCGTCGCAGATCTGTTCGGCGTACTCCAGCTGGTGAGTGGAGAGGAGAACGGTACAGCCCTCATGGCGGAGTTCTCGGAGCAGCTCGGTAAACTCATGGACAGCCAGAGGGTCGAGCCCGTTGGTGGGTTCATCCAGCAGGAGGAGCGCCGGGCGATGGAGGAGAGCAGCAGTCAGCTGTACCTTCTGCAGCATACCTTTGGAGAGTTCGTCGGTGCTGCGGGTGGCGTATTCGGCGGCGCCGAGCCGCTGGAGGCAGGAATGCACGGCCTGGTGCGCCGTCTGCCTCGGCATGTTGCGCAGGGAGGCAAGGTAGAGGAGCTGCTCGCGGACGCGGCGTTGGCGGTACAGCCCCCGTTCCTCGGGGAGGTAGCCAATCCAACTTCGGGGGTTGGGAGGGCCGAAAAAGTGTACGTGTCCGGCATCGGGTTGCAGGATGCCCGCCAAGATGCGCAGGAGCGTAGTCTTGCCCGAACCATTCGGGCCGAGCAGACCGATGATGCGGCCGGGCAAGAGCGTAAAGGAGCAGTCGCGGAGAGCCACCACCTCCCCGTACCGCTTCCAGAGATGCTGAACCTCAAGCAGGGGTTCCATGGGTGCTACGAGAACATGGCTCGGAGCGAGGCCTCCAGAGCTGCTCGAGCATCTGTCTGGGCGTCGCGGTATTTGACGATGATTGGCGTAGCAAGCCCGACCCCGTGAGCCCGGGCAAAGGGGGAGTCGAGCAAGCGGATACCTGGGACGACAACGGCAGCTTCCGGGATTTCAAGGGGTGCTTCTGGTGTCCCCCGGAGGATGCGTTCGTAGACGAGATCGTAGACCGGCGTGGTGGCGGTCAGCTGCACACCGGCGGCGAGCACTGCGCGGCGGCGGACCAGGACGCCTTCGAAGAGGCCGCAGTTTGCTCCGATGAAGGCATCGTCCTCGACAATGACTGGGCGTGCTGCCGGCGGCTCTAGCACCCCGCCAATTTGCGCTGCAGCACTCAGGTGAACGCGCTTGCCAATCTGGGCACAGCTGCCGACGAGCACATGCGAATCCACCATAGTGCCTTCGTCGACGTATGCCCCAATGTTGATGTACATGGGCGGCATGCAGACCACCCCTGGAGCCAGGTAAGCCCCACGGCGGACGGCAGAGCCTCCGGGGACAAGCCGTACACGCTCGGCAGGGGTGAACCACCGGAGGCCGAGGGTGTCCACATCGGTAAAGCGCCATGCCCCGAGGCGCTGAAGGCGCAGGCGCCCTGCGCGGAAGCAGAGCAGAATCCCCTGCTTGACCCACGAGTGCGTCTGCCAGGAACCCTCCGGGGTTGGCTCGGCGGCGCGAATGCGCCCGGCCGAGAGCGCCTCCACAAATTGGGCCAGTATGGGGAGCACCTCCTCCCGGCGGGCCTGCAGTTCCTCTGCGGAGCAGCTGCTCCAGCGAACTATTTCGGCTCGGAGGAGCTCGGGCTGCATGGGGTCAGAGCCAGTGTGAGTGCCTTGTAGATCAGTCGAGCCGTTGTCAGCGCTGCATGGTGGAGCCCCGGTATAGGGGCAAATTCCACAACATCGAAGCCGAGAATACGCCGCCCGCTCTGCCGGATACGCCGCAGCAGCTCGATGAGCTCGTGGTACCACAATCCGTTGGGCTCCGGTGTGCCCGTTGCGGGCATTTGGGCAGGGTCCAGCACATCCACATCGAGCGTGATGTAGACCTCCTGGCCCAGGCTCTCGACCACGGTCGTATACCACTCCGGGCCAGAGGCGCGGAGAGTGGTGGCGAAGAGTGTTCGGAGGGCTGCCCGGCGGATGACCTCCATCTCCTCCCGTGCCACAGCTCGGATGCCGACCTGGACGAGGCGCTCCGGAGGCAGAAATTCCAGAACCCGTGCCATGACGCAGGCGTGCGAGTAGGCCGAGCCTTCGTAGGTGTGGCGCAAATCAGCATGGGCATCGAGCTGCAGCAGGCTCAGCCGTGGAAAGTGTCGGAGGTGGGCTCGGATAGGAGCCAGAGCGATGGTGTGTTCGCCGCCGAGCGTGACGACGAATTTTCCCGACTGCAGGAGGTGCTCGACGACAGCTTCGAGGGCCGCCAGGGCTGCCTCATCGTAGAGCCCCTCCAGCTTCAAGGGGGCCAGAGTGGCCAGCCCGAGCTCGTAGCAGAGCTCTCGGTCGAACTCTTCGTCGTAGGTCTCCACGTGGGCGCTGGCAGCCAGGATAGCTTCCGGCCCATAGCGAGTGCCTTTGCCAAAACTTGTTCGGTATTCGTACGGAGCAGGGACGATGACAATCCGGGCGCGTTCGAGCTCGGAGTATGCCGGCTCTAGATCCAGGAAATTTTCCCCAGGTCCGAGGGTTTTCCACTCCATCCTGTGCCGGAGGTAGCCAGAGGAACTGGTGCTGAAGACGAGCATGACACCGGGAGCGGTGTGGCTTGCTCTTCCTCTTACGGCACGGAGGGGAGGTGAGAGCTTGCCGGTCTGGCACGCAGATTGGGAGATCCCAGGAGAGCTTCGCCGAGGGAGAGAGCCATGCGCGTGCGATACATTCTGCTGCTGGCACTGGCAGCGGTGGCCTTGAGCGGGGAAGCCTGGGGACAGCAAGCCCCACTGCTGCCGCTGCCCAAGGTGAGCATTGGCCTGGAAGCTGCTCAGTCGGCGCAGGAATTCTCGCTGACCCTGCAGCTCCTCTTGCTGCTGACGGTCTTGACGCTGGCCCCCTCGATTCTGGTGATGATGACCTGCTTTACGCGCATCATCGTGGTCTTCTTCTTCCTGAAGCAGGCGCTGGGGACCCAGACTCAGCCGCCGAGTCAGCTCCTGACGGGTCTAGCCCTCTTTTTAACCTTCTTCGTCATGCAGCCGGTGCTGGATGAGGCCAATCAGAAGGGGCTGCAGCCCTATCTGCGGCAGGAGCTGACCCAGCAGCAGGCTGTCGAGCGGATGGTAGAGCCCTTCCGCCGATTCATGCTGCAGCGGGTTCGGCAGAATGATCTGGCTCTCTTCATCCGACTCAGCGGAGGGCAACGTCCGAAGACTCCCCAGGAGGTCAGCATCTGGGCACTCATTCCTGCCTTTGCGCTCAGCGAACTGCGCATCGCCTTTCAGATCGGCTTTTTGCTCTTCCTGCCCTTCGTGGTCATCGATCTGATTGTGGCCAGTGTGCTGCTATCGCTGGGCATCTTCCTGCTGCCGCCGCAGCTGATCTCGCTGCCGGCCAAGATTCTGCTCTTTGTGCTCGTGGATGGCTGGAACTTGCTGATTGGGTCACTGCTGCAGGGAATTCTGTCGCCGTAAGGGACAGGCGAAGATGAACGAAGAAACGGTCGTCTACTTCGTGCGAGAGGCATTCTTCCACGCTCTGCTCCTTGGCGGGCCGCTCCTGCTGCTGGCTCTCGTTGTGGGCCTTGTGATTGCTATTCTCCAGGCGGCCACGACGATTTCGGAGCAGACCTTGACCTTTGTGCCGAAGTTGGTAGCCGTCTTGCTGGCCAGTGTGCTGCTGCTGCCCTTCTTTCTGGGGACGCTGAAGCGGTATGTGCTGACGCTGTTCCAGGTAATACCGACGCTGCGCTAAGCGATGGAGACGCTCGATGCGGCGGCTTTGGAGAGTATGATGAGGACGGTCGTCTTCGGGGGGCTGCTCTTTGTGCGGGTGTTAGCCGTGTTGGTGGTAGCACCGCTTTTCAGCCATTGGGGGATTCCCCTTCTCTTGCGCAGTTCGCTTGCTCTCATGGTGGTGGTAGCTCTGCTGCCGGGGCTGCCGCCGCAGCCGACCTTGGATTTGCACCCCTTCGTGCTGGCCGCTCTAGTGATGAAGGAGGCGCTCGTGGGGTTGTTTATCGGCTTTGTGAGCTCGAGTGTCCTCTACGCTGCCCGCTTTGCCGGCGGGATGATAGACATGAACACGGGCTTCCAGACAGCGTTGCTCTTCGACCCGAGTCTGGGGGGATTTCCGACGCTGATTGGGGAGCTCTTAGGGTTGGCCACCCTGATGCTGTTTTTCTGGATCGATGGCCCGCATCTTCTCTTGCTGGCGCTCGGGGAGAGCGTGCGGCTGATTCCCTTAAGTAGCACTGCTGTGGCTGTCGGGGCGGGGGCTGGGCTCGTGCAGTGGATGGGAAGCATTACGGCCTTGGCGCTCAGCATTGCTGCCCCGGTCTTGGCCGCACAGTTCCTCAGTCTGTGGGCATTGGCGCTGTTGGCGCGGGTAGCTCCTCAGATCAACATCTTCATGCTGAGCTTCAGTGTGAAGGTCATCGTAGGGTTGGGGATGCTGGTGGTGAGCACGCCGCTGATGGCAATGCTGCTGCGGACGGCGCTGCGGGGGCTTGCAACGGAGGTCCTTCTGCTGGTGCGCAGTTTAAGTCCATAGGGTCAGGGTGATGGCAGAGACCCCGGAAGGGCAAGAGCGGACGGAGCCGCCGACGCCGAAACGGCTGGAAGAGGCACGGCTGCGCGGGCAGGTGGCCAAGAGTATGGATCTGACGGCCACGGCCGCTCTGGTGGGAGCCAGCCTCCTGCTGGCAGTCCTCTCGGCACCTCTGGCTCGTGCTCTGCGGGAGCTGCTGGAGGGCTATATCCGCTGGGCCACGGTGCTCACGCTCGATGAGCAAGGTGTGCGGCTGCTTGCTTGGGATTTCATCGGTCGGCTGCTGCTGTTGCTGCTTCCCCTTGTGGGGGTCCTGTTGCTGCTGGCCGTAGGGGCTGAGATCGGGCAGGTGGGCATACGGTGGGCGACGAAGAAGTTCTCGCAGGGATTGCCGCTGCAGACGGTGTTCAATCCACTCGTGGGGCTGCGTCGGATCTTCTTTTCTGGCCGTGCGGGGGTGGAGTTGCTCAAAAGCCTGCTCAAGGTGGCTCTGTTCGCAGGGGTTGTCCTCCAGGTACTCTGGATGCGGTGGGAGGAGCTGGCGCAGTTGAGCCTCATCCCCGTCCAGCAGCTCGGTCCGCTCTTGCGGGCAATAACGCTGGAGCTGACTGCGAAGCTGGCGGTCGCCTTCGGTCTGGTGGCTATAGCGGATGTACTCTACCAGCGGTACCGGTATCGGGAGGATCTGCGCATGACGCGGCAGGAGTTGCGCGATGAGCTCAAGCAGACCGAGGGGGATCCGCAGCTGAAGGCGCGTCTGCGAAGCCTGTGGCAGCAGCGGTTGCGCCGGTGGATGCTCCAGCGTGTGCGCCATGCCGACGTTGTTGTGACAAACCCCAGCCATATTGCCGTGGCGCTCCAATACGTGCCGAGAGCCATGCGGGCCCCCATTGTGGTAGCCAAGGGGGCCGGCCGGATAGCCGAGCGCATCCGGGAGTTGGCTCGCCAGGCCAATGTGCCCATTGTGGAGAATCCGCCGCTGGCCTGGAGCCTCTATCGGAGCGTCGAGGTGGATCAGGAAATTCCCGAACGCCTCTTTGCTGCGGTGGCCGAGGTGTTAGCCTATGTCTATCGGGTCTATCACCGTAGCAAGGCACAGCAACTGCTCCAGCGATGGTAGAGCTGCGCGCAGTTCCGGGACAATGGCAAAGTTGGCTCCGGCAGCAGCCGGATGTGGTGCTTGTGGTGGGGATCCTGGGGGTGCTGACGCTCCTGATCTTCCCTCTGCCGACACCGCTATTGGATGTGCTGCTGGCGCTCAACATGGCGGTGTCGCTGCTCGTTTTGCTCCTTGCCCTCTACGTTCGCCACCCACTTGAACTGAGTGTCTTCCCAAGCCTGCTGCTCATGACGACCCTCTTTCGGCTTGGGCTCAACGTTGCAACAACGCGCTTGATTCTCGGGCAGGCCAATGCGGGAGAGATCATTCGTGCTTTCGGGGGCTTTCTTGTGGCGGGTAACTACGTGGTCGGCTTCGTCATCTTTCTGATCCTCGTGCTGGTCAACTTCGTAGTCATTGTCAAGGGGGCCAATCGGATTGCGGAAGTAGCGGCCCGTTTCACATTAGATGCGCTGCCGGGCAAGCAGATGAGCATTGATGCAGAGCTCAACGCGGGATTCATCACCGAACAGGAGGCGCGGCAGCGGCGGGAGCAGCTGGCCCGCGAGGCCGATTTCTACGGGGCGATGGATGGTGCGGCCAAGTTCGTCCGCGGGGATGCCATTGCTGGCTTGGTCATCACGGTAGTCAACATCCTCGGGGGGCTCATCATTGGGGTGGCGCAGCGCGGGATGGATCTGGTGACGGCGCTCCAGACGTACACGGTGTTGACGGTCGGGGATGGATTGGTCTCGCAGATTCCGGCGCTGCTGATATCGGTGGCGGCTGGCATGGTGGTAGCACGGTCGTCGACGCGGGACCGTCTCGAGCTTGAGCTGGGGCGTCAGTTTGGGCAGCAGCCGCGAGCGGTGGCTGCGACTGCGGTGGCGGCCTTCGTGCTATCTCTGCTGCCGGGCTTGCCCATGGTGCCTTTCTTAGTCCTGGCGGTCACTCTCGGGGGTATAGCCGCTGGGCTTTTCCGCCGCCAGCGTCTGGAGGAGGCGCAGCGCCGTGCGGAGGAGGCCGCTCGCGCTCGAGCTGCCGAGCGCCCTGCCGAACCTAGCCCAGAGGAGCTGCTCCGGGTCGACCCAGTCGAGCTTGAGCTCGGCTATGCGCTGCTGCCACTGCTGGATGAGACCCGGGGCGGGACGCTGCTGACTCGCATTACCAACATCCGGCGCCAGTTAGCGGCTGAACTGGGCATTATGCTCCCGCCGGTGCGCATTCGGGATAACCTGCGCCTGGCCCCCGAGGAGTACCTCATCCGCATTCGGGGAAATGAAGTTGCCCGCAACAAGGTCTATCCTGGCATGGTCATGGCCATGAATCCGGGGACGGCCGAGGGGGAATTGAGCGGTATTCACGTTACGGAGCCCGTCTTCGGCTTGCCAGCCATTTGGATACCTGCGGCACAGCGCGAGCAAGCTGAATTGATGGGCTACACGGTGGTCGAAGCCACCACGGTATTGATTACCCACCTGACCGAGCTACTCCGCCGCCACGCCTGGCGGCTGCTGAGCCGGCAGGATATCCGCCAGTTGCTGGAGCACCTGCGCCGGGATTACCCTGCGCTGGTCGAAGAGGTTACTCCAGAGACACTACCGCTGGGGCTGTTGCAGCGTATTGTGCAGAACCTGCTCCGTGAGGGCATCCCGGTACGGGATCTGGCGCTCATTGTGGAGACGGCTCTCGAACAGGCCAAGACGACCAAAAATGCCGATGTGTTGACCGAGTACGTCCGCCACGCTCTCGGCGACACCATCCGGAGGCTCTATCAAGACGCACAAGGTGTGCTCCATGCAGCCGCGCTCAGCCCTGAGGTGGAGCGTCTGCTGACGACCCAGCTCCAGCAGGCCCCGCAAGCGGCAGGGATGGCAACGCTGGGCCTGCCGCCCGAGCTCCTCCAGCAGCTCCGCCAGGCTGCCGGGCGCGCCCTTGAACAGCTCCTGGCACTCGGCTACCCACCGGTGATCATCTGCTCAACACCGCTGCGCCCCTACCTGTACCGGCTCCTGTCGACGAGCTTCCCCACAGTGGCTGTGCTCAGCTATACGGAGCTGCCACCCGAAACCCCCCTGGATATCGTGACCACCGTACAGCTGAGCTCCTAACAGAGGAGCGTTGTCGGAATGTCCGTAGCTTTGTAGGCGTGGTGGTGTCACGGATGCTCCTTGTGCCCATGCGTGTTATGGTATGCCTGTCGTATGTACCCGATACAGCAGCGCGGCCGCGTATTGCCGCCGATGGGAAGCAGATCGAGCGGACGGAGCTCAAGTTCATCATGAACCCTTACGACGAGTACGCCCTCGAAGAGGCACTGCGCGTCCGTGAGCGCTTCGGGGGCGAAGTTCTGGCCGTCTGCGTTGGGCCGGTGGGCGCCACAGAGATACTGCGCACGGCTCTGGCCCTGGGGGCCGAACGGGCGCTCTTGGTGCGGGATGAAGGGACACTGGATTCCTTCGGCGTTGCCATGGCGCTAGCCCATGTTGCCCAGCACTACCGTCCGGAGCTTATCCTCATGGGACGCCAGAGCATCGATTTCGACTCCTTCCAAATGGCCTCTACAGTCGGAGAGCTCCTTGGCTTTCCCTCCGTCTCGGTTGTCTCCCGGCTGACGATTGGGGAGGGGGGGACGGTGGTGGCCGAGCGCGACATCGAAGGGGGGAAGGAGATTGTTGAAACACAGCTACCGTGCGTCATCAGCGTGCAGAAAGGCATCAATGAGCCTCGCTATCCGAAGCTGCCCGACATTATCAAGGCGAAATCCAAGCCCATCGAAGAGATCGAGCCTCCTGCGGTGGAGCCTGTCAGCGAGATTGTTGCCATGGAGCTGCCGCAGCAGCAGCGGAGGGGCCGTATTCTGGGCTCTTCGGATGAGGACTTAGACGAGCTGATTCGCCTGCTGCACGAAGAAGCAAAGGTCATCTAAGCAGGAGAAGGGAGATGGCAGCCATTCTTGCCCTTGTCGAAGCAGATCCCCGCGGACTCAAGCGCAGCTCCTGCGAGGTCCTCACGGCTGCGCGCACAGTGGCCGAGCAGCTAAGGAGCAGCGTTGCCGCTGTGGCCCTGACGGGGGCAGCTGAGCTGCTGGAGCAGGCAGCTCTCTACGGAGTGAGCGAGGGGATTGTCCTCGAGCATGAGCTCTTGGAGCGCTACTCCATGCCGGGTATGGCGGCGGCGCTGGCGCAACTGATTGAGCACGAGCAGGCCCACATTGTGCTCATGGCGGCAACGGCTCGAGGGAAGGAATTGATGCCGCGCCTTGCGGCTAAGCTGCGTGCTGGATATGCGCCCGACTGCGTTGAGCTGCTCGTGCACGATGGACAGCTCCTGGCTCGGCGCCCTATCTATGCGGGAAAGGTCATAGCGACGGTCCGCTTGCGCACGGCGCTCCATCTCTACGCCTTACGCCCAAACGTCTTCACCGCCCGGCCGGTCGAAAAACCCGTTTCGATGGTCCTCCGCCGCTTTCGGCCGCACCTGAGCCCGGGCGAGTGTAGCGCTGTCGTCCGCGAGGTCCTCCGCAGCGAGGGGAAGCTCGATGTGTTGGAGGCTGATATCATCGTTTCCGGAGGTCGCGGGATGAGAGGGCCGGAGCACTTCTGGATGGTGGAGGAGCTGGCGCAGCTCCTGGGTGGGGCTGTGGGAGCTTCACGGGCGGCCGTCGATGCAGGATGGCGGCCACATAGCGAGCAGATTGGGCAGACGGGGAAAACGGTCTCTCCGACCCTCTACATCGCCTGCGGGATTTCGGGTGCCATCCAACATTTGGCCGGGATGTCTTCCTCGAAGGTCATCGTTGCCATCAACAAGGATCCCGAAGCGCCCATCTTCAAGGTAGCTGACTACGGCGTTGTCGGGGATCTCTTCGACGTGCTTCCGCGCTTGGCCGTCAAGCTTGCGCACTTTCTCGGTAAGCCGGTTCCGGAGGGCTTCCGTCGCGTTCTGGAGCGCAATTGAGTCTGGGTCTCCTCGTCTACACTGCCGACAGTGGCGCGACAGGAGGGTTGGAGCATGAAGAAGGTGCGCGTCGAAGTTGTCGGGATTGCCTCGACCGAGAGCAACAACTCCTACGCTCTCATCCTCAAGGAGGTTGGCGGCGAGCGGCGGCTGCCGATTATCATTGGGGCTTTCGAGGCACAGGCTATTGCCCTTGAACTGGAAGGCATGCGTCCACCACGACCGATGACACACGACCTACTGAAGAGCATCATCGAGGCCTTGGACAGCAATCTCGTAGAGATCTGCATCCATGCCCTCCGCGAGGGGACCTTCTACGCTTACCTCTTGCTCGAGGATGGCGACGTTGAGGTCGATGCCCGGCCCAGCGATGCTATTGCCTTGGCCCTGCGCTGTGGCGCCCCTATCTACGTTGCCGAAGAAGTTATGGATGAAGCTGCGCTCTCCCCATCGGCTCTGGAAGAGGAACACGAGGAGGAGGGGGAAGAGGAGGAGGATTACTTCGAACGCTTGAAACGGCGCTCGGCTGAGGAGTCTTCCCGCTCGGGGCAGCCACGAGATCAAATCCAGCGTCTCCAGCAACAGCTGCAGCGGGCAATCGAGGAAGAGGACTACGAGCGCGCTGCCCGCATCCGGGATGAGATCCGCCGCCTCATGCAGCGCTCTTCGCAGTGAGGCGCTCGGACTGTATTTTTGCACTGTCGAGGCCGGCGTAGCTCAGCAGGTAGAGCAGCGGAATCATAATCCGCGAGTCGGGGGTTCGAATCCCTCCGCCGGCACCTTGGTCACCGCCTCCGAGAGCTTTCCCTGATTCCCCCCGCTCTGCGAGCGTAACTATGACGAAGATCACTCCCCTGCTGACGGAGTGCAGCAGGCTAACTAAGGGAGGCTATATAGTTTTGCACAGGGCGGTTCGTGAGCAAGGGGAGGTGGCATGGTGCAACCAAAAATACTCAGCCTCGGCAGTGGGTTGGGAAGGCTGGGCGAGAGCATCTGTGCACCGCTATCCCCTGAAAAACTCGCATCAGCTCTGGTGTCCGATACAAGGCGTTTTGTCTTCAAGCCCGATACGATCCCCGTTTGGGCGGAGCCAGAGCGTTTGACAATTGGCTTGCAGCCGCCGTATGGGAATCCTATGGCGTTGCATCGGGCTAGGGAATGAAAGGTGCAAGCAGTGTGCTTGCTCGGTAAGTTGAACTGCTCTGGAGGGGACATGAGCTGCTCTGTTCTACGTGTGGCGGTTCTGCTGTGTACTGTAGGAGTCCTCTGGGTCAGGGCAGAGGATACGCTGGTGTATCGCTTTGCGCCTCTGACCGTCATTGGCCGGGCAATTCCGATAGGTGAGCGCATAGTGCCATCTTCGAAGGCGTCGGTGTACGAAGTCTTGGAGAGCGAAGGTGTGGTGCAGTTCATACGGCGTGGGGGATTTCTCAGCACTGACTTGTCTTTGCAGGGTTTCCGGCGTGGCGATGTGGGGGTGACGGTTGAGGGGATACGTTTCCCGAATGCGTGCCCGAACCGCATGGATGTTCCTTTGGTGCGGATAGAGCCTCTGGATGTGGCCGGGGTGGTGGTGGATTACTCTGGAGTGTCCATCCCCGGTGGATTCGGTGGAGCCATCCGCTACCATCGGCATCCTGTTGGAGAGCGGCTGCACGTACGGGCAGATTTGGCGGGACAGTTCGGAGCAGAGCCCTTCTGGGATGCAAGCTTACAGGCCGAGCTAGCACAGCAACGTTTGATTGGCCGCTTTGTGCAGCTACGGTCCTACACCGATGGTGCTGGGCAGACATTCGGACAGCGTTACGGATACTCAAGCGACCATATCCGGTCGCAATGGCTCGATATGATGCTCCGCGGGCAGCTCAGCGGCATAACGTACGATGTCCGCTTCAACACAGCTGCCGACATCCCCTTCCCAGCTCTCATGATGGATGAACGGCGGAATCTCACCGGTGTTCTGAGTCTGGCACGGGGCGAAGATCGGCTCTATGGTGTCTACACGTGGCACCGTATGGACAACGAGCTGCGGCGTACAACGACGCCCATGAGAACTGATGCGACAACCTTCACGTTTGGACTAGTCAGCCCGTGGTATGAGGCGGTTTACCGTTTCTGGAAGGCCGAGACTCAGATGGGAGGTATGTCGCAAGCGGTTATTCCCTCGGTCAGTAGTTTCCGCGCAACCGTTGGATGGCGGTGGGCACTGCAAGAGGTGCAGATTGCCCTGCGTGGTGGAGTTGCCCTAATGTGGCTAGGCGATACGAGCCGGCTGGCCATCTATCGAGAGCTCTATCCAGAAGCCGGAAGGCTGCGCTGGTATTTGCCCGTCAACGTTACCCTGGGCTCTCGATTTCCTCTGTTCCGGGAGTGGAGCACGGGGGTGCAACTGGAGTTTACGGGAGAGCAGCCAGCCGAAGAGAACCTCTTCTTTGTCAGAGTTGCAGGCCATGGTCCACGGTGGGTAAGCAATCCCACATTGGCTGAGCCATTGCGGCTGAGCTTGCGAACCATGCTGGAATGGCAGCGATGGGCGCAGCTCCAGCTTGCCGCCTCGCATGTGTGGAACTATCCCTCCCTTGCAGCTCGCGAGCACGGGATGCACCGCTGGCTCACCGTGGAAGGTATCCGGGCATGGCTCTGGACGGCCACGCTGTCCTATACGTCGCCCTATTGGGATGCGAGTCTGGAATACACATGGGGGGAGCAGGTGCAGACGCGGCGTCCGCTGAGTGAAATTCCCCCACTGATGGTAATCCTCACCGGGAAGAGTCCTGAGCTGGAGCCCGGGCTCTCTCTGTGGGTGCGGAGTATCTACGCTATGGCGCAGCGGCGGGTGGATTGGATGCTGCGGGAGGAGCCAACAGGGGAGTGGTTCCGTCTGGATGCTGGACTCCAGTGGAAGATGGCAGCGGGGATACACATTGGTGTTGAAGGGACCAACCTCCTCAATCGCCTCTACCGGCGCCATCTCTCTTACATCCGCAATCCCTATGCTGCCGGTACCCGGGTTTATGAACCAGGACGCAGTATCCGCTTATCGATCCGGTGGCAGTGGGAGCAACACGCCAATTAGTGTCGGCTCCCACTCAATCCCGCATCGGGGCTAGAACCTTCTCGAGGACCTGCACGGCATAGAGGAGCTCCTCCTCGGTGGTGTCGTGAGACAGGGAAAAGCGGATTGCAGCCCGCGCCTGCGCCAAGGAGCGGCCCATGGCAAGCAGGACATGCGAGGGTTGCATACTGCCGGCACTGCATGCCGCCCCGTTCGAGACCGCTACGCCGTGTAGGTCCATGCCGAGGATAAGGGCGTCGCCGTCAAGCGTATGGGCATCGGCGAAGGTAATGTTGAGAATGTAAGGCAGAGCCTCCTCCTGGGGGGTGTTGAAGAGGACGCCTGGGATACGTTCCTGCAAGAGCTGGCGCAAGAAGTGGTTGAGCTGTTGCACTCGCTGTGTGCGGTGCTCAAGCTCGCGCAGGGCCTTGCGGACAGCAACTTGGAAGCCTACAATCAGAGCCACAGGCTCTGTTCCTGCACGCCGATTCCGCTCTTGGGAGCCCCCGTATTGGTACGCTTTGAAGGGAATCCCGCGCCGGATGAAAAGAGCTCCGATCCCCTTCGGGCCGTAGAGCTTATGGGCAGAGAAGCTTGCAAAGTCGACCCCAAGCTGAGCCAGATTGAGCGGAACCTTCCCCAGGGATTGTACGGCGTCCATGTGGAGAAGAGCCTCTGGTGCGCTGCGCCGCACGGCCTCGATCGGCTGGAGTATGCCCGTTTCGTTGTTCGAATGCATGACGCAGATAAGTGTCCGTGGGCGATTCCATACGGCTACGTCCTCGCAGCGCACCCTACCCCAATGGTCAACGGGTAACGTGGCGGTCTGAAATCCCCGCTCTGCCAGAGCTTGGGCCGGATGGATAACGGAGTGATGTTCGACGGCACTGTAGACCACCGTATCGACCAACTGCGAGTGGAAGCAGCAACTGTGGAGGACGGTATTGTTGGCTTCCGTACCGCCGCTGGTAAAGATAAGCTCGGCCGGGTGCACCCCGAGCAGAGAGGCAAGTTCTTCACGCGCCTCTTCGATGGCAACCCGGGCGCGGCGTCCCCAGGCGTGCAGGGAAGAGGCATTGCCGAAGTGCTCGCGCAACCACGGCAGCATTGCCTCCAGCACCTCCGGGTCGAGCGGCGTCGTTGCGCTGTAGTCCAGATAGATGGCCCGTGGTGTCATTCCTCATGCCCGTTGAGACGACCGTAGCCGCGGTAGGCATCGAATTTCGCACTGTAGAGGACGATGTTGAACGAACTGTCCCGGAGAATGCCCCCCGAGGGGGAGAGGTAGAAGAGGGCCGTACGTCCGGTTGGCTTCCGGGAGGGCATTCCGTGCTCGTCGACATAGAAGCGCAAAAGGTAATACCCCCGCTCTCTGGGAGCCTGCTGCATCTGGCGTAGGACGTTCTCTGGCGAGAACAGATAGAGGTCCATTCTGCTACGGCACTGCAGACAGAGAGAAAAGACGCACAAACCCCAGGCTTCCTGCGTCTATAACGTGCGATTGGGTTGCGATAAGTGAGGGGCACATGCTACGTCTGCTGCAGCGGATCTTCCCGACGAAGCGCGAGCGCGACATTCGGCAGCTGCTGCCGATTGTCGAGGCTATCAACCGTGAATACGAGCAGCTGCACGAGCTTACCGACGCCGAGCTGCGGGCCAAGACCGATCTCTTCCGCTCGATTATCCGTGAGCGCACGGAAGGCTACCGCCAGGAGATTGAGAGCCTCCGTGAGCAGCTCCGCGCCCATGAGCTCTCCTACGAAGAGCGCCTGGACATCTACGACCGCCTCACTCGGCTCGACGAGGAAGAATACCGCACCATCCAGACTACGCTCGACGAGCTTCTCCCGCAGGCATATGCGCTCGTCAAGGAGGCCTGCCGGCGTCTGGCAGCGGCGCAGTATACCTACGAGGTTGTCGGGCATCAGGTCGTCTGGGACATGGTGCCCTTCGATGTCCAGCTCATGGGGGCTATTGTGCTGCACCAGGGGAAGATTGCCGAAATGGCCACGGGAGAGGGGAAGACGCTTGTGGCTGTCATGCCGCTGTACTTGAATGCCCTGGCCGGACGTGGCGTGCACCTGGTGACGGTCAATGATTACCTTGCACGCCGTGATGCCGAATGGATGGGGCCTGTCTTCCGGATGCTCGGCATGACCGTAGGGTGTATCCAGGCGCAGATGTCCATTCCCGAGCGCAAGAAACAGTACCAGTGCGACATCACCTACGGCACCAATTCCGAATTCGGCTTCGACTACCTGCGCGACAATATGGTGCTGGACCCCAACGACATCGTCCAGCGCGAGCACTGGTATGCCATCGTCGACGAGGTCGATTCCATTCTCATCGATGAAGCTCGCACCCCCCTGATCATCTCAGGCCCTGTGGTGTCGAGCAATGAAGAATTTGTGCGCATGAACCCGCGCGTGCGCCGTCTCGTCGAGGCGCAGACGCGGCTCATCAACCAGCTTGTTGCCGAAGCCGAACGTCTCCTCCAATCGGACTCGAAAGAGGACCGTGAACGTGCCGGCAAGCTCCTCTTGCAAGCCCATCGGGGCTTGCCCAAACACAAGCGCCTGCTTAAGCTTCTGGCTGAGGGCGAAACGAAGAAGCTGCTGCATGAGACCGAGCTCTATTACCTCCGGGATCAGGGCATCCACCTGCACGAGCTCGACGAGGAGCTCTACTACACCATCGACGAGAAGACTCATCAGGTGGACATCTCCGAGAAGGGGCGTCAGCTGCTAGCCCAGGCGGGCGAAGATCCCGACATGTTCCTCATTCCCGACGTGGGCACGGAAATCAGCCTCATCGAGCAGAATCCCGAGCTTACCCCCGAGGAAAAGCAGCGTCGCAAAGATGACATCTTCCGCCTCTACGCTGAGCGGAGCGAACGTGTCCATGTCATCACGCAGCTCCTACGTGCCTACTCCCTCTACGAGCGCGATGTGGATTACGTCGTCCAAGACGGCAAGGTCAAGATCGTCGACGAATTCACTGGCCGTATTCTCGAGGGGCGGCGTTACTCTGATGGGCTCCACCAGGCCATCGAGGCCAAAGAGGGGGTTAAGGTGGAACAGGATACGCAGACGCTGGCCACGATCACCATCCAGAACTACTTCCGGCTCTACCGTAAGTTGGCGGGCATGACGGGCACGGCGGAGACGGAGGCAGCAGAGTTTGACAAAATCTACGGGCTGGACGTCGTCGTCATCCCGACGAACAAGCCCGTCATCCGGAAGGACTTGGATGACCTGGTTTTCCGCACCAAGCGGGAGAAGTACAACGCTGTCATCCAGGAGATCCAGCGGCAGCTCGAGCGGGGGCGCGCCGTACTGGTGGGCACCACAAGTGTCGAGGCCTCCGAGACGTTGAGCCGCATGCTCCGCCGTCTTGGAATTGCTCACAACGTCCTCAATGCCAAGCACCACCAGCGGGAAGCGGAGATCATCGCGCAGGCAGGGCGCAAGGGCGCAGTAACGATTGCGACGAATATGGCCGGCCGTGGGACCGATATCAAGCTCGATCCCGAAGTGCGTGCAGCCGGCGGTTTAGCCGTCATCGGTACCGAACGCCATGAAGCCCGCCGTATCGATCGGCAGCTGCGCGGACGCTCCGGACGCCAGGGCGATCCTGGCACTTCGCAGTTTTTTATCTCGCTCGAAGATGACTTGCTGCGCCTCTTCGGAGGGCCTCGCATCGCTGCAATCATGCAGAGACTGAAAGTGCCCGAAGGCGAACCCATTCAGCACCCGATGATCACCAAGGCCATTGAGCGGGCACAGAAGAAAGTCGAAGAGCAAAACTTTGCCATTCGGAAGCGGCTGCTGGAGTACGACAACGTCATGAACCAGCAGCGGGAAATTATCTACGACCGACGGCGCCATGCTCTGCTGGGCGAGCGCCTCAAGGGCGAAATCTTCCAAGCCATCCGGGAACTTGCCCAAGAATGGTACGCACACTACCACCCCGAGCAGGACCTGGAAGGACTCAAGAACACCGTACGGGCAACCCTCCTCTGCGAGCCTGCTATCACGCCGCAGGAGTTCCGTGACATGACCCAAGAGGAGGTCGTCGAGCGCATCTTGCAGGCTGCCCGTGAGTTCTATCAACGGAAGGAGGCTCTCCTGGGCGCAGAATTCATGGCCCAGCTGGAACGATTTGCCCTCCTCAGCACCATTGATGACAAGTGGCGGGAGCATCTGCGTGCAATGGATGAGCTACGGGAGGGCATCCATTTGCGAGCGTACGGGCAGAAGGATCCTTTGCTGGAGTACAAGGCAGAGGCGTACCGGCTCTTTACGCAGCTTATCCGGGAGATCAACCGCGATGCTGTGCATTTTGTCTTCAAGTACTTCCCGCCTGTTGTCGAGCAGCCAGCTGTGCCGTCACAGCGGCGAGCAATGGCGCCTGAGCTCCGGTTGCGGCCGGTGGTACCATCGTCGGCGCTGCGGTTTTCCCATCCGGAAAGCTCCGGTGGAGGAGTTGTAGTCCCGGTGGCTGAGCCTTCGGGTGGGGCAGCTGCTGTGGCAACCAAACCGCGCACAGTTGTCAACACCCTGCCCCGGGTGGGACGCAACGATCCCTGCCCTTGCGGATCGGGTAAGAAGTACAAGCATTGTCACGGGCGGAATGCCTCCTGAGAGCGATGGCGGCTCTCGATGAGCGCATCCCCTTGACGTACACCTTTCGCGTACCCCATGGACAGCGCCCTCAGCGGATCGATGTGTGGTTAGCACACGTGCTGCCACACGCCAGCCGTACGAAGGTGCAGCGGGCCATCGAGGCAGGGTGTGTAACCGTCAACGGGCGTGTACCCAAGCCCAGCTACGCAATTCGCCCGGGCGATGAAATTACCTGCACCCTCTACCGCCTTCCCCCTATCGAGCTCGTTCCTGAGCCTCTCCCGCTCGAGATCGTCTACGAGGACGATTACCTCATGGTCATCAATAAGCCAGCGGGCATGCCTACGCATCCGGGTATTGGCCATCGCCAGGGGACGGTGGTTAACGCTGTTCTCTACCACCTTGGGGTACGCCAACCAATTCGAGTCGAGCCTGAACTCGAGGGGGAAGAAGAGGATGAAGGGGCCCTTTTTGCCAGCGATGCCGTGCGCCCCGGTATTGTGCATCGCCTCGATAAAGACACCTCGGGTCTATTGCTGATTGCCAAGGATGCAGCACTCCACAGTGCTCTAGCTGCGCAATTTGCCGAGCGCCGTATCCAGCGCGAGTATTGGGCACTCGTGTGGGGGCGAATGCCAGAGGCCCACGGTATCGTTGATGCCCCGCTGGGGCGCTCTCCGCGTAACCGCAAGGCTTTCGCCGTTGTGCCCTCCGGCAAAGCGGCACGAACGGAATACTGGGTGCTTGAAGAGTATCCGATTGCAAGTCTTGTGCGATTGCGCCTCCACACTGGGCGGACGCACCAAATCCGAGTCCATCTCTCCTGGTTGGGACGCCCCCTCGTGGGCGACCCGCTCTATGGTGGAGATACGGTGCGAGTCTCGGAGCCGCGCTGGCGGCAGTGTGCTGAGCGCTGCCTGGAGCTCCTGCCACGTCAAGCTCTCCATGCCCGTACGCTGGGCTTCCTCCACCCTGTTACTCGTCAGTGGATTGAGTGCGAAGCCCCGCTGCCTTCAGATATGGAAGCAGCCCTTGCCCTGCTGCGGGCTACGGCATCGATGGTGGAACCTCAACCCCTAGGAGTTGGGCAACGAGCTGCTCTGCCTGCTGCAGCGTTGACTCAAGGCGCTCGTTCTGGATAACGACGTCGAATGCAGCCTGGTATGTAAGCTCCATGGCAGCTCGGTGTAGCCGGTGTCGGATCTGTTCCTCTGTCTCTGTGCCCCGTTGGCGGAGGCGGCGTTCGAGCTCCTCGATGCTGGGCGGAGCAATGTAGATGAGGAAGGTCTCCTCCGGGTAAGCTTCTCGCAGCGCTAGGGAGCCCTTGACGTCAATGTCGAAGAGCAAGTACTCGCCTCGGCGGAGTGCCTCTTCCACGGGCATACGGAGAGTGCCGTAGAGATGGCCAAAGATCTCCTCGTATTCGACGAGCTTGCCAGCACGGATGAAGGCCTCGAACTGCTGCCGACTCAGGAAGAAGTAATCCCTCCCGTGCACTTCACCGGGCCGCGGCGGACGTGTGGTGGCTGAAACCGAAAAGCGCAGCTGCGGGAAGCGCGTAAGGAGGTGGTGAGCCACGGTCGTTTTCCCTGCCCCGCTGGGGGCCGAGATCACAATGAGATGACGGGGTTGGAAGGCTTCCATCACAGCTACTCCACATTCTGCGCCTGCTCGCGGAGGCGTTCGAGTTCTTCTTTCAGCTGGACAACCAGCTGCGAAATCTGGGCGTTGTTAGCCTTTGCCCCGATGGTATTGGCTTCGCGCTGCATCTCCTGTAAGAGGAAGACTAGACGGCGTCCGACTGGGGAACGTTCTTGCAGCAATTGGCGCATGAGCTGAAGATGGCTGCGCAGGCGCGTACACTCTTCACTCACGTCGAGCCGATCCGCAAGCAGGGCAAATTCCTGGGAGAGCCGATGGGGATCGGGGATATCGCGGAGGAGCTGAGCAATTCGCTGCTGTAACTGCTGCTGGGCCTGGGGTATGTGTTCACGGTTACGCCGTTCGATAGCACTCACGAGCTGCGCAACGGTACGGAGGCGCTGGCGTATGTCGGAGGAGAGATTCTTGCCTTCGGCGCGCCGCATGCGCTGCAGCTGCTGAAGGGCGCGTCGGAGAACCCGTTGTACCTGCGGCCAGAGCTCCTCCTCGTTGCTCTCGGTGGACGAAGGATCAAAGATATCGGGAAAACGCAGGAGGTGCTCCAAGCGTGGCTCCTCGGATAAGCCCAGAGAGTGCGCCAAGTGCTGCAGCATCGCATAGTATGCTTGTGCCAGCGGCAGAGAAAAGGAGCGGGGAACGGGTTCTTGCCATCGGAGGCTCACCGTGACCGTGACTGCCCCTCGAGAGAGATACTGGCAGATGAGCTCTCGGATGCGCCATTCGTACGAAGAAAGCTGGCGCGGCAAGCGGCACGTGATGTCCAAGAAGCGACTGTTAAGGCTGAGCACTTCAGCTGTAATCTGGAGTCCACCCTTGAGGAGCTCTGCCCGTCCAAAGCCGGTCATGCTCCGTAGCATGGTGACAGGGCTGTCGTTGTAAGGAAGACACGCAGGGGCTCACAGCGGATTAGACGCCGGAGCCCCTGCTCGAACGTGTCAGCACAACTCAGCGTTGGCCGCGGGGTTGTTGCTGCGCGGCCTGCTGGGCTTGAGCTGCCTGTGTGATGGCATCCATGACTTGCTTGTAGCGTTCTGCATCTGCTCCCGTGATCCGGGCTCGTTGCATGAGTGTGACGAGGTTCTGTGCCACAGGGAGCTGCAGCTCAAGCGTAACTTCATCGTTCGGGTTGGTACGGTTGGCCTTCTGTGCGCCCTCCAGAGCGTCGTTGAGAGCTTTCCGCACCTCTAGGTAGGCATCAACCTCACGGCCTTGGATCTCCACGCCGCCGATGAGGTTAAGCGTGAAGACCAATCCCGCCACGTTGAGTTTCGGCTTGATGGTCTGTGGCGGTGGCGGTGTCTGGAGTTGCCCCCCTTGCTGTGCTAAGGCGGTACCGCCGAGGAGGAAGCTGACCAGGAACCATCCTGCAAGCTGCTTCAGCATCGGTCTCTCCGCGTTCATTGGTTCTACATACCCATCTGGAGTCCAAACCGGTGCAGCAAAGCTGTGCTCACCAGCGTTGTGCTATAATCGATCTGGATGTTTTCAACTTTGAGCCCAACTCCCAGCGCTATGCCCGCTGCTCCGCGCTGTTGCGGTGGGGCAGACTGCCGTAGAGGGTTGTCATACCCCAGGCGCAGTTGAAGAGCAGAGCTGAGGTAGACTTCGAAGCCGAGTGCAAAATTCGAAAATTTATGCCATATCGTCGGCGTGGGCTCGGTCAAGCGGAGGAAGCAGAAATGGAAGACCGCTGGTAGTCCTTGTAGGAAGTGCGTGAGCCCGAGTCGTAGGTCCGTCGGCAGCGGCAGCGGCTGGTGCGTGAAGCGGTACAGTGGCGTTCCGATGTGGAGCAGCGAAATCCCGAAGCTCGTTCGCTGGTCGGGGAATCGGTAGAGCAGGCCGGCATCAAAGGCAAGAATCCATGCATTCTGTGCTTCGAGCCGCTCCCAGACAAGCTTGGTGGCAAGGCCATAGAAGAGATTGGGCTCGAGCGTATCGCTGTACCAGAGCGTCAATGCGAGATCGTGAGCAGAGAACTGCCCGAGAGCGTGTCCGTTGGCGTCTCGCCGGTCGAAGGTTCCATAGTCCAGGTAGATAGCGCCGAGCGCTATACGCCCCCGAAGGAGTGGGAGGCCGCTGTAGAGTAGTGTCCCAGCATTGATGTCCAGGACGTGCTTGAGGAAGCTGGAGCTCAGGGCTTGCCCTTCCAGCGTTGCGCCTATTGCTGGATTGAGCAGGAGCATACCGGGATCGCCGGGGAAGGCAACAGCTGCATTCCCTAAGCCAGCCGAATGGGGTGAGGAGACGGTGCGGAGGAACTGAAACGCCGCTGGGGTTTGGGCAGCAGCGAGAGCTACCGTAAGAAGCGCAAGAGAGATCGTCTGCCGAAGATTCATGGATGCCTCTGGCAATGCAGAGCGTAGCGCTGGATGGCGTCCCAGAAGAGTGCCGGAGGGCGTACTGGCCGCCAACGGTGGACTTCCATGAAGGCATGAAGGGTATATCCGCTGGCAATCTGCTCGCCGTTGCGTCGGATGTCATACTCGAGGTAGAGCCGGGGCGTGTAGTGCGGACGGTAGCGGGTCTGGATCTGAAGGCAGTCATCGTAGCGGGCAGGGGCGTGGTAGCGCACGTGCGCCTCGAGTACTGGCAGAATGTAGCCGTGGGCTTCGAGTTCAGTGTAGGGAATCCCGCAGGCTCGGAGGAGCTCCGTGCGCCCGACTTCGAAGTAGACCAGGTAGGCAGCGTAGTAGACGATACCCATCTGGTCGGTATCGGCGTAGCGGACACGGAGGGTAGTCGTGTGGGTAATCTCGGGTAACGGTATCAGCGTGGGAGAACTCATCGCGGTGGGAGGCGGTGGACTTTCTCCAAAGTTGCGAAGAGTTCCAGCAGGCGTTCCAGCTCTTCGAAGGAGTAGAATTCGATCTCGAGCCGGCCCTGTCCATGGGCGTTAGCATGGAGGCGGACACGTGTGCTGAAGAGGTGTTGTAAGTGTTCTTCGATCTCCTTGAGGGTGGTCTGCACGGGGCTGTGCAGTTCAGCAGTAGCTGTGCGGGAGACCCTGGGAGCTCGCTCAAGTTGTCCATCGGGGGTCAGCCGAATTCGGCCCAACTCGATTTCTTTGACCAGTGTTTCGGTTTGCCGCACAGAGAGGCCTTTGGCAACCACCTCTTTGAAGACGGCCATTTGGAGTTCATAACTCGGGAGTGCGAGCATGGCTCGGGCGTGGCCCATTGTCAGCTGGCGTTGTCGGAGGGCGTGTTGGATGGGTTCTGGCAGGCGGAGGAGGCGGAGGAAGTTGGCCACGGTGGTGCGATCTTTCCCCACCTTTTGGGCGATCTCCTCCTGTGTGAGATGGCATTCCTCGATGAGCCGTTGATAGCCGCGGGCAACCTCGATGGGGTTGAGATTTTCTCGCTGGACGTTCTCAATGAGGGCCAGCTCAAGCAGTTCGATATCGCG
The DNA here is from genome assembly GCA_938084565.1 of Candidatus Kapaibacterium sp. GTDB lineage: Bacteria > Bacteroidota > Ignavibacteria > Kapaibacteriales > HRBIN21 > HRBIN21. The sequence continues at coordinate 183,286 of CALKEU010000002.1, read as the reverse complement.
TTCGACGTCCAAGATGTAGGCTGGGATCCGTTCTAGACCTGCCTCCAGGCAGGCCCGGACACGGCGTTCACCGGCGATGAGTTCAAATCCATCAGAGGCACGCCGGACGGTGATAGGCTGGATGAGCCCACGCTCCCTAATGGAGCGGGCTAGCTCCTCTAGGGCTTGCGGGTCAAAGTCCTGTCGTGGTTGGTAGGGGTTAGAGCGGATCTTGCGCACGTCGATGAGCATGACGACGCCGACGGAGACCCCGTCGTCGAGCGGGAGTTCGCGCGTCCGCTCCGGCGACAGTGGTGCGGCCGGGATCAGAGCTTCCAAACCACGCCCTAAGCCGAGAGGTGCCTTCGGACTCATTCGAACCTCCCTTCAGCTGGGACAACGCCTTCTGAAGGGGCCGACGTCCCTTGGCTGCGTGCAGGGATAGCTAGCCCCGGATTGCGTTCCAGGAGCTCGCGTGCCAGTTCTAAGTAGTTGCGGGCTCCTTGGCAGAGAGCATCATAGAGCAGCACCGGCTTCCCGTGGCTGGGGGCCTCTGAGAGGCGGACATTGCGCGCAATGACGGTCCGAAAGGTCTTAGCTCCAAAGTGGCGCCGGACCTCCTCGAGCACTTGGTTGGAGAGGCGCAAGCGACTGTCATACATCGTCAGCAGTACTCCCTCAATATCGAGCTCCGGATTGAGGTAGCGCCGGACGATCGCAATGGTGTTGAGCAGCTGCCCGAGTCCTTCGAGAGCATAGTACTCGCATTGGACAGGGATGAGGACGGAATCGGCCGCGGTCAGGGCATTCAGAGTCAGCAGACCGAGCGAGGGGGGGCAGTCGATGAGAATGAAGCTGTATTTCCGGCATACGGGCTCGAGTGCGTCTCGCAGAATACGCTCTCGGCGGGGTAGGTCGACCATTTCAATTTCTGCCCCCACCAGGTTGATGTGCGAAGGCAGCACCCACAGGAAGGGCAGCTCTGTAGGGACAATAGCCTCTTGAATTGGCACACCGTGGATGAGGACTTCGTACGTGGTCTTGTCCCGCTGCCGGCCATCAATCCCTAAGCCGTTGGTGGCATTGGCTTGGGGATCAATGTCCAATAGCAGCACGGGATATTCGGCCACGGCAAGCGATGCTGCCAGATTCACTGCCGTGGTCGTTTTCCCAACGCCACCCTTTTGGTTAGCAATAGCAATGACCTTTCCCATGGGGGTCCCCTAGAGTGCAGGGCTCATCTCTCTGCACAGCACGGAGAAGAGAGCGACCAGGACAAGGGAATGACGAATAGCCCCAGTCCGCAGGAGCTGAGGAAGCTCCTCAAACGGTACGAGGCGGAGGGCTATTTCTTCGTGCCGGTCCCAGGATGGATTGGCTATCTGCCGGCAGTCTCGCCAGAGGTAAGTGTAGCAGACATTGCTCAGGAAAGCAGGGTTAGGGTAGTTGATACGGATGAGCTGGGCTGGGCTATCGGAGGCATAGCCGGTCTCTTCTCGGCACTCTCGTTCGGCAGCGCTGCGGGGATCTTCTCCCGGGGCGACCATCCCACCGGGGATCTCCAGCGTGATGCCATCGATACCGTGGCGGTACTGCTCAATGAGCACAACATGGCCATCCTGCGTTACAGGGACGATGTTGACCCATGGTGGAGCTTCGAGCACAACGAATTCGCCTATCTGCTGCCTCTGGGGATGGCGACGGCGTACCCGGTAGAGCGTGAAAATGGCATAGTCAGCAATGGCTTCCCGCCCTATGGTTTCCCACACGGCAGGGGAGGAGGTGGAATACTCCTGCTGCGTTCTCGAGCTCATCGGGCTGAAAGACGTCATGCGAGAGTAAAATTACGGAGTTTGCCACGGCTAGCGGCAGCGTCCCGTCCTCCGCAGCCATCGGCGCACGGAGGCCAATTGCTCGGGGGTATCGATCCCCATGAGGATGCCCTCCACCGGCAGACAGCCTAGCGTATAGCCGGCCTCGAGCAGGCGGAGCTGCTCGAGGCCCTCGGCGCGTTCGAGAGGGCTCGGCGGCAGCATGCAGAAGTGGTGCAGCACATCTGTCCGATAGGCATAGATGCCGATGTGCTTCCAATAGGGTGCCTCCTGGAGCCATTGATCGAGGTCCCGGTGGCGGACGTAGGGGATGGGGGTTCGCGAGAAGTACAGGGCTGCTCCATCGCTGCGCAGCACAGCCTTTACCACGGCCGGCGAGAGGAGTTCGTGGAGAGTCGTAATCGGTTGCACCAACGTTGCAGCATCCCATTGGGGCCGTGCGGACAGCGCTTCGATGAGGGCATCGATGTGGTGGGGGTGGAGCAGGGGTTCATCGGCCTGGAGGTTGAGGACAATGTCGGCCTGCAGCTGGAGGAGCTCGTAAGCGCGGGCAACGCGATCTGTCCCGCTCGGAAGCTCATCAGGAACGAGCACAGTCTCAGCCCCAAAGCGGCGGCACAGAGCCGCAATACGAGTGCTATCGGTAGCAATCACCAGGCGGGTCAGTCTCTTCGCTTGACATGCAGCTTCCCAAACCCACTGCACCAGAGGTTTGCCACAGAGCTTGCGCACAGGTTTCCCCGGGAGGCGCTGTGAGCCGTAGCGTGCCGGAATGATGGCCACGGCGGTCATTCAATGACCTTCGGGACGCGAAAGAAGACCCCATTGTGCTTTGGCGCATTGAGCAGGGCTTCTTCCCGAGGCAGCGATGGCTGAGGGACGTCTTCCCGCAATGCGTTGTGTACTGGGGTAATGTGGGTCAGCGGCTCTACCTCGCCGAGCTCGAGACTCTCAATGACGCTGATGAATTCCACAATGCGCGCAAATTCATCGGCAAAGGTTCCTATTTCGGCCTCAGAGAAGCGGAGGCGAGCTAGCTCTGCAATGTGGTGTACGAGGGCTTGCCTGTCCATGGTCACACTCTCCACTGGAGGACATATCGGCAATCCACTGGGCGATGAGTTCCCGGAGTCTGTGGAGCCACTGATGCTGCTCCTTGCGATTGAGTTCCGGCGGGAGTTCGATCGGCTGGCCAATCCGCACACGAGCAACACCGGGGCGGAATCGCAGGCTCTTCGGCGGGAGAAGTCTGTAGGTGCCTGTGATGGCAATCGGTACCAGTGGGCGGCGGAGCCGTTGGCTCAGGAGCAATACGCCGCGTTTGAACGGGCGAACGGCTCCGTCGAACGAGCGCCCGCCTTCGGCAAACACCACGGGCGACAGTCCATACTGCTGGACCCTTTCGACGGCGAGCTCAATGTGGCGCTGAGCGTCAGCCAGGCGTCGGGTAATTGGTACGTAGGGCAAGCGGCGGAGCGCCCACCCGAAGAAGGGGATGCGCTCCAGGCTCTTCTTGTAGAGGAAGCAAAGCTGCTCGGGCAGGGCTGTGATGAGGACGGGAATATCGAGCAAGCTGGCATGGTTGCAGACGTAGATGAAGGGCCCTTCCCGTTGCTGCAGATGTTCCCTGCCTTCCACGAGAACCCGTACGCCGCAGAGGCGCAGCATTGTCCGTGCCCAGCCCGGGACAGCTGCCAGCAGGCGCCGTGCAGCAGAAGACGGCGGCAGACACAGGGCCCAGCTCGAGGCTGCAACGGTGTATCCGACAATGGCCGCTGCTCGTATACTGTAGCCGATGAGACTGCCCGTCCACATGGTGGTCGTCTCGGTATGTCACTTCTTCGGAGTGGGCTTGTGCTGCAGGGCGCCCCTGCAACTCTCCCGGCATGAGCTCCGACAGAACATGAAGACGAACAACAGAGCTGTCTCCGATGCCGTCGCCCTTGCGGCCGCAAGGAGCCAAGGGGAGGTGGGCATAGTGCGCTAGCGCAGGAAGGGTAACACGAGTGCTTCGAGGCGCTCAAGCTCTGCCCGTGTCGGAGCCTCCACAATGAGGCGGAGCAGAGGCTCTGTGTTCGAAGGACGGAGGTGGAACCAGGCACTGCCCAGACGGGCATAGAGCCCATCGGCGCGGTTGAGCTCCTCAGCGTACGGGGCTACGTATCCGAAGATCTGCTCGAGAAGCTCTGGCGCTGACTCCGGTGCGGGAAAGGCATACTTGTGCATAATCGGTTGCGGTATGGCAGCGGCTAGCTCCGAGAGAGGCTTCTGCTGCTGTGCCATCAGTCCGAGAATGAGCACGATCCCGGCCAATGCATCGCGTCCGTAGTGGACGTGAGGGACGATAACTCCTCCGCTGCCTTCACCGCCGATGACACCACGGACATGCTGGAGGAGGCGCACAACGTGGACTTCCCCGACAGGGGCCCGGAGGACGCGCGCCCCATAGGTGCGGGCCACAGCATCGACGGCCGAGGTCGTGGAGTAGTTGACCACGGCTATGCGCTGGTACTGCCTCCCGCAGGCGCGCAGGCAGTGCAGCCAGACAGCTTGCGTAGCCAGCACAATAGTGAGTTCCTCCCACAGACATTGCCCTCTCTCGTCCACTAGGACGAGGCGGTCGGCATCGGGATCCACGGCAATGCCAATATCGGCCTGGTATTGCTTGACGGAGTGGGCTAACTCCTGGAGGTGCTGGGGGAGTGGTTCCGGCGTATGGGGGAAAATGCCGCTGCCATCGGCATGCAGCAGAGTAACACGACAGCGCAGTTGTTGCAGCAGAAGTGGCACAATCGTGGAGCCGGAGGCGTTGACGGCATCCACCACAACGTGAAATCCTTCCTGCGCAATCGTATCTGCCAGGCTCCGGAGCCATCGAGGCCGCCAGAGGCTCTGCAAATGTTCACTGATAGCTTGGAAGTGCATCCGCCGCGCAGTGCCCTTCCCTACAGGGTACCCATTCGGCAGCGGGGCATTTCCCGAGCGAGCCTGCCGATAGAAGAGCGTGGCATCCTGGGTGAGCCCTCCAGGCCCGAGAAATTTCAGCCCGTGCCATTCAGCGGGGTTGTGCGAGGCCGTAATGGCTAGCCCACCAGGCAGACGGCGCCGTGCAATCCATGTCTGGATGGTCGGTGTTGGAACAACCCCCAAGCGGTGGACGGAGCGTCCTTCGGCCTGGAGGATGCTCACTACGAACTCCTCTAGCTGCTCGGCCCCTTGGCGTCCGTCCCAGCCGACAGCAAGAGGTCCATCGGGTACATGGCGAACAAATGCATGCACCATTTGCTCGATGAGCTCAGGCGGAAAGGCATCAACGGTAAAGCGCAGACCCGATACAGAACAGAGCATTGGCATGGCTTACCGTCGGGATTTCTGTAGCAACGCTTCTAGCTCCTCAATCCGGCGTGGGAGTCCAGCCGAGAGGACCTCAGCACCAGTCTCAGTGATAGAGACAACGTCTTCAATCCGAATGCCTATCCCCCACCAGCGTTGATCGCACGGGCTCCCTGGCGGGATGTAGAGCCCCGGTTCAACGGTGATGACATACCCAGGGCGGAGAGTATCGAGAGGACCCACGTCGTGCACATCAAGGCCTACGTGGTGCGAGGTCCCGTGAGGAAAGTAACGGCTTAGCTCTTCTTCCCTCTGCACAATGCCGAGCTCCCGGAGGCGGCGCCCGAGCACAGCTTGGGCACGAACGTGAGGTAGTCTGAAGGGCACCCCTGGCATGCAGGCAGCCAGAGCAGAATCCTGGGCTTCTAGGACGATGGCGTAGAGGGTGCGCTGCTCCGGGGTAAAACGCCCATTGATGGGAAAGGTGCGCGTGATGTCGGCAGCATAGCCAGCGTATTCAGCCCCACAATCGACTAAGACGAGCTCGCCTTCAGCAATAGGGCGGTTCTTCCCTGTCCAGTGCAGGATGCAGGCATTGGGCCCTGCAGCGACAATGGTGGGGAAGGCTGCCCCGCTGGCCCCAAGACGTAGAAATTCGCTCTCCAGCAAGATGGTCAGTTCACGTTCCGTCATTCCCGGCTGGGCTGTACGCCACAGGAGGGCGAGGGCCTCACCCGTTATGGCGATAGCACGCCGCAGGAGACGCACTTCCGCTGTATCCTTTCGGGCACGCAAGGACGCCAGTGGTGGGAAGCCGCGGCGTAGCACGACGTGGGGGAAGCGCTCGCGAAGCCATTGTCGCTCGTGCTGTTCCAGAGAGAGTATGCTCCCCGAGAGAGGAAGCCGCAACACCGATAGTTGGGGAGCAAGGAGGTAGACCGTATCGGCTGCTTCTAGCAGGTGGACGAGGATACTGTCAAAACGGGCGCGCGGCAGAGCTGGAATATGAAGCAGGCTCTCTGCCTCAGCCGGTCCCATCCGGGCTCCTTCCCAGAGCTCATGCCGTGGATCCCGTTCCGGCACGAAGAGAAGCTCCTGAACGTGACGTCCCCCAACATGAATACCAGCCGGAGTTAAGCAGAGAACCGCGTTCGGCTCTAGTACACCGCTCAGGTACCAGAGCCAGCTGTTTTGGCGGTAGGGATAGTAAGTATCCCCGCTGCGGAGCTGCCGATCGGCAGCATAGACCAGGAGGAGCGACCGTGGCCCAAGGTACTGCAGCACACGTTGGCGGCGCTCTCGGTAGAGGCTCGGCGGTGGAGCATCAGGGAAGGGATACTCGTATGGTGGGCTCCACTGGGCTTCTGCTACCGAAAGGAGAGCGCAACACAGCGCTGCTACCATCGAACTTCGTGACCATCCGCCCATCCGTGTTCGGCCTGCTCCCACTCCTTATTTGAGCACTTTGCGCAGGCTCTGCAAGAACTGCTCCTTCGTGCGCGCTCCGACGATGCGCTCCACGATCCGACCGTTTCTGTCGATGATGAAGGTTGTCGGAATCGCCATAATGTTGCCATAGGCGTCTGCAAGGCGGACGTCCCCGAGGAGATTTAAGTACGGCACACCGCGGGCTTCAAGGAAGCTCCGCACCTTCTCCTGCGCATTGGGGCCCTGGTCGAGACTGATGCCAACGAGAAGGAATTTGTCCGAAGGCAGCTGGTGATGGAGTTCGATGAGATCTGGAATCTCTCTCCGGCACGGTCCGCACCACGTTGCCCAGAAGTTCAGCAATACGACCCGATTGCGGGTGAGTTCGGAAAATCGAATGCGGCGCCCATCCCCATCTCGCCATGCGAAATCAGGGGCGCGATTGCCGTCGGCAGCGAATACTTCCTCAACCACCGGAACGACAATCGGACTGGCCGGTGGAGCGGGGGATGTGGCACGCTGCTGCTGTGCCCAGCAGGCGGCTGTAGTGAAACTACTGCTGATGATGGCTAGGAGCCAGAGACGGGCTTGGAAGAAGTCGGTGCGCTGGTCAAATGTGCGACAGAGCATTACTCGAGGTTGAGCAGTTGTTTAACTTGCTGCGGAGAGAGAGTTGAGACAAGGCCACACACCATTGTCTGCGTCTTCCAAAAGGCGCAGGTATGGGGCTGTCCTGGACAGCCCCAATACCATGCATTGTGTGCCACTGTCTGCCAGATGGTGGGGTCCAACCACAAGCGCCCTCGATGGAAGTCCTCTTCAGGGGCTTCGGCAAAGAGCAGCCATCCGTTCTTGGCCTTATAGACGAGCAAGGGCAGCCGATAGCGGTCGAGTGAGTGCAGAGCAATCCCGACTAGGGGTGCTTCCTCCTCAACGTATGGGAAGACGAGAGAGCTCGGCACCCCCTGCTGTGCTAGGAAGGAGCGGATAGCAGCTGTATCACGCAGGGGTTCCAGAGGGAGCCGGCCATGCTGGAGCCTGTCAAGACTAGTCAAGAGCGCCGTCATAAAGCACGGCGGGGTAGGCGAAGGAGGGGAGGCCAAATACCAGAGGAGGCCAACACAGGCTAAAGCCACTGCCACGGCAGCAGGAATCAGACGCGATCGGTATCGCACCCACGGGGATGGAGCTATAGCACGCCGGACCGAGTAGAGGAGCTCCGGCGGAGGGGCATAGCGGAGATGCATGCGGCGTTCCCGTAGCAGCTGTCGAAGGGCGCGTTCGTGCGCGTAGAGCTGGGCGTACTCTGGCTGCTCGAGCAGACGTTCCAGCTCCTCCCGTATGTTCGGCTCGAGCGGCTCTCCGTCGACGTACGCTGGCAGGTACTCTTCCACGAATGTCCGTTTGGAGTTCATGGCTGTGAGGTGCTACCGGAAGGACTCCATCCACGCTGCCGAGCGTAGTCGTGCAAGAGCTGAGCTAAGCGCATCCGAGCGCGGTGTAGGCGGGAGCGAACCGTGCCGATCGGAATGCCGAGCATCTGGGCCACGTCTTCGTAGGAAAACTCCTCGATGTCGCAGAGAATGACGATCGTGCGGGACGCTTCAGGCAGAGCATGGAGTGCACGCACGATCTCCTCATCTAAGGCGGTGCGGTAGAAGTCTGTCTCAACAGATGGTGTGGCTACTTCTGGGGACGGCATGGCGGGCAGCTCTTCCTCGCTGTGCTCGGCGTAAGAGAGCGTCTCTGGTGTGCGTAAGCGTGCACGGTAGAAGTTGATGTAGAGGTTGCGCAGGATGGTAAACAACCAGGCCTTGCAGTTCGTTCCCGGCTGGAAGCTCTCCCAATGCTGCCATGCGCGTAGGTATGTCTCTTGGACGAGATCCTTGGCCGTCTCCCGATCGTGGCAGAGGTAGACGGCAAAAGAGTAAAGCGCCTGCATGTGCGGCACGGCCTCACGTTCGAAGGCTCGATAGCGCTTGTCGGCGCTCACGGCTGCTCAGTACTCCTGATCACGATGAGGATTCTGTCGGCAGCGGTTCCCATGTGCGGAGGAGTTCCGTCAGGAGCCGAACCCCGACGCCCGTCCCACCCTTAGGCATGTAATCGGTTTCCTGTGGAGCGATGGCAGTGCCGGCAATGTCGAGATGCGCCCATGGATAGTTGCCGATGAAGTGCTTGAGGAATATTGCGGCAGTGATGGCGCCTGCAGTACGCCCACCACTGTTTTTGAGATCGGCTACATCGCTTTTGAGCAGTTCAGCGTACTCGTCGTACAACGGCAGTTCCCATACCCGCTCGTAGGTGCGCTCCCCTGCCCGTTTGAGGCGCTCAAGCAGCTCGCGATGGTTGCCAAAGAGTCCGGAGACCACATGTCCGAGCGCTACAACGCAGGCCCCAGTCAGGGTTGCCAGATCGATGACGGCCTGTGGGTTGTAGCGTTCGGCGTAAGCGAGCGCATCGGCTAGAATTAGGCGCCCTTCGGCGTCAGTGTTGTCAATTTCGGCTGTTTTCCCATTCAGGAAGCGGAGAATGTCGCCGGGCACCATGGCCGAGCCGCTCGGCATGTTCTCCGTTGCCGGAACGAGGCCGACCAGGTTGATAGGCAGTTTGAGCCGAGCCACTACCGCTAAGGTCCCGATGACAGAGGCAGCTCCATGGAGGTCGGCCTTCATCTCACTCATGTTCGCGGCCGGCTTTAGCGAGATGCCACCAGTGTCGAAGGTAACGCCTTTGCCAACCAGAACCACTGGGGGCTGCGAGCGGCGGGTGCCCCAGTATTCGAGGATGAGGAACACCGGTGGTCGTGCACTCCCCCGATTAACGCCGAGTAGCCCCCCCATGCCAAGACGCTCAATCTGCGCTTTGTTCAACACGCGCACGCTAAAGCCTGCCTGCGTTCCTAACTGTCGAGCTGCCTCAGCGAGCGTCTCCGGGTAAATTTCATTTGGGGGCGCATTGGCTATATCGCGTGTCCAGAAGACCCCTTCGCATACGGTGCGGGTGTACTCAACGACAGGGTGAAAGCGCCGCTGCTCGGCTGGGGTAGGGGTGCAGACGGTGAATCGTTCTACAAGGCCGGTGTCTTGCTCCCGAGTGATGTACTTGCTGAAGCGGTATTGGCTCAGGACACTCCCTTCCAGAGCGGCGTAGAGGAAGTCTTCGGGGGAAAGTCCTCCAGGAGCAGCCGAGGGGATCGGGAAGGCGAGATGGCGGAGCTTGAGCGCAGCTGCGCGCTTTGCTACTGCTGCCGCAGCCCGACGCACAGCCTCTAAGGTCAGACTGCTTTCCGAACCAAGCCCAGCGATAAAAACCCGTGGGGCCCGAATGGCATGCGCAGTGTAGAGGAGGGTCACGCTTTTATGCTTGCCTGTGATATCGCCGCTCTCGAGTGCTGCTTGTACAGAGGGAACGTGCTCGGCCAGCTCGCGTCCCCACTGGGGGAGCTGCTCTTGCGTGACAAAGAGGGCAACAGCATCAGCCTCGATAGCGCGCCAATCTTTCCGGCGAAGTTCAAGAGAGGGCATGGTGCTTCTCTTACGGCGATTGGAACCAGCTACAAAACTACGCATCCCCGGCTGCTTTCCTTGCTCCGAGGTTTGGAAGCTGTGTGGTAAGTTTGCTCGTCACAGAGAGCGGGAAGTTCATCAGTCGGACTCTTCGAAGACAGCTATGGAACGGCGTGATATGCTGCGCTTTTTGGGCCTCATTGGTGTTGGCACTCTTGGGGCAGCTGGGTCCAAAGCCTTAGGGCAACAGCTGACGGGGCATGCCGGTGAGCTGACCGAACATACGCTCCCACCACTGCCCTATCCGTACGATGCTCTGGAGCCCTACATCGATGCCAGAACCATGGAACTCCACCACAGCAAGCATCATCAAGCGTACGTGGATGGGCTCAATCGGGCCGAGCGCGAGCTGGCCGCCGCGCGGGCTGCTGGCGATTTTACTCTCGTCGAGTACTGGTCCAAGAAAGCAGCCTTCAACGGTGGAGGGCATTTTCTGCACACGCTCTTCTGGCACATTATGGCTCCCCCGGGGCAGGGAGGCGGCGGCGAGCCGTCCGGGCTCTTGCGGCAGCTCATCGAGCGGGATTTCGGAAGTGTTGAGGCTTTCCGGCGCCACTTCTCGGCAGCGGCTCTGGCAGTGGAGGGAAGCGGGTGGGCATTGCTCCACTACCGTCCAGCAGATGGGCGTCTCCTGATTCTGCAGGCAGAAAACCAGCACAAATTGACCCCCTGGGGGGCCATTCCTATTATGGGCATCGACGTCTGGGAGCACGCTTACTACCTCAAGTACCAGAACCGCCGCAGGGAGTACATCGACGCGTGGTGGAATGTGGTCAACTGGGCACAAGTGGAGAGGAACCTCCGAGCTGTCATGGGCCGCTAGGGGGACATTATGGATGCAGTCATTCTCGCCGGTGGGTTGGGAGAGCGGCTGCGCCCGCTGACAAAGATCATCCCCAAGCCGCTGCTGCCTGTGGGTGAACGCTCAGTGTTAGAGATCACCCTCCTGGCACTCAAGCGGAGTGGAGTGCGCCGGGTGTTTGTGGCGCTCAACTATCAATCGGAGCTCTTCAAAGCTTTTCTCGGTGATGGGAGCCGGTGGGGCTTGCAGGTGGAGTGTTCGGTCGAGCAGATGCCGCTCGGTACAGCAGGTCCCCTGCGCCTGTTTGCAGATCGACTTCGCCGCTCTTTCGTCGTCATCAACGGGGATATCCTGACGAATCTGGATTTCCGCAAACTCTTAGCCTACCATCGGCGCTCAAGGGCGTTGCTCACGGTGGTCACAAAGCAGATTGTGCTGCCGCTGCGCTACGGTGTGGTGACGGCTTCGGGGGGCTACATTCAGCGGGTGGAAGAAAAGCCGAACATTGCCGCCGAAGTCCTCGCCGGTATTTATGCCTGCCAGCCAAGGGTGCTCGACTACATACCGCCGCAGACGTACTATACGATGCCCGAGCTCATTCACTGCTTGCTGGATGCGGGTGAGCCTATCGCACAGTTTCAGCTCCACGATTACTGGCTCGACATTGGCCAGATGGACGACTACGAGCGTGCCCAGCAGCTCTACCAACAAGGCGCCTTCGACGAGATGCTCAACACCGATGGGCCGTGAACCGAACTTTGCCCGACCGTGGTATCCAACGGCTTTAGAACTCTTCCGCTGGGCAGCCCGCGGGCGGCGCCTTCGGGTGCTCGATGTCGGAGGCGGAGCTGCAGAGATGGCCCTTCTGCTCCGCCAAGAAGGACACGAGGTAGAGTTTCTCGACATCGACCCGGTCAACGTTGCCCGTGCTCGGGCGCTCGGCTTTGTGGCTTACCAGCATGACTGCAATACCCCGCTGACAGAGCTCCTCGAGCCGGAGCGCTATCAGGCAGCACTCCTGCTAGAGGTCATCGAACATGTCTTCCACACGCACGTCCTTCTGCAGAGTCTCTGGCAGTGTCTGCAGTTGGGTGGCTTCCTCGTAGTGACAACCCCCAATATTGCTCATCTGCGCTGGCGTCTTCGGGCATTGCTGGGCTATCCCCCGCGAGGCGAGGGATACCATGTGCGTTTCTTCACCTACCGTCTGCTCTGCGCGGAGTTCTCTCGAGCGGGCTTTCAAATTGAGCGGGAGGCCCATGCAACCTCAACTTTCGGGATCAATGCTGTACGCACCCTTTTGGGAAAGCCCCCCATACGATTGCCACTGCCACGCATGTTCCGAGGGCTTCTGGTACGCAACTTTGCCTTCGTGGCGCGCAAGGTGCTGTGATGGCAGCAGAGTGGCAGGCCTTCTACCGTGGACGTTCCGTCGTTGTGCTCGGCGGGGCAGGATTTCTCGGCAGCCATATCGTCGAGCGACTCGTTGAGCTCGAGGCACAGGTCACCGTCGTGGATGCTCTCGTGCCCGGCAGTGGAGGACGCTGGGCGAATGTGGAGGCCGTTGCGTCGCAGATCACGACGGTGCACGACAACTACGGGCACCTCCACAGGTGGACGCCAATGCTGAAAGAGGGAGGTCTCATCATCCACTGCGCAACCTTCAACACCCATCGGTGGTCAAATGAACACCCCCTTGCTGATGCGCAGTGGAACTACCTCCCCGCGTGTGCTTTGGCGGAGTTCTTACAGCGCTTTCCTCCCTCCGTCCGACTGCTGTATGCGAGCACTCGGACAGTCTACGCCCCTACCCGCGCACGGTATCTGACTGAGCGCCATCGTGTTGCTCCCCGGGATGTCTACAGCTTCCACTCCTGGGCCAGCGAGCGGCTATTTCTGGCCCTCAACGGGCGGGGGCACCGTGTGGCCGTCCTGCGACTCCCTCATCTCTACGGACCACGTCAGCGACTCGAGGGCGTGGAGATTGGTTTCATCGGAGAGCTCCTCCGAGCAGCTGTCCGTGATGAGCCGTACGACTTGGTCGCCCATGGGGAGGTCTACCGCGATATGCTCTACGTGGCCGATGCTGTCGAGGCATTTCTACGGTTGGGAGCACAGTCAGCAACGGGGGTCTTCAATGTACCAGGGAGCTATGTTGCAGCCCGGACGCTGGCCCAAATCCTTGAGAGCCTGCTGGGATGGGGAAAATACAGACTCCTCGATACCCCAGCTCCCTCCTTTCCGCCGCTATCGGGCCGGCGTCTACAGCGGACCCTTGGCTGGCTGCCCCAGACTCCACTGCATGAAGGCTTGCGCCAAACTCTAGGGGCTCTGCGGCAACTGTAGGGTATTTTTGCAGCCGTCAGTCGTACTGCGCACAGCAAGCGGTGATGGCATTTCAGGGTGTGGATTACTATCGGCTCGACGAACTGCTGACCCCGGAGCAAAAGTTGGTGCGGCAGACCGTGCGTGAGTTTGTTGAAGCCGAAGTCATCCCAATTATCGAACAGCACTACCGCGAAGGGACTTTCCCGCTCCACTTGGTGCCGAAAATGGCACAACTTGGACTCTTTGGGATGACTCTGCCTCCCGACTACGGAGGAGCTGGAGCCGATAGTATCAGCTACGGCTTGGCCATGCAGGAGCTCGAGCGCGGCGATTCAGCCATTCGGTCTTTCGTCTCCGTGCAGAGTGCACTCGTCATGTATCCCATCTACACGTACGGTACCGAGGAGCAGAAGCAGCGGTGGCTGCCTCGACTTGCCCGGGGGGAGGCAATCGGGTGTTTCGGCTTGACCGAACCTGACTATGGATCCAATCCGGCTGGAATGCTAACCACCGCACGCCGGACGTCGCAGGGCTTTGTGCTCAACGGCACGAAGATGTGGATTACAAATGGCTCCATTGCCGATGTGGCTGTTGTCTGGGCAAAGCTCGACGGCGAAGTCCACGGTTTCCTCGTCGAGCGTGGCACACCAGGCTTCAGCACTGTAGAGATGAAGAACAAGCATTCCCTGCGGGCATCTGTGACATCCGAGCTCATCTTCCAGGACTGCGAAATCCCAGAGGAGAACATGCTGCAGGTGCGTGGGCTTAAAGGACCGTTGAGCTGCCTGACACAGGCTCGTTACGGAATTGCCTGGGGGGCGGTTGGTTCGGCCATGGCAACGTTTGAGGTTGCTTTGAGTTACGCTAAGACCCGCATCCAGTTTGGGCGCCCTATTGCCAGCTTCCAACTTATCCAGGACAAACTGGTCTGGATGCTCACCGAGATTACCAAGGCGCAGTTGCTCTGCTTCCGTCTAGGGCAGCTGAAGGAGGCCGGGACGATGACCTTCCAACAGGTATCGCTAGCCAAGCGCAACAACGTGGACATTGCCCTCACAGTGGCGCGCATGGCCCGAGAGATCTTGGGGGCTAACGGCATCCTCGATGAATACCCCGTCATGCGGCACATGGCTAATTTGGAGTCAGTGAAGACGTACGAGGGGACGCACGAGATCCACACGCTCATCATCGGGGCCGATATTACGGGCTTCCCGGCCTTTACCTAAAGCGGGGGCGGCTCCTCGGGGATGAGTACAGAAGCATCGTCGTGGCGCGGAGTGTTGAGGCGGCGCGATACCGGCGCATAAGCCATGGCCTCTGCCGGATAGGGCTGCAGGAGGGAGAGCACCTCGTGCAGGGGGGCATCCTCATCGAGCCAGAGCGATTCAGCCTCCTTCGGCAAGAGGGCAGGCATGCGGTCATGGAAGCGAGCAACGAGAGCATTGGCTGCTACGGTGATGATCGTAAAGCTCCGAACGAGTTCACCCGTTATCGGGCTGAGCCATTCGTCCCAGAGCCCTGCCATTGCAAAGAGAGGATGCTCGGGCAGAAAGAAACGGAAGGGGAAACGGCCTTGCGGGTGTTTGAGCCATTCGTAGAAGGCGTTTGCAGGAATGAGACAACGCCGGCGATGGAGGAGATGGCGGAAGCTGGGTCGTTCCCGCAAAGTTTCTGCGCGGGCATTGATGAGCCGTCCGCCGAAATCCTCTGCTGCCCATGCGGGAGTCAGCCCCCAGCGGAAGAATTCGAGTCGCCGCTCTCTGCCCTCCTGCCGAATGATGGGCAGCGCCTGAAGGGGAGCCGCATTGTAGCGCGCCACAGCCGGGGCTTCCTGCAGGTGGAAGCGTTGCCGCAACCCCTCGCTAGACTCTACCAGCATGTATCGACCACACATCTCCCTTTCTCCACGCTCCTACGGAATGGAGACGAAGATACCTTGCGCCTCTAGAGCTTCGGCTACTGAATGAGCGGCAACACGACGGGGAAAAGGGCGGTACAACGGGAGGGTCTACATACCTCGGAGCAGGCGGATGAAAGGCTGGTATACACCTGAGCGAGCCCGGCGGCAGCTGCGTCGCCAGCGCCTCCTGGGATTTGGACTCTTCCTTGTAGTAGCATGCGGCGTCGCATTGCTGCTCGTTGAGCTCCTCGCACGACTGTGGCCGTGAGTGCTTGGTAACACCACGAGGTATTGCGATGCGAAAGTGTAGAGCCCTTATATTTGCACACGAAAGCAGTGCCAGAGCGCACTGCGCGGGTATGTCAAACCATGGCGAAGGGTTTACCATGAAGCGGCTCGTTGCTCTGATGGTCGTTGCCGGTATGGCGGTCGTCGGCGCATCGGCGCAGAAGACCAAGCAAGGGGACCGGGCGTGGCTGTTTACGCTGAACGGGCTGTCTAATCTGGGGGTTGAGGGCTACAATGGGGGGATTGGGCTGCTTTACTACCTCCAGGATGATCTGGGCTTGACTGTGGGATTGGGTTTCGGAACCTCCAGCACAACAGTCAAGCCAGCTGATACTGCTAAGCCTGATGAGAAGACCTCGAGCTTGGAGTTTACCCTCACGCCAGGTCTGCGCTTCAACATTGCTTCGAGTGGACCTATCGTAGGGTATGTGGGTGTCGGTGTTGGCGTGGGCATAGGGAGCCAGACGGTGGAGAATCCACAGCACGTCAGCGGGGATAAGTTGGAGATCTCAAGCATGAATTTCGGTGGTGCTGTCACGCTTGGGGCTGAGTGGTTTGCCTGGAGCAACGTCTCGCTGGGCGCAAGCTACAGCCTGAACTTCACGATGAGCTCCGGCAAGCAGAAAGTAACCTCGGGCGGGACGACTACGGAGCAGGATGCCCCCTCAACCATGATGATTGGCCTGGCTCCGTCAGGGGCTTTCACACTCTCCATCTACTGGTAAGCCCTGACGTTGTGCTCTATGATGCGAACGCCCGTGCGGTAACGCACGGGCGTTCTGCATTTTTGCTGAGCCTGTGGTCAGGGAGGGAGTCGAACCCCCGACACGGGGATTTTCAGTCCCCTGCTCTACCACCTGAGCTACCTGACCATTAGGACTGGCGCGAAATTAGCAAAGGGCAGCTTTTCGGGCATGTGTACGCACTGGCGCTTTCGGTGGGAGCAGTGGCAAGCTATTCCGCCGCAGATACGCGTGAGGAAGCTATGGCGCAGTCTTGAGCGAACCTTTCCGTTTCGGAGGCAAAGATCTCAATACGCGCCTCCCCCTCCGGCAGCCGCGCGGCTAAGCATCAGAATTCAAACTCCACCACGGGAGTACTTAGAACCCTATCGGCCAGAACTCCTGTACTGGTGGCAGCACGTAGAGCAGGGAGAGTGGAGTGTGTTCCTGCCATGCTGGAAACGGCTTCCAACGGTGGCCTACCCGCGGTTCCCGCTCGGACCGGAGGCAAGCCCAATTGTCCGTCTCCTTCCGGAGGGCCGTCTATGGCTCGATTGGCAGCGGGATATTGTAACAGGGTATCGGTGGGATGAGGGGGAACCCAGCAGGAGGCTCTTGCGGATACTCCCGTCAGGAAGTGATCCCAAGGTCCCTTGGGAGATAGGGCGTCTGCAGATCATGCCGGCTCTGGCAGTGTTGGCTTTGTTGGAGCCAACGCAAGCAGTACAGCTCCGGCAGTGGTTTCAGCAGACAGTGCTGGATTTCCTTGTCCAGAATCCGCCCGGCAGGGGGATCCAGTGGGCCTCACCGCTTGAGGTTGCTATTCGCAGCTTTTCGATTCTCCTGACGGCTGGGCTCTTTCGCGCTCAGCAGCCCCTTGGGGCACCTTTCGAGCACGTGCTCCTCCGGGGGCTCCTGGAGCATGGCTACTTCCTCATGCACCATTTAGAGTGGAATGCCGGGCTGCGTGGAAATCACTACATCGGCAATGTTGTTGGGCTCTTGAGCCTCGGTGCGGCACTGCCCGAGGTTCCAATCGCCCCAGTCTGGCTGGCGTTTGGGATAGGCGAATTGGGACGCGAGGTTTTGCAGCAGTTTCTGCCCGATGGAGGGCATTGGGAAGGATCGACGTACTACCACCGATTTGTGCTTGAGATGGTGCTTGCGGGGACTGCTCTTGCCGTAGGATTGTCCCCTGAGCAGCGTCGGGCGGTGATGACGGCATCGCCGGAGCTATGGAAGGGAGAGCGTCCGCTGCCATCGATTGTTGGGGATCCGTCGGCACCGGGATGGCCTTTCCCGCCGGAGTATTGGGAGCGCGTGCGGGCAGCTATCCATTTTGCGGCAGCTGTTGCAAAGCCGAGCGGATGCGCTCCACAAATTGGCGATCACGACAGTGGGCGGTGGCTCAAGCTCATTCCTCGGGCTGTTCCTCTGACTCCGGCGCGAGCGCAGACGTACGAACTCCCCGAGGGATGCTCGGTGGCTGAGCTCGTCGAAGAGCACCGGGATATTCGGCCGACGCTTGGCTTAGCTGCGGCATTGTGCCGTGCCTGTCCAGCAGAATGGCGGCAGCAGCCTGAAGCTTGGCTCTTCCCGAGCTTTCCTCTGCTGGAGATTCAGGAGCCGAAAGCGGTGGAGTGCTTCCCTGAGTTCGGCTTGGTGGTGTATCGCTGGGGGGATTTCTTCCTGGCTGTGCGGTGTGGGGGTCTGGAGCAGCTCCATCCCAGCGGTGGACATGCCCACTGTGATCAACTCTCCATCGAGCTCAGTCTGGGATGCAGCGATGTCCTGGTCGACCCGGGTACGTACTGCTACACGGCCTCGCCCCGGTGGCGCAATGTCTTCCGGTCGACGGCCGCACACAATACGGTGGTGGCGGCCGGAATCGAGCAGTTTCGGTTCTTCGAGCACACGGCAGAGGCTCTCTTCTGGCTCTTTCGTTCTGGCGTTCGAGTCCGTCTGCTCGAAGTTCAGCCCCGAGCATTTGCCGGAGAGTTCCTCCATCCGCGCTATCGGCATCGCCGTCTCTTACGCATGCTGCCCGACGGTGTGGAAGGGATAGACCTCTATGAAGGGGCAGTGCCTGCAGCATGCCACTTTCACATGGCACCTGAAGTAGGCATTGAGCCACGGAGTGCGACGGAGTTACTCTGCCATACTCCAGAAGGCCTTCTCCACTTCTGGAGCTCAGCTCCGGTGGAGTGCCAACCTGGAGTCTTTTCGGCAGGATATTACGTACGGCAGCGCACCACGTGCATTCGCCTCCCACTCGAGCGCGGAGAGGCTCGGTGGTGGATTCGGCGCCGATGATTACAGCTCGAAATCGAGCCCGACAAACACGAACCGTTCCCCACCGGGGAAGAAGTGACGCCCTTCTGCCCCAGCAGCATAGAGGGTGTTGAAGAGATTGTGAATCTGCAGGCGCGCCACGAGGCGCTGGAGGCTCAGCACGCGCGGGAAGCCCCAGCGCAAGTTGAGATCAGCAACCGTGTAAGGGTCAACGACATTGTCGCGGTAATCAGCAATGCGCGGATCCTGGGCTGCGTACTCGGCGAGCTTCTTGCCGAAGTTGTCAGAGTAGAATCGGCCGACGTGGCGGACGAGTAGCTCCGCTTCCAGATGCCTGTACCGGTAGCGCACGTATCCGGAGGCGAGCAACTCAGGGAAGCCTGCAACGGGGTTACCCTTCAGCGAGAAGGCGCGTCCGCCGTGGTAGTACGTGTAGTCCACAATCCGGTTGCGACTCAGCGTTGCCGCACAGCCAGCAAGGAGGGAGCCCCATCGAGGAGGGAGCGGGAGCTGCGTTGCGAGTTCGAGCTCAATACCGATGTGCCGCGTACGGGGAGCGTTGCCGTCGATGGGTGCTCCGAAGATATCCACGCGACCGCTCTTGACCAGTTCGTCGAAGAACTCCATCCAAAAGGCTCCGATAGAGGCGTTGAGGTGCTCGCTACGGTACCGCCATCCCAGTTCGAAGTCCAGCATGCGTTCGGGCTTGACCAGGGGTTTAGAAAAGTCGTAGCGGACAGCGCCACCGGAGGTGTCGCTCTCGAAGAGCGGGCGAGCCCCGAAGTAGGCGTCCTCGGCGGCATAGAGGTTCCGCATACGGGGTTCACGTGCCGTGTGGGCTACCATTGCCCACAGCTCATGTTCGGGGCGAGGTTTCCAGAGAATGCCCAGACGCGGGTTGAAGAAAGTGTACCGGACGTCGAATAACGTTCCACTCCCCCACACGGTGTCGCCTGAGCGTGTCAGGTACCACGTGGGGCGGTTGCCGGCTTTCTCATTGCGAATGCGGTAGCTATGGTGTACAATTTGTCCTTCGACGTTGAGAGCTATCCGGGGGCTCAGCTCGTAGTGTTCACGGGCAAACAGCGAGAAGATATCCCGGACCCCCTCGTAGCTGTAGATGTTGTACAGCGGATCGAATGCCCTCGGCAGGATCTCCGCATAGCGGACTTTGCCCCAGTGGAGGGAACGGTGGAGGCGAATTTCAGCCCCCAGCAGGAGTTCTCCGCCCGTATGCTTCCAGAGTATGCGGGGAATCCAGCCTCCCTGCTTGTTGCCCACAAAGGCTCGGATGACAGCATTCGGGTAGACCGTATCAGGCAAGTCCCAACCGTACTCCCGTGTCAGGCGAAGTGTGCGGGCATCAGCCCAGGAGCCGTCGAAGTCAAAGAAGCCATCGCCGGTGTAGTAGAAGAGCACGGACTTCAGCTCCACATTGTCCGTGATCCGCCAGTCGTTGAGGATCTCGTAGTGGGGTTGAGAGAAGTTCTCCAATTCAATGGGGCGCCGTTCAACGGCAAAGCCAATGTGCTGATACGTGCTATCGTACTCCCACCAGGCATAATTTTTGCGACGTTTCACGGGGTCTTTGATATGCTGCTTGGGGATGCCGTAGTAGGTCAGCCCATCGGCGAGCGGCCCGCCAAAGATATTGATTTGGGTTGTCAAGCCTTCGTCGAAGCGAACGCCACTGAGGAAGTAACTGTTCAGCGTCGCCCAGCTCTGATCCCGATAGCCCCAGGAGTCAATCCGTGCCATGCGCCCGTAGAGGGCGTAGCGCCCTTCGATGAGCCCAGAGGAAATCTCCAGAGCATACCGTTGGACGGTAGATTGCATGTGGGACCGTCCGCCGGCACTGAATTGCTGCCATCCATTGCCCAGACTTATGCGCACGAGACGTTCGGTCAAGAAGTTGGATGTCGTAATATTGATGCTGCCCCCAATGGCGGCAGCTCCATAGTTGATGAGGCCAGCACCGCGCTGGACCTGAATAGAGCCGACGCTGGCCGCTAGGTCGGGAAAGTCGATCCAGTACACGTTATGGTCTTCCGGATCGTTCTGTGGAACTCCATTGATGAGAACGGCAATGCGGCGCTGGTCAAAGCCGCGCATAACGAGCGTGGAGTAGCCGATCTGGTTCCCGTTCTGTGACCACACGAAGACCGATGGGAGAGCGTTGAGCAGGGTCGGGAAATCTTGTACCGTATAGCGTTGGGCAATAGTGACCCGCTCGACCTCAGTGAAGGGAACTGGGCTCTTCCCGGCCTCTGCTCGAGTTGTGGTCACGGTGACAACGGGGAGCTGGTACTGGCGCAGCGTGTCAGCATGTTGACCACTGTCTTGAGCTTGCACACTGAGAAGGCTACCGCATATGAGGCACACTCCTAGGCGTCTCATTGCACCCCTCCGGACACTGAGTGTGACAGACTAACTGTGCCGCAGGGGGATGCTTGCGTGTGGGAGGTCTTGAGAGGAGGAAAGAGGCAGCGGAGGAATAGCTCACCACCGCTCCGTTTTCCCTACGCCGGTATTACCCGGATCAGGTTCGAAGGGTATCCTCTCAGCCTCGCCTATTGCCGGCGAAGCACCCCCAACGGAGCAAGTGCAAAATTACGCCCTTCCCCGATTTGAAAGAGCACCGTTAGAGCGCAAAGCGCAAACCTACGCCGAGCACGAGCTGGTCGTAATTACCGAGTACGAATTTGATTTCGCCAAACACGGCTCCGAAGTCCACCCGCGTCTCGCCTCCGATGCCAATGTTGAGACCGATTTCGGAATTGCTAGCTCTCTGGAAGCCTAGATCGATGCTCGCTTGCGCATACTGCAGCCCGAAAATGCCATAGAGGCGCTGCTGGCGGCGATATTCGTAGAAGAGGTAGTGCACGTTTCCATCCAACGTCCAAAAGGTATGCCCGGACTCGGTGAAGAAGTAGTGGAAGTTCGAGACGAACCGCAGCGTCGGTGAGATAATGTAGTAGCCGCGTAGGTCGACACCAGGTTTCTTGATGTCGCTCCCATAGCAGAGGCCGATCCCAAGGTGAAACTGGGCCTGGGCAGAGGATGTTGCCAGGAAGCTCGCTACCGCGATGGCTGCTAAGTGAGGTATTGTCAGCCGCATCTGACTGCATCCATCCGTGGGACATACAGGCAACGTTTGCAGCCCCTATGGACGTATGGCTCGGCGCCGGTGGTGTACGAAGAAGGCCTTCAGTTTTTCCGCAACATAGTGAATCTGCGCTTGCGTCAGTTCCGGGTACATAGGGAGGGAGAGGAGTTCATGCTGGTACTGCCATGCTACGGGGAAGTCGTCCGGACGGTGGCCCAGGTGGCGATAGGCAGGAACGAAGGGGAGAGCGCGGGGATAGTGGATCTGGGTATCAATCCCGTTCTCGGCCAGGTATCGTTGGAGTTCATCCCGCTGTGGAGTACGGATGACAAACAGATGGAAGATGTGCGTGCACTCTGGGCGCACACGGGGAAGCACGATATCTTCAAGATCGGCTAGGAGCTCAGAGTAGAGCTGGGCATGCTCGAGGCGCTGGCGGTTCCATTGGTGGATGTAGCGGAGCTTGACGGAGAGGATGGCTGCTTGGAGGCCATCCAGTCGGCTGTTGATACCTTCGATCTCGTGCTCGTGCTTGGTCAGCGAGCCGTGATTGGTGAAGATACGGATGAAGTATGCCAGGTCATCCTCATTGGTGACGACCGCACCGGCATCACCGTAAGCGCCGAGGTTCTTACTCGGGTAGAAGCTGAAGGTTGCCACTCTCCCAAATGTTCCCACCAGCTGACCTCGGTATCGGGCAAAGTGAGCTTGGGCGCAGTCTTCAATGAGGGCCAAGTTGTAGCAATTGGCCAATTCCAGCAGGGGAGCCATGTCGGCAGGTTGTCCGTAGAGGTGAACAGGGATAATGGCCCGGGTCCGTTCGGTCATACGCTCAGCCGCGCAGTGGGGATCGAGGGTGTAGTAGTCTGGCTCGATATCGACGAAGACAGGGCGAGCCCCGGCCTGCGAGACTGCCTCCGCTGTGGAAATCCAGGTCAGGGCAGGGACGAGCACCTCATCCCCAGGTCCAATGCCAAGGGCGCGCAGGGCCACGTAGAGTGCATCGGTTCCATTTGCAACCCCAATGCAGTGCCGTACCCCCTGGGCAGCGGCGTAAGCCCGTTCGAAGGCTTCCACATATCGGCCGCGAATGAATGCAGCATCCTCGAGCACGGCAGCGATAGCGGCATCGATTTCCGCCTTCAGCTGCCGGTACTGGGTTCGCAAGTCAACGAAAGGTACCCGCATGGTCATCCCCGCCTCTGCTTAGGTAGATTGCGCAACTTCCGGGCCGGATTGCCAGCGTAGATTCCCGGTTCTAGCAGATCATGGGTGACAACCGCACCAGCGCCGATGACTACGTCATCCACGATACGGACGGGCAAAATCGTAGCGTTACTCCCAATGGCGACACGGTTGCCCACAATGGTCGGCTTCCATAGCTCACGCTGCCGCGCTGGGCCACCCGTTTGGAAGGTGTCGTTGATGAACATCACCCCATGCGCAATGAAGCAGTCCTCACCAATGGTGACGAGCTCGCAGATGAAGGTATGCGACTGTATCCGGGTCCGTTTGCCGATGCGCACCCCGCGTTGAATTTCGACGAAGGGGCCGATGAAACACTCGTCCTCGATGAAGCACTCATACAAATTCACCGGCTCCACAACGATGACGTTGCGCCCAAAGACAACATCCCGGATCTGGGCACGCCATCGGATTGGTTCATGCCCTGTCATGTCAATGTTCCGGCGCAGGAGTGGACATAATCGGCAAAATTGCACGCCATACCTCATCGACGGTAGGGATGCTGCCTGATCCAGTTCCGACAACCGTTGCCATCGGTGTATAGGGTCCGACGTGGGCAGGATGTGTCCGGAGAAAGATAGCCACAACGGGTGTTCCGACGGCTGTGGCTACGTGCATGATACCAGAATCGTTGCTGACGAGGAGCCGGCAGCGCTGGAGGACAGCAGCGCTCTCAGCGACGTTAAGCATACCGACAAGATTCACAGTGCCCTCTCCGAGCGCCGACCACAGAGCTGAGCCAAGAGCTTTTTCCTCAAGCCCTCCCAGCAGGACGAGATAGTATCCGCGGCGCCGGAGCAGGCGGGCAAGGGCAAGGAAATGCTCCAGCGGCCATCGTTTCTCTGCGCGCCCACCACCGGGATGGAGTGCTACCCACGGTCCTTCTGTCGGCAGAAGGCTCTCAGCGCGGCGGCGCAAGGACTCTGGTACAGGATATTGCGGGCGCACATGTCCCTCCGGGATCGTTTCGCCAAGGGAGCGGAGGAGGTCAAGATTGTGCTCGACTCGATGGCGTTCGAGATCGATCGGTAGCAGGAGGTGGTACAGACACGAAAAGTCGCGCTCAGGCTCCACACTGCCGTAGGCATGTTTGAGGCGGAGGGGGGCTCGGCTAGCCGCAGCAATGAGGGCGTGTCGGACCGTGTTGGCCGGTTGTGTTCCCAGAAAGGCATCAGCCCGGAGACGCCAACAGCGCCAGAGGAGGCGGAGGAAAGTGGGGATGCTCTGCCATCCCTCGCCGTAGGTGAGCAAACGCAACCACGGGAAAACCTCAAAGAAGGGCTGCAGGTGAGCCCGTGCCACAACAGTCAGCTGCAGTTCGGGGCGCCGCTGGCGGAGTACCTGCAGGAGGGGGAGTGCCATGACGGCGTCCCCAATGCCAGCCCCACAGAGGAGGAGGAGCCGACGTGCTTCCCTCCAGCGCCGGTGCAGCTCTGCCGGAGGCAGCTTCTCGGCTCTGCTCCAGCGGCACAGCAGAGAGCGCACACGCAAGAGTCCCCACCGCCGGAGAACCGCCTTCAGCGTAGGCATTCGGCAAGTTCCTCTACCTGTTTCCTCTGACAAATGCCCTCAAAGAGGCAGCTTATGCGTGCACGGTTGTGCACGAGGCCGTGGTGCCGTTCAGCATACGCTCGGGCTCTCAGACCGATGGCTCTCCGCCAGTGTGGATCATACAGGAAGCGGTCCAGTGCCGCTCGCAGGGCGCTCAGATCCCCGTGAGCACAAAAACCTATTGCTTCTCGCTGAAGTACGTCATCGGGATCGACCCAGAGCGAGACAACAGGCGTTTCCCGCATCCATGCCTGGATAAAGCTATTCGGGAGTCCCTCGTAGAGCCCGGTGTGGAGGAGTACCCATGCCTGCTCCAGCAATCTCTGCGCCTCTTCTGCCGGGAGGGCCCCGGAGAGGCGAACGTTAGAGGGAAGACGCCTCCAGCGACGCAGCTCCCGTAGCTGTTCCGGCCGCGTTGAGCCTGTGACAAGATGGAATTCCACCCCCGTCCGTTCGTATTCGGCAGCAATCCGGAGAGCTACATCAAGTTGTGCGTGCGGGCGATAGTTGTGGAGCCATACCACAAGCGGTGTAGGATGTTTCTGTACGGGTCGGTGAAGCTCTGGGTGAAGCGATGGTACAATGAGGCTTGCACGTCCATATCGGCGGGCGAGCAGAGCTTGTTGCTGGGAATGCTGAGCAAAGAGATAGGGGGCACGACGGAGTGTCATGCGGAGCCGGGTATCAGACCAGAGAGCATACGGCAATAGGAGCCACGAGCGCCACCGAGGGTAGCGCTGCAAGGCAAAGGTACGAGCAGTCGGGAAGGGCCAGCGGACGGTTCCATCCGAGGAGAGCGCAAAGACGTAGGGGATATTATGTCGGAGGGCAAACTCCAGCACAACGCCGCTTTCCTGTAGCACCCCCCACCCTCGTTGGTAGATGACGTCAGGCCTGAGATCTGCCAAGAGCTTGTGGATTTCTCGACGCCGTACGCAGAAACCATACGGATACGAGGGGATCCACCAGATCGTGCATCCCGGAGCCTCGGACTGGCTACCATGCTTGCCTGTGAGGCTGTGGCAGAGGTAGGCTACGTGCCAGCCCGTTGCTCGGAGGGCTTCACCGAGATAGCGCGTCTGGAGCTCGACTCCGCCACTGTGTTCGCTCCAGTGACGGTGTCCGGCAATGCAGAGGAGGGGCATGCTGTCCTCTTACCGCTGCAACCATTCGTGGAGCACTCTCTGGAAAAGCTCCATAGGCAGGCGCAAGCGCTCGTAGAAGCCAGCAGCCCACCGCTGGCGGAAGGCTTCGTAGAGAGCCACAGCACAGGCAACGGAGATATTAAGGCTGCGCACCATCCCGACCTGTGGGATCCAGCAGAGACCATCGGCTAGGCGCTGGGCCTCCTCGGAGACGCCCCGGTGTTCATTCCCAAAGACGAGCGCTACAGGGCGGGTGAAGTCCATGGCAAAGATGCTCACGGCCTCCTGCCTTTGGGCTGTGGCCCAAATCTCGAGTCCCTGTCGTCTGAGGTACTCGTAACAACGAGCTACATCGCTATGGCGCCGGAGCATGATCCATTTGTATGCGCTCGCTGAGGTGCGATGGCTGATTTCGGGGAAGGGTTCCACGGTGTAGAGCAGATGCACTTCGAGTATCCCGACCGCATCGCAGGTACGCAGTACGGCCGAGACATTATGGGGGTCGTGGACATTTTCAAGAACGACGGTCAGATCAGGCTGGCGCCGGCGCAGAACCTCCTCGATGCGCTGTCGGCGGTGTAGAGTCGCTTCCTGGCTCATTTATCGGCTTCGCCCATCACCGGATCGATTGAGCCGATGATGGCCACAACGTCGGCAACCATTGAGCCCTCGCACAAGTACGGAAGCGCCTGCAGATTCGCTGCTGACGGGGACCGGATTTTCAGCTTCCAGGGGTGTCCGGTGCCATCCGAGACAATGTAGAAGCCCAGCTCGCCTTTTGGGCTTTCAATGGCAGTGTATGTCTCGCCAGGCTCTGGCATGACGCCGAAATTGATGAGCATGAAGTCGTTGATGAGCTCCTCCATGCGCGTGTAAATCCGTTCCTTCCGGGGGAGAACAAACTGCGGGTCATACCCCAACACCTCGCCTGCGGGCATCTTGTCGAGCACCTGCCAGAGAATTTTCACGCTCTCCTTCATCTCCTGGACGCGCACCATGTAGCGCGCCCAGGAGTCCCCGTCGGGGTAGGTGATGACATCGAAGTCGAGCTGGTCGTAGACCAGATAGGGTTCGTCGCGACGCAGGTCGCGTGGGACCCCGGAGCCACGAAGGGAAGGACCCGTCAAGCCAAGCTGGATTGCCTTTGCTGCGTCGATGTAGCCGACCCCGGCCAGGCGTTCGATGAAGATGCGATTGCGGTGCACGACCTTCTCGAAGTAGGCCAACTCATTCGGGAATTGCTCAAGCCAGGCACGAATCCGGGCAAAGGCCTCCGGGGGGACGTCGTTGGCCACACCGCCGATGCGAGTGTAACTCGTAGTAAAGCGTGCCCCGCAGATGAGCTCAAAGATGTCGTAGAGCTTCTCTCTCTCGCGGAAAGTCCACAGAAACAGCGTCATAGCCCCGACATCCATGCACGTTGCGCCCATGGCCATCAGATGTGAGGAGATCCGCGCCAGTTCAGCCACGAGCACCCGGATCCACTGTGCTCGCGGCGGAGCCTCAATGCCACAGGCTTTCTCAATGGCCAGCGCAATGGCCACGTTGTTCGACATAGGGGCAATGTAGTCGAGCCGGTCTGTGTGAGGGATGAATTCGTGGTAGGTGATGTTCTCGGCCAACTTCTCATATCCCCGGTGGAGATAACCCAGTTCAGGCACGCACGCAATGACTGTTTCTCCATCGAGACGCAGGAGGACACGCAGTACGCCATGGGTTGCTGGGTGCTGCGGCCCCATATTGAGTACGAGGTCACTTTCGAGCGGGTCTTCGAAGAGAAGGGAGACGTCGCGGTCGAGCAGCTGTCGCAGAATCTTAGCCTGCCGGACCTGCTGCACGTGCTCGATGAAGGCGATCTCGTCGTGGCTGTGTCGCTTCATTGGTCTGCCACTCTATGGGGTGGGCAAAATTACGCTGCCGAGCCGCCTCAGGGGGTAGAATCGGTAGCAAGGAAGTGCTTCCAGAGCATCGATTCTATTGGCACCGGCTTCCGTTCTCGATACTTGGCCGTGGCTCTCCGGTGGTAGGGGTTGAGAACTTCGCCTTTGACCTCGAAGTAGATGAGCTGTCCAATAGGCATCCCAGCGTAGATGCGCACGGGTTTTTTGACGGAAATTTCGAGTGTCCAATAGTTGCAGAAACCCACGTCCCCTTTGCCGGCGGTGGCGTGAATATCAATGCCCAGCCGTCCGACGCTCGAACGTCCCTCTAGGAAGGGTACGTGAGCGTGCGTTTCGGTATACTCTTCCGTCACCCCCAGGTAGAGGGTGTTCGGCTGCAGGACGTAGCCCTCCGGTGGAATCTCAAAGAGCTCAATCCGGTTGTGCGCCCGCGCGTCCAAGATTTCGTCTACATAGACGCCGAGTACTCGGCCAAGGTGAACGTCGTAGCTGTTCGGGCCCAGACACTCGGGCCGGAAGGGCTCGATGACGATGAGCCCTTTGGCGATGTTTTCCAAGATCTCCTTGTCGGACAGAATCATCCCGGCCTCCTACACGCTCTTGAGTGCTTCGGCGATTGCTTCCAGCGAGCGGCGTGCGTCGCCGAAGAGCATGTATGTATTGGGCTGGTAGAAGAGTTCGTTGTCTACCCCGGCGAAGCCCGGGTTCATCGAGCGCTTCAGCACGATGACGGTGCGGGCGCGGTCCACATCGAGAATTGGCATCCCATAGAGAGGACTTGTGGGGTCTTTGCGGGCTGCAGGGTTGACCACATCGTTGGCTCCAACCACGAGCGCTACGTCCGTGTGCTCGAACTCTGGATTGATGCGGTCCATATCGTAGAGCAGCTCGTACGGGACATCAGCTTCGGCCAGGAGCACATTCATGTGTCCAGGCATCCGCCCAGCGACAGGATGGATGGCAAATTTGACGTCAATGCCCCGCTGCTGGAGCAGGGTTGCCAATTTTTTGACTGCGTGCTGGGCCTGCGCCACCGCCATGCCGTAGCCCGGGACGATGACCACCGATTGTGCATAGCCCATGATGACTGCCACATCTTCTGCCGTCGTACTCCGCACAAGGCGGTCGGTTCCCCCTATGGCCTGCACCTCCGCGCCAAAGGCCCCAAAGAGCACATTGGGCAACGAGCGGTTCATCGCCACACACATGATGTTAGTCAGAATGAAGCCCGAGGCCCCAACGAGGGTTCCAGCAATGATGAGGAGGTAGTTGTGGAGCACAAATCCCGTACTGGCCGCCGCAAGACCGGAGAGAGAGTTCAAAAACGAGATCACCACCGGCATGTCAGCTCCCCCGATAGGGATGACCAGCATAATCCCCAAGAGGGCGGAGAGAGCAAAGAGGGTGTAGACGAGCGATACCAGCGTACTCTCAGGCCACGCAGTCTGCTGCAGAAGTAGGAGGGCGGTTATGATACCGAGGGCTCCCGCCTGCAGGGCATTCCATCCATGGTGGAAGGGGACAACGATGGGACGCCCGGTAATGAGCTCCTGCAGTTTCGCAAAAGCAATGAGACTGCCAGTGAAGGTCACAGTACCGATGACAATGCTTGCGGCAATGGTACCGAGGAGTACCCCAGAGGCCTGGGCTAAGCCGTGATGTAACTGGAGGCGTTCCATCTCCGCTAGGGCAACGAGTGCGGAGGCCACACCACCGAATCCATTCAGCAGAGCCACCATCTGGGGCATGGCTGTCATGCGTACCTTGAGGGCCATCACAGTTCCAGCTGTGGCCCCCAGCACGAGTCCAAGAAGCAGCCATTCAAAGCTGAGAATGCTGCGATCCAGAAGTGTTGCCACAACACCAATGAGCATCCCAGAAGCGCCAATCGCATTCCCGGAGCGAGCCGTGCGAGGAGAGCTCAGGCGCTTGAGCGCCAGGATGAACATGGCCGAAGCAAGGAGATAGGCCAGATTAATGAGCGCCTCCATGTGCGTCCCCCCGGCGCTGAGAACGGAACATACGGAGCATACGGTCAGTGACCAGGAAGCCGCCGACGACGTTGATGGTCGCAAAAGCGACGGCCGCCACCCCGAGCAGCGTCAGCAGCGGCGATTCCTGCCGCCCGGCAATCAACAGGGACCCAATCAGGGTAATCCCCGAAATGGCGTTCGACCCTGACATCAGCGGGGTATGCAGCGTAGGCGGTACCTTCGAGATGACCTCAAAGCCCACAAAGGCAGCCAGCGTGAAGATGAAGATGGAAAAGAGCAGCTCGCTCATGGTCGGTTAGACTGTCGATTGGACCTGCTCGGCGAAGGGATAGAGATGCCCCTCGTGCGCAATGCATGTCTGCCGGAGGATCTCATCATCGAAGTGGACAGCTGGACGCCCATTGCGCAGGAAGAGCAGCAGAAACTGCTCAATGTTGCGGGCGAACATCGAGCTAGCATGGAGAGGCACCGTTGCCGGGAGATTTATCGGACCGAAGATACTCACCCCGTGGTGCTCTCGCCATTGACCGGGAAGGGTCAGTTCGCAATTGCCCCCTGTTTCGGCAGCAAGGTCAATGATGAGGCTCCCGGGAGTCATCTGTTCAACCATTGCCGCAGTGATCAGACGTGGAGCTGGGCGCTCGGGAACGGCAGCAGTTGTGATGATGATATCTGCCCGTGCTACGTACGAGGCGAGAGCTTCCCGCTGGCGGCGCTGAATCTCTTCGGGCAATTCGCGCGCATAGCCTCCGCGCTGTTCGGCCTGATCGATCTCAAGGGTGAGTGGAAGGAATCGTGCCCCCAAGCTCTCAACTTGCTCTTTGACGGCAGGGCGAATGTCGTAAGCTTCGACACGGGCTCCTAGACGGCGCGCTGTGGCAATTGCTTGTAAGCCTGCCACTCCAGCACCAATGACCAGGACGAGTGCCGGGGGGACTGTGCCAGCGGCGGTTACCATCATCGGCAGCAAGCGCCCGAAGCGCTCGGCAGCCACGATAACGGCCTTGTAGCCGGCAATGGAAGCCATAGAGGAGAGCACGTCCATGCCCTGCGCTCGCGAAATCCGCGGTATTCGCTCAAGGGCAAAGACCGTCACCCGGCGGGTACGGAGCTGCTCAATCTGCGCTGGGAAGCGCCAGGCCTGAAGCGTACCAATCAGTATCTGCCCCGAGCGGAAGTGAGCACTTTCGGCCTCCGTTGGCATATGGAGGCGGACGATCGTGTCGGCACGCTGGTAGACTTCCTCAGCGCTGGATACGACTTCTGCTCCCGCCGTCTGGAAATCCTCGTCCCGGTAAAAGGCTCCTTCGCCAGCTCCCCGTTCAACGATGACTTCGTAACCACGGTTACGCAGCCGTTGGATTACTTCTGGTGTCAGTGCAACGCGCCGCTCTTGGTGTGTGTGCTCTCGGACAATGCCAACTCGCATGGTTGCACGCCTTTGAGAAAGCCGAACAAAATTAGTAAAAATGCCTCCTCAGCTGCAGTGACGCCTCCCATATCCCCGGCTGAGCGTGAGCGGAAGTGGTGATGTGACCTAAATTTGTGGGTGAACATGTCTCACACACAGAGGTCGAGTTTCATGAAGGTGCTTGTGCTGATTGGACGGATCATCGTGGGGGTGTACTACGTGTACAATGCTCTCAACCATCTCGTCTTTGCCCCTGGGGCGCTAGCCGAGTATGCTGCTTCCAAGGGGGTACCGGCGCCAATGGTGGCGGTAATCCTGACTGGACTCCTCCTCCTGGTTGGGGGGTTGAGCATCCTGTTGGGGGTTGCTCCGCGCATTGGAGTATTGGCGCTGGTGGTCTTCTTCCTCCCGGTGACATTCTGGATGCACAATTTTTGGGCGCTCGAGGACCCGGCGCAGCGGATGGTGCAGATGATGGCGTTTACCAAGAATCTGGCCCTCATGGGTAGCGCGCTCATGTTTTTGGCCATTCCGGAGCCGTGGGCGTATTCGCTGGCAGGACGGCGCAAGAGCACAAGCTAGAGGCACGATGGAGGCGATGATATTGCTGGGGCGAGCACTCTTCGGGCTCTATTGGCTGTACAACGCCCTGAATCACCTGGTTATTGCCCCACGGGCACTGAGCCAGTATGCGGCCTCGCGCGGGGTTCCGGCTCCAACGGTGGTGGTCTACCTCAGTGGAGTGTTGCTCCTGATTGGGGCGCTCACCATTCTGCTAGGCATTTACATTCCCCTTGGGGTAGCAGCACTGGTGGGGTTTCTGGTGCCGGTAACCCTCTGGATGCATCGGTTCTGGGCCGTGGCTGACCCTGTACAGCGCATGGTGGAAATGGTCCAGTTCACGAAGAATCTGGCTCTCATTGGGGCAACCTTGCTGCTTTTGGCCATACCAGAGCCGTGGTGGCCCTGGGACCAGGGTCGATGAGGGGTGTGCAGAGAATAGAAGAGGAGCCCGTTCGGGTACTCGGTATTGTCGGCAGTCTTCGGCGGGAGTCATACAATCGAAAGCTGCTGCAGGCGGCCCAGCGGCTCGCTCCGGCCAATATGCAGATAGTGGAAGCCCGGCTCGAGGGGATACCCCTGTTCAACCCTGACCGGGGGATTCCGGTGCCGACGGCTGTGCAGAGGCTCAAGGAGCGGATTCGGACAGCCGATGCTGTGTTGATCGCTACCCCTGAGTACAACTACTCCATTCCCGGGGTGCTCAAGAATGCGCTGGACTGGATGTCATATCCGCCCGCGGAGAATCCCTTTGACGGTAAGCCGGTAGGCCTGATAGGGGCAACGACGGGGAATTTCGGGACATTGCGGGCGCAATTGCACTTGCGGCAGATTTTGGCATACTTGAACGCTGATGTGCTTACCAGGCCGGAGGTCTTGGTCGCTCGGGTAGGGGAGAAGCTGGATCCGAATGGGCATATCACCGATCCAGTAGCGCAGGAGCTGCTCCAGCAGTTATTGCAGGCGTTGTCCCGACGTGTGGTCGAACGGCGGGTACTTCGGCTGCTCCATGCGTGCTGAGTCCCTATTGGGGCATGCCAGTGAGCTGCTCGGTCAGATGCTCCGATCGGCCCAGCCACCGGATGCTGTGGTACAGGACTACTTCCGACGTCGTTCATATCTCGGCAGCAAGGAGCGTCGGTTCCTAGCGGAGGCAACGTTTGCCACGTTGCGCTGCCTCGGCGTGCTCCGGTGGTGTCTGGAGCGGCAGCCGAGTCCACCGGTGCCGTGCTCTCCGGAGTGGTTACTCCTTGTGGCGATGGGCTATCTTGGAGCACGCTTAGGACATCCCCACCTTGGACTGGCGTTGGCTCAGGCGAGCCAGCGGGCAGAAGAAGAGGTAGACCAGCTGTGGGAGGAGGTTGTGGCGTCGGCGGGTTGGGGGAAGCAGGCACGGGCGTGGCTGGAAGCGCTGTGGCAGCAGGTATGCATCGTGGAGCGGGAGCTCCAGCTGCTGCTCGATCGGCCGTTTCACGAGTGGGATGAGGCGCAGTGGCAGCTCTTTGCGGCCGGTTGTTCGTTCCCGGCCTGGATTCTGCGTCGGTGGATGGATAATCCCTGGGCAGCTCTGAGCTCAAGGCATGTTGTGCAGCTATGCCGGGCCTTTATGGCTCCGGCCTTCCCCTGTCTGCGCGTTAACACACTACGGGCGACCCGGGACGAAGTGCTCCACGCAATGCGTCAGCGGGGGATAGGAGCTGCTCCAACACCGTTTTCCCCCGTTGGGATACGGCTCTGGCAACGGACTGCCGTGCATACAGGGGAACTCTACCGGTCAGGGGTCCTCGAGGTACAGGAGGAGGCAAGCCAACTGGTGGGCTACGCTGTGGCGCCGGAGGCAGAGTGGCGCCTCTGGGATGCCTGTGCCGGTGCCGGGGGCAAAACGCTCCATCTGGCCATGCTCCAGGGCGACCGCGGAGAGATTTGGGCTACCGATATTGATGCCCTCCGGTTGCGTGCCTTACAGCACCGTGTGCGCCGTGCCCGCCTCCGTTCCGTTCGTGTACGCCTCCTCCGTATGGGGGCAAACTTCCCGTCTGACTTCCCTCGGCGTTTCCATGCGTTGCTGGTGGATGCTCCGTGTTCGGGCATAGGGACGGTACGCCGCACCCCGACCCTCAAGTGGCGGCTCACCCCAGAGGCGCTCCACCGCCATCGGCAACGTCAGCTCCATCTCCTGCATCAGTATGCCGAACGGGTGATGCCGGGGGGAATCCTCATCTATGCGACCTGCTCGGTCATGCCCGAGGAGAATTTCGGTGTCGTGGAGGACTTTCTGGCCCACCATCCCGAATGGGAAAGCGAACCGCTGGAGCCCATCTTCCGAACCGCTGGCATTGAGCTTCCATGGGCTCTGCCGCAGCGAGCCGAGTGCCTCCTTCTGCCTTCGATCCATGGGACTGATGGATTCTTCATTGCGCGGCTTCGCCGTCGGCGATAGTTCATAGCCAGCGGAAGACCACCTCTGTCCCGTAGTTGCTACGGCGCTGGAAGGTGAGGGAGAAATGGTCACCGATGCGTGGGGTCCATATGTAGGGCCAATTGGAGCAGTAGCCGGCGCGACAGATTTCCTTATTGCCGTGGGTCACGCTGAGGTAAAAGAAGAGGACATCGCCAGGTTCGCCGCTCAGATCGGGTGGGGAAATCTGCAGCCCTTCGCCGAAATGCCAGCGTGCTACGTGCCAGCGGCCAGGCAGGTCTTCTGCATCGAAGAGCCCCGATACCAGCACTCCAGCAAAGGCCTGAAAGATCTCGGGCGTGACGGTTCGATCGCAGACGCGACTGCTTTCGGTAAGACCTGCCATGAGATAGCCACCGTCGGGGAGTACGAGGCCGGGCTGGAAGGGCAGGTGGTCGAGCGTCCACAGGTCTTCGTCATAGAGCATCATGCCGTAGAAGTCGTGTACGAGCACTTCGATGGGCTCCGGTGGGGAGAAGGTGCTGAGATCGGTGCAGAACAGCTGGAGGCGATCACATTGGCCAAGGCGCTGGCGGGCGAGGCGGAAGAGCAAACGATTGCGCTCGACGGCGTAGACACGCCGGGCCCCCAACCGGAGGAGCTCTTCGGACAAATACCCTAGGCCACACCCAGCCTCTAAGCAGACAGCGCCCCGGATTCGATGGTGATGCGCCCGGAGGAGCTGTCGATAGGCCCGCAGCCGGTTCCGGTCATCGTAGATGCTGAGGAAGGCAAGCAGATCATCGTACGTGCGGAATTGTCGCGGTGAGAGGCGGTTGACGATGTCCATCCCTCAACTTACTGCGAGACCATCCACCACGGGAGGGCCATCATGACGGGCTCGCGCAGGCTTATGTGCCACAGCTGGAGCACATATCGGGCTACCGAACGGAGTCGCGGCGGCAGGACGCTCACAGACTGCGCGACCGTGCTCCGCCCTTCAGCCGCTGTCTCCTCCGAGTTCACCAGCTCGAGGAAGAGCTCCCAAGGAGTCTTGTGGCGGGGGAAGATGCGGAGCGCCACGGGTTGGTCCTCCGGGATTGCAAGCCGCTGCTTAGCTAGCGCCAGCGCTGTTGAGAGCCCTCCGAGAGTGTCTACAAGCCCCAGGTGCCATGCTTCTTCCCCCGTCCAGACCCGCCCACGGGCACGCTTGCGGACCTGCTCCCGGTCCATCTGCCGCCGTAGAGCGACTTTCTCCAGGAAGCGTTCGTAGATGCCGTGGGCTATCGCGTGGATGCGCTGCTTGGCTGCCTTCTCGTACGGGAAGAAGGGATGGGCGAAGAAGGCTTCAGGATTGGTCAAGACGGTATCGGCCTCAAGGCCTAGTTTGTGCAGTGTTCCTGCCACATTTGGCAGAGCCAGGATCACCCCAATGGAGCCTGTTAGCGTACTCGGGTGCGCAATGAGAGTATCGCAGCCGAGTGCAAGATAGTAGCCGCCCGAGGCAGCCACGTCGCCCATGGAAGCATAGATAGGCTTGCGCTGAGCGATACGCCGTAACTCGGTCCATATAGCATCCGAGGCCAACACAGAGCCCCCAGGGCTATCTATGCGCAGGATAATGGCCCCCACGTCCTCGTCATCGGCAGCTGCGCGGAGCGTTTTGATAAAATCCTCGGCGGCAATCTGGGGTTCGCTCCAGGGATCTGCTTTTCCCGGAACAATAGCGCCAAGGCCATAGACTAAAGCGATCGCGGGGCGCTGTGCTGCTTTCTGCTTCCAGCGCCGTACGGCGGAAGAAGTAAGGTAACGGCCGAAGCGGAGGAGATGTTTGTGAATCTGCGCTGTATCACGCAACTGGAGCCGTCGGGCCATGAGGGTAAGCAGCTCCGTCTCGTGGACAATTCCATCGATGAGTCCCCACGCCTGCAGAGAATCCGGCTCCTGCAGACCTTGGCGGAATACCCTCTGGCGTAGCGTCGTCTCGGGGATGCCCCGACGTTGCTCGATGCGGCTCACGAAGTGCCGATAGCGGTGCTGGAGCAAATCGCGCAGATTCTCCCGCGCTGCAGGACTGAAGGAGCGCCGAGCCAAAGGCTCCCCGGCAGCTTTGTACTCCTCGAACTGTTCCACATAGTACTCAACCCCCAGCTTCTGCAGCAGCCCAGGGAAGAAAAGGCCGAGGGCGGCAAAGCCATT
The DNA here is from genome assembly GCA_938084565.1 of Candidatus Kapaibacterium sp. Lineage (GTDB taxonomy): Bacteria > Bacteroidota > Ignavibacteria > Kapaibacteriales > HRBIN21 > HRBIN21. The sequence goes on along the minus strand of CALKEU010000002.1, from coordinate 147,302 downwards.
GAGCTCGAGCAACCCTTCGCGGGGCATGAAGATTGAATCGGCGGCCAGGGCAAGTGCATACTCGCCCTCAGAGCCGAATTCCAGATAGGCGTAGACGAACTTCCCACTACGCCGAAACGCATCGATGGCATCCCAGAGTTCTTCCTGCCGCGCCCAGCCCAGCGTGCTCCCAGTCAGCCGGAGATAGAGGCCCCCAATGTTTGGGTCATGCTGAGCAATCTGGAGGGCCGTCAGAGCGTCGCAGAAGGTGACGTGAGGGGTAGCCCCGAAGAACTCTCCTAGCGATGGCTGGTGCCACTCGGGGAGATCGCCCAGCTCGAGGAGAAGGACCGCTGGCTTGTGTTGAGCTGTCTGGAGAGTAAGATCGATACGGGGAAACGTCAGGCGCGGTAGTCCAATCGGAGGAGTATCCGAGGGCAAGAGAACGCTGAGGAGCGTAGCGAGCGCCAGAAGGCCTAGCACAACTGCTGGTGGGATCCACCAGGGGGTCTTCCGCCGCGGCGAGGATGCTGGGGTCGGGAAGTCCGCTGGCGTCTGCCGGCTAGGGAAGTCGGTTGTCATCGTCGTGTGCTGTGCTGGTAGACATGTTGCAAGGTGTGAAAATACAACACCGACGTTCGGCGCAACGTCTCTTCAGCTCAGTCAAGCGATGCCAATGGAGCCTCTCCTGCCAGCTCTCAGTCTAGAGGAGTACTGGTACGATCTCCCGCCCGAAAGTATTGCGCGGTATCCGATACCGCAGCGGGATCAGTGCCGACTTCTCGTGGCGGATGCCCGCAACCGGCAGCTCCATCATCACATCTTTGCCGAACTGCCTACTCTTTTGCCCAAAGGTTCGCTTCTTGTGCGAAATGTGACACAGGTGGTGCCGGTCCGTCTGTTCCTGCGTAAGCCTACGGGAGGACGCCTTGAGATTTTACTGCTCCAGCCGGTGGAGGGCTCGGTGGAGGAAAGTTATGCTGCGTATCCGCCCGTGGAGTGGTGGGGGCTGGTGCGGGGGCGAGGGCTGCGACCGGGCCAGGAATTCACTGTCGTGGTGGGGCAACGGCAGCTGAGTGTCTCTCTCCGTGCGTTCGACTCGGGCAGAGCACACCTTGTGCTTGCCTGGCAGCCGGCAACGGAGACGTTAGCTGAACTCCTCCATGCCGTCGGGAGTATTCCTATCCCGCCGTACCTGCGGCGTGAAGCCGAGCAAATCGACCGGGAGTACTATCAGACAGTCTACGCTACGCTCCCCGGCTCGGTGGCAGCGCCGACGGCGGGCTTGCACTTTACGGAATCTCTCCTCGACAAATTGCAGCAAGCGGGAGTAGCGGTTGCAGATCTCTGCCTCCACATTGGGCTTGATACGTTCAAGCCAATTCAAGTGACCGATGTGCGCTCCCACCGAATGCACAGCGAGTCCATCAGCGTACCACGACAGACTCTCGAGCAGGTGAGCTCCTTTCTGCGCTCTCCCGAGCGGGGCTGGCTTGTGGCCGTGGGTACGACGTCGGTACGGACATTGGAGAGCCTCTACTGGCATGGAGTGCGCCTGCTGCTGGGTCAGCAGAACGTGTGGGAGAGTCCAACACTACAGGTAGGCCAGTGGGATGCATATGGGCTACTCAACATGCCGCTTCCTCCCCCTCTGGAGGTAATCGATGCACTCCTGCAGTGGTTAGACAACCACAGGCTAGAGCAGCTGAAAGGAGCAACGGAGCTCATGATTATGCCGGGTTACCGCTACCAGCTGTGTGATGCTCTCATTACGAACTTCCACCAGCCCCGGAGCACACTCCTGCTGTTGGTTGGGGCCTTCGTCGGGGATTTCTGGCGGCACATCTATGCCGAGGCCTTAGCACATGGCTATCGTTTCCTCAGCTATGGTGATGCGTCGCTCCTGATTAACCCACGCCCGTCTCCCTGAGCGGTTCCTGCGGTGGGATAGCTACAACAACGGCGACGGCGTGCGTGGTGGAGTGCGAGAGCGAGAGGTGAAAGAGGTAGCCAGCATAACGCCGTGCGAGTTCACCGGAGAGCTGTAGCTCGGGTTTGCCAGAGTGCCCGTTGACGACACAGATATCGCGCCAGCGGCAGGGGAAGCGCATGCCAGTCCCAATGGCTTTGCTCAATGCTTCTTTGGCAGCGAAACGGGCGGCATAGTGGCCTGCGCGCTGTGCGCCGAAGCGCTCACAGTAAGCTCGCTCCAGGTCAGTAAAGAGACGCGCCAGGAAACGTTCCCCATGGCGTTCGATGGCAGCCTCAATCCGCTGAATTTCCACAATGTCGATGCCAATCCCGATAATCATGGCCGTGCCTGCTGGCGATACTGTTGTAAGCGGCGCACGAGTTCGGGCAGCGCTGAGCCCGCTTTCTGCCGGATCAGGATATCGGCTGCCGTGCTGAGCTCGCTCGGGGCAGGATTGATTTCAACGACGGTGGCTCCCATGGCTTTGGCTCGCCAAACGAGCCCAGCAGCAGGGTAGACCTCGCCGGAGGTACCGATCGAGAGCAAAACCTCGCAGCGGTCCACCGCCTGCTCGGCCGCAGCAAAAGCTGCCGCGGGCAGGAGCTCTCCGAACCAAACAACGGATGGTCGGATACGCCCACCACAGACGGGGCAGTATGGGGCCGTCTCTGCAGGCAGAGGCTCTTCAGTGTAAGGCCTTCCGCATCGATGGCAGTGATACTCGAGCAGTGTCCCGTGCAGCTCGATGACGTGGTGGCTTCCAGCGCGGTGGTGTAAGCGATCGACATTCTGCGTTACGACGGTAAACTCCTCAAAGTAGGGCTCCATAGCGGCCAGAGCGTAGTGGCCGGGGTTCGGCTGAGCTGCCTCGATGACGCGGCGGCGCTGTTGGTACCAGGCCCAAACGCGATCGGGATCACGCTCGAAGGCCTCAGCTGTGGCAACTTCTTCGGGGCGGAAATGGGCCCAGAGACCGCCGGGATCTCGAAAGGTTGGAATGCCACTTTCGGCCGAGATACCGGCACCGGTGAAGGCAACAACACGCCGAGCTCGATCCAATACCTGGGCTGCGCGCTCGAGGGCTTCTCCCATTACGGCCGTGGGCATCTTGTCGTCGCAGCCAAGAGCAAGAGGTCGCCCGCTCGAGTCCCCCGGCGGGCCAAACTATCGGTGGGCACGTACTCGAAGTCTTGCGTCAGATTGTACAGCCCTACTGCCTCCGGCGGAGCCGGAAAGTCCAATTGCTGCATGAGCTTGGCTATGAGACTGCCTACTGCTTCTTCTGCCGGGAGGCTAACCCGTACGATATGCCCTGAGAATCCCCGACAGACGAACACCTCGATTACAGGTTCTGCCATAGGAGCTGGCCAGCAAGTTGTCGTACGAGGCTGCGGAACGTCGGGACAGAGTCCTCTGCGATGAGTCCCTCAGCGCGGCCGAGGTATTCGGTCCGGCAATGCTCCCCATCGAGGGAGAGCCGATAGAGCTCCAGGCGGAGCTGCCCTCCCTCGAGGCAGCGCTCGAAGGAGCCGCTGACAATGTATTCCACCCCCATCCGGGCCAGTAATGCGAGCTCTACCGGGCTCGGAGGATTGTAGTTCTCGGGCTCTATCCACCCTGCTCTGGCATAGAGGGAATCGCGGGTGTCTACGTCGCAGACGACCACTCGCGGGTGGAAGCGGGCTGTATCAATGACGGTGAGCACGGCATCGTATGAGGTCACAACCTTCTGCCGGAAGAGCTGCCAGGCTGGCAAATGAGGGTCATCCCGATAGGCGATGCTAACGACGGCCAGGACAGCGGCCGGGTAGATGCGGAAGGGGGGCTCCAGATGGGCATAGAGGGCACTGTCACCGAACGCAACGGCCACGGCGCGTTGGGTTGCCTCAAGGAGGGCCGGATCGTAGAGGAATTCGCCGGAGGGTGCGCGGACGTGCCGTAACAGGGCGTATCCGACACCTCGCTGCTCGGACTCAAATGTGGGAGCCCATCGGAAAACGAGTTCTACGCGCAGGAGGTGGACAAAGCGTTCTGCCAGGGCAAAGCAAATGGCTGCGCACCCCAGCTGTTGGGCGACAGCTAACGCTGTCGGGCTTCGGCCTTCCCGAAGGAACTGCTCGACCAGGGAATCGCGCACCGAGGGCGGCACGAGGCTGTAACGAGTCGTCAGCTCTAGCGCCAGCGCCAGCGCAGCCTCAAGCTTGGTTGGTTCTACCTCGCGCAGTCCATTGCCCATACGCGCTTGCCCCACCAGGATGAGCCCGGTGGAGTCCCCTGCATATGCCCAGCATGCTGCGACAATTCCACACACGAGGGCAGTGTATCGACCCATGAGCATAGTAATGCCGACCACACACCACAGACGCCAAGCAAATGGGAGGCATTGTATACACGGCGCCGATGAGTCTGGGCGTCTATTGCTGCGGCGCTCGTGGCACGGAAGCTCGGCAATGCGGATTGTGTGCACGATCGGGGACAGTAATGGTATTGGCCTGGAGGTCTGGGTGAAGGCCCTCGATGCCTTGCGGGGCCATCCTCTCCTACAGGAGGTTGAACTTGCTCTGATTGCCCATCCTCGGACGGCGGCCGAATATGCTCGTGCCTGCAGATTGCCGCTGCGCGTCAGCGGGAGTTGGCTCCGCATTGGGACTCTTCGGGTCGAGTGTATTCCCTGTTCGACTTATGCTCCAATCCGCTGGGGGTATGCCGATCCGGCGGCGGCTCAGCAAGCCTGGGAAGCACTCGATCGGGCACTCGAGATCGTGCAGCACAAACAAGCCGAAGCCATAGTCACGTTACCCATCACCAAGCGTGCGCTCTCCTCTCTGGGGTGGCGGTATCCGGGGCAGACGGAGTACTTAGCCCGCCCGTATCGGACCGCCACACCCATTATGTGTTTTGTCTCGGATCGCCTACGGGTTGCACTTGTGACAACACATGTGCCGCTTCGGCGGGTATCGGCGGTGGTGACCCCGGAGGGGGTCGGAACCTTTGTGCGACGCCTCCATGCTAGTCTGGAGCTCGATTTCGGGTTGCAGCAGCCGCGTCTGGCGCTCTTGGGGCTCAATCCGCACGCCGGCGAAGGGGGCATCCTGGGGAAGGAAGAAGAGCAGTGGCACCCAGTCCTGGAAGCCCTGCGGCAGGAGGGATACCTCATCGAAGGGCCGTGGGCTGCCGATGCGTATTTTGGACGTCAACGGTGGCAGGACTACGACGCCACCATTGCCCTCTACCATGACCAGGGGCTCATCCCCTTCAAGATGGTAGCCCAGGGTCGGGGGGTCAACGTGACGCTCGGCCTCCCTTTTGTGCGTACCTCGCCGGAGCACGGGAGTGCGTATGACATTGCCGGTCGTGGTATTGCCGATCCAAGCAGTATGCAGCGCGCCCTGCTCCTAGCTGCAGAGCTTGCTGCGCGGCGGTCGGCTTGTAGGATGCTCGGCTGACCATAGAATGCGCGTCGGTGGTGTAGCGTATCGCACCATTTGGCGTCAGCCCGATGGCTCGATTGCCTTCATCGATCAGAGCTTTCTGCCTCATCGGTTCGTAGTGGCAGAGTGCCGCAGACTTGAGGAGCTGGCCGAAGCAATCCGAAAGATGCACATCCGCGGGGCGATTGCTCTCGGGGCCGCTGCTGCCTATGGGCTAGAATTAGCCGCTCGGGAAGCCTCCGATGCCGAACTCGGGGAGGTGCTGCATCGAGCGGCTCTGCTCCTGAAACGCACGCGCCCGACAGCCGTCAACATTGCTTGGGCTGTCGATACGGTACTGAGCGCGCTGCCCGGGGCCGTAACGCCGGAGGAGCTGCGCTCTCGCCTCCGGCACGCTGTCGATGAACTCGTCGAGAGGGAGGTTGAACGGTGTCGGCGCATTGGAGAATATGGTGCGTCCTTGCTCGAACAGATAGCGCAGCGCACAGGGGGCCTTGTCCGGATCTTGACACACTGTAACGCGGGGTGGCTGGGCTGTGTCGACTACGGTACGGCATTGGCTCCGGTATATGTGGCTGCCAATCACGGCGTTGCGCTCCATATCTGGGTCAGCGAGACCCGACCACGCAACCAAGGTGCGGCACTGACTGCCTGGGAGCTACAGCAACAGGGGATCCCGTATACGGTTGTGGCCGATAGCACCTGCGGCCTCCTCCTGCAACGAGGGCTAGTGGATGTGACCATCGTCGGGGCCGATCGTATCACCCGGCGGGGGGACACAGCGAACAAGATTGGCACCTATCTCAAGGCGCTCGCCTGCCGGCAGCATGGGGTGCCCTTCTACGTTGCCGCGCCTACCTCGTCGGTGGACTGGAATTGTACAGAAGGCAGCGCAATTCCCATCGAGGAGCGTAGCCCTGAGGAGGTTCACACTGTCAGCGGGCTCTCCGCGGGGCAGATACTCAGCGTTCGCCTGACACCGGAGGGGGCTGCAGCGTGGAATCCTGCCTTCGACATTACCCCGGCGGAGATGATTACGGGCTTGATCACCGAGTACGGCATCTTCCCAGCCACACAGCAGGGCTTGGAACAGCTTGCCGCCTGTGCCCATGGCGAGCCCTGAGGGTATCATCAAGTTCCAGCAGGTATGGGAGTGCCTGCCGCTGCCCGACTTGCCCTCGCTGTGGGAGCTCTGCTGGTGGCGCAATTTGCTCGTCCGATATGGGCTCGTCGGGGCATCCGACGGGGTCGGATATGGCAATGTCAGCCGTCGGTGCGGCGAGGGTGCTCACTTCTTCATTACCGGCAGCGGTACCGGGGGGCTGCCTGAACTGCGGCCTGAGCACTGTGTGGAAGTGTGGGCTGTTGAACTGGAGCAGAACCTCGTCTACAGCCGCGGGCTACTTCGGCCTTCGTCGGAAAGCCTGACCCATGCGGCACTCTACGTCTGCTCGCCTACCATTGGGGCTGTTGTCCATGCCCACCATGGAGCGTTATGGCACCGACTCTGGGGAGTGGTGCCAACGACCGACCCGGCCATTCCTTACGGGACACCAGAGCTGGCCTATGCGTTGCAGGAACTTTACCAGCAGCATCGCCTCGGTTGTAGCGGCCTCATTGTCATGGGTGGGCATAAGGAGGGGCTGCTGAGTTTCGGCAACACGCTAGCCGATGCTGTTGGTGTGCTCCTCTATTGGCTCACGCAGGGGTAGGCACTACCGGGGTGCGCGTATGCTGAGAGCGCCCCGCACATCCCCGAGGCGGAAATTGCGGGCCCGGTCCTCGGGATACCGCTCCGCCAGCGCTGTGGCAACTTCGGGCGGAATGTTCTCCGGAGTCCCGTGGCAGAGGAGGCATTGAGGAGTGCGGATGAGGATGGGGCGGAGAAGGCGCTCTTCTGTGGAGCTTTCGAGGACAATGACCGTGTCGAGCGAGCGCCCCTCGGCATTCCAGCGCTCAAACTGCGCAATCCACCAGGCCTCTGTGCTGTCGGGCTGGTTGCGCGGATTGCGCCAGCGCAGAGCTGTCCGGCGTACGAGGATACCGTGCTGACGGGCGAAGAGCTCGGTAAAGCGCTGGGCTGTATCGGCGCAGACGGCTACAGCTATCTCTGGACCCCGTTCGAGCGCCGTGCTCAGCAGCCCTTGCATCTGTTGGAGGAAAGCGCGTCCGAGGCTGTCCAGCTGCTGGGTACTCCATGCCGTACGGCGTGCCAGGAGCTCCTTCTGCATCTGCTGCCACCAAATCACGGCCAGCACGATACCGAAGAGGAGCAAGACACCCAACCCGAGGAGGAGGCTGTTGTTGTGACGCATGGCTTCAAGGCTGTGGAGAGTTGGCACATTGTGAGCGACCAAAGAGGCGATATCGGTGGCGTGCCACCCAGCTATAACAGCGCTGACGGAACCCAGCAGGGAGCAGCCGAAGCACAGAAGCAAGGCAGCGCATCAGACCCCCCAGGCAGTACAGGAGCAGTACGAGTGCCTCAGCAGCCTCGGCACGGTGTCCGCCCCCTTCGAACACGAGTGCTTGGCTGCCTACGGGGAGGGAGCGGATCTGCAAGGAAAGACCGCGTCGTTGAGCTCTCCTCCGGAGCCAGCAGCCAAGACGGCTGCAGAAGGAGCATGCACTGTCGATCCACAGCGTCATCGGAAGATCTCGAGGGCTCGCCATGCTACTGCTGCCAGGAGCGCAGCGCCAATAGGTAACGCTCTCTCGTCTGGGCAGAAGGACGGATGGTGCAGGCCGGGCATTGTCTGCTGTTCTGGGGGGCACACTCCCAGAAGCCAGAACGCTGCCGGGAAGCGTTGGCTGTAGTAGGCAAAGTCTTCAGCCCACAGCACGGGCTGGAATGGTACCACACGGTCAGCCCCTACCATAGCTGTGGCTACCTGCCGGACCAGCTCCGTTGCTCGGGCGTCATTGACAAGCGGTGGGTAGCCGGACCGAATCTCTAAGGTAGCCTGCACACCGTGTGCGGCAGCCACGTGTGCCGTGGCCTGTTCGAGCCACTGCAGGGCTTGCTGCCTCCATGGCTGGTCGAAGCTGCGGAGGGTGCCTTGCAGCTGGACCTCCGAGGGAATGACATTCGGTGCGCTCCCCCCCTGGATTGCCGTGATGGAGAGCACGGCTGGCATCAGGGGGTCTCGATTGCGGCTGATGAGAGTCTGAGCGTGGCAGATGAACGAGGCGGCTGCCACAATGGGATCGCCCGTCAGGTGTGGTTGTGCGGCGTGCCCGCCTGCGGCGCGGAAGTGCCAGGAGAGCTCGTCAGTTGCTGCAAAGATAGGCCCTGCCGCAAGAGCAATGGCTCCGACCGGGAGGTTTGGAAAGACATGTTGGCCGAAGACGGCGCTGGGGCGTGGGTGCTCGAGTACATCTGAGGCCAAAACGAGCGAGGCGCCCCCGGGGAGTTGCTCTTCGCCAGGTTGGAAGAGCAGGAGCACGGTACCGGGCAGAGCTGCGGCGTGTTCGTGCAGCAGTAGGGTGGCTCCGAGGAGCATCGCCGTGTGCATGTCGTGACCGCAGGCGTGCATGCAGCCGGGATGTTCGGAAGCAAAGGGAAGCCCCGTTTGCTCGGTAATCGGCAATGCGTCAATATCGGCGCGGAGCACGACGCAGGGCTCCCCATGCCCCAGGGTTCCTACAACCCCTGTGCCGGCAACGGTACGGTGTGGGATAGCAAGCTGGCTCAGACATTGCCGAATGTAGGCCGATGTCTGGTACTCGCGGAAAGAGAGCTCCGGATGGCGATGGAGCCATCGCCGATGCTGCTCGAGCAAGGCAGAGAGCTCGAGCGCCCGCTGGAGGAGCTGTTCTTCTCGGCTCACTCTTCTTCCTCCAGAGAGACCTCGACTGTGTCAGTGCCCAAAACCTCTGCTGCGCCCTCAAGGTAGAGAGCGCGCAGCTGTTCCGGGCTTTCGCCGTCCCAATCCACCAGGAGGGGGCTTCGGCTCAAAGGTACGACCGTAACCGGGGGTCGGACCTCCTGGCGGAGCCACGCCGTCAGCGCGACGGCCAACGCTGCTGTCCCGCAGGAACCGGTCTCCCGCTCCACACCACGCTCGTAGGTTCGGAGCTGGAGCTGTCCGCTCTGATCGACGGTGTAGAAGCTTACGTTAACCCCTCCGGGAGCGAAAGCTGGGTGCTTACGCAGCTGCCGGCCGAGCTGGTCAACGGGCACTTGGTCGAGTGTCCCCCGTATCCCGAGCGTGCTGAGCTCGTGCAAGGGGACAAGGGCGTGCGGTGCCCCCACATCGGCAACCCAGAGCCGCAGACGGCCATTGGGCAGCTCGACTTCGCGCTCGCTCGGCGGTTCCTTCGGCGCAGGTAATTGCAGCCGAATTCCCAATACCCCCGGCATCGCTCCGACCACCACGCCCGCAAGGAGGAGGGTTATCGGACGAGGCTGCTCACCCATGAGGAAGGCTGCCGCACAGCGTGCCCCATTGCCGCAAAACATCCCCGTCGAGCCATCCGGATTGAAGAAGAGCACTGGCACAGTCCCATCCGGATTGGCAGGCTCGAGGACCAGAAGTCCATCGGTCCACCGGCACAGCTGTGGAGCTAGACGCTGCCACACTGCTGCCGGGAGGCGACGCCGACCCTCCCGCACGATGGTAAAGGTGTTACCTGCGCCGGAGCTGTAAGTGACTCGAAGCTGCATACTCACCCCTGTAGGACAGCCAGCATCTGCGCATGGAGTTTCCCGTTACTGGCTACAATCGAAGCACGCGGGTGCAAACGATAGGGAGAGCCGTCATAGTGCGTCACTTGGCCCCCCGCTTCCTGGACCATCAGGATCCCGGCAGCCACATCCCATGGATTGAGGGCAATTTCCCAGAACCCATCGAACCGGCCAGCAGCAACGTAGGCCAAATCCAGCGCTGCTGATCCGAGACGACGAATCGGTATGCCGAGCCGCAAGAAGCGCACGAAGTGATCAATGCAGTTGCCAGGGTTTTCGGCTACGTTGTACGGAAAGCCTGTCACCAGCATGGCCTCCTGCAGAGATTCCGTGTTCGAGACCCGAAGGCGATGGCCATTGAGCCATGCCCCCTCGCCCCGGACAGCGGTGAAGAGTTCCCCTACCATGGGCTGGTAAATGACGCCGCAGAGGAGGTCCCCGCGATACACAGCTGCAATACTCGTGCAGAAGACCGGGAGGCCGTGAGCGAAGTTGACCGTTCCATCCAGCGGATCGACGAGCCACCAGAGGGCATCAGCCGCTTCTGTGCTAGAGCGCCCGCTCTCCTCTGCCCAAATGTGCGAGCCCGGGAAATGCTGCCGAAGCCGATTCAGGATAAGCTCTTCGGCTTGACGGTCGTAGTCGGTCACAAGGTTGTGGTGCCCTTCTTTACGTTCCACAACCGTGGCGTGGCCGCATCCGGTGCGGAGCAGTGCCCCGGCTTCCGTTGCAGCCTCGATCGCAGCGGCGAGCAGCTCACGGGGATTTATCGCTCCAGCGGTGCCCATCGGAATATCCGTTCACGGAGGGACCATAGGCTAACTGCACAAACAGCTGTTCCGGCTAATGCTGCAGCTATCAGGCCCGGGGGTACGCTTCCGGCTATCGCACCGGAAGTCAGGGAGCCTGCAATCAGGCCGCCAGAGTAGCAGAGGTAGAGCAGAGCGAAAGCCGAACCCCGCAGACCTACTGGAGCATGTTCGAAGACCACAAGGTGGAGCGCTGGAAAGAGGAGTCCAAAGCCGATTCCATAGACACCCATAGCGGCTGCTAGGAGCCAGAGTTCACGAATCCACCACAGCGCTCCCATGCACCCAGCCATTACCCCTAATCCGAGCAGGGCCCGCCCCAGAGGATGCCCTAAGCGGTAGAAGGCCATCACCGGTACGGCTATCAGAGCCATCCACCCCAGCAATACTCCTGCCGTTGCTGTAGTATAGCCCCGCTCGACGACGAGCAGTGGGAACCCATACGCCAGGGTCCCCATGCAGAAGGTAAAGGCAGCCGTCAGAACGTAAGCGGCTCTGAGAGGTCCAACGCGCACCACCTCCGGGAGCCTCCGGAGGGAAGGTTCAGCCAGCTTTTGGAGCGTCTCCGGCACATAGCGCCAGACCAAGACCGCCATTATGGCCATCACAAAGGCAATACCGAAAAAGAGCCAAGGAGCCCCCCACTGCCGGGAGACGAATCCACCGGCCGGTGGTGCTACGATGGCCGCAAGGCCAATAGTAGCTCCAGTACGCCCGAGCGCTTCCGCGCGACGCTCCCCAGCCTGTTCTCCTACTAGGGCAAAGAGCGCCGGGAGAAAGAAGGCCCCCGTCGCGCCGTGGAAGGCACGCAGTAGAATGAGCCACTCCACAGAGGGGGCTATCCCATAGAGCCCCAACGCAGCCGCTGCCCCGAACAGGCTCAGCACAAGGGGACCTTTCCGCCCAAAAGCATCGGCTGAATAGCCCCCCACAACTTGCATGAGTAAGCCCGCCAAAGAGTAAATGCCAACGGCCACACCGATATGCCATGCCTCCCCGCCGAGGAAGCGAGCGTAGACCGGCAGAACTGGCAAGAGAGCGAAAGTGTCGAAGAAGCTTATCAGCACCGTTGCGGCCAGAATTGCTTCGACGGTGTGCCCCCCGGCTGCACGCTGCGGCTGCTCTCGGGCCATTGTGGAGCTATAAGACTTGCACACGAAAGCGACCCTCTACGGTCGCTTTCGTGCAGGAGGTGGGAGTCGAACCCACACGGGGTTTTCAGCCCCACCGGATTTTGAGTCCGGCGCGTCTGCCAGTTCCGCCACTCCTGCGTGGGCAGAGGGAGAGTCGAACTCCCGACCTCTTGCTTGTAAGGCAAGCGCTCTGAACCACCTGAGCTATCTGCCCGCCAAGTGCAAATTTACACGCTCTGCCCCATCTGGCTCTCCGAGCCCGATAGGGTACCACTGCGCCCGAGTGCCACATTTGGAGGCTGTATTCGTCTGCTGCAGAGCCGACATCAGCCACGTGAGGAACCATGAAGGTTGCTGTTGCTCCATACAAGCCCAAGCACCGTATTCGCATCGTAACGGCCGCCTCGCTCTTTGATGGCCATGATGCTGCCATTAACATCATGCGCCGCATCATGCAAGCTACGGGCGCAGAAGTTATCCACCTCGGCCATAACCGCTCTGTCGAGGAAATTGTGAAAGCTGCCATCGAAGAATACGCCCAAGGGGTTGCTGTGACCAGCTACCAGGGCGGTCACATGGAATTCTTCACCTACCTATACGACCTGCTGCACGAGCGGGGGGCCGGGCACATCAAGATCTTTGGCGGAGGGGGAGGCACGATTCTGCCGTCGGAAATTCAAGAGCTCCAGCGCTACGGTATTGCCCGCATCTACCACCCCGACGATGGACGGGCAATGGGGTTACAAGGTATGATCAACGACGTGCTGCAGCGGTGCGACTTCCTTCCCCCGCTGACCTACAATGGGGATATGCTGCACTTCCTCCTGCAGGGGGATCCGCTCGCTATAGCCCAGGCCATTACGCTCGTGGAGGAATACCCCGAGCAAGCGCCTGCCTTTATGGAAGCAGTGCGCTCTCACATCCCTGCTCGGCCTATTCCTGTTCTGGGGATCACCGGGACGGGAGGTTCAGGAAAGTCCTCACTCGTCGATGAGCTCGTGCGGCGTTTCGTGGCCGATTTCCCTACCAAGCGCGTTGCGCTCCTGTCGGTGGACCCATCTAAACGCCGAACCGGTGGAGCACTGTTGGGGGATCGCATTCGCATCAATATGGCCAGCCATCCACACGTGTATATGCGCTCCTTCGCCACGCGAGAGGCCCATGTGGCTCTCAACCGTCATGTCCGCGACGCCATCGCCATCGTGAAAGCGGCTGGCTACGATTTGATTGTCGTCGAAACGGCTGGCATTGGCCAGAGCGACACAAGCGTAGTGGATGTTGCCGATGTCACGCTCTACGTCATGACCCCGGATTACGGTGCCCCGAGCCAGCTGGAGAAAATCGACATGATCGATTATGCCGACCTGATCGCCATCAACAAGTTCGATCGCTTCGGGGCACAGGATGCTCTCCGGGAGGTCCGTAAGCAGTACCAGCGGAGCCATCGGCTCTGGGAGAAGCCTCTCGAGGAAATGCCGGTTGTCGGAACGATTGCCTCGCAGTTCAATGATCCCGGTGTCAACACCCTCTATAGGCTGCTGATACGCACGCTGGCCGACAAAATGGGGCTTGACTGGCGGCCGCAAGTGGATGTGCGCTACGAGCTTACGCGTAAGATCGAAATCATCCCCCCTCACCGCCGAGGGTATCTCGGGGAAATCATCGAGACGGTGGAGCAGTACAACCGATTCGTCGAAGAGCAAGCAGCGATAGCCTCTCAGCTCTACCAGCTACAGGGAGCCCTCGAGTATGCCCAACAACAGGGGCACGATGTGGAAGCGCTGCGGCAGGAAGTCGCTCGGCTCTGGGAGAAACTCGACCCCCACTGCCGCCAGATCCTCCAGACGTGGCAGGAAAAGCTGCAACGCTACCGGCAGCCTGAGTTCTCCTATACAGTCCGTGGACGCCACATTCGAGTGTCGAACTACGTCGAGACACTCAGCCATCTGCAAATTCCCAAAGTTGCGCTGCCACGCTATCGCGATTGGGGCGATATCCTCCGGTGGGTGCTACAGGAGAACGTGCCGGGGGAATTTCCCTACACAGCCGGAGTCTATCCCTTCAAGCGGCAGACGGAAGACCCAACGCGAATGTTCGCCGGCGAAGGAACCCCCGAACGCACAAACCGCCGCTTCCACTACCTCAGCTTCGGTATGCCTGCGGCGCGGCTGAGCACGGCCTTCGATTCCGTAACGCTCTACGGAGAGGACCCGGACTACCGGCCCGATATCTACGGCAAGATTGGCAACTCCGGTGTCAGCGTAGCCTCCATCGATGATGCCAAAAAACTCTACTCCGGCTTCGATCTCTGCGCTCCCACGACGTCGGTGTCCATGACTATCAATGGCCCGGCTCCCATTATACTGGCGATGTTCTTCAATGCGGCCATCGACCAGCAGTGCGAAAAGTATATCCTCCAAGCAGGCTTGCGCGAGGAGGTTGAACGTCGTATCGAGAAGCTCTATGCCGAACGAGGGCTGCCCCGCCCGACTTATCGCGGCGAGCTCCCCGAGGGGCATAACGGGCTCGGTCTGCTCCTGCTCGGGGTCAGCGGCGATGAGGTACTCCCGCCGGAGGTATACGAAAACATCAAAGCCGAGACGCTGCATGTTGTCCGGGGTACCGTACAGGCAGACATTCTCAAGGAGGACCAGGCTCAGAATACCTGCATCTTCTCGACCGAGTTTGCCCTACGTCTGATGGGGGACGTGCAGGAGTATTTCGTCCAGCACCGCGTGCGCAATTTCTACTCGGTGTCCATCTCGGGCTACCACATCGCTGAAGCTGGTGCGAATCCCATTACACAGCTTGCCTTCACTCTGGCCAACGCCTTCACCTACGTGGAGTACTTCCTGAGCCGGGGCATGCACATCGATGACTTTGCCCCCAACCTCTCCTTCTTCTTCAGCAACGGGATGGATCCAGAATACACAGTGATCGGGCGGGTGGCACGCCGGATCTGGGCCAAGGTTATCCGCTTCAAGTACGGCGGGAACGCACGTTCGCAGATGCTCAAGTACCATATCCAGACCTCTGGCCGTTCACTCCATGCCCAGGAGATTGCCTTCAACGATATCCGGACAACGTTGCAGGCGCTATACGCTCTTGCTGACAACTGCAACTCCCTCCACACGAATGCCTACGACGAGGCTATTACGACACCCACAGAGGAGTCTGTCCGCCGTGCTGTGGCCATCCAGCTTATCATCACCAAGGAATTGGGCCTCACCAAGAACGAAAATCCGTGGCAAGGCTCCTTCTTCCTGGAGCAACTCACCGACATGGTCGAGCAGGCAGTCCTGGAGGAGTTCCGGCGCCTCAACGAACGCGGGGGCGTCCTGGGAGCGATGGAACTCATGTACCAGCGCGCAAAAATCCAGGAGGAGTCCCTCTACTACGAGCAGCTGAAGCACTCTGGCGAGCTCCCGATCATTGGGGTTAACACATTCCTGGACAAGCATGGTTCGCCAACGATTGTGCCCGAGCGTGTGGTGCGCTCCACCCCGGAGGAGAAGGAGCAACAGATTGCCAACCTCCGTGCCTTCTGGCACCGCAACGCTGAACGGGCACCGGTAGCATTGGAACGAGTCAAACGCGCTGCTGCCCGCGGTGAGAATGTCTTCGCAGAGCTTATGGAGGCTGTCAAAGTCTGCTCCTTGGGACAGCTCACGCACGCACTCTACGAGGTCGGGGGACAATACCGGCGGGCTATGTAGCGGCTTCCGCTGCGGTGGCCCAAGTACTGCTGCTCGATGCTACTCGCGCCAGACCCAGTCGAAGAGCCAAAAGCCAAGAACTGATAGGACTCCGCCATAGGCAAACATGAGCTGGAGGAGGGGCAGTAAGTCCTCCCATCCAGAGTGGCTGAGCGCTCGTAAAGTTGCAGGAATTCCCACAACAAAGACGGGTATGAGCAAGGGGAACCCTATGAGGGGAAGCAGGAGCCCGCGGTGGCGCGCAGCGGCAACCAGGGCTGACAGCAACGTCAACGCTGCTGCAAACCCGCTCACACTAGCTATCAGAACAGCAGCGAAGCCGAGAGGATTGCGCGGAGCGGGTAGCCACAGGAAGGTGCCGAGCACAGCATATCCGAGAGCGGCCGTCATGCTTCCACTGATGATGTTCATCGCTACCTTGCCCCAATAGATTGCCCCTGGTGGGGCAAGGGTGTGGAGCAGCGCACTTGTCCCACGATCCTTTTCGGCCACGAAGCTCCGACCCAAGGCAGGGTTCAGGCTAAAGAAGAACAGCAGCCACAACAATGCCGCAGAGAGCTCCTCAGAGAGCTGCACCCCTTGGAGAGCCAATCCGAGGATGAAGCCTACTGCAACGACAGAGAGTAGGACAATTGCTAGCCCGACTCGTTGGCGGTATTCCCCCCGGAGCTCTTTCCCGAGAACGGCCAGGAATGGACGGATACCAGCTCGGGGAGGCTCTGCAGCAGGAGCGGCTGAAGTGCCGGCTGAGCCACAGGGTTGCTCGGAGCGGCACGGCAGGGATTGCAAGGCACCCATCGTCTTGCGCTGCTGAGCCATACTAGAAGGGGGTGCAGACAGCGTTGGCAGCCGGGATGGCGTACGGGTAGCCGAACCAAAAAATACCGAAATCGAGCGCAACGAAGGTGTTGGCTAACCGTATACCGAGCAGCAGACCTGTACGTGACGGACTTCGGATGTCGCTATTCCACAGCTCTGCCAGTAGGTGAAGATCTCGTCGGCTCAGCAAGCGTACATCCAGACCTATCCCCAGACCGAGTGCTCCCGTAGCATAGCCGAAGGTGACCGAGCCCCACGAGCCGGCGCGGACGGTCAGCATGTCCGGGCCGGCGGCCTTGGCCATGAGCAGGACACTGAGGTGGGAACGCTCGCCGGTGAAGCTCGCTACACCGTAGAGGTGAAGCAACTGGTTTACTGTGTTGAGGGCGCTAAGCTGGGCCCCAAGCGCCAGGCTAACCCGGCCTGGCATGAGCACATTGGCGCTGCGCAGCAGCGTGAACTTTGTGTTGAGCGCCCAGAGCTGCTGGTCAGCTGGGATGTTCGGCAGTAGTGTCCGAGCTCCTACAAGGGAGAGCCAATCCTGAAAGCCGATCCCAGCGTAGAGGGCAAAAAGCCCCGCTAACCCGAGGAATGCATTCGGACCAATCGGTTCGGCCGTCGGTTGGAGGAAGATCCGGTGCAAGTGGCGGTAATCCTGCTCGACGAGCTCGGCAATCTCTCGGCGTGCAATGGTTGCTGTGCCAATGAGGGTCCGAAACCGCCATGCCGGGAGAGAGTCCTGTACCAGAGCCTCTCCGACAAAGACCCCCTCCAGAAGGTCCCCATTGACCAGGCGGAGGAGATACCTCTTGCCCTCCTGTGGGGACGGAGGCTGTGCCTGAAGGGCTAGGACGCTCAAGAGGCCCAGTCCGATACGGAAGAGGTAACGCATCCACCACTCCCTCACAAAAAATGAGGCGGGTGTTGCACTCTCTGGCAACCCCGCCTGCGCGCGCCTAGCGCGCTGCTCGCCCGGTCCCTCTACCGTGGGACGAAGACCGGCGAGCTGGCCTCAAGCACATTCCCGTACACTGGGATCTCCAGTGTCGGGTACTCCGGGTGAGAGGTCTTCATGCGTACCATGGCGCTGTAGTAGCCCTTCTGCTGCGGCACTACACGGGCAACAAGCTCGACTTGTTGCCCTGGCTTGAGGATAGTGTTGTTTTTGAGGTTCAGCGTCAGGCCAGGTGTGGTCTCAATATCGTAGAGCCGCACCTCCTGCTGCGACATGTTCTTGAGCGTCAGCGTTGCTTTTGCCTCCTGTCCCACCCGCATGTCGACGAAGACAAAGTACTGAGCTGGGATAAAGGCCAGAGGGCGCACAACCTCAGCTTTTAGCCATAGCGTGGTCGGAGAGCTTGGGTCGTTGGAATAGATCTTGACATCTTTTGTCACAACGCCGGTTGCTCCACCGAGGCGGAGTGTAACGTCCATCGTTGCTGTCTCCCCCGGTGAGAGCTCTGTTTTATCCAACGGGGCTGTCGTACAGCCGCAGCCCGGTTGGACACGCTCGATCTTGAGGAGCTCCGTTCCTGCATTCTTGAGCGTGATGCGCGCTTTCAGCGGATCATCTTTCGGGCCGACCTTGCCCCAGTCATACGTAGTACCTCCGACAATCTCCAGCCGAGGCTGTGCCCAGACAGTGAGGGCCAGCAGCAACAGGCCACTACAACTGCGTATCACCATTGCTGACCTCCGATGGACGAACTGACCTCTGCGGCTCTAGGAGACGCAGGGATGCAGCGCTTTAGTGTTCGAGCAGCCCCACCGACAGAGTTAGTTCCAGTCCTACTTCCCAGCGCTGCCAGGCAGCGCTACGAGCAAGGCTAATGAGAGAGCTTCCCACCACCAAGGCAGGTGCAGCGTAGAGAGGCCTCTGTCGAGCAAGCGCTAAATCGTAACCGAGTCGAGCGCGAATGCCGATGCCATAAGGTCGTATGCGTACAGAGCGAGCTTGGTCAATGCGCCGTTGGCGTGAGGGGGGGACAGTGCGAAAGAAGTAATCTGCAGGCTGGAGCACAACTTCCCACTGCTCTTGCTGCAGTTGCCATTGCACGGCGCCCCAACCACCGATACCACACCAGAGCCACCGCCACAGGCGAGCTTTCCAGGTGAGCTCGCCCCGGAGGAGCCACAGCAGCGAACGGAGCTGGAACTCCGTCTGAAGCATTGTGCCGTTGCGCAGCGGTAGAGGCTCGCTCGGTGCTGTCAGATATAGAGAGGCGTACTCAACTCCGAGATTGCCCCGGAGGGCATGCTCGGGAGCGTACCACCATTCGGCGTAGGCGCTGATGCAGGCTCCAAAACCCCTCCCTCGGCGATAGGTAGCGCACGTCCACTCACCTTCCACAGCTTCCACAGTAGCCACGCTCGGGATGGCAAGCGTCTGACCTCCAACACCGAGAAACAGGGTGGGCGCGGCAACGGGGAGCCGCGGTGAGAGCTCCCACGGGAATCCCTGCGCCAGGGCTGTCAGGGGCAATATGCACGCAAGCGCTCGTGCTACCCTCATTGCCACAGGAGCAGAGGACGCAGCACGGTCAATTCCCCCAGACGTAGACGGCAGAAGTAGAGCCCCGGAGGAAGAGAGGGGAGCGAAAAGTGGCGGAGCGAAGTTCCCGCCGGCTCCCACCCGTGCCACAGGATCCGGACGAGCATCCCAGCGGCGTTGAATAGCGCCAGTTCTGCGATGCCATCCACGGGAAGTTCGTAGAGCAGGGCGAGCTCCGTCACAGTTGAGCTCGGCAGAGGTTCTAACCGCAGTAGGCCCTCGGGCAGGAGCTTCGTTTCTAACCCGCAGACAGAATCCAGCCTGAGGTGTCCACTCTGACTCTGCACGGGCCAGAAGTCAGGGCAGAGGGTGTCGCCTAGCTGCACTTGCTGGGGAGCAAGTTCGGTGCTCAGGCGTCTACCCAAGAAGACCCGGAAACCGACTTCGAGCAATGTCGGGCGGGCGCGCAGCTGGCCATGGGGTTGTTCGGCCTGGAGGATGAGCACACCGGGGGGATCCTCTCGAGCCTCAATGCGCGCCCCTTCCAAAGCTGTAGCCTCCGAGCGGAAGCTCTCCCACCGTAGGAGGGTGGGATCGTAGCTGAGCACGAGACGGCATCGGCGCACGCCCTCGGGGATGGTGTCTACGTGAATCGGAACCCAAACCAGCCTGCCCGGCTTAGCGCGCACCGAGCTCGGTAGGCTAAGCGATACAGTGGTTGGCTCGAGCGAGAGTACCCGTAGCGGGAGTGCTTCTACGGAAGTCCCGGGGACATTGGTCCGTACGAAGAGGGTGTCAGGGAATTCTCCTGCCGCCGGTGGCTCTACTCGCAGGATTTGGATGTGCTCGCTGCCCGGTGGCAGGAGCAGAGGGAGCACAAGTTGTGGCAGGGACAGGGCTGCTGCCGCAGCAAGCCAGAGGCTATCGATCTGGAGGAGATCCGTCCCGATGTTGCGGAGCCGAACGGTGTAGTCGGCCGACCGTGGGCATGTCTTTGCCCATGGGAAGCGGATCTCGAGGGCTGGGGGGGATAGGTGCAGACGCGGTCCGATCCCGGTACCGCGCAGGACCACATACCATCGTTGTGCCTCCAGTGGTACCGCAGCCAGGCGAGAGGGCAGATCGCTGCGCAGGAGGTAGATCAGCTCAGCCAATCCCGCCGTATGCGGGGAAAAGTTCAGCTCGAGCGTCAGCTCCTCCATGGGAGCCAGCCCAGTTGGGGGGAAAGGGGAAGGAGAAATAGCAACGGTGGTGGAAGCCTCCGGGGTCAACGGTATGAGAGTGTCTGCCGCATGGAAGCGGTAATTGCCTTCGTGGCGCAGACGCAGCCGGATGCGTGCACTATTGCCCAGGCGCACGCGCCCGAAATCAATGGTATCCCCCGAGACAGAAACTCCCGGCGAAGCCTCCTCTACGCTCCACCGCCATCGGTGTATGACGCCAAAACCTGTGACGAGCACTGTGCGGCTTTCCTCTTCCGGTGCCCTCGGGTATCGGCGGTAGAAGAAGCGGAGCTCAAGCGTATCCGGACCCGGGTCTGCAGGCCGGTAGTGGAGCAGAAAGGGAATTTGTGCAGTGCGAGCTGGCACTCCTCCGGGAAGTCCCTCGAGGAGGAGCTCGCTGTCGGCAGGAGGGATACTGCGATAGCGCACCGCAAGGCGCAGTGCTATGACAGTGTCAACCCCCTCTGGGGTGGGGGGGAAGAGCTCAACGCTGAGCAAGCCCTGGAGTGTTCTAGACATTCCCAGGAAGACGCTGTCGGCAGAGAGTGTGGCCGGGGAAGGCGTCAGGCGGAGTTCTGCCTTAAAGCCACGGAGTACCAGGCTTCGGTCGGCCACAATGGAGCTCGTATCGCGTACCGGGCGGAGATTCAGATGCAGGGCTGCCACTTTCAGCCCTAAGGGGTAAAAATTTGGCTCGGCCGTGAAGGTGAGCCACAGGATGCGGCTCTGGCGTGGCAGCACAAGGAGGGGGAAGGCTTCCCCTGCAGCGGTGAACTCCAGAAAATCGTAGGCGTCGCTGCTCTGTTCCCGAGTACGCTCGATGGAGAAGTAGGGCTTTAGGGGGGCAGGGATGATCAGTGTGTCGGGGCTGTCGTTGATGAGGTAGATCGGACGTACGAGGGGTCGTCCCAGGAGCGTGACGCCGAACTCTACCGTATCGAGCTCAGGCCTCTGCGGATCGACAACGATCCGGGGTTGGCCCCAGAGTGTAAGCGCAGCACAGAGGGCAAGGAGGGCCAGCAGCATGCTCAACGGAGGGGCTCGGCTGTGGAACGCGGAACAGAGGTAACGAGTGCTTCTGCAATTTGCACAGCGTTCGTTGCTGCACCTTTCCGCAGGTTGTCGGCGACAATCCAGCACGAAAAGCCAGCGGGGACCGAATCGTCGGGACGGAGGCGCCCAACGAAGACCTCGTCACGTCCGGCTACCATTCTCGGGTGGGGGTAGAGCTGGGCTTTCGGCTCATCGAGCACGATCAGACCAGGCTGACGGCTGAGGAGTGTACGGAGTTCGGGGAGAGCAACGGGCTGGTATGTTTCAACCCATACAGCTGCAGCATGCCCGCCCAAGGTTGGGAGACGCACACAGGTGGCCGTAATCGGAAGTGTGGGCAGTTCTAAGATGCGTCGAGTCTCAGCGATGATCTTCCGCTCCTCCTCGCTCCATCCTTCAGCGTCCAGCCGATGGAAGGCTGTCGTGTAAGCGATGCCCCCTGGTGCAACGATGTCTTCGGGTGAGGTCTGAGCCAACTCAGCATACAGTTGGCGGATCCCTTTCCATCCGGCACCGCTGATGGATTGATAGGTTGCCACCACGACGCGCCGCAGCCCCCAGCGGCGAGCCACGGGAGCCAGCAGCATGACCAGCTGGATTGTGGCACAGTTGGGGTTGGCAATGATACCACGATGTGCATGGAGGGCGTCAGCATTGACCTCCGGAACCACAAGGGGGACATCTGGATGGTGACGCCATGCGCTGCTATTGTCAACCACCAGGCACCCACGTTGGGCAATGTGCCAGGCATATTCCCGACTGAGAGCGGCTCCAGCACTCCAGAGAGAGAGCTCCAGCCCGTGGAAGCGCTCCGGCGTGAATGGCTCCACGGGGAGCCTCTCCCCTTCGAAGTACAGGTACTGCCCTGAGGAACGTGCCGAGGCAAATAGGCGAAGCTCCCGCACGGGGAAGCGGCGTTCCTGTAGCACGTGCAGGAGCGTCTGCCCCACCAGACCTGTTGCCCCGACAATAGCCATGCGAACGGCCATGGAGAAGGGCCGGTGTCGTGATAGGCGCAAAAATACGCCTCTCTGCCGTGCTTGCTTCGGCTATATTTGTGCCGGGTTGACGAGCTACCAAGGGTGATGCTCCGCGTTGCTGTCGTCCAATTTGCTCCGGCGTTCGGCGATCCGGCCCGCAATCTGGCTACGATGCTAGCGTTGCTTGATGCTGCTCGAGCAGCACACATTGTCATTTTCCCAGAATTGGCCACGACAGGCTACTTCTTCCAGTCCCGTCAGGAAGTTGCTGCTGTGGCAGAGCCTGTCGATGGTCCCACGCTTGAACGCCTACGCCGCGAGGCGCAGTGGCGCCAGCAGGTGCTCGTTGTTGGCTTTGCAGAGCAGGCTGATCGGCGGCTCTACAATGCAGCAGCGGTCCTGTTGCCGGGCGAGGAACACTGCATTGTCTACCGCAAGACGCACCTCTTCTACAAGGAGAAGCTCTGCTTCGACCCTGGCGACACTGGCTTCCCCGTCGTGTACATACCTGCCCTCGATGTTCGACTCGGCGTGATGATCTGCTACGATTGGCGCTTTCCCGAAGCAGCGCGGACACTCGCTCTCCAGGGTGCAGAACTGATTGCCTGCCCGTCGAATTTGGTCACGGAGGCCTGGGAAATGGTTATGCCGGTGCGTGCACTCGAAAACAAGGTCTACCTTGCCGTTGCGAACCGGACTGGCGTGGAAGAACGGGGAGGAGAGCGGCTTATCTTCCGCGGCAAATCGGCCGTATATGCCTACACGGGGCATCCCCTCTGTCGAGCGAATGCGGAGGAAACTACTGTGCTGCTGGCCGAAATCGAACCTGAGCAGACTCGGACGAAAGCCTTCGATCCGCTGGATGATCTCTTCGCCGATCGCCGTCCAGAATACTACCGCTTGTAGGGCTCGCCATAGAGGTGCTCGAGTTTGGCCGTGAGATACTCAACGAAATCTTCCGCCGTAAGGGTGCGCCCGGCTACTCGCTGGAGGATTTCCGAGGGGGTTTCGAGAGCTCCAACGGCGTAAAGCCGAGTACTGAGCCACTGGAGAATGGGGGCGAAATTCCCAGCAGCGATGGCCTCTTCCACATCGGGGAGCTCCTGCTGCAACTGTTTCCACAGCATTGCTGCATAGAGCTTTCCAAGGGTGTAGCTGGGGAAGTACCCGAAGTCACCCAGTGCCCAGTGGATATCCTGGAGGCAACCTGAGGCATCATCTGGGGGACGCAGCCCGAGGAGGTGTTCCATCCCGGCATTCCAGGCCTCAGGGAGCTCTCGTACCGGGAGCGAGCCCGCCAGGAGGTCCAATTCTAATTCCAGGCGCAGGAAGATGTGGAGGTGGTAGGTAACCTCATCGGCTTCGGTGCGGATGAGTGAGGGTTGGACGCGATTGACGGCCGCGAAGAGCTCCTCTGGAGTCAGCTGGTGCCAGGGGGTGCCCAGCGAGCTATCGAAGTACTGGCGCCACAGCGGGGCTGCCCAGCGGCAGAAGGCGAAGCTGCGTCCGATAATGTCTTCCCAGAAGAGCGCCTGGGCCTCATGGAAAGCCGTTGAGGCTCCCTCGCCCGCAAAGGTCTCGGCTAGCATAGCTGGCAGATGCTGCTCATAGAGGGCATGGCCAAGTTCGTGCAGGAGGCTATAGATGCACATCAGCGGGTCAGATTCACGACAGCGTGTCGTGATGCGCACATCTTCCGGTGCCAGCGCCGTGCAGAAGGGATGGGTTGAGTAATCGATACGTCCGCGCTGGAGGTCGAGGCCAATAGCAGTGCAGAGGTGGCGTCCCAAGATGAATTGGGCGGCGCAAGGAACCGGATGCTGGAAGGTTGGGGTGGAAGGAGCGGGCTGACGGCGGGCCCAGTCGAGCAGAGCCTGCATCTGCTGTGCTAGGGAAGTCAGCAGTGGGCGCACCTGCGCAAGGGATATGTCGGGTTCGTAGAGCTTGAGCAGCGCCTCGTAGGGATGTTCCGCATAGCCATAGCAGTCAGCTTGTTCGCGCTTTAGCTGGAGGAGCTTTTCAAGCTGAGGAGCAAAGAGCTCAAAGGTATTCCGGCGACGGGCATGGCGCCAGCTTTCTACGGCAATGGCTTGGGTATAGGCAAGCTCTCGGGCAAGACGTCGAGGCAGCGATGCGATACGGTGATGTTCCCGGAGGAAGAGACGGACCATGCGCTGGTCCTGCTCCGGCAAGGAAGGCAGAAGGTGGTGGGCACGTTCGGCCAGATGTCGGGCACGGGGGCTTGTGAACTCTCGATGGATGAGCTCTTCGAGAGCGGCAATCTGCTGGGCACGACGTTCGGCAGCCCCGGCGGGCATGTGGGTCTCTTGATCCCAGCCGAACAAAGCCGTAGCGGAACGGAGCGAGCGAATCGTACGCATGAAGTCCTGGAGCTCGGTACGGAAGCGTGTCAGCGTGCGTGTGGTAGGGCTCTTCTGCTGTAGCATCGCCTCTAGCGAGTCGAAGCCGTGACATACTCTGTGAGTGCCTTGCGCAGAAAGCGAGCGAAGTCATCAGCACTGCGGGTGAAACCAGCTGTAGCGAGCACGGTCGTATCAGGCCGCAGGATGGCGTAGAAGGGGAGCTCAACCGTCCCGAAGCGCTCCTGCTGGAAGCGCTTGTTGGACAGATACGGTTCCGTCCGTCGGTCTGTAAAGAGGCGGACGCGTACCATCTGTTCGAGCAGTTCTCGGACCTGGGGCTGGGAGAAGATATTGGCCTCCATCCAGCGACAGTTGGTGCAGGTGAAGCCCGTAAAGTCGATAAAGAGCGGACGCTGTCGGCGCTGAGCTTCGGCCACAGCAGGGGCAAGCTGATCGTACCAGTGCAGTTGCTCCACAGTAGTCTGCCCCGAGGGCCTCCCTCGCTCTGCGGCCATCAGCTCGTGATAGTCCCGTGGGGGTAGGAAGGCGTCCAGCTCGCCCAGTGGCTTATCCCATAGTCCTGTGGCCAGCCATAGAGTGATCGTCCCAAAGGCTGTTGCTATGAGGAGACGAACTGGCCCAACGGATTCCGGCGGCGTGTCGTGCGGCAGACGGAAAAAGCCCAACAGATAGAGCGTAATGAGCACGCCGCAGATAACCCAGCTAGCCAAGAAGAGCTCCCGGGAGAGTATCCCCCATCCCCAGATCAGATCGGCATTGCTGAGGAACTTGACGGCTGCGGCCAACTCCAGCAACCCCATGACGACTTTGAGCTGATTCATCCAGGCCCCTGCCCGGGGCAGAGCTGTGAGCGCTGCAGGGAAGAGGGCCAAGAGAAAGAAGGGGGCAGCAAAGACGGCGGCAAAGACCCCCATCCCGATGAGCGGGTAGAACCACTCGCCCCGAGCAATCGCCACGAGAGCTGTACCGACAAAGGGAACGGTGCAAGTAAACGACGTCAGCGAAAAGGTCAAACCCATCAAGAGCACGCCGATCACCCCTTGCTGCTCGGAAGTCCGGTTGAGGCGGGTGAGCAACGGCGCTGGCAGCATGAACTCATAGGCTCCGAACAGATTCAGAGCGAAAGCCACGAAGAGACCCGCAATGAAGAGGTTGACCCATGGGTTTGTTGCGAACTCCTGAATACCCGTGGCCCCGAACAGTAGCGAGAGCAGAAACCCTAAGCCAACGAAGGTCGTCATGATGCCGAGTGCATAGAGGAGGGCGTCGCGCAGGATCCGGCGCCGATTGCGTTCGGCACGCTTGGTGAAGAAGGAGACGGTGATGGGAATCATGGGGAACACGCACGGGGTCAATAGGGCGAAGGCTCCAGCGCCGGCAGCAATACCGAGCAGGAACCACATGGAGTTCGGGGATTGCTGTGCTGTCTGGCTCTGAGCGGCCACCTCCTGTGCGGCAGGGGGCGATACTGCTGTTGGCGCTAAGGCCTTCGGCTCCGATGCGGGAGCGGGAGATGGCATAGAGGCGGCATGCTCACCAGGTTGCTCCACAATGAGCTGGACGGGGAGCTCAACCTCCTCCGGCGGTAGACAGCGGACGGAGTCACAGATTTGGTAAACCACAGTGACAGAACCCTGGTACTGGCCGGGCTTGGCCACAAGGATGCGAGCAGGAAGCTGAAAGGTAACGCTGCCGGTGTAGTACTCCACCTCCATCTGGAACCCCTCGTCGTGCTTACGGCGGGGCTTCGGGGAGCGGATCGGCCCGGCCAATTGCCAGAGCCAGTCGGGGGAGAGGCTCAGCTGAAGCGGCTCCGGTCCAATGCCTTCAGCGTTGGTGTGGGGAGTGAGCCCGTAGGTGTACCAGCCTGCTGCTAAGTGGAGTTGTACGGTTACTGTGGCTGTGTCTCCGAGAGTGCGGTGCAGAGTCCGCGGATGTACCTCCAGGCGGATGGGCTCATTTTGGGCCCACAGGGGCAGGAGCGCTATGCCGACGATGAGGGGGCCGAAGGTGTATCGCATAGGTGGAGATCGTGCAGGATGGACATGAGTGCCTCGGCGATGCCCAAACGCTGGGCGAAGTATTGCAAGATGATGCTCGCATCGTGCAAGGGATAAAGACTGTAGAGCCCGCCTGCCCATTGTGCCCGTGCTCCGCCGCGGAGGCGCTCTGCCGCCTTCCGTACGGCTTCTGGGAGGGATTCATCGGCCGCCAGGCGCCGGAGATTGTCTCCGACGTGAGAGCCATAGGGGGAGGCGCCACCATGGGAGAGGGCTTGTACAAGCCATGCTACTGCTCGGCGGGCGCATACACGGGCTTTTCCTGCATTCCCCACCCGCCAGGCCTCTGCCCCCGTGGCCAGCTCCCACCGAATACGGGCAATGAGCTCGTCGAATGAAGAGTCCATTCGGCTGTGCGCGGTTTTCTAATTTGCGAACTTAAGCAGGTGTGTCCGACGGGAAAGGCATCACACGCATGGCAGCACCGTCATTGGAGGCAGTAGTATCGCTGGCGAAGCGGCGAGGTTTCGTCTTCCCATCCTCCGAAATCTATGGAGGACTCAACGGAGTCTGGGACTTCGGTCCATTGGGGGTTGAGCTGCTACGGAATCTGAAAGAGGCCTGGTGGCAAGCCATGACGCTCCGAGAGGACATCGAAGGTCTCGATGCAGCAATCCTCATGCACCCGCGCGTCTGGGAAGCCAGCGGGCATGTGGAGCAATTCTCGGACCCGATGGTGGACAACAAAGTCAGCAAGATGCGCTACCGGGCCGATACACTCATCGAAGAGTACATCGAGCGCCTGCGAGCGCGGGGCCGGACTGAGGAGGCCCAGCGGTGGGAAGAACAGCTGCGCCAAGCAGTCGAGCCGCATGACTACTACCGCATCATCGTCGAGGCTCAGATTCCCGATCCGGTCTCCGGCACGCGAGAGTGGACCGAGGTGCGCCACTTCAACCTCATGTTCAAGACCTTCTTCGGGCCTGTCGAGGAGGATAGCAGCATTGTCTACCTGCGTCCGGAGACGGCGCAGGGCATTTACGTAAACTTCCTCAACGTGCTGCAGAGTAGCCGGCAGAAGATCCCCTTCGGCATCGCCCAAATTGGGAAGGCGTTCCGCAACGAGGTGACTACCAAGAACTTCCTCTTCCGCACGCGGGAGTTTGAGCAAATGGAGATGCAGTACTTCGTCAAGCCTGGCACGGAGCAGGAGTGGTTCGACTACTGGCTGCAGGAGCGCTATCGGTGGTATCGGGCGCTGGGAATCGCCGAGGAGCGCTTGAGGGTGAAGCCGCACCAGAAGCTAGCCCATTATGCTGCCGCCGCCGTCGATATTGAATTCCTCTTCCCCTTCGGCTGGGGGGAGCTTGAGGGAATTCACTCGAGGACGGATTTCGATCTACGGCGCCATCAGCAGTTCTCAGGCAAGCGGCTCGAGTATGTGGATACAGTTACCCGCGAGCGCTACATCCCCTACGTGGTCGAGACCTCCGCTGGGGCAACGCGCTCTTTTCTGGCCATTCTCTGTAACGCATACGAGGAGGAGAGCATTCCCACGGATCGGGGCAGCACAGAAAAGCGTGTGGTCCTCCGGCTCCATCCGGCTTTGGCTCCTATCAAGGTGGCGATTTTCCCGCTGGTCAATCGAGATGGAATGCCCGAGCTGGCGCGGCGGCTCTACGAGCAGGTGCGGCGCCGCCTCCGTGCCGACTACGATGACTCCGGCGCTATCGGGCGACGCTACCGCCGCCAGGACGAGATTGGCACTCCATTTTGCGTGACGATCGATGGGCAGACGCTTCACGACGAGACCGTAACGGTCCGCGATCGGGATACCATGGAGCAGGTGCGCATTCCCATGTCTCGCCTTGTGGAATACGTCTGGGAACGTGTTCAATTGCCCGTGTAAGACAATGAAGCTGCGGTGGCTCATACTCGGTGCCGGGGTGCCTCTCTTTGTGGCCAGCGGCATTATGCTGGCGGCTCAGGAGCCGATGGTGCCCAAAGTGGCAAAGATCGTGGAGATCCTCACAGCGCTTGTGCGGCACATCCTGACACAGTACGTGGAGGCTCTCGATCCGCAGCTCCTGCTGGAGGCCAGCGCCGAGGCCATGCTCAAGCAGCTCGATCCATACACACGCTACATCGACGAGGAAGGGAGCGATGAGCTTGAGATTCTCTCCACCGGTGCCTACACAGGTATTGGCATTGTAACCTCGCTGCGGGACGACAGCCTCCTGACCGTGGTCGAGGTGCACGAGAACTCTGAGGCTCGGCGTGCTGGCGTGCGAGTCGGCGACCGGCTCTATCGAATCGATACTGCCGTCGTACTGCGATTGCCCCCGCGACAGCTCCGGCGCTACACGCGTGGAATACCGGGTACCCCGGTGCAGTTAGTCCTACTACGGGAACGACTCACCGGAGAATACGACACATTGCGCGTGACCGTACGCCGGGAAGAGATCCGCCTCCCGGCCGTCACGCTGGTCCAGCTCGTGTACGATAGCATTGGCTACATCCGCCTGGAGCGCTTCTCGCGAATGGCCGTCGAGGAGATACGACAAGGACTGAAAACGCTCCAGAATAGCGCTCGACTGCGGGGACTGATCCTCGATCTGCGCGACAATCCTGGTGGGCTCCTGGACGTTGCCGTGAATGTCTGCGGGCTCTTCGTGCCCCCCGCTATCCCGTTGGTGACCGTTCGCGGGCGCGATGCTCAACAGGAGCGGGTCTACTATGCCTCGGTCGCCCCGGAGGAGACGAAGCTGCCCTTGGTCGTTCTTATCAACGGTGGGAGTGCCAGCTCCTCGGAGATTGTAGCTGCAGCGCTCCAGGATCTCGATCGTGCCCTCATCGTTGGGACGCCCTCCGTAGGCAAAGGGTTGGTGCAGTCCGTAGTAGCCCTCCCCCATGGCACAACACTGCGGCTGACGACGGCACGCTACTATACGCCTTCGGGACGCACGGTGCAGAAGCAGGCCATTCCATTCCTCGTCCACCGAGGGAGGCAGGATTCCTTGCGTGCTTTCACAACCCAGCATGGGCGCATTGTGTTTGGCAATACGGGTGTACAGCCGGATGTCCTCGTAGAGGCTGAAGATTCGCTCCCGGAGCCGCTTCGCTGGCTGCAGCGTGAAGGCTGGATTTCACGCTTTGCAACGGCCTATGCAGCGCAGTACACACACGTGCCGCCCGATTTCCATGCAACCCCGCAGCTCCTGAGTGCGCTGGAAGCATTTCTGGCACGGCATGGCAAGACTGAGCCGCTCTACCCTCTGCGGGGAGCAATGGCAACGCTGCTTGAGTACGGTGCACCAGAACTGTCCCCGGTGGTGCTCCGTCAGCTTGAGCGCCTTGCTGAGCAGATCCGAGCGCAGGAGCGTCCGCTGCTGTACCGCTATCAGGAGCGTCTCTTGCCTCTCCTATACCGGGAAATCCTGGCGCGCTTTCTGCCGAGCCACCGCCTGCGGGAACGTTTCCTGCTCGATGACCCTTGTCTTCAAGTAGCGGTTCGCTTGGTGGGTAGCCCACGCTACTATCAGATTCTGGCCATCTCGCCATCGGGGCCCTGAGGTTGCCATAAAGGGCTGCCTTATACGTCATTGCGCTACGCTGATCTGTGTGAATACGGGCAACTACGCCATGAGCACGTACATCGTGAATCCCGTCGAAGTGCGCATGCGAGAGACCGAACGCGGCACACTCTACCCGGCCATTGTTGCGATGGGGATGCGTGCCAATGAATTGGCCATCTACATTCGCCAGAAGTTGGAGGAGCGTATTGCCGATCTCATCGGCGACAGTGAGTCTGACGGTGATCTCTACGCTTCTCGACGCCTTCAGGAGGAACAGCTCCGGATTGCGCTCGAGTTTGAGCGCATACCGAAGCCGACCTTCCTAGCCATGAAGGAGCGGCTCGAGGAGCAGCTGACCTACCAAATTCCCGAAACTCCGGAGCGGTAAGGCGCTATTCGGAGGGGCCGAGGGGGCGCTCGAGGAGGTCGACTTCAGAGAGGGAGCCCGTGTGGGGCTCGAAACGGAAGGTCGCAAGGGCGTAGGGCTTCAGCTCTACGGTCGTGCTGAAGCCGAAAGCCGGGCAGTGAAGGTTGCACCTCCGGGCTTGTCCCGTAGGCTCCCAGAGCCGAATGATGAGAGCTCCGGAGCCATCTTCGGCTTGCTTGAGGGCAACCAGTACGACGCTTGGGTCGTCGAGTACCAGCACGGGGGCGACGGGTGAGCCACCACCGGAGGGAAAGAAGAGGTGGGCAATGGGAGGCTGCATATGCAGTTGCGCTTCGCGTTCGAGTATGGAGAGCCGTTGCTGGCTCTGGCCTGCGTTGATCCAGAAGCGGAAGCAGTGCTCTCCTTGGTCCAGTCGCGCAGTGAAGCGGTCCGATGGGACAGGTGCATCCTCTCGGCTGGCGGATGGGCCAGCGGAGGCCGGGGAGCGCACCAGTGAGAGCCGGAGCTCACCACTGCGGTAGTCGACACCGTAGGTGCTTTCCGTCAAGCAGCTAAATGCCCAAGGTTCCTCGATGAGGCAGATCCAGCACTGTGCCACGTGCTCGGAGCCATTGGTTGGGACTTCGTCGATGGCAAACATCCCCTGTCCGTAGCAGCGGGCCCGGAGGAGGCGGGTGGGAAAGGCTAGCTTGGCTATGCTATCTCGTTCGTTCCACAACAGTCGGAGACGGAGTTCGAGTTCACTCCCCTCGTGTGGGATGAGGTAGTGCAGGCAGGCAAAGGAACGGTAGCGATAGTGGAGGAGGACTTCGACGATAGTGCACACCTCTCCCTGCTCGATGATCCGGATAGGGTGGAGCTGTTCTGGGACACCGGCAAACCAGGCGGCTTTGTCCTTTGGCAGTGGGCGGAAGGGATGGGCACGGCGACGGAAGTGCCGCAGGTGCAGACCCCAGGCATCGGCACTCTCTGGTACAACCAAGAGGCGCCCCATGCCGGCGCGGGCATACTCACGGCCACCAACCCGGTAGTGCTCCAGAAGACCCGTGTGGCGGCTAATCCATACATCCAGCTCGGCCGTGCGTACGCGGATCCAATCGGGATGGAGTGCCACCGGAGAGGGAGGCTCTGCGCTGCGGCGGAGATAGCACCGGAAACGGTGCATGCGCTGTGGGTGGAGACTAGCGCGAAAGAGAATCCGTATGCGATGTTCCCCATGGCTGTCCGGGCGAAGTGCCTGGCACGGAATGGGTTGTCCCGTCTCGCTGAGAAGCTGAGGGCGCACCGGGGATTCCGAGTAGTTGGGCATACCGCTCTGGAATTCGCACTCCAGAAGGGCAGTCACCGGGTACGGGTGAGGGTTGTAGACCAAGATGGGGAGTTCCCCAGGGGTGGCAGATGGCTGTCCGGTAGTCAGTGCTGCAAAGCTGCGGAAGAGGAGTTCTTCGGCATGGCCGAGAGTGCACTGGAGCTGCTGCATAGCATACGCTGTGCTCGATTCGGTAGCTGTCCCACCCAGGATAGCGGAGGACTGGCAGAAGAGGAGCCCTTCCCAGGCTCGATGGAGCTCTTCTGCCGGATAGGGGAGCAGGCCATGGACAGCTGCGCATGTGGCCATCAGCTCGGCCATCAGGAGGCGCTGCTCTGCGCGGCGATAGAGCTGTTTGAGGCGGATATTGGTCGTGTAGGTTCCAACCGCTCTGGAGCGCAGGCTCTGCGAGAGCACGGGGAGTTCGGGGCATAGAGACACTGCAGTGGTGCAGTAAGTATCGGGAGTGGTGTGGCGGAAGCTCCACTGTGGGTAGTCGCGCTGCAGCTGTTCGAGTGTCGGAGGTTCCGTGAAGCCGCTGAGCAGGCTGACAGGCTCCCAGAGGAAGAGCGGCGGAGCTGCATCGGAAGCTTCGACCGCCGTGAGAGCTGCGTCAATTGGTCCACCCTCGATGCACAGTGCGAGGATGCGTGAGCCATCGATACCTTCCCAGAGGAAGGGGCGATGGGGGAAGGGGAATCGGCTCTGTAGTGGAGAACGGAAGAGGTAGGCACGGTAACCGCTGCGCACCAGGATTTGGACCAAGCCGCGATTGTGGCCGAGGGCTTCTGTGTTCAGGGCCACCGTCGGTTCGAGCCCGACGGTGCGGGCCAGGAGGCGATGCCCCAGCAAGATGTGCCGGACCATTGCCTCACCGCATGGGAGGGTGCAATCGGGCTGGAGATACCATCCACCGCTGATATGCCACTGCCCACGGCTGACAAGCTGCCGAATCTGCTCCAGCAGCTCCGGAGCATAGAGCTCTGCCCAGAGAGACGGGAGAGCTTCATTCTGTGTGCAGCGGAATTGGGGGTAGCGATGGCACAGCTGGACGATGTCCCGTAGGGTGGCAAGGGTGGTCGCTATCCCTTCCCGCCAGTCCCGGAGGCCGACTGGATCTGTGTGGGCGTGGATGGCGATGTATATGTCACGAGGCTGCATCGAGATGGCAAGTCGGTACAATACGGGACCCGTGTTTCCGGTCAGGCACGATGGAGACGTAGCTTTCGAGCTCTTGCTGCAGTTCCTCTCGGTGGGAGATGAGGCCGACCAATCGGCCGTGGCGGCGGAGTTGGCGGAGGGTGTCCATGACCAGCCCGAGGCTTTCGCGGTCGAGATTTCCGAAGCCTTCGTCGATGAAGAAGAGGCATTGTCGGAGGCGGGCCGAAGCGCGCGTCATGTCTGAAAGCGCCAGAGCCATAGCCAGGGAGGCCTGGAAGAGTTGCCCTCCGGAGAGGGTGTGGATAGGTCGGCAGAGACCCCCGTGGGAGAGATCGCGCACGGTGAGCTGTGCTTTCTCATCAACCTCGAGGGCGAGTAGACCGTGGGTCCACTGCTGGAAGTAGGCGTTCGCATGGTAGCAGAGGGCGCGTAGGTATTCGTAGGCTAGGAATTGGATGAAGGCGCGACCGCGAAAGAGCCGTTCGAGCTCCTCGAGCAACGTGCAGCGAGTGGAAAGAGCTGCCTGCTCTTGGCGGAGGCGTTCGTATTCTTCCAGCTCGCGCTCGCATGTGGCAAGCTGCTCTCGATATTGTCCAAGCTGCTGTTGGAGTTCTGTTGCGGAGGTGCGAGCTTGTGCAAGTTCCTCGCGGAGACGCTTGTGGGCGTCAGCATTGTAGTGGCGGGCGTGGGCTTCGAGGTCGTGATGTCGCTGCCGAAGGGCGTTGTACTGCTCTTCAAGCTGTCGGAGGTGCTGCAGCGCATCGGTGAGGTTGGGTTCGCTCTGGAGTGTTGTGACTACCTCCTCCCAAGAGAACCCCTCGGCAGCGCACAGGTGGCGTAGAGTCTCCCAAGAGTGCTGCAGTGTGGTGTTCAGTTCGGTCAGGCGGGAGCGCAAGTGCTCACATTCCAAGTGGAGCCGTTCATGCCTTTGGCGGAGCTGGTTGTAGTGCTCTTCCAGGCGGGGATATTCCACCTGGAGGCGGTGCTGGCGTGCATGGAGCTCTTCTAACTCAGTGAGGAGCTGCTCGGGCGGAAGCTGGAGGAGGGGATCGGGGAGGTGTTGGCGGAGGCGCTCAGCTTCAGCATCGAAGGAAGCCAGCTGGGCGCAGAGGTGGGCATGTTGGCGCAGGAGGGTGTGCTCTTCTTCGGTGAGCTGCTCAAGGAGCCTCTGTAGGCGGGCTCCTTCGTCGTTGTACCGGTGAATTTCTTCTTGAAGGGCAGCGTGTCGACGTTGGAGGTCGTCGAGTTGGTCGGCGTTGTCAGGGTCCCAGCCACTCCAGCAGAAGGCTTGTCGGTGGCGTTCGTACTCGTGTTGGAGCTGGTGGAGGCGCTGACGGAGCTGGTTATGGTGGTGGGTCAGCTCGTCGTAACGACTCTGGAGTTCGGTCATCAGGCTCTCGAGTTGGCGGACGCTATGTTCTAGGGCCTCGAGCTTTCGGGAGACCTCCTGTAGGCGGTCGGCTGCTGCGGGGTCAGCGCTACAGGGCTGCGGATGCAGAGTGGAGCCACACACTGGGCAGGGATGACCTGGGGTGAGGGAAGCTGCTAACTCAGCGGCAGTCTGGCGACGGAGGAGCTCTTCGCGTTCACGGCGCCGTTGCTCAAGCTGGGTACGCCCTTGTAGCACTGCGGTGTTGAGTATGTGCAGTAGTGTCGGGATATCGTCTACCGGGCTTGAGCGGAGGTCCTGCGGGAGACGAGCGCGGGAGAAGTTCTGGAGGAGGTGGCCTTCGCGCTCGCGAAGGCGCTCCAGTTCACGGTGGAGCTGCTGGGATGCTTCCTGGAGTTGTTGCTTCTTGGCATACCAGCGGCTTAATTCGGGTGGGATAGTGCTTGCCTGCAGTTGTACGGTCAGTTCCGCGCTGCGTTGTTGGCACTGCTGTAGCTGCTGCTGGAGTGCAGCGCGCCGGTTTCGGAGGGAGTCCAGATCCGCTTCCAGCTGTTGGAGGCGTGCGGCAAGTTGGTTCCGCTCGGTGTGGAGTTCAGCATAGCGGAGGGCATCCTGGAGGTGGCGTTCCCGTTCGTAGAGCAGGTGGCGCTCGTGGTAATCGCGGCGCATGGATTCGTAGTGCTGCTGGAGTGCGGTGAGCTGGCGGCGGTAGTCTTCTTCGGCCTGCTGTTTGTGGCGAAGTTCGCTCTCAATGCGTGCGCATTCGAGCTGGAGGTGCTGGAGCTGTTCCCAGCGGGGCTGGAGTGTGAGGCAGCACTGGAGGAGGCGGAGACGGTGGCGCACGGTGGGCTCCTGTTCTTGGAGGGCATGGAGGCGGGCGCAGATATGCTCGTACTCCTCCCACAGGTTCTGGAGGCGGGAGAGTTCCCTGTCGACACTTTCGAGCTCCTGTATTCGGCGTTGATACTCCTCGAGCTGAGAGTGGAGGCGCTCCAGAGTTTCTTTGAGCCGCTGCAGATGTTCGGCAGAGGTCCGCTCTTGTAGGTGCTCGGCACGCCGGGCGAGCTCATCCGAGCGCGTCTTTGCTGTCGTAAGCTCCAGGCGGATGGTGTCGTAGACGTTGTAATCGTGGAGGCGGAAGAGCTGCTCGAGCGCTTCAGCCCGTTTGGCCGGGGTCAGGAGCAGAAAATCTTCAAACTTCCCCTGCGGCAGGAGGATAGCACGGCAGAAGTTGTCGTAGTCCAAGCCGAGCAGCTGTGCGAGAGCCTCATCGGGTTTGGAGGACACAAGGATCCATTGGCCGGCTTCGTGACGGTAGAGCTGGTGCTGCTTATCACGCAGCTCGCCTTTGGATGAGATGCTGGCCCGGTATTGGCAGCGGTAGAGAGTGGTATCGGAGGCAGTCTCCAAGCGGAAGGAAAAGTCGATGTAGAGCTGACGGCTGTGGCGGTTGACGATAGGAGCAATACTGGGGCCAGACTTGCGGGGACAACGGTCGTAGAGCGCCAAGAGAATAGCCTCGATGAGAGCCGATTTTCCGCTACCGGTAGGCCCTAAGATGCCAAAGAGGCCAGCCTCGACCAGTGGGCCGAAATCGAGGTGCTGTCGACTGCGGTAGGAGAAGAGCCCCTCGAGGGAAAGCTTCAAGGGGATCATGGTGTGCTGCCCTCACGGTGCTTGCGAACAATTTCGGCAAAGAGTGCTTCCAGCTGAGGGCTTGGGGAGATGCCCTTGATGTGCCGGTAGAAGCGCCCGAAGAGCTCCGGCAGGGTCAGCTGGTCCAGCTGGCCTAGGGCAGGAGACTGCGACTCCGTGGCGGCGGTTGAGAGGAGTTGTAGGCGCACCACATGGGGATGGGCATGTTGGAGGCGCTGGTACTCTTCGAGCTGGAGGGCGTGTTCGACAACGAGCGTGAGCTCAATGTAGGTCTGTAGCGGGAGTGTGGTGAGGGTCTTGAGTGCCGCGTCCGTACTATGGCAGCAGATGCGGCGCAAGGGATAGCCGCCCTGGAGCGGACGGCGTTCCCAGCGGGTTGGGCCCGAGGAGGAGAGTTCAAGCACGACGGCGGATTTCTCGGGATAGGGATCGTCGAAAGCGTACTGGAGGAGGCTTCCAGCATAGACGATGGGGGGATGGTTGTTCTGGAGGGTAATGGGACCGTGGAGGTGGCCGAGGGCAACATAGTCCACGGAGGGAGGAAAAACCGTTGGAGGAAAAGGGGTAGCCCCTCCGAGGGATGCTGGTTTCTCGGCTTCATCTTCGTCGTAGGTGGTGCCGTCGGCGGCCCGGCAGTAGAGGTGAGCGAGGATAACGGTTGGGATAGCATCGGCGTAACAGCGCTGGAGGGCCTGCTGGAGAAAATTCTGGAGCCAATGCTCGAGCGAACTCTCGGTGGGGGAGCGAAGCCTGTAGAGCGAGAGAAAGGGAAGAAGCAGGAGGCGCAGTGGGTGAGCCCAATGAGGATGATGGAGAATGAGGCAGCCGGGCGTGCTCGAGACAATGGTTGCCTGCCCGAGGCGAGTCCCTGCAGGTGGGAGAGGGCTTTCCGGGAAGCCCACAAGGAGAATTCCCAAGGGATACCCCCACCCGGCTACGGCCTCTAGGCGTTCCGGGGAGTCGTGATTCCCGGCCACGACAACGACGGGACGTTCGCCCTCACGGGAGAGTTCCCGCAAGACCGTAAAGAAGAGGCGTTGCGCTTCAGCAGAAGGGGTGGCTGTGTCGAAAATGTCCCCGGCAATGAGCACGAGCTCAACCTTTTCTTCGTCGGCATGGCGGAGGAGAGATGCAAGAGCATGCTCTTGCTCGTGCAAGCGCTCGAAGCGCCCCAGACGTTTGCCGAGGTGCCAATCGGCTGTGTGCAGGAGACGTAGCATGGAGCAGCCTGCACGATGTTTCGAGGCAAAATTAGTGCTCTCGGGGGTGCTTGCTGTGGACTCCAGACAGTGTGTTGAGCCTTCAGCCATGTTTGTGCGTGCGCACGTTCGCATCTACGGGTACGTCCAGGGTGTGGGATTTCGGTACTTCGTGCTCCACCATGCTCGGCGGCTGGGTGTGCGGGGATACGTTCGGAACTGCTCCGATGGGAGTGTCGAAGCAGTGCTCGAGGGAGAGCAGGCAGCGGCCGACGCGCTGATAGCGCTGATGCGCAGTGGGCCACCGGCAGCACGCGTGCAGCGATTGGATGTCCAGTGGCAGGAAGCACGTGGGGAATTTACGGGCTTCGAGATTCGCTGAGCCCGGCAAGGCGATGGTCTCTGACACAGCCTGGAGAGGCAATGGAGCTGACGCCGGAGACAGTTGTCGTCATTACGGGGGCTTCCTCGGGGATTGGCGCTGCGGCGGCTCGCCGCTTTGCTCGGGAAGGGGTACGGGTTGTTCTGGCGGCACGTCGGCGGGATCGGCTCGAATCCGTAGCGGCAGAGGTGCGCCGTGCCGGTGGCGAGGCGCTGGTAGTGCCAACCGATGTCACCGATCCGGAGCAGGCCCGCAAGCTCATCGCTGAGACACTGGAGCACTTCGGGCGTCTGGACGTTCTGCTCAACAACGCTGGTCAGGGGAATCTGGCCGCTGTAGAAGAGACGACCCCAGAGCAGCTGTGGCAGATTTTTGCAGTGAACGCCTTCGCGCTGTGGTATGTGACGGCTCCGGCTCTGCCGGTGCTGAAGGCACAGCGGCGTGGCCATATCCTTGTGGTGGCCAGTGTCGCAGGCCGCTGGGGATATCCGTACAGCAGTGCTTACGTGGCGGCCAAGCATGCAGCGGTGGGATTCGTTGCGGCACTGAGGACGGAGCTGCTCGGAACTGGGGTGGAGGCAACGGTTGTCTGCCCGGCGGCTGTGGATACTGAGTGGGGCATGGTCGCTCAGGGAGGCCCTGTGGGTGTTCTCTTCCAGGAGGGAGTGCAGCGCTCGAAACTCATTGCTCGGCAGCGCCTGCTGCCGCTGGCTCCTCTGCCAAAGGTGCTCTCAGCTGATGAAGTGGCTGAGCAGCTCGTACAGGTGGTGCGTTCGCCAGGGTGTACCGATCTCTTCACCCATCCGGGGACGGAGGAGCTTGCGGTGCTGGCTGCACGAAATCGGCGGATGTTCGAACAGCTGATGCTGCCCTTCTATCTTGGGGTAGGGCAAGTCTACGAGGAGTGGAAGCGTGATGGCCGGCTCCCGATGGTGCCGTGAGGGCGTATGGTTTGTGGTCTGCATTGGGCTGTGTCGAGCTCCGCTGACCGCGGGGGAGTGGGCCATCGAAGAGCCGTGGCGGCTCCGTCCCCCGCTTGTCCTCGTGCTCAGTGGGGGTGGTGCCCGCGGCCTTGCTCAGCTTGGGGTACTCGAGGTACTCGAGCGCGCAGGACTTGTGCCCGATGCGATTGTCGGCACTAGTATCGGCGCTCTCATCGGTGGGCTCTATGCCTGTGGCTATACGCCCGAAGAGCTGCAGGCGCTTGCTGCTACGGTCGACTGGGAGGAGCTCTTAGGCCTTGAGCGGTACGAGCGCTCGGAGCTCTTCACTGACCGACGAGCGGAAGAGGATCGCAGCATTGTGACGCTCTACTTCGACAACTTCCGCCCCGTGCTCCCGCTGGCGGTTTCCTCAGGAGTACGGCTAGCCACGTGGCTGCAGGAGCTAGTTTGGAAAGCACCGTATGGGGCAGCAGATTTTGACCGTCTCCGATGCCGTTTTCGGGCAGTGGCCACCGATCTGGTCAGTGGAGAGGCTGTAGTGCTGCGCTCCGGTGATCTGGCCCTAGCGATGCGGG
Source organism: Candidatus Kapaibacterium sp. (assembly GCA_938084565.1). Lineage (GTDB taxonomy): Bacteria > Bacteroidota > Ignavibacteria > Kapaibacteriales > HRBIN21 > HRBIN21. The sequence goes on along the minus strand of CALKEU010000002.1, from coordinate 108,046 downwards.
CCAGTGCGGTCTTCCCCCTCCAGTACGCACCCGTGCACTGGGATACGCTCCTGCTGGTGGATGGGGGCTTGCGGGCTAATTTACCTGTCCGGCTGGCTCAGCGGGAATTCCCCGGGGCGATCGTCGTTGCTGTCAATACGACTGCACCGTTGCGGACGAAGGCCGAACTGCATACCCCGTGGGCTCTGGCCGATCAGAGTGTCTCGCTGCTGATGCGGTACTTCGTGCAGTACGACCGTGCTGCAGCTGATGTCCTCATTGAACCAGCGCTCGGAGAGCATGGGACACTGGAGTTCCGGGACATCCACACGTTGATTGCCCGCGGTCGCGAAGCTGCCGAACGAGCCATACCAGCGCTACGGGCGCGCCTGCGCCATTTCTGGGATTCAGTGGCTCAGCTGTCCCTGATGCCGCAGTTTGGTGCCGGTCTTGTGCCAGCGGTGGTGGAGCTTGTGGCCGTGGGGTTCCGTGCTGACGATGAGCGCACCCTTGCTGAACTGCATATGCTCCCGCTGCCACAAGCGGTCGGAGGTGTTTTGGCTGTGGGGGCTTGCGGGGCTTACCGTCGGCTCTCCTTCCGCTGGAGGTGGAATGGTATCGGTGTCGTGCTCGAGTGCCGAGCGGAACCATATCCCGAGGTGGCCTGCGTTGAGTTCGGCGGCGTTCCTGCCCCAGTTGCTCAGTGGCTGGAGAGCCGGCTGAGGGCAGAGAAGGTAGTGGCTAGTCCGGCTCTCCGCAGGCACTGGGAATGGCGGCTCTTGCGCTGCCTCCAGGAGCTCGGCTATCGGTTCGTCCGCCCATTGTGGCGGGATGAGGATTCGTGCCTCTCGGTTACGATTCGGGTTGGCCAAGTACGGGAGGTGACGTGTGCAGGGCTCTCGGAGGAGTACTGTCGAGAGCTCACGGAGCTCTTACAACTGCGGCCTGAGGTGCCGCTAGTGTGGGAGGCGTTCTGGCAACGATGGCGGAGGCTCCAAGGCTCGGGGCTCTTTCGAGCGCTGGAATTACGCCTCCGGCAGGAGGCGGATGGGTTAGTGCTCAGCTTTGTTGCAGAGCAGGAGCCGTCGGAGCGGCTCCACGTGGGGCTTCGCATTGACAGCGAACGTTACACACGTCTGTGGCTGGAAGCCATCCACCGTCGAGGGCTGTCGAGGCCGCTCGAATGGTGCCTTGCAGCGGGCATAGGGCCGCGAGATGCCTTCGGAATGCTGCAGCTGACGGCGCGCCGGCTCTTCCCAGAGGTGTGGGCAGCACTCACGCTCCGGGTCTACGGCGGGGAACAGCTTGTGCGTCTCTTTCAGGAACGTCTGACAGCCTCCGGATGGGAACTGATGTCCATGGGGGATCTCCGTGAGCAGCGCTATGGCCTCCGTCTGATCATGAGCTTCCCCTTCCAGCCGCTCGATGTGCTCGAAGGATGGGTACGCTATGAACGGCAACGTGACTTCCAGGTGGAGCCGTCGCCCTTCCAGAAGCTCTTTCTCTGGGGTGGCCGGTATGCCCATGACAGCCGTGATCGAGCCCAATTCCCACACCGGGGGCAGTCAATGGAGCTTAGCCTCGAAGGGACTGTCCCTTGGGTCACAGGAATCACAAGCTTTGTACGTGCGCTGCTCTCGTACGAGCGGGCAATAGCACTCGATAGCAGGCGAACTCTCTCGATAGGCTTTCGCTTTGGAGCCGGCGATGCCACCACACCCCCGCTGGAGTTCTTTTCGCTCGGTGGCATAGAGAATATGCTCGGCATGCGCACAGACCAACGGCAGGGTCGGCAGCTGATTGCCTTCTCGGCTACCTATCTTTTTCCCAGTCCGCTGCCCTTGGGCATGCCGACGGAGCTCTTCCTCCGTTGGGACAGTGGCAATGTGTGGGAAACGCCGCGGCAGATTCGGCTGAGCGAACTCTTCTACAGCCTCGGCGGTGGGATTGTGGTGAAGACGCCAATAGGGCTGGGTGTTGTCGCCGTTGGTAGGGCCTTTCGCTTCGATGGACAGGGTGCACAGCTGCGGCTGGGGCCAACTGTGGTTGCGTTTCAGCTTGGGAATGCTCTGCCATGATGCCCATTGTCACAGTTTTCGGAAGTGGGCGGCTCGGGGAGGAAGAGCCGCTCTACCGGGATGCTATGCGTTTGGGGCAACTTCTGGGCGAGGCGGGATTGGGGATTGCAACAGGCGGATACGGTGGCATTATGGAGGCGGTGCTGCGGGGAGCCGCACCGTACCCTGTGCGCCGTATCGGGGTGGTTGCAACGGCGCTCAGCGCCCGCCGAGTGAACCCCTACGTCGATGAGCTCCTAGAGGTCCATGGCTACCTAGAGCGCTTGCAGAAGCTCATCGATGTCGGGGCTGCCTATGTGGTTTTCCCTGGTGGGACGGGGACGCTATTGGAGTTGTTCGCTGTCTGGGCGCTCCGGGAGCGCCAGCTGCTGCCGGACAAGCCGCTCATCTGCCTCGGCGCTGCATGGCATAAGTTCGTCCAAGATATGAGCGAGAGCTTCCCCGAGATTGCTCCTGTCGGAGCTCTCATCCATGTAAGCTCCACGCCGGAACAGGCCGTCGACTATCTGCGGCAGACTCTGCTCGGGGCCGGACTCACGGGAGGGGCCTCTCGTACGTCAGAGCTTCCGAGCAAGCGGCAACGACGCGATGGGTGAGCCATGAAAGTACTGCTGCGCGAGATAGCCGCTCTTGGGGCTACGGCTGTCATCCTGGGGCTTGTATACAATGCTTTCAACCCCCACGGCATTCCACTGGTGCGGAGGGAGCATACCCTGCCCACCGTGGATGATACGACGCTTCAGCAGGAGCTCCAGCAGTTAGCGCTGGCGGATACGGTACTTTCGCGGCGCCGTCAGGATGGGCACACGGCGGCATCTCTACCGCAGCCAGCTGTCGGCGATACCCTTCGTGCTCGAGCAGCCACCCGACGGGATGAGCCTCCCGCACAGGGGCCCGTCATCCGAGCAGTGCGCTATGAACAGGTACTGCAGCTCCTCCAGCATCCGGAGGTGCTCCTCATCGATGCACGACGGCCCGACGATTACGCTGCCGGCCACATCCCTGGGGCGCGGAATATCTTCGCCTACGACTTCGCTGCGCATATTCCAGAGCTCATCACGCTGCCCCGCACGAAGCCGATTCTCATCTACTGCGACGGCGGACAGTGCGAGCTGAGCCATATGGTGGCCGAACAGTTGCGTACACTGGGATTCCAGCGGCTCTACGTGTACGAAGGAGGATGGGACGAATGGCGTCGCCGTCACGGCGAGCAGCAGCCATAGTACCAGAGGAGGAGGCGCAGTTTCAACTCCTGCAGTGGCGCTACGGCATTGTCGGGCGCTCCGAAGCACTGCGTAAGGCCATGCGCCTCCTGTTGCAGGTAGCCCCTACGGAGCTGACCGTGCTCATCACAGGGGAGACCGGGACCGGTAAAGAGCTCTTCGCCCGTGCCATCCACGGACTGAGCCCACGTCGGCGCTTTGCGCTTGTCAGCCTCAACTGTGCCGCACTTCCGGAGACACTGCTGGAATCGGAACTCTTCGGGCATGTGCGCGGGGCCTTCACCGGTGCCACCAGCGATCGGCAGGGCTTCTTTGAAATTGCCAACCACGGCACCCTCTTCCTCGACGAGGTAGGGGATATGCCCCTGTCCACGCAAGCAAAAGTGCTGCGCGTGTTAGAGACGGGAGAGTTTTCCCCGCTGGGGTCTTCGGAGATCCGCCAGGTCGACGTGCGTCTCATTGCAGCAACGAATCGGGATTTGGAGGAAGCTGTGCGCCGGGGAACCTTCCGACAGGACCTCTACTACCGGCTCAACACGGTCCGACTGCATCTTCCACCGTTGCGGGAACGTCCGGAGGACATCCCTTTGCTGGTGGAATATTTTGCTGCCCGCACGTGCCAGAAGCTCGGCATTGAGTTTGAGGGTATTGCAGACGAAGCGCTCGCTCTGCTGCAGCAGTGGCCGTGGCCGGGCAATATTCGGGAGCTCCGGAATGTCGTGGAAACCCTCGTCACGCTTGAGGGCGGGGCGTTCATCACGCCGGAGATGGTTCGCCGCTACTTGCAGCCAACTGCGTCACCAGAGCATGCCCAGGGATATGAACCAGTGCCAACCGAACGGGCTATTATCTTGAGCCACAAACCCGCCGGTGGGGAGACCTTGGCCTCTTTCGACACAGCGTTGCTCTACCGTGTGCTGCTCGATATGCGCAGCGAACTCTCTGAGTTACGTCGTACGCTGCAGGCTCTCCTGCCTGCAGTCCGGGAGCTCCATGAGGTGGTGGACTCTCTGCGGCGCGGAGCTGAGCAGCAGGGGGATGCCGTTGTGCAGCTTCGCGATGAGGCGGATTTCCGCTTAGACGACATTGAACGGCGTCTCATCATTGCGGCGCTCAAGCGCTTCGGGGGCAATCGCCGTCTGGCGGCACGGGCGCTGGGGATTAGTGAGCGCACGCTCTATCGGAAGCTTGCGCAGTATGGCCTGGGGGATATGTTCTGAGGGTTCATGCGTACGGTAAGCCGCCTCCAGCGGGCTCTCTTGCGGTGGTATGCTCGCAATGCTCGCCCACTCTGGTGGCGTCAGCAGCCGATGGATCCCTACCAGGTGCTGGTGGTGGAGGTCATGTTACAGCAGACCCAGGTAGACCGCGTCCAGCGTCTTGCGCCACTCTTTCTGCAGCGCTTCCCTACTCTGGAGAGCCTGGCAGTGGCTCGACTGGCCGACGTTCTGCAAGCCTGGCAGGGGTTGGGATATAACCGTCGGGCCCGCCATCTGTGGGAGTGTGCCCGTATCGTCGTGGCACGCTATGGCGGGCAGCTTCCTTCAGAGCCGGAAAAGTTACGCCGTTTGCCTGGAGTTGGGCCTTACACGGCAGCTGCGGTGGCAACCTTTGCTTTTGGGCGGCAGGATGTGCCGGTTGTGGATACCAATGTCGACCGCGTTCTCCGGCGGCTGCTTGGGCTGCATGGTGCCTCTTCCCGGCAGATAGAGCAGAGGGCGCGAGAGCTCATCCCAACAGGGTACTCCGTGCAGTGGCATCAGGGGCTCATGGACCTTGGGGCCCTCTATTGCCATCGGCGTCAGCCGCAATGTATGCGCTGCCCTCTGCGACGGTGGTGCCTCTCAGCAGGGCAAGGGGGAGAAGGTAGCAGAAGGGCTACCAGCGAACCATGTTTCGAGGGGGTTCCCCGTCGGCTATGGCGGGGGCAGCTCCTGCGGGCGGTGGCCGCTACGGGAGAACTCTGCTGGGAGGAGGCAGCGCAGGCGCTCTTCGGGCTACAGCCGACAGCGCACCAACGCGCATGGCTTCGAGAAGTTGCCGCATCCTTGTGCCGTGATGGGCTCCTCTGCTGCCGTGATGACCGACTCTGCTTGCCGGATTAGCTCCCAGCGCTGACCGCCCCTGAGCGGTTTTATGTATTTTCGCAGCTGTAGGAGCCTGTCGACTGTCAAGGGAGTTTCCCATGCTTCTGTGGTGCATCGTGGGAGCCCTCGGAATGCTTGCGGCATGTCAGCCTGCGCCGAAGCCAGCCCCCATCGAAGGGATGCAACAGTATACGGATCCGGCAGTGGGCTTTACGATCCTCTACCCTCGGAACTGGCAGGTGCGGACGGCAGTAGGGGAGAGCTTTCTCGTGCTCTCTCATGAGGCCGCTCTTGAGCGCTTCGTGCGCTGGGATGCGGAAGGTCCAGCAGCGGCCAAAATTGAGGTCACGGTCCTGCCGCTCGAGGGCAAGGGGATTGACAGCATCCTGAGCGAGCGGAAGATTTTTGCCGACGAGGTCTACTCGCCCGTTGAGAGTGTGCGCATCGGGGGGGTTGAAGGGCGGAAGGTACATTTCCGCTTCCCCCTCCGGGATGGCGATGCTGAGGGAGAGCTCTACGTTGCTTCGGCTGATGGAAAGCTGGCTACTGTCCTCGAAGTGGCTGCCTTCGGTGGCACATTCCCGTCCTATCGGGCCCTCTTCGATACGATTGTCGCCACCATAACTCTGGCTCGAGAACCTGCTCCCGTGCAGACGCCTACAACGCCAGCGCAGCCGGCTCCTCCGTCGCAGACACTGCGCAACTACAGTGGCCAAGGTTTCAGCATCCAAGTGCCAGAGAATTTCCGTGCAGAGCGGACGAGCGTGGCTGGCTCGCTCTTTTCGGTCCGCTTCGTGGGCGACCGCAATGACTGTATTGTGCAAGTGGATGTCTTCGATGCATCGCAACAGCGGGATTTGCGGAAGATTGTCGAGGAGAACCGCCCGCGCTACCGCGCTGCAGAAGCCGTTCCGGTGCGCCTGTCCGATCGTGAGGCCTACTACCTCGACTATACCCCCGCAGCACAAGTACAAGGGCGGGCCTACTTCCTGCTTGGGAACATGCGCCTTTATCGGATCGTCGTGACCTGGTACAAGCCCGAAGAGAGCGTCTATCGTCCGGTATTTGAGCGAGTGGTCCAGAGCTTTCGCCTACAGGAGTCGTAGCCGTTGGGATGGGCAGGGAGAATGCCCCGGCAGCGATGGTGGAGTCCTCTCCCTGCGGTGGTCTCTCTTGTTGTGGCGGCACACGAGTTACCCGAACTGCAGCACAGGATGTCGGTGACGGCCTGCGATTCTGTGCTCTACCTCGGGGTGCCTTTTGTGCAGGAGCTGACGCTGTTACTGGATTCCCTGTATGCGCTGCAGGCTCGGTTGGATTACCAGTTGGATGCCCGTCATGGGATCGTGCGGCTGACGCCCTTCTTTCGGCGTCTGTTCCGGTATCGGGATACAGTATGGCTGTGGATAAGCGCTCGCTACGTGCCTCTGTTCATCCAACCTCGCGGTGCTGAACAGATGGCAATCCCGCTGGCTCTCGGCCCAGGTCCGTCCGGAGCGGGAGGGGCCGATTCAGGGGTAAATGTGCAGGCGGAGGGCAGATTCGTGCGGGGCTTCACCGTGCAGAAGGGGTCCGGGCTCATACTGCAGTCCGGCATTGAGGCGAACTTTCGGGCCCAGCTTGCCGGGCAGGCCGAGTTCGGGGGGCGTATTGTGGCCGAGCAGATGCCGATAACAGGTGAGGGAGCAACGCTCCCATTGACGGAGTCGGAGCAGGTTGCGCTCTCTGTCCGCTCAGGAACGTTTCAGGCAGAGGTGGGGCAGCTGGCAGTTCCTCTGTCGGTACGGGGGAGCACCGGTGTTGAGCGAGTCACGGGAATAGAGGCGGCAGCACAGCTTGGTGGGTGGAAGCTCGATATGCTGCTCGGGCATGCTGCCGCGCGGACAGTCACCGTGCGTATCCAGCCCATCGATGGGGTGCCGGGGCCCTATCGGCTCCGCCGGGGAGAAGCTGTCGGTGCCCTCGTTCCTGGCAGCGAACGTGTCTGGGTCGATGGTGTCCTCCAAGAACGGGGGGAGGACAGAGACTATGTCATCGATTACTGGCGGGGCGAGCTGACCTTTCGCCCGCGACGCCCCCTTAGCGCAGCTTCGCAGATCGTAGTCGAATATGCCCTCATGGAAGAGGGGCGCCTTCAGACGCTTTTCTGCCTTAGGCTGCAGGGGGCTCCTACGACGACACAGTTCTGGAGTGCTGGCTACGTGCAGAGCTTCATTACGCCGCTGTACGAAATTGCCTGGGATGGCAAACCCATGGTGCGTGACGGGAGTGGATATGCCGTGCTCGATGGGGCAACGTGGGTTGGGGTGGATTCCCTCAGTGGCCGTGGGCGTGGCTGGTACCGGCGCCGCGATACACTCGATGGCGCTGTGCCCGTGTCCGTATGGCAGTATGCTCCTGGCGCTCCAGAGGCTACTTACATGGTTGAGTTCAGCTACGTCGGACAGGGGCGAGGAGCTTACGAACCGCTTGGATTTGGAGCCTTCCGATACGTGGGGCAAGGGAAGGGAAGCTATGCACCCCTACGATTTGTCCCTTTGCCATCGCAGCGGCAGCACTGGGAGCTCAGCTGGGGATGGAAGTCAGGTGGGGGCTGGCAGACAGAGCTCTCCGGGCAGCTCGACCGCCTGCAGCCGTATCGGCGTCATGCAGAGTGGCTCTCCGGTGGGGGAGTCAGTCTACGGGCGCTCTATACAGTGCAGCCCGATACGGCCAGATCTCCTGTAGTCTGGGAAAGTGCGCTCCGATGGCGAGCAGCAGCGTGGGCAGATCGGACAACGGCGGAGCTAGAGCATCGGGCCTTTGCCTGGCAGATGCCCCCTTCGGCTGAGCAGTCAGCTACGGAACGGGTAACGCTTGAGCAGCGTCTACGGCTGCGCGGGGGCCCGCTCTACGGGGAGGCAATGCTGGGCTGGCAACGCTATGCGGGTCTTCTGACGGCTGTGCGGTGGGCCACACTTGTGGAGGTCGTACCGGCGGAGAGCACTCGTACCAGTGTTGTTTATAGCGGTGGACGTGTGGTAGGGCAGGAGGGGGATCCAGGGCTATGGCACCGGCTTACCCTTATGGGGTTAGCTCGCACGGGGGTCTGGCTGTGGAGGGGTGAGCTGCGCCTCAATTGGGGCGGATATGCCGTAGAGGATAGCCCGCAGTGGATGGAAGGACAGCTCATGGGGCAGTGGGCTCCGATGCCCTCGATGGCGGTAGAATTGCATCTGCCATGGCGGTGGCAGAGGGAACCTTGGCCAGGTTCATGGTGGGGGCAACCAGCTGTATGGCTGCGGTGGACTCGTGCAGAGCAGAGCGCCCATCTACGGGCTGGCTGGAACATTCTCGGGCAGGGGCGGAGCTCTCGGGGTGGATTCCCTCTGCTGCTCTGGCAGGGGAATTGGCGCATGGGTTCACGGGGCATGCTGCAGTGGCTCTATGAGGCCAGCGGTGGGCTCTCGGGGACTTTGGTGCCTGTGTTCCTCCGCGTTCTGCCGGGCCAAGGGGGATATCGATACCGGGGCGACCTCAATGGCAATGGGAGTCCGGATGCTTCGGAATTTGAGCCTGTTCCCGTCGGTGGCGAGTATGTCATGGTGCCAATGCGCGCAGAGGATAGGCTTGGAACGGGCATCCGTGCTGAGGCCTCTTGGAGTTGGGCTGTGGCTACGGCTGTTTGGTCTCAGGCTGAGTGGCAGGGGCGGTTGAGCTTGGTCCAGCGTGGGCGGTTGCGCGCACCGTGGTGGAGTGCCGCTCTTCCCCGCCGAACAGGCGATACAACCGTGATGACAACCCAATGGATGGCCGAGCAGCAGTTGCGTCTATACGGGACCTCATGGGAAGGAGCTCTCCGGGGTGAATGGTCAGGGCTGGTCCTCTGGCTGGGCACGGGCTGGGAGCGGAGAAACCGTGCCAGCGGTGAGGCCCAATTCCAGACGCCGATAGCTCCGTTGCTCCGGTTCCTTGGAAACGCAGGACCGGTATGGGAAGAGATCCGCTCCTTCTCAGGACCCGGACAGCACGTGAGTGTGCGTGCCCTGCGGGCCGGAGTGGGGGTGACGTGGCAGATGAGACAGCTGACGCTGGCACCGCAACTGCGGCTGCTTTATGGATGGATCGCGGAGCAGCGTGCGGCCGAGCTGACAAATCTCTCCGGTGGACTCTCCCTCAGTGGGCAACTCCTGGATCGCTGGAGGATAGCAATTGTTCTCCGTTCTGGCTTGGTGCGGCCCGCTGTGGTCCACGGGATGTGGTTGCTGAGTAGCCTTGAGGCTGGAACGAGCCTCTCGGGCAGCTTCCAATATGAGGCTGGCTCCACAGTGTGGGTATTTCAATACCAGGCCGTGCGAGCGCCAGGGTATCCGTGGTGGTATACACTCAGTGGGCAAGTGCAGGTGAGGTTGTAGGATGGGCACCGTCCGCACAGACACTGTACGCAAAGGGCGTCCGCTTCGGCGAGGCGATGTCATTGGTTTGGTAGCGCCGGCATCGCCTGTCGATGGGACAACGGTGGAACAGGTGGTCCGCTACCTCGAACGGCTCGGGTATCGGGTAGAAGTTTCTCCGTACGTTCAGAGCACCTATCTGGGCTATTTGGCAGGTACGGATGAACAGCGGGCAGCTGAGCTCAATCGCTTCTTCGCCGATCCACGCATTGCGGCCATCTTCTGTCTGCGAGGGGGCTATGGGAGCATGCGTTTACTGCCCCACCTCGATTGGCGCCTTATTGCCCGCTCACCCAAGCTCCTGGTAGGCTTTTCTGACGTCACAGCGCTGCAGATAGCTCTCTGGCAGCGTGTGCGCTTGGTGACTATTTCGGCGCTGGTACCGGGGGCTGAGACTGTGCTGCCCGATCGGGAAGCGTGGTTTTGGCAATTGCTCACCTCGACGCAGGCGCCTGGGCGGATTCCAGATCCGGTGCAGCCGCTCTCGGCAGCGCTGTCGGCGGGGCTGCGCGGCACCCTCCTCTGTGGTACTCTCACCTTGTGGAGTGCTCTCTGCGGGACGGCCCTCTTCCCAAAGCTGGAGGGAGCCATTGTTGTCGTTGAAGATACGGGCGAGGCGGCCTATCGACTCGACCGGATGATCACACAGCTGCTTCTCTCGGAGGCCTTTCGCGGGATATCTGCATTGGTGTTCGGGGAGTTTCAGCTGCCGGCTGGTACGGAGTACCGTCTTTCCCAACCGGCGCTTGAGACGCTCCTCCGGGACTTTGCCCAGCGGCTAGCAGTCCCCTGCTTTGGTGGACTGCCTTATGGGCATACACGTCAGCAGTGGGCACTTCCTTTCGGTGTGGCTGCTACGCTGGATCGGCGGGGCTATCTTGGGATTGCGGAAGCAGCTGTCTGCCAGCCGAGCTGAGAAGTTCTACCGTTGAGGGCGCTGGCTCTGGAGGGTAAACCGAAGGAGGGTCTCACTGCGGGCGCCGACGGAGACACGAAAGGCCAACGTTGTTGCATCGTGCCATCGGTAGGGGTGGGTGGTGCTTACTATGCGCCAATTCTGCTCTCCCCAGAGGCGAAAGAAGATCTCGATTTGAGCTTCTCGCTGGCCTCCGTTGAGGAGCGTGAGGTGGTATGTTTCCTCCGCAATCTGCTCGGACAGGTACCGCCGCTCCTGCAAGCGCTGTTGAGCTTTCAGATCGAAGGCAGGCCCGAGCTCGAGTGTAATCGTGTCCCCGATAGGTGTCTCGGGCAATGAGGTCTCTCCGAGGAAGGTATGTGCCTCCCCGGCCGTTACTTGGACAGTTCCGGCTGGCAATGGCTGACCGAGACCCGACGTAGGGGTATTGACAAACTGCAGGGATTGCCAAACTGGTAGCGCCCCATGGTATCCGGCGGAGGTACGCACAGTATAGAGACGTCGAAAGGGTACCTCTGCGCACGCTATGAGGGGTATGCAGAGCTGCTCGCGCGGACCCAGCACGAGCGGGTCCGGCAGATCGTAGCGATACAGACCTACAAGATCCGTTGGAGGTGGAAGTTCCGGAGAGGCCTGCAGGAATTGCCTAGCCTTGAATTCTGGAGTCCTGCTCGGCAGCTGGCCCGCAACCAAACTTACCCTCACAGAGTCGTAGGAGATGTCCGATTGATTCTCCAGCAGTGCAAAGCCACATAGCGACATCGTCGAGCTTTCGGTTGGAAGGTGGGCAGCATAGAGCATTTTCCAATGGAGCTGCTCGGTAAGATAGGAGAGCATGAGGCGACTTTCTTCGCTCCGTTGGCTCTGGATTAAGACGTAGAGAGCTGGGGGAGAGCTGAGCGCCGAGACCTCTTCGTCGAGCAGTACTCGGTATTGGGTGGGGGTGGGTAGCAGAAGCAGCCCTGCCGGTGTTTGGAGGAGTGCATACGATGGCGACACTTCCAGTAACCTGCCCTCCACGACCTGCTGTCCATCCGGGGTAATAAAGCGGAGACGCTTGCCCCGGAGAGTTCTGAGGGTGTTCTCCCCGAGCAGCAGAGCCGGCCGAAGACGGTACCAGAGGATCTGCCCTTCGGAGGCGTGGACAGCAATGCTCGAGCTGAGAATTGTCTGGGGAAGCTCAGGGATGAGAACGGTTGTCAACCCACTGTACAAGGGAGCCCGATAGAAGTCCACCACAAAGGCAGCCTCACGGTGGTAGAGCGTCACGTGCCGTTGCGTCCGCTGCGCTATTACTGTAGGGTGCGCATGGGTAGTGAGGGCTATCCCGCCCAGGAGCAGTATCTGAACCATGGAAAAGCCCCTCCAGCTATGACACGTGCAGCAACCAGCGACCGAAGGCCGAGAGGAGAGTGATGAGGAATGCTGCCAACACTGCGTGCCAGAAGCTCGCTACGGAGAAGCCTGGAACGAGCGCTGCCACCAACCAGAGGCCCACAGCGTTGATGACGACCGTAAAGGCCCCGAGCGTGAGAACCACAGCCGGAAGAGTCAGCAGGATGAGAAGCGGGCGCACTACCAAATTGACAAGTCCTAGAACAGCCGAAGCTCCCAAAGCTGCCCATACGGTGTGGACATGGATACCGGGAACCATGTACGCCACCAGCACGAGAATGCCTGCGTGGAGGAGCCAGAGGAGGAGCAGACGCATAACCCTCAGACGATGAGTAGAGCATCCCCGTAAGCAAATAGGCGATAGCCTTCCTTGATTGCGGTCCGGTACGCCTTCATGATGAGCTCTGGGTCGGCAAGAGCTGCCCCTACCAGAAGCGAAGGAGAATTCGGTGGATGAAAGTTTGTCAGTAAACTCTGCACGATGCGGAACTCGTAGGGCGGGTAGATAAAACGGTCTGTCCATCCACGGGTTGGTTTGAGCATGCCCGTTCTGAGGGCACTGGCTTCTAGGGCACGGGCGACGCTACATCCGACAGCGCATACGCGATGCCTATGGCGGAGGACGCGGTTGATGGTATCGGCAGCCTGGGCGCTGACGTCGAAGAACTCAGAGCTCATCGTGTGCTTGCTCAGATCTTCCACTTCAATGCGCTCGAAGATGCCAAGGCCGATATGGAGCATAATGGCAACGATGTGCACACCCTTGTGTCGGAGCTTCTGTACGAGCTCGGGCGTAAAGTGAAGCCCTGCCGTCGGTGGTGCCAGGGAGCCAATCTTTTCCCGGTTGGCGAAGATAGTCTGGTACCACTCCTTGTCTCCCTCCTCGGGAGGGCGTTGGATGTAGTCGGGTAGTACCATGCTGCCGATGCGTTCGGCCACTTTGTAGAGGTCGCCATCATAGCTAAAGCGTACAATGCGCCCACGGGAGGTCGTGTTATCGACAATCTCCCCGTAGAAGCGGTTGTTGTCGAAGTAAATCTTGTTGCCAATCCGGACCTTGCGCGCAGGTTCGACGAGCACTTCCCAGAGGCGGTCCTCACGGCTGAGCTCACGAGCCAGAATAACCTCAATGGGAGCATGGGTCCGCTCCTTCTTCCCGATGAGCCGTGCCGGGTAGACCCATGTGTCGTTGACAACGAGGCAGTCGCCTTTGTGGAAGTAGTCGACAAGATCACGGACAGTGCGGTGTTCAATAGTTCCTGTGCTGCGATGGAGTACCATAAGGCGAGCACTGTCGCGCGGGTCGGCCGGAAAGCGAGCGATCGCCTGCTTGGGATATGTGTATCGGAATGTCGAAAGCTTCGTGCGCAGCAGCATTCCTCCTCTGCCGGCTTCCATCCAACATGTTGGGCATGGGTACGTGACGTAAATCCTGCCAATTTCTTTAGTTTAGGAATTCTGCCGACCGGGGCTAGACCCCATGAGACCCAAAGGCTTTCAGTTCGTTGCTCCATATCCCCCTGCCGGCGATCAGCCTAAAGCTATCGCCCAGCTGGTGGAAAATCTTCGCCGAGGGGTTAAGCACCAAGTGTTGCTTGGAGTTACGGGATCGGGCAAGACTTTTACGATCTCCAACGTTATCGCACAGGTCCAGAAGCCGACACTCGTCATCTGCCCGAACAAGACTTTGGCGGCGCAGCTTTATGGGGAATTCCGCCAGTTTTTCCCCTCAAACGCCGTGGAGTTCTTCATCTCCTACTACGATTACTACCAGCCCGAGGCTTACGTGCCTGCAACAGACACCTACATTGAGAAGGAGGTAGCCATCAATGAGGAAATCGATCGCTTACGTTTGCGGGCTACCAGTGCGTTGCTGGAGGGGCGGCGCGATGTCATTGTAGTGGCCTCCGTTAGCTGCATCTATAGCCTTGGGCGACCGGAGGACTTCCAGGCGATGTTGTTGCCTCTCTCTGTGGGAATGCGGATTTCGCGGCGCCAGCTCCTCTACCGACTCACCGACATCTACTACAGTCGTAGCGATAGTGAGCTTGCGCGCGGAACGTTTCGCGTGCGCGGGGATGTCATCGATGTCGTTCCAGCCTACGAAGCCGAGAACGCCTTACGGATTGAGCTCTTCGGCGATGAGATCGAACGACTCTGCTGGATTGATCGGCGCAGTGGTACCCCTTTGGAAGAGATGGAGGCAGTGACGCTCTATCCGGCCAAACTGTTCTTGACAACTCGGGCACAGCTGGAGCGGGCATTGGTGAACATCCGCCAGGAGCTCGAGGAGCGGCTCCGCCAACTGCGGGCGCAGGGTAAGGAGCTCGAGGCCCGTCGCTTGGAACAACGCACCCTCTTCGACCTCGAGATGCTCCGCGAGATCGGGTACTGCCCCGGTATCGAGAATTACTCCATGCACCTTTCGGGCCGTCGGCCCGGCGAGCGACCATGGTGTCTGCTGGACTACTTCCCCCGCGATTACCTCCTCATCATTGATGAAAGCCACGTCACCATCCCGCAACTTCGCGGCATGTACAACGGGGATCGCTCTCGGAAGGAAACCCTTGTCGAGTATGGCTTCCGCTTGCCCTCGGCATTGGAGAATCGCCCACTGCGCTTCGATGAGTTTGAGGCGCTGGTCAATCAAGTCATCTACGTCAGTGCTACCCCCGGCGACTACGAATTGGAGAAAAGTCAGGGTGTCGTCGTCGAGCAAATCATCCGCCCAACAGGCCTGCTCGATCCGGAAATCCAAGTCCGTCCGACGCACAACCAAATCGACGACCTTGTCGGGGAAATCCGCCGCCGGGTGGAGCAGAAGCATCGCGTGTTGGTCACAACGCTGACCAAGCGTATGGCCGAAGATTTAGCCGAATACCTCCATGGCCTCGGCATACGGGTAGCCTACCTCCATGCGGATATTGACGCGGTCGAGCGAGTCGAGATCCTGCGCAACCTGCGTCTCGGCCGCTACGATGTCTTGGTCGGGGTCAATCTCCTGCGCGAAGGTCTGGATCTCCCGGAGGTTTCTCTGGTGGCTATTCTGGACGCTGACAAAGAGGGTTTTCTGCGCAGTGAGCGTTCAATCCTCCAGATTGCTGGCCGTACGGCGCGTAACGCCGATGGTATGGTCATCCTCTACGCTGACCGGATGACGGAATCTATCCGTCGCGTCATTGCTGAGACGAATCGGCGTCGGGCTCTCCAGATGGAGTACAATCGGCAGCATGGTATCAATCCCCGGACGGTCTACAAAAGCTTGGAGGAGATTCTGCAGACCACAGCGGTGGCGGATATCCAATCCCGGCGTACACGAGCCGACTACAGCCTCCCGCGGCGGACGGCTGTGGTAGCTGACCCCTTGGTCCGTTACATGACGCCAGACCAGCGCCGCCAGCTTGCAGAAGAGCTCCTCGCCGAGATGCGCCGCGCTGCACAGGATCTCGATTTCGAGCGGGCCGCTGAACTCCGCGATAGCCTCCTGCAGCTCTGTCGGGACTACCCGGACGAGCTTGCTCACCTAAGCTTGCCCGGACAGGGCGAAGGCCTGCCGGCTGCTCAGCGTAGCTCTATCGCACAAGGGGGACGGGGACCGAAAGACTCTTCCCATCCAGCTGCACGGTGAGCCGATATACTCCGCTGGCTAGCCCCTGGAGCGGCAGGAGAATATCTCCATCCGAAACCGGAAAGCTCCGCTTCCAGAGAGGACGGCCGTGGAGGTCCTGCAGCTCGACGACAACCGTGGCAGCCTTCACCTCGAGTAGACGGAGGCGGAGATAGTCTGTAGCAGGTATTGGACTCAACTGGAAGTGCTGTGTTCCGTGTTGCTCTGCCACACCCGTTGCGGAACGCCCTATCCCACTGAGGATCACAACGCTGCTGGGTTCAAGGGGATCATTCGAACTGAGGCTCAGCAGCGCTGTGTGGTCCCCCTGCCGGGTTGGACGGAACTGCACCTCGAGGGAGGTTTGCTCACCCGGTTGCAGGACGATTGGGACTACATCCCGTTCGGGGACATTGAAAGCAGCAGCGTCCGTGCCACTCAGCTCGATCTGCGTAATGCGCAGTTCGGCAGCGCCGACATTGCTCAATTCAAGCATAAGGGACTTTGTCGTGCCGAGTTCCACGGAATCGAAGCGCAGTGAGTACGTATTCAGTGCAATGCGCGGTTGGGCCTGCTGCCCACCACCCAAGAGCCAGCGGATAACGCGGTCCCACAGGTCCTGCCGCAGTGATGCGCTGGCGAGAGCTTCGGGACCAAAACTTGTGTAGACGAGACGGTTCCCATTATCCAGCTGGCGGCGTACCCCACCGAGAGAGGCTGGAGTGTTGTCGTAGTAAAATGATGCCTCCGAAGGACTACCCGGTCGACGGCTGAAGATGTCGGTGTAGAGATTGTACCCAGCGTTGACACTCGTGTTGGCCGTTGCGCTGAAGCCATCCCCGATAGGGTCATTGGGCACACCGGTGATGGGGAAGGAGGTGAGGGTGTTGCCACTGTAGCGCTGTTGGAGCCGCACGTATTGCAAGCCCAGCACAGTAGTGAAGAACTGCTGGGCTTGGGGGGTCCGGTACTGCGAGTTAGGGTCAAAGGCCCAATAGAGGGCCGCATTGGCTGTAATCCAGAGCCGTGTCCCTGCCTGAAGGGCTTGTTGGATAGCGTTGAAGATGTGGTCGAGTTGTCCGTCGGGAGTCTTGAGGGGATAGTCTAACAGCGGAAAGACGGCTAACTGGAAGTTCTGGATCGGATAGGCCGCCATATCCTCCGGGAGGAGTGGCAGGAATGCCACATCACCCTGGAGAGCGGGAAGCTGCCGGGCAATGTCCAGATATGCCGAGCTAAACCAAGGCATGATGCCGTAGTAGAGCACGTACTTTGTGTTCTCCGATAGGAAACCAAGCACGGTGCTTGTGTCGCTTAGCTCTACGATCATATTGCTGGAGCGGGTGAGGAGCTCGGGTTTGAGGACCAGCCGGGCATAGCCAGCGTCGGTGGGTGCGCTCACGCGGACGGTAAACTGCTGCGTGGCTCCGGGGGCCAGGGAAACGGAATCGGGGCTTATTGTAGCGTTCCAGCCCCAGCTACGCAGGAGCACGCTGCCCCTCTGGTCGAGGACAAGACGGAAGCTCCATGTCTGCGTGCTGGTGTTGCGCAGTGTTACCGTCTTCGTCACCGAGCCTCCGCGAGCGATGGTGACAAACTGCGGCGTCGGCGCTGTAAGCTGCACTGTCACACGCACCAGCTTCTGTTCCAGGTTTGTGCCTGCGTCGATGACTTCTCTCGTGCTCACCCTCTGCACAAAGGCGATAACGTAATCCTGCCCGGGAGGCCACAGCTCACCTGTGCCTAGCGTATACTCGAACGGTCCAAAGCTCTGCTCTTGGCCTACTCCAATACTGCCTGAAAGCGGGGTACCGTTGGCACTCGGGAGCATCTTCATCATGGGGTCGTAGAAGATGGTCTCCCCATTCGAGTTCTGGAGGCGTTGAGGCAGGTCGGGGAGGTCAACACGTCGGTTGACTACGGCCACATGCAGCACATGTCCATCGAGTGTGATGGCTTGCTGAGAGACGTTCCGGATGCGTATAGTGACGGCGATCCTAGGAGCATTCTGTCGGTTCTCGGAAACGCTGATGTGCAGTCGTACGGGTTGAGCTTGCTGTTGCTGGATTGCAGCGTCGAAGCCACTACTCATCGGGTGACCTGTCCAGGTGCCCATGACAGCCGCAAAGGGGATGCCGGTGACGCCATAGTACTGACGCCGGGTTTGGTTATCAGTCGGATTAGCGACATTGAAGGGATCTCCTGGAGCGGGCCAGTTCATGTGGTAGCGAATCGAGATGAGCCCGTTGTCCGGGCGCACAATGCTGTTGAGTTTCTCGGAAGCCTGTACACAGGGAGGACAGGTGGCGCTTGTGAATTCCTCGATGAGTACGTACTTCTTTGGCGCTTGCTGGGCTACTGCGAGGCTGACTAGGATCCCGACTGCTACAGCGCTCGACATCCACCGCATTGGCGTGCTCCTGCGTTCGAACATACCATGTGCTCCGAATATAGCTCTTTCTGGCCACACCTACTGCTCAGCTCAGGAGCAACGGCGAGGAGAGTGCCTTTGCTCACAGGTTGCTCTGTAATTTCACGCAGGTGGTGGAGTACTGCAGAGGTTGGGAAGTGATGAAACGCCGGGATGTGCTTCGGACGGGGCTCCTCAGCGGCGTGGCACTCTTCGGGGCGGCCTGCCAGCAGAAGCGCCCCGAGGGGGGTGGTCAGCCAGCAGCATCTGCACACGTACGGGTCCACTGGCGCTTGGCTACTTCGTGGCCGCCCAATTTTCCCATCTTCGAACACGGCCCCCGTCGCTTGGCTGAATTGCTGGAGCGTTTGTCCGGTGGGCGTTTCACGCTGGAGGTGGACTCTGCCGGGAAGCACAAGGCTCCGTTCGGGGTCTTCGACATGGTGCGTAGCGGAACCTACCACATGGGCCACACAGCTGCATACTACTGGAAAGGCAAAGAGCCGGCAATGGCACTGCTGACCACCGTCCCATTCGGCATGAATGTGTGGGAACAGTACGCCTGGCTCTTCTACGGCGGCGGTATGGAGCTTATGGAGAAAGTATTCCGTCCGCATGGATTGCTCTCCTTCCCGGCAGGCAATACCGGCGTTCAAATGGGCGGATGGTTCCGGAAGGAGATACGCTCGGTCCACGATTTCCGAGGGTTGAAGATCCGCATTCCAGGCCTCGGCGGTGAGGTATTGGCGCGGCTGGGGGCAGAACCCATCACTTTGCCGGCTGGAGAGCTCTACACAGCGCTTGAAAAGCGCGTCATTGACGCCGTCGAATGGGTCAGTCCGGCCATCGATCTCCTCATGGGCTTCCAGGAAATCAGTGAGTACTACTACCTCGGCTGGCATGAGCCTGCAGCCGAGCTCCAGTACCTGGTCAACGAGCGCGCCTTCGAGGAGCTGCCAGCAGACTTTCAAGCCATGCTGCTGGTGGCTATGAAAGAAACTGCACTCGATACTACGAGTGAATTCTTCGCCCGTAATATTGAAGGCCTGGAAACCTTGCGTACGAAGTATCCGCTCGTCAAAGTCCTCCGTTTCCCCGATGAGGTTATCGCTGAGCTCAAGCGTCAGACCCAGCTCCTCTTGAACGAGTATGCCGCTCGGGATTCCCTCTTCCGCCAGGTTTGGGACCATCAGCGCCGCTTCCTCGAGCGAGCCCGGCAGTGGACCGAAATCTCGGAGTACTACTACCTCACCATCCGCTGAAGCCCAAACAGCTCAGGGACAAGCAGCACCAGAGCTAGCCCTAGTAGCTGTAAGCCGATAAAGGGCAGAACTCCGCGATAGATGTCCAGCGTGTCGAGCTGTTGCGCTGCTCCCTTGAGGTAGAACAGGCTAAAGCCGAACGGCGGGGTCAGGAAGGAGGTCTGGAGGTTCATGGCAATGACCACCCCAAGCCATATCGGGTCAAACCCAGCTCGCAGGAGCGCTGGAGCAATGATGGGTACGACGATGTAGCTGATTTCCACAAAGTCCAGGAAGAATCCCAGCAGGAAGAGCAGCACCATTGTGAAAAGCATCATGCCCGTTGCTCCACCGGGGAGGGAGTGGAGGAAGTCGTGTACAGATGCCTCGCCCCCGGCGTAGGAGAAGATCATCGAGAAGGCGGTGGCCCCGATGAGAATGGTAAAGACCATGGCGCTGACGCGCGTGGTCTCACGTGCCGCCTCCCAGAGTAGTTTCCACGAAAACCGTCGGTAGAGCAGCGTGAGGGCAATGCTTCCAGCAACTCCAACGCTGGCCGACTCTGTCGGAGTAGCAATGCCTGCAAAGATGGAGCCCAGCACGAGGACAATGAGGAGGAGCGGAGGCAAGAGTGCGCGGACAACCTGTCCCCATGCGGGACGCCCTTCTATTGGAAGGGGAGGGAGCCATGTGGGCTTGACAATAGCCAGAATCACCGTCCAGACGATGTAGAGCAGCGCTAGGACCAACCCCGGGAGAAATGCTGCACGGAAGAGCTCTCCGACCGATACCTGGAGAACTTCCCCAAGCACAATGAGGACAACTGACGGGGGCACAATCTGCCCGAGCGTCCCCGCAGCGCAGATAATCCCTGCCGCAAAGGGGCGATTGTACCCGTACTTGAGCATGACGGGCAGAGCGATCAAACTCATCGCTACTACTGTTGCCCCAACAATCCCGGTGGACGCTGCCAGTATGGCCCCCACGACGACGGTCCCGATAGCAATGCCCCCGCGTGCACGCCCGAAGAGCTGACCAATAGTTTCCAGCAACATCTCAGCAAGCCCCGAGCGCTGCAGGATCATGCCCATGAGAATGAAGAGGGGCACAGCCATGAGTGTCACGTTGGTCATCAGCGCGTAGATGCGCTCCGGCATCATGGCAAAGAGCTCCAGCTGCCCCGTGCCCGCTGCAAAGCCCACAGCAACAGCGGCGAAGGTAAAGGCCACCGGGTACCCAGCCATCAGCAGGAGGAAAGCCACGGCAAAGAGGGCAATCCCCGTCATAGCCGTCCCCCTTCTCGTTCGGGGGCCTTGTCAGTGCTGCGCCCCCAGCGCCATAGAAGGGCGAGGGCAGCCAAGAGCAGGAGGAGAAAACTCACCGGCAGAGCAGCTTTGAAGAGGAACAGCCAGGGCAGTCCACCCGGATTGGGCGATGACTCTCGGATGCGGAAGGAGTAAGCCACAAAATCGTACGAAGCCCACAGCACCAGTACGGCGAAGGGTACCATCAGCAGCAGAGTGCCCCAGAAATTGATCCAGCGCTGCCACGACGCAGGCAACCGACCATAGAAGATGTCAATGCGCACGTGCTGGTCTGCCCATAGCGTCGGGGCTATGGCCAGCAGGAAGCTGAAGGCATAGAAGTACCACTGGAGCTCCTGCACTGCCATCGCACTGAGCTGAAAGAGGTAGCGGAGTAAAACGTTGGCAAAGACTATTGCTGCCAGACCCAGCGTGAAAGCAGTGGCTACTCGTTCGGAACCTCGCAATAGGCGCTCAATCCAGCGCAGCAGTCTCTGCATATGTCCAACAGCCCGTTGTACCCTCCACAAAATTACCGGCTCCTCGAACTGCTCCCTGCCCGAATGAACCGCTGCCACAGAGGCTGAGCCGGCTGTCTACGGGGTTTTCTCTAAGTTTGGAAGTCTCTGCAACTTTCGCTCATGGCTAGCGCACACAGGAGACAGCACATCTGTGGGCAGAGGTGGGATACACCATGCCAGTGACCAAGTATATCTTCATCACCGGCGGGGTGCTTTCCTCGCTCGGTAAAGGGATTGCAACCGCTTCGTTGGGACTACTGCTCAAGCTGCGAGGCTTCAGCGTGACAGCGCTCAAGTTTGATCCTTACATCAACGTTGACCCGGGGACCATGAATCCGTACCAGCACGGCGAAGTCTACGTCACCGACGACGGTGCCGAAACGGACTTAGACCTGGGACACTACGAGCGCTTCATGGGGATTACGACCTCACGGCTCAACAATACCACAGCTGGGCAAGTCTATTACGAAGTCATCCAGCGGGAGCGCAAGGGCTACTATCTCGGCAAGACTGTCCAGGTCATTCCGCACATCACCGACGAGATCAAGCGGCGCATGACTATCTTCGATGGGCAGTACGATATTGTGCTGATTGAAATCGGGGGTACAGTCGGCGATATTGAGTCCCTCCCCTTCCTGGAGGCTGCCCGTCAGCTGTGTTTGGAGCGGGGCTCCCAGAATACGCTCACACTTCACCTCACGTACGTGCCCTACGTTCGCTCAGCGGAGGAAGTCAAGACCAAGCCCACACAGCATTCGGTTAAGGCACTCATGGAGTCGGGGATTCGCCCGGACATTCTGCTGTGCCGCACGGAGCAACGTCTGAGCCGCGAGATTCGCTCCAAGATTGCGCTCTTCTGTAACGTAGACGAGGAAGCCGTCATTGAGGCGCTCGATGTGGAGACCATCTACGAAGTGCCACACATGTTTGCCCGCCGCGGCCTTGACACGATTGTCCTCCGTAAGCTTGGGCTCCAGGGTAAACCGCTGCGCATGGAGCGCTGGAATCGCTTCGTGCAGCGGATTAAGAACCCACGGTATGAGGTCACGATTGCCTTTGTCGGCAAGTACACGCAGTACCGGGACTCTTACAAGAGCATTCTGGAGGCCCTCACCCATGCCGGAGCTGTAGCCAACGCGCGCGTTCACATCCGCTGGATTAGCGCCGAGGAGCTCTCGCTCGATGGAGTAGTGAGCAACGCTCTGGAGGGGGTTGACGGTATCCTTGTTGCGCCGGGTTTCGGCTCGCGCGGGGTTGAGGGCAAGATTGCAGCCGCTGGCTATGCTCGGCGGCAGAATATCCCGTACCTAGGCATCTGCTTGGGTATGCAGTGCGCTATCATCGAATTTGCCCGCAACGTCTGCGGCTGGCCTGATGCGCATTCGGCTGAATTTGCCCGTACGGCCCACAATGTTATCGATCTCTTGCCGGAGCAGCGCAAAGTCAAGCAGAAGGGCGGTACCATGCGTTTGGGGGCTTATCCGTGTGTCATTCGCAAGGGCACCAAAGCCTGGGAGGCATATCGGCAGGAGCTCGTCTACGAGCGGCACCGCCACCGCTATGAGGTCAATCCGGACTTTCTCCCTACGCTCCAGCAGCATGGTCTCCTGGTCAGCGGGACCTCGCCGGATGGTAGGCTCGTTGAAATTGCCGAACTCCGCCACCACCGCTGGTTTGTAGGGGTACAATTCCATCCGGAGTTCAAATCTCGGGTTCCTGAGGGGCATCCTCTCTTTGTGCACTTTGTTCGAGCTGCTCTCAGGTATCGGCAGCAACGGCAAGCCATTGCAACCGAGGTGGCCCAAGGGGCATGAAGCTCGGCAGCCTCATCCTCGTTGAATTTCCCTCTACGACAGCTGCTTTCTATCCCTTCGAGCGTCTCCATTGCCTCTGGGAGGTGCGATGGGGTCCGTGGACCCTTGTGGAGTGGTGGCGCAAGCGCATGCCGGGAACACCGATTGCCGTCGCTGCAGCTCCGGAGCGCCAACTGTGGAGGCGCTCCTTCTTGAGGCGCTTTCCCGAATATGCGGTGGCACAGATACAGCTGCCGGTCCTTGTAGTAGATGCCCGGCTGCTGCCGCAGCGCCATACGGTGGCAGAGCTCCAACAGAGCTGGCATGCCATTGCTGAAGAGCCGGTGCTGGCCCTCTACAGCGATGGCGAACTGGCAGGGCTGTGGATAGCTCGTATGCCTGCAGTCTTTGCAGCAATCGAGCAGGGGGTGTGGACGGCAGAGTGCGCTGCCTTCAGCGCTGAGCTCCCTCGGCTTGATCTGACACTGCCTCGCTTGCGCTTCCTCTGGCATGCAGTGACCACGCTTGAGGAAGCCTTCGCCGAGGCTGAGGCTCTCCTGCCGTTGGGGGTCGACCCCGACCCCTGGCAGCGGCAGGGGACGTGGATTGTGGCACCGGATCGAGTCGCAATTGCCCCGACGGCAGAGCTTGCCCCCGGTGTTGTCCTGGACGCCCGTTGCGGGCCGATCGTGGTGGAGGAGGCAGCCACCATTCAGCCGGGTGCTGTCGTGATGGGACCCTGTACCATTGGCCCCCAGGCTCTCGTGCGGGCACATGCTACAGTCGGCAGCTATACTGTCATCGGCCCAGGATGCCGGGTCGGCGGTGAGGTGGCCCACACCATCTTCCACGCATACGCAAACAAGCAACATGAAGGCTTTGTGGGGCACTCGTACATCGGCCCCTGGGTCAATCTCGGGGCCGGTACGACGACTTCGAATCTCAAGAACACTTACGGGACGGTACGGCTGCATCTGCCTGAGGGCGAGCTGGATACGGGCGTGCAATTTCTGGGCACTTTATGCGGTGACCACACCAAGACGGCCATTGGTACCTACCTACGTACGGGAGCTGTGCTCGGGGTTAGCGTCAACCTTCTCAGCGGGGGTATGTACGCCCGGGCTGTTCCCTCCTTCAGCTGGGGAGATGCTGCGCAGCCCCGGCCATATCAGCTCGAGAAAGCTCTGGAGGTTGCCCGTCGTGTCATGCAACGACGGGGTGTAGAGCTACTGCCGGAGGAGGAAACCCTTCTCCGCATCGAATACGAACGCACCTGGGGTGTAATCTGAGGAGGATCGGCAATGTTCTTCCGTCTGCTCTACGATGAGCTCTTGGCACAAGCCTCGTATGTGGTGGCCTGCGAACAGAGCAGGGAGGCGCTCGTGGTCGACCCAACTCGAGATGTAGAGCGCTACCTGGAGCTCGCGTTGCGCCATGGATTCCGTATTAGCGCCATTGTCGAAACACACATTCATGCGGATTTCCTCTCCGGCAGCCGGGAGTTGGCCTCTCGGACGGATGCAACGGTATATCTTTCAGGGGCTGGGACACCGGAGTGGCAGTATGCTTGGGCCTCCGAAGGGGCCGTATTGCTGCACGACGGTGATGCTTTCCGAGTGGGGGAAGTGCTGGTAACAGCGCTCCATACGCCTGGCCACACACCTGAGCACCTCTGCTTTGCCGTCACCGATCGTGGCCGCGGGGCAACCTACCCTGTGGGCATCTTCACGGGGGATTTTCTCTTTGTTGGGGACGTTGGGCGTCCGGATCTCCTCGAAAGCGCCGTCGGGGAACGGGGGAAGGCACGGGAGTCAGCCTATCAGTTGTTCGAGGCATTGCAGATTTTGGAGACCATTCCCGATTTTGTGCAGGTATGGCCTGGTCATGGAGCTGGCAGCGCATGTGGGAAGGCCCTTGGGGCAATTCTGCAGTCGACGGTAGGCTATGAACGGCGCTACAATCCTGCACTCCAACTTCTTTCGGAGCGGGAGCGCTTTGTGTCCTTTGTGCTAGAAGGGCAACCCGATCCACCCCTCTACTTTGCTCGCATGAAGCGTTTAAATCGGCAGGGGGTGCCGCTACTCGGCGCACTTCCCCAACCGCCTCGGCTCACGCTCGAGGAGCTGCAGCGGGCTGGCGATGTATGGGTTATCGACACGCGCCCGTGGGAGTTCTTCTGCCGTGCTCACTGGGAAGGAGCGCTCTTTGCCCCCTTGGGGCAAGCTTTTCCAGCAGTAGTGGCTTCGTATGTTCCCGAAGGGGCTCCGGTTGTTCTCCTCATCGACCGCCATACTCTGCCAGATGCTGTACGTGAGCTCGTCCGGGTAGGGGTCGACTCAATCGTTGGGTACGTAGAGCCGGCCGAGCTCGAGCGTGCCGGCACGTTAGTCCAGCTTCCGACCCTTGGGACGGAGGAGCTCAAGAGGTTGCTGCAGCAAGGGAGTATTACACTGCTCGATGTGCGGAACTACAGCGAGTACAGCGCTGGCCATATTCCTGGAGCTCTTCACGTCCCATATGGGCGCTTGCCTGCTTTCGGCTCTCGTCTTCCCCGAGAGGCCGATCTAGTGGTGTACTGTCAGACAGGGGAGCGCTCGGCCTATGCAGCGGCTCTCTTACAGCGAGAGGGCTTTCGGGTGTATCTCTACCGCGGTGGTTTCAGCGAGTGGGTCCGCACCGGGGGTGAAATTGGGCGTCCAGGATAAGCGTTCGGCTGCGCGAAGGCGCGCACTCCGTGCTCGCCGATTGCGCTGGAGCTCCTCAGCCGAGGGGCGTAGAGGTTTCGGGGTGAGGATGCGGAAGAGTGGCACGTCGTTTGTTGAGCTCTTACGCAGGAATTCTTTGACAAGGCGGTCTTCCAAAGAATGGTAGCTGACGACCACAAGCCGTCCGCCGGGCGCCAGAAGGGAGGGGGAACAGCGGAGGGCATCGCGGAGGGCTCCCAGTTCGTCGTTGACGGCGATACGGAGGGCTTGGAAGATACGGGCCAATGTCTTCCGGCGGTGGGGAGGAGGGACAACCTCCTCCACCACCGCCCGAAGATCGGTCGTGGTGCGCAGGGGAGCGCTCCGCCGGCGCTGCACAATCCGACGGGCGATCGCCCTCGCACGGGGCTCTTCGCCATACTGGCGAAAGAGCGACGCGAGCTCTTCCTCCGATGCTGCAGCCAGCAGGGCTTCCGCCGTCTGTGGGCTATCTGGGCCGAAGCGCATGTCTAGTGGCGCCTGCGCTCGAAAAGTAAACCCCCGTGAAGGGGTGTCCACCTGGTGCCACGATAGCCCCAGATCGAGGAGGAAGCCCTGCACCTTCCCCCGTATGTCATATAAGCACTCGCATGCCCGCCGGAAGTTCTCCTGTAGGAGGCGGAGCCTCCCCTGCTGAATCTCTGCAGCAAAGCGCTTCCGGCAGTGTGCGAGAGCATCAGGATCTACATCCATACCAATGACACAGCCTTCTGCACTGAGTCTCTCCAGTAGTGCTGCTGTGTGCCCTCCCCCACCGATGGTTCCATCCACATAGAGCCCATCGGGCGTGCAAAACCAGAAGGAAATCACCTCCTCCACCATCACAGGCACGTGGTACGCACTATAGGTCATGATGACCGCATCACATGGGCTGCAACCTCTTCGTACGAGCGCGCAAATCCGGCCAAGTAGCGCTCGAATTCCTCCGGATTCCAGAACTCAATGTGATCCACTACCCCTACGATGGTCACTTTAGAGTCAATCCCTGCAAACTCGAGGTGCCGTCGTGGCAGCATGATGCGCTGCTGAGCGTCCAGCTGTACTTCTTCGCTCCAGGCCAGAATCATGCGTAAGAAGAAGCGCTCCTGTTCGTTGTACTGATTGAGTCGTGCAAAACGCTCCTCGTACTTTCGCCATTCATCGAGTGGATAAGCCACGATGCAGCGATCGACTCCACGCGTGACAATGAAGGTGTCCTGCGCTTCCGGCGAGAGGCTACGGCGCATCTTTGCCGGGATGTTGACCCGCCCTTTGTTATCCAGGGAGTAGGTCTCCTGTCCCTTGAAGAAAGCCACTGGAGCTCCTCGCCATGGTCCGACGTCCGCCGGTGGGCATGGGAAATTCACCCACTTTCTCCCACCAGCGGAGCGCAAAAAACACACTCAAGGGATTGAACAGCATCCGCTTGGCGCCGATGCCGGTGCATAGGGTATGATCGCAAGGAAAAAAGAGCGTTTTTTGTCGAAAATTGCTCATTTGCGATCGCATTGTTGCCGTTATTCATCGTTTACAGTGCCGCCCACTCTGGCCAACCCTTCGCGAATGCCCTTGTACTGAACGTTTGTTCAGGGCATCACGGTTTACCTGAACGGATTTTCAGTAATTTGGCAGTGGCACGGAGAGGATTACTCAGAGCACCGATGGCACAGAGTCAGAGGAGGGATTCGAGGGCGATACTGACGCGAAGGCAATCGCAGGTACTACGCTGCATTGTCGAAAGTGTTGCGACGCGGGGTTTTCCCCCGACGGTTGCCGAGCTCTGCCAGCAGCTGGGCTGCCGCTCAAGTAATGCAGTCTACGAGCTGCTCACGGCACTGGAGCACAAGGGATACCTCCGGCGTGTGGGGAGGGGGCGGGCGCGAAACATTCAGCTGACGGAAAAAGCATTGGGTGGGGTGCGAGCTCCAACCCTTACGCGCGGATCTTCGGTTCCGCTCCTTGCTGCGGGGGTGATCCTGGAGCCTTCGCAGCTGTTTCGAATGCCCCAAGGCTATCTGTCCATTGATCCAGTGCTCTTTCCCGAGGAGGAGCTCTTTGCGGTGACTGTGTCCGATCAGGGGCTTCGAGAGGTGGGTATTCTAATGGGGGACATTGTCATTGCCCATCGAACGGAGCAATGGCTCCCTGGTCAGCTTGTCGTTGCTTGGGTACATGGGACACTCTTCGTACGCTATCTCTACTCTCACGGGCAAGGGTGGGAACTACGGGCAGCAGCGCGTCAGGTGCCGCCCATTCGTTTTACTCTGTCCGATCCTGACATTGTGCTGCTCGGGCGTGTCGTCGGTCTCATGCGTCGCTACGAGCACGAGAGTGCAGGGCATACCTCGGCGGGATCGTCGCCGTTGATGTAGGTCATATAGAGCCGCCGAGCACGTTGTGTAGTTTTGTAGAGTCCGCAAGAGTAGTGAAACACAGAAGAGGTACGGTTATGCACAGTGCGGGGTATTTGGGAGCAATTGCAGCATTGTTGCTGATGCTCGGCTGCGGGGAGGCACAGACGCCTCAGAAAGTTGCCGAAAGGAAGGCGCCCTCTGAGGCAGTGCAGCCAGGGTCAGCCTCTGCGGCGGAGGCCCCTGCCGTTGCCGGGGTGCCTGCAGCGACAATGCAACGCGGGAAACAGATTTACGAATCGTACTGCAAGACGTGCCACCAGGCCAATGGGCAGGGCATTCCGGGTGTTTATCCGCCGGTGGCAAAGGCCGATTACCTACAGAACAAACAACAGACCATCCATGCGCTGGTCTTCGGTCTGTCGGGACCGATCACGGTCAACGGGAAGAAGTACAACGGAGTCATGCCGCCGGCGCCGTACAATGACGAGGACATTGCAGCGGTGTTGACCTACGTATACAACAGCTTTGGCAATCCCGGTGGCATCGTCACGGCAGAGGAAGTGGCTGCCGTACGGAAGGCCGGTAAATAGGCCCCTCTTCTGGAGAGACCCAGTCTACCTGCAATAGGGAGCAGAAGGGAGCGTCTTACGCCTGGGTCTCATAAGGATAGGGAGGAGTCCTATGCACTTTGGAGTTGCTTTTAGTGTGGTAGCCCTCTCTGTGTTAGTAGGCTGCGGTAGAAGTGAGGATAAACAGGTTTCCTCACCGTCTACTCCCGGGAAACAGTCGGCATCTTCAGCAACTGTTGCCGGAGTGCCTGCGGCAACGATGCAGCGGGGAAAGCAGATTTACGAGTCATATTGTCGGACCTGCCATCAAGCCAATGCACAGGGGATACCCGGCATGTATCCACCCTTAGCGGGTTCGGACTTCCTGACCAACAAACAGCAGGTCATCCATGCGCTCGTGTTCGGATTATCGGGCCCGATTACAGTGAAGGGAAAGACGTACAACGGAGTCATGCCGCCGGCACCGTACAATGACGAGGACATTGCAGCGGTGTTGACCTACGTATACAACAGCTTTGGCAATCCCGGTGGCATCGTCACGGCAGAGGAAGTGGCTGCCGTGCGCAAAGCAGGAAAGCAGGCTGCACAGTAGTGGGACCTACCGAAGCCACTCCAGAGGGTTGAGGTGCTGCCGTCCGTGCCAGAGCTGGAAGTGAAAGCCTTCCCCATCAGGGGTTGAACCGCTTGTGCCCAGCACGGTCCCGGTGCTGACAGTGCTTCCAGGGCGGACGGCAACAGTCTGGAGATTTGCATAGACAGAGCGTAGATTGTTCGCGTGCTCGACGACCACGATACCCTGGTAGGTGGGGAGCCAGTGGATGAGTTTGACCGTTCCCGGTGCAACGGCGCGCACGGGGCTCTCGCGAGGGGTAGCAATGTCAATACCGGCGTTAGTCCACACGATGCCTGTTTCAGCATTCCGTTGCGTTCCATAACTGCGGAGGAGGCGCCGTGAGGAGGAGGGCCACGCAAGGGACGGATGAGGGCCTATAGGTGTAGGCGAGTGAGGCGAAGGCAACAATGAAGCCACCGCCGGTGGGGCAGATTTCGGCGTCGCCGACGGAGGAATCGGCTTCCTGTGTCGGGCAGCCTCGGCAGCCAGGCGCTCGATGGTGCGCTGGAGTTGTCGTGCATCGCGTTGACGCTCGCGGAGGAGGCGTTCGAGGGATTGACGCTGAGAGCGGAGGGTAGCTAGTAGGCGTTCTTGCTGCTGAATAGTACGCTCCAATTCCTGGCGTTGGTATTGGTGGCGCTGGAGCCATAGGAGGCGTTGCTGTTGTAGAGCCTGCAGCTGATTGCGCAGCTCTGCCATTGTGTCGTGTTCCCGCTGAAGCTGCTCCGACTTCTGGAGGGAGTACGTGAGGAGGGTGTGTACGTAGTGTCGGAGGCGTACCGAGAACTCATTCGGCATGTTGGAGGAGCCAGAGAGGTAGAAGCGGTGGAGGAGCAAGCGCTGATGGTGTCCAAGCTCTTCGCGGTGTTCGCGGAGGTGGAGCAGTTTGCGGTGGAGGCGCTGCAGCGAGTCGTCTAAGCGTTGCAATTCACGGGCCTGGAGCGCAAGGGAGCGCTCCAGCAGGCGACGGTATCGCTGGAGCTGCTGGAGCCGTTGCTGAGTCGAGAGCTCTTGTGAGGTATAGCGCTGTACTTGAGCCTGCAGCTGCTCAATGGAGCGCTGGAGTTGGTGCAACTGTTGCCGCTGCTGTTCGAGTTGTGCAGAAGGACGTGGCCACACCGGGACGACGAGGAGGAAGGCCAACTCAAGGGCCAACACAGATCCGCTCAATGGAGGCGCCCAGCTGCTGCAGTTTGCGCTCGATAGCTTCATAGCCGCGCTCGATGTGATGGATACCGACAACCTCGGTTTCCCCTTGGGCAATTAATCCCGCAATGAGGAGGGCTGCACTGGCCCGAAGATCGCTAGAGACAACCCTCGTGCCAATGAGAGGATATCCCCCGTACACAATGGCGGTGTTGCCAATGAGTTCGATGCGGGCACCCATACGCTGGAGTTCAGGAATGTGCTTGAAGCGATTCGGGTAGATCGTGTCTGTAATGCGGGAGATCCCAGGGGCTTGGAGCATGAAGGCCGTCCATTGTGCCTGGAGGTCGGTTGGGAAACCCGGATAGGGAGCCGTGACCGTGGTGCTGGGTTGCGGAAGAGTATCCATGTGCACCGTGATGGTGCTCTCTGTGGTAGTCAGTCTACAGCCCACCTGCTGTAGGTGCTCCAGAACGGTCTGGAGGTGATCGGCTCGGGCGTGCGTGATGGTGACCTCTCCCTGTGTTGCAGCAGCTGCAATGAGAAAGGTCGCTGCCTCGATGCGGTCGGGGATAACCTCAACGGCGGCTGGACGCAGCTGTTCGACCCCTCGGATATGGAGAGTTGGGCTCCCCAGACCCTCGATGGAGGCGCCCATGGCGCAGAGATATTCGCCGAGCTGGACAATTTCAGGTTCACAGGCGGCATTACGGAGGAGGGTCTCCCCTTCGGCCAGAACAGCAGCCATGAGGATGTTGCCAGTGGCACCGACACTCGGGAAGCGGAGCTCGATGGTGGTGCCGCGTAGTCGGCTGGCGCGGGCTCGGACATAGCCGTCTTGGAGCTCGATCTGTGCCCCGAGGCGCTGAAGGCCCTGCAGATGGAGATCTACCGGCCGTGGACCGAAGGAGCACCCTCCCGGAAGAGAAACCTCTGCCTGCCCGTAACGGGCTAGCAGGGGGCCTAAGATGTAGAAGGAGGCACGCATGCGGCTGACCAGCTCTTGTGGTGCGCGCAGGGAGCGGACGGTGGAGGTATCAATATGGAGCTCTCCCTCCTCCAAGTGGCAAGAGCAGCCGAGCCCTTCGAGGAGTTCCACCATGGTGAAAACGTCGGTCAGGCGCGGTACATTCCGGAGACGATGCACCCCCGGGGCAAGCAGTGTAGCCGGGGCGAGTGCGAGCACAGCATTTTTCGCTCCAGAAATGCGCACGCGGCCCTGCAGAGGCTGCCCGCCGCGGATGCGGAATCCTTCCATTGAGTTTTCCCCGCCTGGAACACCTCGGTGGGCGGGCGCAAAAGTAGGGCTTCCCCGGCAAACAGTGAGAGGGTTTGTAATTTCGCACTGCGTATGTGGGTGTGCAAAACACGCGGTGACCGTGTTTCGCAAGGTACTGATTGCAAATCGCGGCGAAATCGCTCTGCGGATCATTCGGGCCTGCCGTGAGATGGGGATTCGGACAGTGGCGGTCTACTCAGAGGCAGACCGCTACGCATTGCATGTGCGCTTTGCCGATGAAGCCGTCTGCATTGGGCCACCGCCGAGCAAGCAGAGTTACCTTCACATCCCAGCCATCATTGCGGCGGCAGAAGTTACCAATGCCGATGCGATTCATCCAGGATACGGCTTTTTAGCCGAGAATGAGACCTTTGCCGAGATCTGTCGCGACTGTGGCTTTGTCTTCATCGGCCCAAGTCCGGAGGCCATAGCGAAGATGGGCAATAAATCTGTTGCCAAGGAGACGGTGCAGGCGGCCGGAGTTCCGGTTGTTCCCGGCAGCGAAGGAGTAGTCGTGTCTTTGGGGCAGGCACGGGAGATTGCCCGTGCCATTGGCTACCCAATCATGCTCAAGGCGGCTGCTGGAGGTGGGGGCAAAGGGATGCGCCTGGTCCGGAGCGAGGAAGAGCTAGAGCGGGCCTTTGTGCTTGCACGCAATGAGGCGGAGGCCGCCTTTGGGAATCCGGATGTGTACATAGAGAAGTTCATCCAGCAGCCCCGGCATATCGAGATCCAGGTCTTTGGCGACCACCACGGGACAATTATCCATCTCAACGAGCGGGAATGCTCGCTGCAGCGTCGTCATCAGAAGCTCATCGAGGAAGCCCCTTCCCCGATTATGACTCCCGAGCTGCGACAGGCTATGGGTGAAGCCGCTGTCCGGGCTGCTCGAGCCGTTGGCTACGTCAATGCCGGGACAGTGGAGTTCCTGGTGGATGAGGAACGCAACTTCTACTTCATGGAGATGAACACCCGCATTCAAGTGGAGCATCCGGTCACAGAGGAATCCATCGGAGGCATTGATCTCATCAAGGAGCAGATTCGGGTAGCTGCAGGGGAGCCATTGTCACTCCAGCCGCAGCCACCGCGTTTCCACGCAATCGAGTGCCGCATCAACGCAGAAGACCCCTTTGCAGACTACCGTCCCTCGCCGGGGACGATTTCCAGCCTGCACTTTCCCGGGGGGCCGGGTGTGCGGGTGGATTCCCATATTTATCAAGGCTACACAATCCCGCCCTACTACGATTCCCTCATTGCCAAGCTCATTACTGTGGCTCCGACACGGGAAGAGGCCATTGCCCGCATGCGGCGAGCCCTCGAGGAGTTCGTTGTCGAAGGGATTGCTACAACCATTCCCTTCCACAGGGCGATGATGCAGAATCCCGATTTCCTGGCTGCTCGCTTCCACACGCGCTATTTGGAAGAGCATGACTGGCGCCAGTACGCGCTGGCACAAGAGGTCTAACGACAAGACGAGGTGTGTCCTATGCATATCCCCGAGGAACTGCGTTACACGAACGACCACGAATGGGTACGCCTGGAAGATGGGATCGCCGTCATCGGCATTACAGATCATGCGCAACACGAGTTGGGCGATATTGTCTACGTGGATCTCGCCGTTGGGGTCGATCACGAGGTCCAGGCTGGACAGGTTGTGGCAACTCTGGAGGCAGTCAAGACGGTAGCCGATGTCTATGCACCGGTCAGTGGTCGCGTCACGGCGGTCAATCCGCTGCTGGCTGAGCAGCCGGAGCTGATCAATCGCGATCCGTACGGCCAGGGATGGATTGTGCAGGTAGAACTTGCGCAACCGGAGGAGGTGGAGCGTCTGCTGGATGCTGCTGCCTACAGGGCACTCATTGGACAGGCATGAGGTGGAGGGTATGGTTCGGTATAGTCCTTGCTACAGTCGGGCACGCACAGGAGCTACAGACGGCCTTCGAGCGTGGGTATGCGCTCTGGCAGCAACAGCGGTATGCTGAAGCAGCAAGCGCTCTGCGCCTATGGACAGAAGCAAATCCGCGGGATTGGGAGGCGTTTCTCATCCTTGCGCGATGCTATCTCCGGCAGGCTGACACCGTGGCAGCGCTGCGCGCTCTGCAGGGGGCCCTCGTGGCTGGCTGGGTAGATACCACTGTGATCGTGCCAGAAGCCGAGTGGCGCTTCTTGGAGCGCTATCGGGAAGGGCGTTCTCTGCTGGCAGAACTTCGGCGCCGGAGTGGAGGAATCGGACGGGTTGGAATGCGTGTTGCCCGGCAAGAGCGATTTGGGCGCTACTTCGTGTTGTATCCGGAGCGGTATGACACAGTGCGCCGCTATACGCTCGTTGTGCTGTTACATGGCAATGGACAGGCGCCCTCGCAGCTCTTCAGCTGGGTTCGGCAATGGCAAGGCGAGGACATGCTCGTGGTAGCACCGGAGGCGCCGTACGTGCGCGTGCGTTCGACGGTGAATGCTGCTGCTTTGCGCTTTTCGGCACTAGGCGAGGAGCTGGGAGCGCCGGATTCGCTGCGGGAGTCCATTATTGCAATGACGGCGGAGTGGTATCACGCGGTGGTCCGGGACGCGCAACAACACTTGCCCGTCCGGCGCGCATTGCCGTTGGTGGTTGGGTTTTCCCAGGGTGGTTTCATGGCGGGGGTGCTCCTGGCGCAGCATCCTGACTCGTACGCTGGAGCTGCATTGGTAGCAGCCAGTTACTATGCCGAAGGGCGTGTGCTGGAACGGCTGTCAGAGATGCGTCGCTATGGGCTTTCGTTCCTGGTACTGCACGGCTATGAAGATCCCATAGTCCCCTTCCAGACAGCCCAACTCTTCGTCAACGCTTTGGCACAAGCCGGTGTTGAGCACGAGTTTGTTCCCTTTGCCGGAGGTCATTGGGCATCGCCGGAAGCGACGCAGCGCCTGCGTCAGTGGCTCGTCCAGATAAGCCGGCGGTATGGACCGTAGGGCAGCTAGGGACTACGGCTTTTGCTGCTTCGTCTCCTGAGGCAAGTGAGGAGAAAATGTGGAAGCACGGCCTCCTGGGTGTTCTCCTGGCTTACGGGCTCCGTGCTCAAGTTGCGGGGCAGACAACAGCTGAGCTGCCCGACAGTCTCTATCTCTTTGAGTCCCCTCGGCCCCTCATTGCTCCTGTGCAGGAATTCCCCGCCTTGTGGGGGCTTACGGTAACGTTTTCAGAGAGCGGCTTTGGGGCTGGGGTCTTTTACCAGCGTGGGGTTCGGCGTGAACTAGCCTATTCGGTGGAGCTAACCGTTGGTGGGGCTCGTAATACAGATGAGTTCGAGGTCTACGATCCTGCCAGCGGTTCGGTATATGTGCCGGGCAAGGTGAATCGGGTGTTCGTTGTGCCGCTGTCGCTCAGTGCGCTCTACTTCCCGTTTACAGAGTCGTTGGAGGACAGTTTTGGGCCCATGGCTTCTCTCGGTATTGCGCCGACGCTGATTGTAGCAACTCCATATGCGGAGGAGTTCTTTGCGGCCTTTCGGCGGGCCCAACTGTTTGTGCGTCTGGGGGCACATGTTGGCGTAGGAGTGCGCATTCGCTACGGCAGCGGCAGCTTCTTAGGGGTTGGGCTTCGGTACTACCTGATACCGTTCGGGGGAGCGGGGCTGGAGAGTGTTCGCGGAAGCCCAATTCGGGATTTTGGGGGAATGGTGCTTGTGCTGCGCCTGCCGCTGTAGGTAGTCGAGCAGGCAGCTCCTGCTGCTTACGGGAGTGGCGTGGGTGTACAGAGCGCACAGGAGGCCTCTTACGGGCCCATTTGGAAAGATGAGCTGGCGTTCAGACTCTGTTCACCTCTCTTTTACCAAGGTGGCTGTTTTTTGCACTCGTGGGAGGATGCAGTGCGCATGCGGGGTGAGGAGGCGGAGGAAGCGCGAAAGCAGTTCGGGATAGGCAATGCGTCGTTGGTCGTTTGTTGCGTGGCTCGTCTTCTGGTCAGTGCTCGGGGCTGTTCTCCTGGTTGCCTTCCTAGTACAGGCTCGGGAGAATACCTCCGAGGCTGAGGGAGAAGCAGGGCTCGATACAGGGATTGTGGAGTCGGTCATACGGGGCATAGGAGAGCCATTTTTCGTGCAAGAGGGGCTTGCCACATGGTATGGTCCAGGGTTTCACGGACGGCGTTCGGCTTCGGGGCGTCGGTTCAACATGTACGAGTTAACGGCTGCGCACCGATGGTTGCCCTTTGGGGCATTGGTGCGGGTGAGTCTGCCGGGGCGGGACACGGCAATAGTGGTCCAGATCATGGATCGTGGGCCATTTGTGCGGCGCCGTATTATCGATCTCTCATGGGCGGCTGCTCAAGCACTAGGGGTGCGATTGCATCCGGTACGGATTGAGGCTTACTGGCCGCCTCGGGAGCGGCGCTACATGCTTGGCTTCGGTGCTGGTTGGAAGCCCTTCATCGTTGAGCGAAGCGCGTTCGTGCTGCTCGATACGCTGACAGCGTGGACGGAGGCAGTACGGCGCTGGGAGCAGTACCGGCGGGAGGTGCCTTCGGCATGGTTGCTGGCCACGTGGCCTGAAGGCCGCGACAGCAGTGCGGGGCCTCAGGAACTCTGTTTCTACGTTGCAGTCCCGCAAACGCTCCCGATGGACACGGTACTGAGCTTCCGGGAGTAAGCTCAGCCGAGAGGCTGCGTCCCCTATTTTTGCAGCGTGTCCGTCAAGGGGAGGAGGGCATGCTGTACTTGCGTGGGACACTGACGGCTCTGGTCACCCCATTTCGGCTCGATGGCTCTATTGACTGGGAGGCGTTCCGGCGCTTAGTGGACTTCCAGCTTCAGGCTGGGGTTGAAGGGCTGGTACCGATTGGCTCGACGGGGGAGAGTGCAACGCTTGAAATGTCCGAAAAGCTCGAGATTGCAGCTCGTCTGGTCGAATGGGTCGAGGGCCGAGTTCCCGTCATTGTCGGAACAGGGACTAATGAGACGCGCAGCACTATTGCACTGACCAAGCACGTTCGGCAGCTCGGGGCAGATGCAGCACTCGTTGTGTGCCCCTACTACAATAAGCCGACGCAGCAGGGGCTCTACGAGCACTTCCGGGCTCTCGCCGAGGCGGTGGATATCCCGCTTGTGCTCTACAATGTCCCGGGTCGAACAGCAGTCAATATGACGGCAGAGACGCAGCTGCGGCTTGCCGAGGAGTGCCCAAACATTGTGGCCACCAAGGAGGCTTCGGGAAACATGGAACAGGTCATGGAGATCATCCGCTCAGCGCCGGCGCACTTCCGCGTTCTGGCCGGCGATGATACCCTCGCATTGCCTATCATCGCGTGCGGAGGGCACGGGGTGGTCTCGGTCATTGCTAACTACGCTCCGCACCTCTTCGGAGAGTGTATCCGAGCTGCTCTGGCTGGGGAGTGGGAGCGAGCTCGACAGCTGCACTACCGTCTCTTTCCGCTCATGCGACTGAATTTCATTGAGTCGAACCCGATACCGGTCAAAGCCGTGTTGGCTATGCTGGGCCTTGTGGAAGAGGTCTACCGACTTCCGCTGACGCCGCTACAGCTTCGGCATCGTGAGCTTCTCGAGCGGGCACTCCGAGAGGCTGGGTTGCTGCAGGATGTGACCGCATGAGGTGGATACTTGTGCTCTGGGCAATAAGCCTAGGCGGCTGTGGTATCTTAACCCCACGGGCGCCGCAGGCTCCTGAAGAAGGTGGGGAGGGCAAGTATCAGCAGCCGCTAACGCCAGAGGCTGTCGTTGAGAATATGCGGGGGGCCGTGATGCAGCGCGATGTTGTGCTCTATCTGCGGTGTCTGGTCGATAGCCTCAATGCGCCGGGACGGCAGTACCGATTCGAGCCGTCCGGGCGGGCCTGGAGTCAGTATAGTGCACTCTTCCTCCGGTGGGATCGAGAGGCGGAGCGACGCAGTTTCATAGCCATGGTCGGGCGCATTCCTGCAGGGCTTGTGCCCGAGCTGCAATTGATCAATCCCAGCTTTGAGGTGCGCGCAACCGATTCGGCCCTCTTCTGGGCTGAATACCAGCTGTACGTCCCTCATCGGGAGCCGGGGGTACCTACGGTTTTCCGTGGAGCTCTGCGGTGGACTCTGATCCCGCAACGGGATGGCTCGTGGGCAATCCTGCGTTGGAGTGATGCCGATGCTCCCGACACAAGCTCCCTTAGCTGGAGTATGCTCAAAGCTCTCTGGGGACAATGAAGTGGGCGCTGCTGTGCCTGGGGCTGTGCGTTGGGGGCTGCTTCAATCCCTTTGCCCCGCGACTGGAGGAAGTCCCGGCTGAGGAGAGTTTGCTAGCCGATCAGCGCACCGTTGAGGGACTCTTCCGAAACTTCCGCTACGCATACGTGTGGCGGGATACAGCCGTCTACGGGCGCTTACTCGACAGCGCCTTCACCTTCACATACCGCAACTACGAGCGTGGGGTTGATGTAACCTGGGGACGTTCTGAGGACTTGCAGGCCACAGCTGGGCTCTTCCGTGCGGCACAGCATATTGAGCTCGTCTGGCATGAAATCGTGGCTGCATATGGGGACTCGGTCCAGCAGGATGTCTCGCGCAGCTTTGCGCTGGCCATTACCTTTTCGAGCGCGGACATCGTGCGGGTCTACGGGCGGGCTACGTTCCGTTTGCGTCGGGAGCGCCCCGACGCCCCATGGCAGATTGTGCGTTGGCGGGATGAGTCCGATTACTGATCCGACCCTCCGTGGGGGGCTTAGGCAAGCCCTATTTTTGCGAGCCAGGTTCGACAACACGTCACAGGGATGATCCCGCGTTACACTCGTCCGCGCATGGCGGCCGTGTGGTCGGAGGAGGAGAAGTTGCGTATTTGGCTAGAGATTGAGCTCTTGGTCTGCGAGGCATTGGCGCAATTGGGATGGATTCCAGCGGAAGTTCCCGGGCGCCTGCGGCAGAGGCTGCAGCTCCGACCTGAGCGCATGGCAGAGCTCGAGCAGGAGGTGCGCCACGATGTCATTGCCTTCGTCACAAGCCTTGCTGAACAAGCGGGGGAGGATGGCCGATATTTGCACTTTGGGCTGACGTCGAGCGATGTAGTCGATACGGCAACAGCACTACAGTTGCGGCGGGCTGGGGAGCTACTGCTACAGGAGCTCGATGCTCTGGAGGCAGCTCTAGCACGGCGGGCGCAGGAGCACCGGTACACACTCTGTGTCGGGCGTACGCACGGTGTCCATGCCGAACCCATGACGTTTGGGCTCAAGTTCCTCAGTTGGCTGGCCGAGTGTCGCCGCAATCGAGAGCGACTCCAGGCGGCCGTGGAGGGTATTCGATACGGGAAGCTCAGCGGGGCGATTGGAACGTATGCACACCTCCCGCCGGCGGTCGAATCGTACGTGTGTGAGCGACTCGGATTGTATCCGGAGCCTGTAGCTACGCAAGTGGTGCCGCGCGATCGCCATGCGTTCTTCCTGAGCACTCTTGCGCTCATTGCCACCATGTGCGAGCGCATCGCTGTCGAGGTGCGCCATCTTCAGCGGACTGAAGTCCGAGAAGCAGAAGAGTACTTTGCTGCTGGGCAGCAAGGAAGTTCTGCGATGCCGCACAAGCGGAATCCAATCCATGCGGAGCGGATCTGTGGGCTAGCGCGTTTGGTGCGCTCGTATGCCCTCGTGGGGCTAGAGAACATCGTCCTGTGGCACGAGCGGGATATTTCGCACAGCAGTGCTGAGCGCGTGGTTCTGCCTGATGCCACCATTGCGGTGGACTACCTCTTGGCTTTGACCCGGGAACTGGTCGAGACGCTGCAGGTCTATCCAGAGCGGATGGCACAGAATCTGGAGTTAACCCACGGGCTGGTATACTCACAAAGTGTGCTCTTGGCCCTGGTCCGCCGCGGTATGAGCCGCAGACAGGCTTACGCGCTCGTTCAGCGGGCGGCTATGGAGACATGGCGGACGGGGCGCCACTTTCGGGAGACACTCTGGGAGGCGCCGGAGATTCAGCGTGCTTTCGGGGAGCGGCAGGCGCTCGAGGAGCTCTTCACACCGGCGGCGCTGCTGCAGCATGTCGATTGGCTCTTTGAACGGTGTGGAGTGCCTTTCCCATCGAGTCTGCCGGAGCCATGAGCTGGATTGAGGGGCTGTGCCTGCTCGCAATAGCGGTGTATGTGCTTCGGACAGCTTTCTTCGGAGTTGGGGCATGGCGTCAGTGGCGGCACAGCCGTCGGGAGTGCCTGCCAGCGGGGAGCACCCCGGCGGTATCGGTGATTATCCCTGCTCGGAATGAGGAGCACACAATTGCGCGCTGTGTGGAATCGGTCTTCGCCTGCCGCTATCCGAGCTTTGAGGTGCTCGTGGTCAACGATCGCTCTACCGATGGCACGGAGGCAGTGTTGGAGGAGTTGCAGCGTCGGTATGGGGAACGTCTCCGCGTCTTTCACCGGCGGGAGGAGCCACGTGTGGCGAATCTGCAGGGAAAAGCAGGAGCGCTGCACATTGGGGTCGAGCATGCTCGGGGGGAGATTCTGCTCTTTACCGATGCGGATTGCCGGGTTCCACCGACGTGGATAGCCACGATGGTGGCCCCATTTGCGCAGCCTGCCGTAGGTTTTGTGGCCGGCTTTGTGCTCGTGGAAGGGAAGCGCTTCTTCGATCTGCTACAAGCGGCTGAGTGGTTGCTGCTCAATGCGGCCGGTAGCGGGGGTATTGGCTGGGGGCAGGCGCTTGGATGTTTTGGCAACAATCTCGCCGTACGGGCGCAGGCTTACTGGGACACGGGCGGGTATGAGCGCATTCCGTTTTCGGTGACGGAGGACCTGGGGCTACAGCAGGCCGTACATCGCTGCGGTTGGCGTATGGTCTACTGCCATGCCCCGGAGGCGGTGGTGGAAACACTTCCTGTTGCTACGCTTGCTGAGCGGATTCGGCAGCTGCGTCGCTGGGGGCAGGGAGGGCGGCGGCTTGGGCTGTGGGCGGTGGCATTCATGCTGACGACAGCCCTCTTCTTTGGGGCTCTTGCCGGAGCGGGAGTGGCGGGTGAGTGGCTCTGGATGGTGGGGGTACTTGCCGCCCGTTGTGGAGCTGATACAGCTCTGGGAGCGCTGGCCGCACTGTCGATCCGCCGTCCGCGCCTGCTGTGGATGGTGCCCGTGGCAAGCGCCTTTTTGATGGTGATGGAAGGTGTGCTCCCGCTGCTGGTCTACCTACAGCCCCAGGTCCGCTGGAAAGGGCGGGTATTGGCCTGAGAGGCTGCATTGGCTGCCCGGGAGGGGTTTTCGTAATTTTGAGTCGTACCAAACCTAAGGGCCTCCAATGGCGACGGTGTGGGAACAGGAAGGAAGGGTCATTGTGGGCGATGGACTCCGTACGCTCCCGGAGTGGATCACGCGGGAGGTTGTCTTGGCTGACTATCGTCTCTGCTGGGAAAGCCGCCATGCTAGTCTGCTGGGTCGGCGTGAGGTCTTGACGGGTAAGGCGAAGTTCGGCATTTTCGGGGATGGCAAGGAGGTAGCGCAGGTGGCTATGGCGAAGGCCTTCCGCCCGGGGGATTGGCGCTCTGGTTACTATCGGGATCAGACCCTCTTGATGGCCCTGGGATTGCTGACGGTAGAGCAATTCTTTGCGCAGCTTTACGCCCATGCTGATGAGGAGGCGGAGCCGCACTCGGCTGGGCGCCAGATGAATTGTCACTTTGGGATGCGCCTGGTGGACTCTCAGGGTCGTTGGCTACCGCAGGTTGAGCGGGTCAATATTGCCTCGGATATCTCGCCGACGGGTTCGCAAATGCCGCGTCTGGTGGGGTTAGCGTATGCGTCACGGCTATACCGGGAAATTCCCGAGCTGGGGCAGTTTCGGGAATTTTCCGACAACGGGAAGGAGATTGCGTGGGGGACGATTGGCAATGCTACATGCGCCGAGGGCATGTTCTGGGAGGCGGTCAACGCCATTGGCGTCCTCAAAGCGCCGGCCATCATTTCCATCTGGGACGATGGGTATGGTATCTCGGTGCCGAACGAATACCAAGTGACCAAGGCCAACATTGGTGCACTCTTAGAGGGCTTTCGGCGCACACCAGGCCAGCGCGACGGCTTCGACATCTATGTCGTCCGCGGGTGGGATTATCCAACCCTGGTGAATGTCTACCTCCGTGCAGCCGAGGTAGCCCGCCGGGAGCACGTTCCGGCTCTCGTCCACGTTGTGGAGTTGACGCAGCCGCAGGGGCACTCCACCAGCGGGAGTCATGAGCGCTACAAGCCGGCCGAGCGTCTGCAGTGGGAGCGCGAGTACGACTGTCTGCTCCGCATGCGGCAGTGGATTCTCCAGGAGGGGCTGGCCACAGCGGAAGAGCTCGACGCTCTCGAGCGGGAGGCTGCCGAAGCTGTTCGGAAGGCCAAGGAGCGGGCCTGGCAGGCTTACCAGGAGCCCATTCTCCGGGAGCGGGCGGAATTAGCTTCCCTGCTGGAAGAGCTAGCGCAGGTGAGCTCTGCGGCAGAAGAGCTCAACCACCTTCGGCAGGAACTGCTCGCTATACGGGAGCCCGTCCGTAAGGATTTGGCAGTGGCGGTCAACCGGGCCCTCATTGCCGTTGCTCACGAGCCGACCCCACAGCGGGAACGCCTCGTTCGGTGGCGTCAGGCGCTCGAGGAGCAGCAACGAGAGCGGTATGACTCGCATCTGTATAGCGAAACCCCGCTTTCGGCGCTGCGTGTGCCGGCTGTGCCACCCGTCTATCGGGAAGACTCTCCGATGGTCAACGGGTTTGAGGTGATCAATGCCTGCTTCAATGAGATTCTGCGGCGAGATCCGCGGGTGATCATCTTCGGTGAGGACGTCGGGCGGCTTGGAGATGTCAATCAGGGATGCGCAGGGTTGCAGGCCCGCTACGGTGAGCTACGGGTCAGCGATACGGGAATTCGGGAGTGTACCATTGTCGGCCAGGCTATTGGGCTGGCCCTGCGGGGGCTGCGCCCGATTGCGGAAATCCAGTACCTGGACTACCTGCTCTACGCCCTGCAGATCATGTCCGATGACATTGCAACCTTCCAATGGCGTACCAAGGGGATGCAGCGAGCTCCCGTCATTATTCGCACGCGCGGGCATCGCTTGGAAGGCATTTGGCACTCAGGCTCCCCGATGGCTGGCATTATCCATCTGGTGCGGGGTATGCTCGTACTGGTCCCGCGTAACATGACCCAAGCAGCGGGCTTCTACAATACAGTTCTGCGCTCCGACGAGCCAGCGCTCATCGTCGAGGTGCTCAATGGGTACCGACTCAAGGAGCGGCTGCCAGCCAATGTGGGGGAGATGACTGTGCCGGTTGGTGTGCCGGAGGTGCTGCGCGAGGGAAGTGACATTACAATTGTCACCTACGGGGCCTGCTGTCGCATTGTCCTGGAGGCGGCACAGCTCCTGGAGCGTGTTGGCATCAGCGCCGAGGTCATCGATGTGCAGTCCCTTGTCCCCTTCGATGTCCACCATCGTATTGTGGCGTCGCTCCGAAAGACCAATCGCATCCTCTTCGTGGACGAGGATGTTCCCGGGGGAACAACGGCGTATATGATGCAGCAGGTGCTCGAGGTCCAGGGGGGCTACCGCTGGTTGGATTCCCCACCGCGGACACTGCCGGCCAAGGAGCATCGCCCGGCCTATGGCACTGACGGAGATTACTGGTCCAAACCGAACGTAGAGCAGGTCTTCGAGGCAGCCTACGAGATCATGCATGAGGCGGATCCTCGGCGATACCCGTTGTTTTTCCGGTAATTTCGCCTCCTGGATTGTCTTCTGTGCAGAGAGTTGCCATGTGGATCGAGGGCTTGGAGCGGTACTACGCCTGTCGGAGGACGCCGGTAGAGCGTATACAAGAGCGGCTTCGCGCCCTGTTTGAACGGCCGTACGTGGGAGGTGTGCTCCTGGTAGTGTGTGCGGCTGTGGCGCTCGTGTGGGCCAATAGTCCATGGGGGGAGAGCTATACAGCGCTGTTTTTCACGCATTTGGTGGTTGGCTATGGAGATGTTGCCCTTTCGAAGCCGCTGGTCTTCTGGATCAACGACGGCTTGATGGCGATCTTCTTCTTCGTCGTGGGGCTGGAAATCAAGCAGGAGATCTTGCAGGGGGAGCTATCGACGTGGCGGAAAGCCTCGCTTCCGGTGTTTGCCGCTATTGGGGGAATGCTTGTGCCCGCGCTCATCTTTGTGGCGTTCAATGTTGG
Organism: Candidatus Kapaibacterium sp.; assembly: GCA_938084565.1. Classification (GTDB taxonomy): domain Bacteria; phylum Bacteroidota; class Ignavibacteria; order Kapaibacteriales; family HRBIN21; genus HRBIN21. The sequence goes on along the minus strand of CALKEU010000002.1, from coordinate 64,239 downwards.
GATGCCAACGCTGCGTGGGTGGGCCATTCCAGCTGCTACGGATATTGCCTTTGCTATTGGCATCCTCTCGCTGCTCGGGGAACGCGTGCCCCATGCCCTTCGTATCTTCTTGCTCAGTCTGGCTATAGCCGACGACATTGGAGCGGTTGTGGTTATTGCGCTCTTCTACACAAGCGAGCTCTCGCTCGGAGCGCTGGCGGTAGGGCTGGCTGGGTTGGCACTGCTGTGGGGATGCAATCGGCTTGGGGTGTACCATCTGGGGATCTACGGGGTGCTGGGCATCCCGATCTGGATTGCTTTTCTCAAGTCAGGCATCCATCCAACCGTTGCAGGAGTATTACTGGCCTGGACCATACCGATACGGCCGCGCATGTCCTGGGAGCGCTTTCGGGAGGGAACGCTCCGTCTGCTGGGAGAGCCGGCCGTTGGGGAGAGGGTGTCAGCGGCGTATGCAATGGCTGTGGTGGAGCAGGTAGAGGAGGCGAGCATACGAACTATTCCGCCGCTATATCGAGCACTCCATGGGCTGCATGGATGGGTCACCTACGGGATTATGCCGTTGTTTGCACTAGCCAATGCGGGGGTGCGGGTGGAGGTAGCTCAAGTAGCGGAACTGCTCCATTCGCCGGTGTTGTGGGGGGTAGCATTGGGATTGTTCGTGGGCAAGCAGCTGGGGATTTTTGGAATTACATGGCTTATGACTCGTCTGGGGCTAGCATCTCTGCCGGCTCAGGTCCGCTGGAGCCATATTTATGGGGTTTCACTGCTGGCGGGTATTGGCTTTACGATGGCGCTCTTCATTGCGGGGCTTGCGTACGCAGACGCTTTGCAGAAGCTCGATGAGGCAAAGCTTGGAATACTCCTCGGGTCGTTCCTTGCTGCAGTAGTAGGGATGGTAGTACTGTGGCGTGTTTTGCCGCAGCCGACTTCCAGGCAAGCTACCGTAGCCCATGGAACAGAATGAGGGGAGGGCACGGGAGCAGCCAGGGGCTATTGAGCAGCTATACCGTATTGCGCGGAATGCCGGGATTACGGCCGGGGGAGGTCTCTTGGGCCATCTTCTGGGGCCGGTTATTGGGATTGTAACTACTCGGGCGTTGGGGGCGGAGCTCTACGGGCTCTATGCTTTGATGGTTCAGTGGGCGGCCTTGGCGGCAGAGGTTGCCAAATCAGGTCTGGCAGCAGCGCTGGTGCGATTTGTCGGAGTCTATCGGGCGCTGGGACAGCGTGAGCAGCTCAAGGGGGCTATTTGGGCAGGGCTTTCCTGGGCGGGAGCACTCGGCGGGGGCATGAGCCTGCTTGTGCTGCTGTGTGCTGAGCCCCTGGCGCAGTGGGTACTGCGGCAACCGCAGGCCGTCTCGGCTCTGCGCTTCTATGCCCCGGCCGTTGGCTTGACGGCCTTGTACGGAATTCTGCTGGCAATCTTGACCGGATTTCAGCGACAGTCTTTCGTTCAGCTCAGTAGTGCTGTGGTAGGCAACTTTGTCAAGCTCGGGGCGCTGCTCCTCTTAGTATGGGCGGGGCTGGATCTCTACGCTGCCCTGGGGGCAAGTCTCCTGCAGGACCTCGTTGTGCTCGGGCTAAGCGGCTACTTTGTATGGCGGACCTTCCCGGAGATGTTTTCCTCGAAGCTCCCGGGCCGGACGGAGTGGCGCCCATTGTTGACGTATGCGCTGACGGTTTTTGCCACGAGTCTCTTCTACCGCTACACATTCCAGCTCGATGTGCTTGTGCTCGGGGCATTTCGGCCGGCGGTAGAGGTGGGGCTGTACGTAGCAGCGCTCCGTCTACAACCTCTTCTCTCGTTGCCGACCTACGCTATTGGGGAGACCTTCAACCCGGTTGTTGCTGAGCTCTATGCGCGCGGTCAGCTTGAGCAATTGCGAGTGGTCTACAGCGCTGCTGTGCGGTGGTCACTGCTGCTGAGCTTCCCGGCGGTGGTGCTCTTGGTGACGATTCCAGAGGTGGTGCTGAGCCTCTTTGGGAGAGAGTTCATGGCCGCCGCATTGGTGCTGTCGGTGCTCAGTCTTGGGACGTGGTTGGGGGCAGCCTTCGGCGTTGCAGGCTATGTGCTGAACATGGTAGGGAAGCCGCAGGTAAACTTGATCAACGGCATTGTCACAGCGGGGCTCAACATTGGACTCTTTTTGTGGCTGATTCCGCAGCAGGGGATGATGGGAGCTGCGTGGGTGTATGCCATCGTCAATGGGGGGATGGCGCTCGTGCGGATCGGGCAGGTATGGTGGCTGTTGCGGCTCCATCCATGGGATGGGGCCTTAGGGCGAGCCGTCGGAGTTATTGGGCTTGCGCTCCTCGGGGCTGTGGGAGGGCTGTGGGTGAATCCGTGGCTAGGGTGTGTAGTGGGAATCGGTATTTTTGGGCTGCTCGTGCGCTGGAGTTTCAGCCCCTATGACCGAGAGTTGTGGAGTCGGTGGCGTCAATCCAGAGCAAAGCGTAGAGGTTAGGCTGCGCGATCGCATGGCCGAGTCGTATGCTGCCATCGTGCAGCAGCGGGGGGCTTATTGGTGGTATGCGGTTCGAGAGTTCTTGCTGCAGCAGATGTCCCTGTGGCGTGGAGGGTGGCTCTACGATGCCGGCTGTGGCGTTGGGCTCTATACGCTCCCCATCCTCGAGCGGTTCCCGGATGTCCGGGTCTGGGCGGTGGATTTTTCCGCAGAGAGTCTCCGCCTGTTAGAGGCGGCGGCGCTCGAGCGTGGGGTGAGCCATCGGCTAGCTTGCGTCTGTGCTGACGTGACAGCGTGGACGCCTCCGGAACCTGTGCAATGGGTATTGTGCACGGAGGTTGTGCAGCATATACCGACGGTGGAATTGCGGCGGAAAGCGCTGCGGTGTTTTGCTCAGAGCTTGGTACCTCACGGGGAGCTCTGGCTGCTGGTGGCGCGGCATACGTGGTCGGACCGATGTCGAGGGATTCCGAAAGAACTCGACGAGCGGGATCGTGGGGGGTACTTCCGCATGCGGTTTACGCTCGCTGAGCTTTCGCGGCTGCTGCAGGAGGCCGGCTTTGGACACATACGCTTCTTTGGAGCGCCTATCCCTCCGCCTCGCCTGGGACATCGCCTGCCCCCGAGGCTCTGGGGGGTTGCTCACTGGCTCCAGCGGCTGCGGGGCAGTGGGGCTCTGGGGAGGGTTATTCTGGCGCAAGCTCGTCTATGCTGAGGCTGGAAGAGATCACAGCGGAGGAATTCCGAGGGCTACGCACGGATTGGAACCAGCGGCTCTCTGAGTCTGGGAGCGACACCCCGTTTCTGCGGCATGAGTGGATCTGTGCGTTGCTTGAGACGCTGGCGGGGCCGTTGCAGTGGCGACCGCTCATTGTGCGGATACGCCGGGGCGCACAGACGCTCGGGTATGTGCCCTTGATGCGGCTGCGGACATGGCGCCGAGGGGTAGTGCCGATGTGGCGGTTGCATTTCCTCGGTGCGCAGATGACGGAATTTGCCGATGTTGTAACGGCTGAGCGGAGTCCCGAGTTTGTGCTGGAGCTCTTTCGGGAGCTGCGCCGGTGGTGGTGGGCAGAATTTGTAGGGCACTACATTGGGGAAGATTCCCCGCGGTTGGCCTCATACCGGGAGCTTACCCATCTCTGGCGAGGAGCTCAGTTGGAACCCTATGCCTCGTGCTGGTACATCCCGGTAGCTGGGCGTTCATGGCAGGAGTATGTCGAGGAGGAAGCTGGGCGAGAGTTTGTCGTTCGCGGCGTCCGGCGGCGAGCTCCGTTGTACGAGCAGGTGGACTGGTCTGTAGAGGAGTTCGTGCGGCTGTCACCGGCTGATCTGGAGGAGGTTGTCCGCTTACATGTGCTTTCACAGCAGCGGAAGGGGCGGGAGTCGATCTTTGCAAGGGCTGTCTATCGGGCATTCCTGGAGCGGATTGTCGAGGAAGGGGCTCGTTTGGGCTGGCTGCAGACATTTGTGCTTCGATTGGCGCAGCAATGGGCGGCTTTCATGCTTGGATTTGTCTACGGGGGGGTCTTCTACTGGTGGCTCCAGGGCTTCGATCCGTGCTATGAGCGCTTTGCGCCGACGAAGGTGTTGCTCTGGCACGTGCTACAGCGAGGCTTTACCGAGCAGCGCTGGCGTGAGTTTACCTTCATGGGAGGGGACACCGAGTACAAGCGCCACTGGGCAAAACGACGGCGTCTCTTCTACCGTCTTCGGCTCCCGAACTGGCGGCATCCGGTAGCATGGCTGCGGTGGTGTCACAGAGGCTAAGAGGGTGGGGGAGCTCCCTCCGGCGGCTATTCCGTCGTGGGCAGCGATGGCTCATGTGGCGGGAACGCTTTCTCTGGTTGCGAGCGCAGGTACCCATATCCCCGGTCTCCTTAGCGTTGCCGGAGTCGGTACTTGTGCGGTGGTATAGCAGCCAGCATCGGGAGCTGTTCTTGGCGGTGGCCCCACCAGAGGTTGCACCGCGTCTGGCCCGCCTGTGGGAGGCGCTGCCGCAGTCGTGGGTGTGTGCGCTGGGGATAGAGGCAGTTCCCGTGGTATACTACTGCTTCGTGAGCACGGGAGCTGTCTGGATTGAGGAGTTCGGCCGCTACCGTTTCTTTGCGCCTGACGAGGCGTACGTGCATACCTGTTACACCCTGCCGCCTTACCGTGGGCGGGGCTTCCACAGTCTGGCGCTCCAATGTGTCCGGCAATGGTTAGCCCAACGGGGGTTTCGGCAGGCCTTTGCAGTCGTGGCTGCGTGGAATCTCCCTTCGCTGCGGGGCTTCGAGCGAGCTGGGTTTGAGGTGGCCGGGAGCGTGGTGTACTGGCATGTACTGGGGCACAGGTACCGTCGGCCAGTTGAAGGGGTACTGCAATGAGCGCTGTGCAGCGTTTCCTGGTAATCACCGTGGATACGGAATGTGACAAGGGGCCTCGGTGGCGCACGCAGCAGCCAATACGGTGTCGTAATGTCGTCGAGGAGCTTCCCCGAGACTTTCACGAGCCTCTGTGGCGCCGGGGCATTCGCCCGACGTATCTCCTCAGCCCAGAGGTCATCCGCGATGAGGATGCGGCTGCTGTCTTGCAAACTCTGCCAGGGGAGCCAGAGTTAGGGACCCATCTCCACGGCGAATACATCGAGCCCGAGCCGCAGTGGGATGCTGAGGGCACATATGCGATGCAGTGTGACTATCCCCCTGAGCTCGAGTGGGCGAAGCTACAACGTCTGACAGAGCTCTTCCGGGAGCGTTTCGGGAGGAAGCCGCTGAGCTTTCGGGCAGGGCGGTATGGTATCAGTGGGCGTACAATCCCCATGCTGGAGGCTCTCGGCTACATCGTCGACAGCAGCGTGACGCCCTACAAGTGGTGGGCCCCACGGGTGCGCTTTACGACAGCCCCGCCGTTTCCCTACCATCCATCACCGTCTGACCTCAACACACCTGCTCCGGAGGGAAAGCTCCTGGAGATTCCCGTTGGGGTACTGCCTGGGCTCTTTGGGCGGCTCCCGCGCAGCTGGCGGGAGCGCTTCGATCCATACCATCCAGCGCTGGCGTGGTTTATACGGCGGTGGAATCGGGCTGTTTACGACATCCGCCCGCGGCTCTTCTACGCTGCCTTTACGTCGCTACGGGAGTTACTGCAGACGGTGGAGTGGTACGATCGGCTGTCGCTCCGGGAGGGGCGTTCGATTGCACTGGTGATGACCTGCCACAGCTGTGAGTTTCGCCCCGGGGCCAATCCGTACTTTGACACGGCGCTCCAATGTCGGCGTTTGATCGAAACGATGCTCCGGGTGGTCGATTACGCGCTGAGGCGGGGTTTCATTCCAGCCACACTGGCCGAAGTGGCGCAGCGGCTCGATGGGCAGACATGAGGTGGGGGTGGCTTGCCGTCATTGGGGTAGGCCTCTGGAGTGGGCGTGCGGAGGCGATACGGGATTCACTCCGAGTGGACACGCTTGGCTTTGCGTTTCCGCCGCTGCGCATTGAGGCGGTGGCGCCGTCAGAAAGCGGCTTTGTGCCCGTCAGGCGGCTCGACGCTGCCGAAATGGCCCGGCGCCTTCTCTGGCAAGGAGCTGAGGCTGTAGCAGGGCTCCCTGGGGTCTTTCTCCGAGATTACGGTGGCCTTGGAGGGCTCAAGACGGTCTCGATCCGTGGATTGGGGGCTTCGCAGGTGCTGGTCCTCTGGGAGGGCGTGCGGCTCAATACAGCGCTGCACGGGGTCTACGACCTCGGCAATCTCCCGACCTCCTTCATTGAGGAGCTCGAAGTTGTGGCTGGGGGAGGATCGGCCATGCTCGGTGCCCATGCAGGTTCAGGAATCATCGTGGTACGCTCGCTCCCGAAGAGGTCTGTCCCACTGCTGCGGGCAACGCTCGGGCGGGGATCCTTTGGGGAAGAGCGGGCTACTGTGCTAGGGCATGCCACGGGAAGCCGGGTATCGCTGAGGCTGGGGATGGAGTATCTTCACGGGCGAGGGGATTACCCCTTTGTGGTAAACCAGTTCGGGAGGCTACAGCGGGAGCGGCGGCAGAATGGGGATCGGACAGCACTGGCAACGCTAGTTGCCATGCGCTATGAGGCTCCCTCATTCTGGGGATGGGGGCAGCTGATCGGCTACCAGAGTCAGCGAGGAGTTCCCGGGGCGGTGATCCAGGGGCGTGTTGAGAACGTTCGTGCACGGTTGGAGGAAGAAGAGTGGCTCGGGGTTGTGGGGGCAGTTGTGCCGGCGCTACGGCTGGAGTGGAGCATGGCACTGCGGCGCTCGTGGCTTCTCTACCGCGATCCCGATGCTCGCCTCTGGGGGCCCCGAGGGGCCTACGATGATGCCAGAGCGTGGGAAGCCTCCTCTTCGCTGCGGTGGAGTTCGCCTCTGGGGCAGTGGCTCTACGGCGGGCTTGGTGGAGAGCTCCGCTGGGAGAGCATTCACGGGAGCCTTTTGCGTCCGCAGGGGCAACATACGGCGCAGCGGGGTGGGGTAGCATTACAGGCGTGGCTTCGCGCCACGGTGGGGGTTGGAGAGCTGTTCTGCGGTCTGCGAGGGGAGAGCCATCAGCAGTATGCACCGGCTGTGTCCCCCACGCTTGGGCTGCAGGCAATTTGGGGCAATGTACGGCTTCGGCTCCAATGGAGCGACAATTTCCGCCCGCCGAGCTTTGCTGAGCTGTACTACTTCAACTTCGGTAACCCCAGTCTGCGCCCGGAACGCACACGTTCGTGGAATATGGGTCTGGAGTGGAGGCCCTCTCGAGCGTTATGGGTGCAGGGTGACGCCTTTGTCCTCTGGGTGCGAGACCAAATTATAGCTGTGCCGCGGAGCCCGGTACTCTGGCATGCCCGCAACCTCGGGCGCGTCTGGAGCCGGGGAGTGGAGCTGAACGCTATCTGTGCCCCGACTGCTGCACTACGCTTGAGCGCGCAGCTGACATGGCAGCGCGTCACCGATCAGACCGGGAACCCATACACCCACGGTCGGCAGCTCCCGTATGTCCCCTTGCTGCTGGCGGCGGGGAGCTGCAGCATACGGCTGGAACCGGTAGAGTTCACCGTACAGCTCACAGCCATCGGAGAGCGATGGAGCCAAGCCGACCAAGCCCCCGACAGTCGACTCCCGCCATATGTGCGTGCCGACTACCTGGTGCACTCTCGCCTATTGACCACACAGAGCCTGCGGGGGGAGCTGCACCTGGCCGTACGCAACCTCTTCGATGTGGCTGGGGAGTACATCCGCAACTATCCCCTGCCCGGTCGGGCGCTACGGGTTGAGGTTGTCCTGACGTGGTATCCCGCCGAGCGCTTCTGATTACCGGCGGCGCTTCCACTGGTACTGGTACTTCGGCAGGCTCCTCCAGAGGCGGCAGTAGTGCTCGTAGCGTAGGGCGTCGATTTTACCGTCAGCAACAGCAGCGCGGACGGCGCATTCAGGCTCGTGAATGTGGCTGCATGGCCGGTAGAGGCATTCCGCCTGCCACGGTTGGAAATCGGGGAAGAAGCGCTCGAGCTCATCCCGAGTGAGCTCTCGGACAAAGAGCTCCCGAATGCCAGGTGTATCGACAATGTAGCCGCCCTCGGGCAGAGGAAACATGCGAACCATCGTGGTCACATGCCGTCCTTGCCCGAGTTTTGGACTAATCGGCCCCACCTGCTGCACCGCTCTGCCCAGGAGGAGGTTGGTGAGCGTGGATTTCCCAACGCCCGAGGGACCTGAGAGGGCAGAGATCTTCCCCTGCAAAATCTGGCGGAGCACGTCGATGCCTTCACCGGTCAGAGCACTGCAGAAGATCGTGGGAATGCCCAAAGTGTCGCTGTAGACGCGCAAGTCCTGTCGTACCTGTGGGGTCAGGCCTAAATCGATCTTGTTGACGCAGAGCACCGGCTGCAGTTGGCCGAGTTCGGCAACGATCAGGTAGCGGTCGATGAGGAAGCGGTTGTACGCCGGTTCGGCAATGGCTTGGAGAATGACGAGTTGGTCAGCATTGCTGACCAGGATCTGCTCCTTGCCTTCGACGCGTCGGTAGCGAGCTAGTTTTGTTCGTCGCTGCAGGATGTGCACAATGAGCCCCTGAGGGTACCCGCTTGGGCTCCGCTCATCGGTGAGCACAAACTCTACTTCATCGCCGACAGCTACAACCTGTGGCGTGGCTGGATCTTCGCTCACGACAGTTCCAGCAACCGTGCATTCGACGAGCCGTTTCGGGTCCTCCTGCGGTTCGACCAGCCATTGCCGGCCTGTTCCCTCGAGGACGCGCCCGCGGTAGAGCTGGGCCTCGTCTAGCCGCTTCCGCTTGATGAACCGGATAGAGGTCGAAGGCGCGGGGCGCTCTCCCCGAGTGTGGCTCCCCGAGTGCGCTTCAGAAAGCTGGTAAGAGGCGGAGCACATCGTGCCATCGGACGGCTGTGAGGATGCGGATGCCCAGCAGGGTACCGAGCCCAATCAGCGCAATGCCGACAAAATGTCGGAGACGTTCCATCGCCTCCCCACGAAGATAGCGCCGGAAGTGGTGGATACCGTATGCCAGCAATGCTAGCCAGCAGAGGTTCCCAGCGCCAAACCCGGCAGCGAACGCAGTCAGGCTCCACCACTGCTCTGTCCTAACGAGCTGGAATTCGTGAGCAATGACAGCAATGTAGGCCAGCGACGACGGAAAGGTAGGATTGGCTATGTTCGTCAGCGCCATGCCCATGCCGACGAAGAAGTGCCCTCGCCGGAGCAATTGGGCCACGACAGGATGCTGAGGCAGTTCCGGAGGAGCTGGGAAACTGCGCTTTTGCTGGAGCTGCAGAATACCGTACCCGATGAGCAGCCCCACACAGCTCAGTTGCAGGAGCAGCGAGAGAATCGGATGCATGCCGGCAAAACCTATCAGCATCCCGAGGAAGCCCGTGGCAAAGAGGGCAAGGAAGCAGAGAAGGGCATCGACGAGTGCTGCGCCCAGAGCGACGTAGATACCCGCCCGCCTTCCCTGGGTGAGGCTACTACGCAAGACACTCAGCGAGACAGGCCCGATGGCTGGCACGGCCAGGAGGAACCCAATGCCTGTCCCTGCCAGTCCAGCTATGAGGAGCGACACCATCGAGTTCTCCGGCTGAGCATACGATGCGTATGCTGTGCGCCTACCTGAAGCTATGGCAGCCTCAGGTGCAGGAGGGGACGCGCCCAGTGGTAGCCTGTCTGGGGGATTGTGAGCCGGCACAAATAGAGCCCGCTCGCAATCGGGGAGCCGAGCGGGAGCCCAACCCAGCCTGCTCTCCCTTCAACTGTCCACTGGCCGAGGCGCTTCCCCATGAGGGTCAGAAGCTCCACGGTAGCCGATGGTACCGCCTCGGGCACGTAGATCCGGAGCTCATCGGCGAGAAGCTCTGCTGCAAAGGTGCGAACTGATGCCGCTTCCCCAACACTGACAACCGGCGACAGTTGGACAACGGTCCCATCGGAGAAGGCCACAATTGGCACCAGCGAGGGGCCGTTCTTGTTGGCCGCAGGATCAGCGAAACCAGTCAGCACGATTACCCCTGCCTTCCCGCCGTGAGGGGAAAGATCGAGTAGGTACGCTTGTGGTAGCCCTCGGAGAGTGTCCAGGACAGCGGGCAGCTGCTCGTACGGAGCAAAAACCTCTCCGTACTGGAGCTGGCGGCCAGCTGCCAGGGGGATAGTGCCAAACTGCATCGAGACAGGGCCGGCATCGGTGACCGCATGTGCAAGCGCCAGGGCCACACTCGTTGAAGAGGATGACCGCTCGAGCGCCGGAAGGCTCAAGAGAGTCAGCTCCGTTGAGCTCCCACCGGGGTTGGGAGCAAATTCCTGCGGATTGAGAACCCCCGAGACAATCGCACAGATGCGTACTCCCGGTGGCAGGACTGCCGTAAAACTCCGCAGCGTATCCGCGACACTCTGACTATTGCCGGGGGCAAGCCCAATCTGTAGCGGTACCCCGGCCGGAAGTTCCGTCAGCGGTGTTGCGTTTCGGAAGCTGAAGTCGTCGAGAGCCTTCTGCCCGTTGATGTATACATCGACGGTGGCCAGCGTTGGATCCGGGCTTGCGTGGATCAGCTGAGCAAACGCTGTCGAGGCTTGGGTATCGAGGCGCTGGAAGTCGAGAACGGTTCCATCGAGGAACACAGCTTGGAGAGCCAGACCGGGTCCGTTCTGATTCCTCGCCGGCTGAGTAAAGCCGGAAAGAACTAGCAGCCCGACCTCCCCGGCGTAGTCGCGCAAATCTCCCCGGAAGCGGGCCAGTAAGGTGCCGTCACGTGTGTAGCACTCTATCGTCAGTGTGTCGGCCGGTAGCAGACCTGGTGTGAGAGAACCGAAGCTCTGCAATCCATACAGTGGCCGACCCCCCGCATGCACAAGGCGGAGTGCTGGGGCATCCGTGACAGCGTGGGCGAAGGCAAGCCACACAGCCAGCGAGTCACCCGAGTTCGGCGGAAGCTCCTGGATGAGGAGCCGGGCCGTGGTGGACAGCTGCTCCGGGTTCGGAGCAAAACGTTGGGGATTACTGAGCCCCATGAAGAGCAGCAGATAATCGGTCTCGGGCCGGGGGGTAAACTGGACAGTGGTGATGAAGGTCTGACTCCCGGCCGGCGTGACTCCGATACGATACGGAGTTCCGGCAAGCACGTCGGTGCGAAAACTCAGTTGGCGGAAGGGAAGCCCGAGCTGGATCCAGTTGTCGTCGTAATAGAGGTCGACCTGTTCTATGTCGGGATCCGCGCTGGCATGGAAGATCGCAAAGCCTGCAATCTGGGCCGAAGTAGAAAGCGGCAAGCTCCCCAGGAGCAGCGCTATCGCCATGTATAGACGAACCTGGACATGCGGACAGGCCATGGGGATTCCCGTGCTCCGTTCGACATGTGGGGATGCAAATTACTCGTTTGCGCCGGACACATCGGCGAAACGAACGAGCGCAAGCCTTTATGCCTCAGCCGATGGAGCGGGCGGCTGCGGTGGACGGAGGAGGAGTTCTCGAATGAGCTCGGTACTCAGCGGGGGTTCATTGTTTTCTGCTTGGTAGCGGCGGAGGGCTTCGTCCGGGCGGATACTCTGGGGAGCTTCAGGCAGTGGTGGTGGAGGAGGTGTCGAGGCTGGAGCTTCTGTGGGCTCGGTCCGCTGCCGCAGGCGGAGGATGGCGAGCGCCTGCACAACTTCGTTGCCAAGCAGCTCCTGGAGTTTTTCCAGAATGAGCGCCCGGGTGAATGGTTTGCGAATGAAGCCGGCAGCACCCTCTTTGACGGCAAGCCCAAGATTTTCGGTATCCGAGAGGGCCGTGATCATCAGCACAGGGATGGAGCGGGTTGTCTTCAGGCGCTTGAGGAGTTTCAGCGTCTGGTGACCGCTCAGCTCGGGCATGATAATGTCGAGGAAGATGACGGCGGGCTTGCGTTCGAGAGCAAGCTCGATGGCCTCGTACCCGTTATTGGCTATCAAGGGCTCGAATCCCATGCTCTCGAGGATGCGCGCCAGAATGCGCTGAGTCCAGATGTCGTCATCCACGATCAGGATAGGAAGGGGCTGGAGATGCTCTTCAACGTTGGGCTTGGCCGTCATGATGTGTTCTGCAGATTTCTAAGGGTGCTGCAGGGAGTTCTGCTGGGGGGGCAGTATAGAGGCGTGCGGCTCGGAGTGCGGCAACCAGGGGCTGCATTTGGCTTGTGGTAGCCTGCTGATTGAGTTGTTCGATGCGGCGATAGAGCTCGCGCCGGTAGATGGCAATGCCTCGCGGCGCTTCGATGCCGAGCCGCACTACACCTCGCTCGATGGAGAGCACACGGATGGTCACGACGCCATCGATGGCAATTTCTTCACCAGCCTTGCGCGAAAGTACTAACATTGGGGTTCTTTCGCGGCTCGTTGGACAGACCCTAGTGGATGAGTTGCCGAGTAGCGATCTCCGGGCAAGATCACTTGCTGCCCCTGGCGTTTCTGGAGGTCGAGGATAATGGGTGCCTTCAGGTTGACCACTACCGTGCCGGACTCCGGCATGATAGCCACAACGACCAGCGGGACGAACCGCTGTGGGTCGGCATACTCGGCCGGCAGTTCGTAGTGTGGTATGACATACCACGGCAGCAAGACAGGCAGGCCGATGGTGGGATCCTCTACCGCTAGTACCCAGCGGAGTGGTTCAAGCTCGGGAGAGGCAACAATGACGTACTGCTTGAGGTGTTCGAAGCCTATGAGCCCTGAGGGAAAGGTGAAGAGGTATTTGCGCTGGAGGCGGATCGTGCCCAGGCCAGGAACTACCAGGAGCCGGGAATGGGGCTGTTGTGCCATGGCTACTTCGCTTTCCGTTGTGTAGATGAGAGCTGTTGAGGGAGGAGAATAGGTTGCCCGGGTTGCCAGTATCCAGAGCGATTGCGGGAGCCAGCGGAGAGCTCGGAGAGCACAATCTCAACGCGGCGGTTCTTCGCTCGCCCTTCGGGGGTGCTGTTGGGAGCTATCGGGCGCTGCGGACCAAAGCCGCGAACGGCTAGCTGGGTTTCCGGTACCCCATGTTGGATGAGGTAGTAAGCCACGGTCAAAGCCCGGGCAGTTGAGAGGTGCCAGTTGGACTCGTAGCGCAATGTGCGGATGGGAATGCTATCGGTGTGCCCGTCGACGCTAATGAGGTATGGAACAGTGCGCAGCAGAGCAGCCAGCGTATCCAGAATCGGCAGCGCCTCGGGTTGGAGGTCGGCCTTACCGGTCTCGAAGAGGAGCGCTTCAGAGACTCGAATCAAAGCGCCTTCGGCCAGACGTTCCAGGCTGAGTCGGCCGCTGGCAATGTAGGGCTGGAACAGCCGCTCGGTTTCTTGAAGCCACTGGTCGATGGTTATGGGGAAAGAACGGGGGAGAATGGGCTGCGGAATTCCATCCTCGCCCGGCAGCAATTGGGTGCCACGCTGCTCCAGCGGCAGCGGATGAGCCCCGGGATTGAAATGGCGCACAAGAGCTTGGGCAACTTCGCGGTACTTGCCCACATCTACCTGTGAGGCGGCGTACAAGATGACGAAAAGCCCCAGCAGCAGTGTGATCAAGTCGGCGTACGTGATAATGTATCGCTCCGTGCTGGGGTGCTGTTCCTCTGATATGGGTAGTCGCCGTGCCATGCCGCTCTATAGTATCGGCATGTTCGGCGCAAAATGTAGAATGGCCTGCTTACGGCAAGCGCACAAATGGTTGTGCATCGACGACCGTGCCGCCAAGGCATAGTATGCACCAATACGTCCCTGCGGGAAGCCCTACGAGGGGCACAGACCAGGTCTGTCCGCAGAGCGTTGCTGCATCCCCTTCGGCAATGGTGGTGTAGAGGCGGCCGAGTAGATCGCGCAGCTCTATGCGTACAGGCTGACGGTCGTGACTGCACGCAAACCACACCTGCACCATCTCCCGTGCCGGTTGCGGGAACACGTGCAGCTGCTGCTCCAAGGAAGGCTTCACAGAACCGGGCACAGAGACCACGGAGCGGAACCCGACAATTTTGTAGATGTTGCCGCTGAAATCCGTAATCCAGAAGCCTCCATCGCTGGGGTCGTACTCGACCCCTCGGGCATTCAGAAAGCTCCCCTGCCGAGAGATCAGCGGGAGGCTGTCTTCGGCTATTGCGGGGAAGGGAAGAGAGAGCTGCACAAGGTGGGTGGCCGTCAGTGAGCCGCCGGAGAAGTTCGTGGAGACCAGGTAGAGCTTGTCGTTCTGTTCGTCTGCAGCCAATCCTCGCGGGCCTAGGGGGAGGCGAGACGGGTTGGGGGAGGTAGCTTCCACAGCTCCCGTAGCCGGATCGAGGACGTAGAGCTGCTGCGAACCGTCGCGCTCGGCCACGATCAGCTTCCCCCTGTAGAAGGCAAGCCCTGTCGGGTAGCGAGCGGGACTGGCATACTGACGCAGAAGGCGACCAGCAGTATCCAGCACCAGAATAGACCCGGAGCTACCAGAGCTGGTGCTGCTGAGCTTGTGGATGTAGAGGATCCCGTTGTGCCGGTCCATGGTCAAGTCGGTATAGAGGCTGTCTCCACCGGGGATGCGCAGCTCCTTCTCGATGGTCAGCGTCGTTGCAGAAAGCTTGTATAGGTAGGGGGTCGAGAAGCTCGTCGTCCATAGGCCGCCACGCCCATCGGCTGCAATCCCGTAAGGGACATGCACGACTCCACCCTGTTGAGTGATAGCTCCGCGTTGGGGCTCCAGCAGAGTAAAGGTCGGCGTAATGCGGGTTTGAGTGGGGTCAACCTGAGAGCGGATGCGCAGACGTGCCCAGATAGTTGGCCGATTTGGAGCAATCCAGCGCAGGACAGTCGAGGTCACACCGTCAGCGATGGTCTCCCACGTCTGGCCGTTGTCGGCAGAGAAGTCGATCTGTACCGGGAGCGTGAAGCCATACCAGGAAATGACCACAGGAGAGCCAGCCACGAAGAGCTCTCCTCCGGCCGGGGCGGTAATGACCGGCTCGGTGATAGGCTCGGTCGGCAGGGGGACCTCCCACATGGAACGCCCGTGGGTGGCCGCTCGTAGGGTACGGCGGCTGTAGTGTATGCCGAGATCGACCACGGGCGATCTGGGCAGACCGACGCCGTAGGGAAACCACGTGGCGCCTCCGTCGAGCGAAGCAAAGACCCCGATGTCGGTCCCTACAAACAGGTGATCCTCCGTCTGTGGGTCTACCACAATGGCGTTAGCCGGAATATCGGGCAGGCCGATACTGATGTCCTGCCAGGTTCTCCCACCGTCGGTTGTGCGCCAGACGTGGCCAGTCCCAAAACCAGAGAGCGTGACGTAGGCAACGGCAGGATCCCGTTCAGAGAGGGCAAAGTCAGTAATGAAGCGGTTTGGGAGCCCATTTTTGCCGACATCCTCCCATGTTTGGCCCCCATCGGATGTGCGCCAGACCTCCCCTCGCGCGGTGCCGATGAAGATCACATTTGGATCAGCAGGTGAGACGCCAATGGCGGTGATCGAGCCGTTCATGGGCGGAGAGAGAGGTGTCCAAGAAGCCCCGCCGTCGTAAGTGGCGTAGAGGCGACGCCGTCCATGGTAGAGCGTCTGGGAGTTGGTTGGGTCCATTACCAACGGGGCAGACCAGTAGGCCGGATCGCTCGAGGGGATCCCGTTAGTGATGCGCTGGAAAGTGCCCGTTGCGAGGTTACGCTTCCAGAGGTCGCCGAAGGGGAATTCCCCGTAGATGATGTCTGGATTGTCGTGGTCGATAGCAACGAAGAAACCGTCTCCACCGGCGACCATCCCCCAGTTGCCACCACGGTTGCCCAGTGTGCCATTGTCCTGCGTGCCGCCGTAGGTGACATAAGCTTTACTCTGGTCGATGGCCATAGCGTAGAACTGGGTGACGGCCAGCCCGTTGTTGATAGGGGTCCAGGTGGCCCCGGCATCAGTGCTGCGGTACATGCCGCCATCGTTGCCGGCGTAGACAATATTCGGATTCAGTGGATTGAAGGCTGCAGCATGCTGGTCAACGTGTACATTGCCACCGGTATAGCCGTTGGTGACATTCACCCACGTTGCGCCTCCGTCGGTTGTGCGATAAATGTCGATACCGCCGGCCAGGACGAGGTTGGGGTTAGTTGGGTGGATGACGATGTAGGCATTGTACCAGCCCTGCCCGTTGAAGAAGCTCTCCTGTCCTTGGTAGACGAGCTGCCAGCTTTGGCCGCGATTGGTGGACTTGTAGATGGCTGCAACGCCGCCGCTGCCATTCTGCTCGATGAGGGCGTAGAGGATGTTCGGGTCGGAGGGCGCCTGCTGGACGCAAACGCGCCCGAGAGCTGAGGGGAGCCCAGCGCTGCGGAACTGCCAGCTTAGCCCACCGTCGGTTGAGCGGTAGATCCCGCGACCACTGACGCCGATGAAGAATTCGGCTGTGTCGTTCGGATTGAAGCTGATGTCGGAGACAACTCCACTGAAGGTGCGTTGCCATGTACGGCCGCCATCGGTTGAGCGCCAAAAGCCGGCATAGCTCTTGGTGGCTCCGGCAACGATGAAGTTCGATGCGCGTGGGTGCACGACAATTTTCGAGAACGCCCCAACATGCGTGAGCCCAAGGGGGGTCCACGACTGTCCCCCATCGGTTGACTTGAAGATACCGGCCCCGAGGTAGGAATCGATGTTGTTGCTCATCTCGCCCGTGGCGGCGTAGAGGATGTCGGGGTTGTTCGGGTCGATGGCGAGTGCGCCGAAGGAGAGGGAGTTTTCAAAATCGAAGAGAGGGGTCCAGGATTGTCCGCCATCGGTGGTACGCCAGAGACCGCCAGCAGCTGCGCCGATATAGACCCAGCCCTCCCGTGTCGGGTGGTGGACAACGGCGCGGATGCGTCCCCCGACGGTAAAAGGTCCCAGGGGTTGCCAGCGTGGCTGGAGTGCCTGGAGAGCGGCCTTGCCTATGTGGCGCTCAAGAGCACGCAGCTGCTCCAGCGCCCGCAGTCGAGCCCCCTCGGGGATGCGTTCGAAAGGATAGGCCCGCGCAAACCGAAAGGCCTCCTCTCGCTGCCGAGGATTTTCTCGGCCGATGATGCGTAAGAAGTCAGCTGTGTCAGTCTGGGAAGCGCTAGCGTACAGGCTCAGAAATGCCGTCAGCCACAGAACTCCCTTTTGCATGGGGGAGGCTCCATGCTGTGGAACGTCCGCGGTCTCTAAAATATGCCCTTACAAGCGGATGAGCCGTTCGTAGATGAGCTTGACAGCGGCGTAGAGCAGGGCGGCAAAGAGCAGCACCCCAACCCACCAGCCGTACTCCTGCCCGATGACTACGAGGCTGATGGAGAGCAGAAAGACCGTAACCGCTGTCAGGACGAAGATTGCAAGCATACGGAGCAGTTGCATGGTCTCATGTGGGCTCATGCTGGTGGGACCACCGTCACATACGGAGCGTACTGCCCGCGGAGACGTTGCCCGATTGGGTGGGGACAGCGTAGCTGGACGAAAAGTCCATCCGGGCGCGGCTCCTGGTATACGATCTGGCCCCAGCTCCGGAGGCCCTGGAGCAGGCGCATGTCAGAGTAGGGGAAGACAAAGGAGAGCACCTCCGTGGGCCCTTCGTAGGCATGCTGCATCGCCACAAGGAGGCGCCGTAGATTAATCCCCCGTTCGGCAGAGATGAAGAGGGCACCAGGATATTCGGCGTCGACTTCTTGCAGGAGCGACGTCTCAGAAGCTACGCGGTCGACCTTGTTGAAGGCCAGGACCGTGGGCTTGGCGTCGGCGCCGAGCGTGCGGAGTGTGTCAGCCACAACCCGGATGTGTTCCCGGAAGTTCGGGTGGGAGATATCCACCACATGCACAAGGACATCAGCTTCCACGACCTCTGCGAGCGTGCTCCGGAAGGCAGCAATGAGCTGCGGGGGAAGCTTGCGGAGGAACCCAACCGTATCGGCTAGGAGAGCAATCTGTCCACTGGGGAGCTGGAAGCGGCGGACGGTGGTGTCCAGCGTGGCAAAGAGGCGGTCTTCAACGGGGACAGGAGCTGCTGTCACGGCACGCATGAGGGTAGATTTCCCCGCATTCGTGTAGCCGACCAGAGCGAAGCGAGGGAGTTCGTCGCGGCGGTGGCGGCGCTGGTAGCGCTGGAGCGCAATATCATCGAGCTTCCGCTTCAAGTGCTGGATACGCCGTCGGAGCAAGCGGCGGTCGGTTTCAAGCTGCGTCTCTCCAGGGCCGCGAGTGCCAATCCCACCGACTTGCTTGGAAAGGTGGCTCCAGAGGTGGCTCAGACGTGGGAGGAGGTACTGCAGCTGAGCCAGCTCAACCTGCACCTTCGCCTCTTGTGTCCGAGCGCGTTGGGCGAAGATGTGGAGAATGATCCCTGCGCGATCCAAGACCTTAACGCCCCAGAGTCGTTCGAGGTTGCGCACCTGCACAGGGGTGAGCTCATCGTCGAAGACAACGAGCGAAATCCCCTGCTGCGCAATCACGCTAGCAAGCTCGATAGCTTTCCCACGGCCTATAAAGGTGGCTACATCCGGCGCGGGGCGTTCCTGCCAGTAGAGACCTACGACGTCGGCACCGGCGCTGCGGACGAGAGCTTCCAGCTCCCGTAGATGGTCCTCCAGGGCTGAACGGGTCGTACGATGGTGAAGGAGTCCGATAAGTAGTGCGCGTTCTCGTGTCGGGTGCACAGTCACGGTGCCGTGTGCCTTTCCTCCTGTTGTACCCGGTAGCAGGGACGAAGGCCGTGGCCTTCTATTACGGCAGAGCCGTCCAGGGCTGGGCCCAGTGGCAGAGTCGGAGTTCAGCAGCTGTCGGCAGCCCTGGATGCCATGGGAGAATGCGGACGGTGTAGCCGAAGAGGCCACTTTCGTCTAGGAGGAGGCTGCCGGCAAACCAATGGTAGCCCCTCTCGTCGGTGTGCGTGTACTCAAGGCTGCGGATACGGATGTTGCTCAGGCTTCCGTCGGGTTGGAGGCGTCCCAGGTAGAGCTCCAGACGTACCTCTTGCGGGGAGAGCTCACCCAGCTCAGTCTGGACGCGGACGCTCAGGCTACTACCGGCGGAGAGCTCGGCCTCGTGCAGGCCTTCGACGTGGAGGATGCGGACTTGGGGCCAGGCTGTGTGGACTCGAGCACGCCACTGAGCAAGCTGTGTTGCAGCGTGTTCGGCCAAGAGAGCTGAACGGAAGCGCTGCGCCGGCAGATAGCACTCGCTGATATACTGCTGCAGCATGCGTTGGGTGCAGTACAGTGGGGCCAGCGTCATGATGGCCTGCTTCATCATCTGCACCCACCGCTCAGGGACACCGTCGGCATTGCGTTCGTAGAAGAGTGGCACAATGCGCTGCTCGAGCAGAGTATAGAGCTGTTCCGCTTCGGCTGCATCGGCCTCGTCGGGTGTTGCGTATTCGTTCCCTGTGCCGATGGCAAATCCGTTGGTGCCTGTATATGCTTCGTCCCACCAGCCATCGAGGGTGCTGCAGTGGAGGACCCCATTGAGAGCGGCTTTCATGCCGCTGGTGCCACTGGCTTCCTGGGGCCGGCGTGGGGTATTCAGCCACAGATCGCAGCCCTGGACGAGTAAACGAGCAAGCTCGAGCGAGTAGTTCTCCACAAAAACAACATGGCCTTCGAGCCCAGCTTCGACGATAGCCCGGATGAGGCGCTGGATAGACTCCTTGGCTGCCGCATCCTGAGGGTGGGCTTTGCCGGCGATGATGAGTTGGACAGGCCGTTCAGGATGGGTGACAATCCGGCGGAGGCGATCCAGGTCGTGGAAGAGGAGCAGGGGACGTTTGTAGAGGGCAATGCGGCGGGCAAAACCAATCGTGAGGGCATCGGGGTTGAGGAGAGTCGAGCTCGGGAAGGTGCGGAAACGGTCCCGGAGGAGGGTCAGGAGGCGGAGCCGAAGCAATTGATGGACCTGCCAGAGTTCGTAGTTGGGGATGTCGAGGACACGGCTCCAGAGGCTGCTTGCATCGCTTTCGGTGCGCCAGCGCTTTCCAAGGTAGCGGTCAAAGAGGCGGGCCATGTCTGGGGCAACCCATGTCGGCAGATGCACTCCGTTGGTAATGGCTCCAATTGGGACTTCGTGCTCAGGGAAGCCTGGCCACAGGTCCTGCCACATACGACGGGCGGTTCGTCCGTGGAGGCGGCTTACCCCACGGCGGTGCCAGGCCAGATTGAGACCGCAGACAGTGGTGCCAAATCCCCCGCCATTGTCCAGCGGGGTTGCCCCGAGAGCCAGCAGTGTCTCGACCGGAAGGCCGCTTTCGGCAGCGTACGGCTCCAGATAGGCGCGGAGCAGATCGCTTGAGAAGATTTCGTTGCCGGCGGGCACAGGGGTATGGGTGACAAAGACCGTCGATGCGCGCACAATTTCCAGAGCTGCTGAGAAATCGAGAGCATACTCCTCCATGGTCTGCCGGATCCACTCGAGAGCAGCAAAGACGGTGTGCCCTTCATTGAGGTGGCACACCGTCGGGCGGATGCCAAGGGCGCGCAAGGCGCGCATGCCGCCAATGCCGAGAACGAGCTCCTGCTGGATACGGGTCTCCACCGTTCCGCCGTAGAGTCGGTCGGTGATATCGCGGTATTCGACCAGTTGGTTGTGTTCATGGTTGGTGTCGAGCAGATAGAGCGGGGTACGCCCGATGAGCATTCGCCAGATGCGGATATTTACCCTCCCTTTGGGCAAGGGGACAGAGACCATCAGCGGACGCCCCGTCTCGTCCCGCATCAGCGTAACAGGGAGCAGGGAGATATCGTTGGCTGGGTAGAGCTCGTGCTGCCACCCGCTTTCGTCGAGCCGCTGTTGGAAGTAGCCCTGCTGGTAGAACAACCCGACGGCTACCAGAGGGACACCCATGTCGCTGGCTGTCTTCAGGTAATCACCCGAGAGCACCCCGAGTCCGCCGGAGTAGTTCGGGAAGCTCTCATGAATGCCGTACTCGGCGCAGAAGTATGCAATTGTCTCCAGGGCAGTACCCGGCGGATGGCGGTATCGGCTCGGGGCTTCTCGGGCTGCCTGAAAGCGGTGGTAGACGTAGTGGAGGAAGGCGAGGAAATCGCTATCGCGGGCGAGCTCTTCCAGCCGCGCCTGGGGAATCTGCTGCAGGAGGGCCAGCGGGTTGTGGTTGAGGCGCTCCCAGAGATCCGGATCAATACGGGCGAAGAGGGATTGTGCCTCGCTATCCCAGCTCCACCAGTAGTTGTAGGCCAGTTCCCGTAAGGGAGCAAGGGCTGCAGGGAGATTCGGCGTAACGATGAAGATGCGCAGCGGTTGCATGAGAGGCCCATCCGTGTCAAGGGCGCAAACTTAGGGTGTAGGGACCTCTGGGGGCTCAGCGCTGGGGTGAAGCCGTCTGCAGAAGGACAGCGGCAGCCTGTTCTGGAGGAAGAGCGGCTATGACGCGTGCGGCTTGCCGAGGACTCATCAGGCGCAGTAGGAGCCCAACATCGGTCGGGGAGAGGTGGACGAGGACCTGCGCTACATCCTCGGGCGAGGCATTGTTGTAGATCTTAGCGAAGGCTTGGTAGTGTGCCAAGCGCAGCGAATCGTACTGCCGTTGGCTCTCGCGCTGCCAACGGAGAAGCTCGTCGCGCATGCGATGGAGGTCACTCTGGAGGCTGTCGGCGATGTGACGGGCTCGGTGGAGCGAGTCCTGCAGTTGGGCAACGAGCGCAGTGTAGTGTCCGAGCTGTTCGTAGAGCTCGTCCCACGGTGAGACTGCTGGAACGGTATCGAGGGCCTGTTCGGAGGTGTCGGTATTCCGAGGTGGAGCTAGCCCAAGCCAGTCGGGACGGAAGAGCAGAAGGGCCCCAATGGCAATAGCAATGCTGCTCGAGGCAAGCAGAAGCGCCAGAGTAAGCCCTATGGGGATGCGGACGGCCACGGGGGTTGCCGCCGCTGTGCCACTTCGTCGAGCTGACGCTGTTCTTGGCGAGCCGTCCACTGGCGGAAGAGCTCCCGGTAGCGGTCGCGCAGACGCTGGAAGAGCTCCGTGGCTTGAAGAGCGCTGCGGAGATGACCGTGTTGCACCCGTTCCAATTCTCGGAGCCGTTCACAGCGTTGCTGCTGTTGCCAGATAGCCTGCTGGAGATGGTGGCAGTAGGCCCAGAGCTCTTGAAGCTGGTGTGCGGTAAAGGTCCCTGGGTGCAGATTTGTAGTCTGTGCCACCTCGTATCGGTGTTGAAGGCGTTGGAGGGTATCCTCGGTGCTGCGCCGCTGTGCGATGATCTGCTCAAGCACGTATTGCGCTTGCTGCGTCTGCTGCTGACGCAATCGCAGGAGCCGTTCCAGTGGAAAGCGGAAGGGAGCCATGGCAGTAAGTACATCGGCACATTGTGGCACAGACTTTAACCTTCAGCCTCGCTGGCCAGTTGGAGGAGCTGGGCAACGGTGTCTTCGAAGAGACTGCTTTCGGCTATGTCTTGGCGCAGGAAGGACATCAGCCTGTCGTACATGACAATGGCCCGGTCCAGCCGCGGATTTGTCCCAGGCTGGTAAGCCCCAACGGTGATGAGGTCTTCCGATTCCCGGTAGGTTGCAAGGAGAGCTTTGAGTGTGTGGGCTGCGCGCAAGTGTTCTGCCGAGACGACATCGGGCATGAGACGGCTGACGCTCTCCAAGGGGTCGATGGCAGGATAGTGCGCGCGGGCGGCAAGGCGCCGCGAGAGAACGATGTGCCCATCGAGGATGCCGCGGGCGGCATCGGCAATAGGTTCGGTCAGATCATCCCCTTCAACCAGGACAGTGTACAAGCCCGTTATGGTCCCTTGGGAGCTTGTGCCGGCACGCTCGACCGTGCGGTGCAGAAGGGAGAAGACCGAGGGCGTGTACCCTTTCGTGGTGGGGGGTTCGCCGATAGCGATCCCGATTTCCCGCTGGGCCATCGCCAAGCGAGTGAGCGAATCCATCATGAGCATGACGTCGAAGCCACGCTCGCGAAAATCCTCCGCAATCGTTGTGGCAACCAGGGCAGCCTTCACGCGGATCAGTGGAGGGGTATCACTCGTGGCCACAACGAGCACCGAGCGCCGGAGGCCATCGGTCTGGAGATCCTTCTCGATGAAGTCGCGAACCTCGCGCCCTCGCTCACCGATGAGAGCAATCACATTGACATCGGCACTCGTATTTCGCGCAATCATGCCCAGCAGGACAGATTTTCCGACCCCAGAGCCAGCAAAGATGCCAATACGCTGCCCTTTTCCGACGGTGAGGAAAGCATCGATGGCACGAATGCCCGTCCCGAGAGGCTGGCAGACGCGCTGTCGCTGGAGAGGATTTGGAGGAGAGCTGTGTACAGGTCGTTCCTCGAGGTCTGGTGGAAGCGCTTTACCATCTAATGGTTGCCCCAAGCCGTCGAGCACTCGCCCCAAGAGAGCGTTGCCGACGCGGACAGTCAGAGGCCGCCCCAATGCAACAAGCTCCATGCCGGGAGCCACAGCGGTTGCATCTCCTAAGACCATGGACAACATCGTGGTGTGTCGGAAGCCAACGACCTCTGCCTTACACAGCTCTGCTCCGCTGGAGTCGCGTAGGCTACAGAGTTCGCCGATGGGCACATACGGGCCAATACTTTCCAAAACGAGCCCGACCGCGTTGCGGACAGCTCCTCGGAGGCGCACCGGACGTGTACGCCGTATGCGCTCTGCCCACCGGGTTATGAGTTCCTCGGTATTCAGCATTGCAGTTGTTCGCGGATGTTCTGCAACATCTGCCGGAGTTGTGCATCCACAATGCCCCAGGGGCTCTCGATGAGGCAGCCGGTCGGTTCCACGGACGGGTCGCTGATGAGGAGGAGGGTGGGATCCTGTCCCGAAACAAGCACGCTCCCAGCTCGACGGAGTGCTTCGAGGGTTTCAGGGTGCAGGTGGATGCGCAGCTGCCCCTCTCCGCCAGGGATACTCTGGAGCGCTCGTCGAAGGAGTTGTTCGATGGCGGCAGGATCCTGACGGAGGTGGGTGTCGAGAATGTGCTCGGCCAGGAGGAAAGCCAGCCGTACGGCAACCTGCTCCATGCTCTGCCGGAGCTGGAGGAAGTGATCCCGGAGGGACTGTATGAAATGATCGAGCGGCTGAAGCAACTGATGGTGGCGCCGAAACTCTGCTTCGTAGAGAGCTGCGGCAGCCGTTTTCCCATCCTCGAACCCTTGTTCGTAGGCCCTCTGTAGTTCCTGCTCCCACGTTGTCTCCCAATCGGCAGGCGGTGCGGCGGGTTCGGCGGCCGGTTCGGCAAGCGGTTCCGGCAAGGGGTGCTCGAGTGCAGGTGGCTGACTACTCTCGTTGCTGGGGGGCTCCTCCTGGAGTTGGACTGTGCTCCGAGAAAAGTCCTCAAAGACCGCCGAGCGCACCCGAAGTCGCTCCTGCGGAGAGAGGATACTCGGCAATGTAGTCGAGAGCATGGCGTCAGACATAGATCTCCTCTTTACCACGGCCGGCGATGACGATTTCTTCCTGTTCCGCAAGGCGACGAATGACCTCGATGATACGGCCTTGGGCGGCCTCAACATCCTTGAGTCGCACCGGCCCCATGAATTCGAGCTCTTCCTTGATAACGGCCGCTGCCCGCTCGGACATGTTCTTAAAGATCTTGTGCCGCACTTTTTCGTCGGCGACTTTGAGCGCTAGGGCCAGATCGCGCTTGTCGATTTCACGCAAGATACGCTGTACGCCGCGGTCGTCGATGAGCACGATGTCTTCGAAGAGGAACATGCGCCGTTTGATGTCCTCGGCCACCGCTGGGTCGCGAGCTTCGAGGGCTTCTAAGAGCGACTTGGCCACGGCGGAGCTACTCTTATTGAGCACTTCCGCTACTAGCTGGCTACCGCCCCGCATGGTGATGCTCGACTGGAGCGTAGATTCGGTGATTTGCTCCATAACGCTCTCGATTTCCCGCACAAGATCCGGAGAGACTCTGCCGAGAGTGGCAATGCGGGCCACGACCTCCACGCGCAGGGCTTGGTCGAAGTGGGTAAGAATCTCTGCAATCTGGTCCGGAGGCAAGTACGAGAGGATGAAAGCGATGGTCTGAGGGTGCTCTTTAGCCAAGAAGCTTGCAGCCTGTGCGGGGTCAGCCTTCTTCAGGGTTTCAAAGCCTCGGATACTGGTCAGGAGGCGTACCCGTTCGATAATTTCCCGAGCTTGCTCCAAGCCGAGAGACTTTTCGAGGAGGAGCGTGGCATACTCAATTCCGCCTTCGGCCAAGTAAGAGTGGGCAGTAAGCAGCTGGTGGTACTCCTGCAGCACGGTGTTGACAACCTGGGGGGGAACGTTGTGCAGGTGTGCAATCTCCATAATGAGCTGTTCGACCTCCCGGGGCTCGAGCTCCTTGAGGATGAGGCTAGCGGTCTCAACCCCGAGCGCCGTCAGCACTATGGCAGCCTTCTGCCGGCCGGTGAGCTGTTCATACTGCATAGCTGCAGCTTCACTCATGACTCCTCGCTCAGCAGTAGACGGATAATGCGGGCAGCCTCATGGGGTTTCTGTTGGATGTGGCTGCGGAGGCGTTCGCGGAGCTCTTCCGCCAGGATGGTCTCTTCGCTGACGGCTTCTGCTTCGGCTAGGCGGCGGCGTATGCGCTCTTCGAGGGCTTTCCGCTCCTCGGCCGCCGGCAGGGCTTCTTCCTCGCCGGGCGGTAACGAAGGCACTTCCGCACTCGGCAGGGTAGGCAAGAGCGGGGATGGGAGAGCTGCGCGAGGGAGCTCGGTGGGAGCTTCCAGATGGGGGCGCAAGAGTGGTGAGCGGAGGAGATTGCGGAGGGCCCAGAGGCCGAGTACCATGGCGATCAGAATCACTATGGTGCGCACCCACTGCTCGGGGGAGAGCTCGTACCAGGCCCGTGGAGGCGGCGGTTCCTCAACCGTTTCAAAGGGCATACTGGCCACAGAGACCTGGTCATTGCGGGCAGGATCGTAGCCGACGGCATTTTTGATAATCTCGCTCAGCTTCTCGAGCTCTTCCGCACTACGGGGAACGACAATGCGCTTCGGCTGTCCACCTTCCTGGACGAGGCGAGTCGTCCCGTTGATCAGAGCAGCCACGGTCAGGCGCTTGATCACGCCCGGGGCGGTCGTCAGACGCTCTATCGTGCGGGGAATTTCGTAGTTGACGATTGTATTCCGACGCTGACTCATCGGGAGTGTGGCACTCCCGGCGGTGTCTCCGCTGCGCTGCTCTTCGCTGATGGTCTGCTCGCTACGGATGGCTTGGCGTTCAGCGTCGTAATCCTCACGGGTGCGCTCCACTTGGGTGAAGTCCAGCTCGGCTGTGACGCGGACGACTGCATTGCCTACGCCGAGAATGTTGTCAAGCAGGGACTGTACTTTGGCCGTCAGGTACTGATCAACGCGCTGCTGCAGTTCGTACTGAGCTTGACTCAAACTGGCAACGCTCCCCGGGGCTGCGGTGTGTTCAGAGAGGAGACGTCCGCGTTGATCGACGACGGTGACATCGACAGGTTCAAGACCTTCGACACTGCTGGCTACCAGGTGCTGGATCCCGGCGACGTTCAGACGGCTCAGACTCCGCCCATCCTTGAGACGAAGGATGACCGATGCAGTCGGCTTCTTCTGCTCCTGCTCAAAGAGGGTAGGTTCAGGGATGACGAGATGAACACGGGCCTGTTCGACCTCCTCAAGGGTGCTAATAGTACGGGCCAGCTCGCCTTCGAGGGCGCGTCGGTAGTTGAGTTTTTGCACAAAGTCGCTCATGCCGAGGCTAGCTTTGTCGAAGATTTCGTAGCCCACGATGCTTCTCTGTGGCAGCCCTTGGGCAGCAAGTGCCAAGCGAGTTTCGTGGAGGTGGGCGGCAGGCACTCGAATGGTACGTCCTTCTTGGCTGAGTTCGTAGGGGATAGCCCGCTCTTTGAGCTTCTCGACGATGGCGGCGGCGTCGTGCGGATCCAGATTGGTGAACAGGACCTGCATTTCCGGACGCGTGGCTATACTGAGCAGCCATCCGGTCACGGCCACAACCGCAGCAGTACCGGCAAAGAGTCCGATGCGTTGGGCCGTGGACAGCCCATTCCAGAAGTGTCGGAGGGACTGCCACGCTGCTGCCATGGCTGTGCACTAGAGTTGCATGCGCAGAACTTCACGGTAGAGCTCCAGGGCCTTGTTGCGCAGCTCCAGTAAGAGCTGGAAGCTCGTGCGGGCTTTCTCTGCAGCGATCATCACATCGTGGAGCTCGACCGGTTCGCCCTTGATGAGGCGCTCGCTATACTCGGCTGCTTCGCCCTGGAGGGCGTTGACCTCGGCAATGAAGGCCCGCAGGGTCTCGACGAAGCTCTGCTTTGGCCCATGAGCCGTCGAGGCAACGCGGAGGTGCTGCTGCAGGAGTGGTTCATGGAGTCGGCTGGAGAGAACTTCCGGGGTTAGCATCCTTGGGTCACCTCTGTTAGACTCGAATGTCGATGAGGGTGCCTTTGTAGATATCGGGTTCGTGGAGATGGCCGTCGCGGGTGAACAGTACGTGGTGCGCAATATAGGCTGCGCTCTCCGGGAAGAGGCGCGTGAAGAACTCCCGCTCGGCCGCATTCAGCACGACTGGCCTGGCGCCGTTCTGGTGGTCCGCTGGATGTGTGGGCTGTGGGGAAGCAACCCCTGCCGACACTCCATAGAGGTGTGCCACGTACGGCTGGATGGGTCCGACTTTCATGGCCTAGCGTGTTCAGATTTCCAACGAATCTCGAGCCATGGCCTTAGCTGCCTCGATGACTGCTACATTGGCTTCGAAGGCACGCTGGGCACCGATGAGCTCGACCATCTCTGTGACGACGTTGACATTGGGGTATCGGACATATCCACTGGCATCGGCGTCCGGGTGGGTGGGGTCGTAGATGAGGCGGAACGGAGCCGGGTCGTGGATCAGAGTTGTTGAGAGTACCTGTGGTGGGCGCCAGCGATGGGGGGGCTCAATCGTAGGGGCGTGGCCAGAGGCTGTCTGCTGCAGACGGAGCTGGGTACCGAGAGCTGTCTCGAAGGCATCGGCTGGGTGAGCTCGGGCCAGCACAACCTCCCGCCGGTAAGGTTCCCCATTGGGTCCGCGTGTGGCATCGGCATTGGCGATATTTTTGGCAATGCTACTGAGGCGCTGCCGTTGCAGCGCCAGCCCTTGGGCGCTGATGGCGATGCTGTGGAAGAGATTGCCTGCCATGATGGGTGTCTCCGGACTACTGCAACGTGCCTCGAATTGCCGTCTGGAGTGCCTGGAAGTACCGTCCAACCATGCGCGCTACAAGCCGGAAGCGGAGCTGGGTCTCCAGGAGCTCGGTCATTTCGCGGTCGATGTTAACGTGGGATTCCCCGGCCGCATAGCGTTCGGGTTCGGGAATTGGGGGATGCTCTCGGGCAGCCTGCACATGGGCAGGATCAGGCGGTCCCAGGGGGATGTGGTGCAGGTGAGTCCGTATCCCCCGGTTGACGATCCCCTCCTGCTGTTGGAAAAATTCCTCAAACCGGACACGCTGTGGGCGATAGTCCGAGGTGGTAGCGTTCGCGATGTTCTCGGCAATGACGCGTTGGCGGAGGGCGTACGCATCCAATGCCCGATGCAGCAATGGGAGCCGTTCTCGGAAGAGCCATGCGCGGATTTCCATCCCCGTGAGTTGTCCTGTGCGACCGGACCCATGCGATGTATAGACAACAGCAGTGCCAACACTGCAGCACAGCTGCTGCCAGTATTTTTGTATCGGCACCTGCAGGAGGAACTGTACACGTGGAGCGATACTACCGCATCGGGGAGGTAGCCCGCCTCTTGGGGGAGCAACCGCATACGTTGCGCCACTGGGAACGGCAGTTTCAGCAACCGCGCCCACGGCGGGGTGCTATGGGCGAACGACTCTACAGCGAAGAGGATATCGCCCTCTTGCGGCGCATCCAGCATCTCCTTCGAGTGGAGCGCCGTACGATGGCGCAAGTCAAGGAAGCTTTCAGCGCACTCGAGCAGCCATGCGCGACTTCACTCTCGTATGCCGTGCTTGAGTCGTTGCGCGTTGCCTTGGAGCTTGTACTCCTGTTGCTGCAGCCGCACGGAAGTGCGTCCGAAGGATGAGAATGTGCGTATTTTTACGGCTGCCGGAGGACTGTTGCACTGGCTCGAGAGGCGCTGATGCGGAACTCGCTCAACAAAGTCATGCTCATTGGCAATGTCGGACGCGATCCAGAGCTACGCTATACACCGGAGGGCATCCCGGTGGCAACCTTTCGGGTGGCCATGAGTGAATCACGGCGCGATCGGGATGGCAATCTGCGAGAGCATACAGAGTGGCATACAGTGGTAGCGTGGCGGGAATTAGCCGAGCGCACGCAGCGCATCTTGCAGAAGGGAACGCTCGTGTACGTCGAAGGGCGATTGCACACCCGGGAGTTCGAGGATCGGGACGGTGTGCGTCGCCGCGTTGTGGAGATCTGGGCTGACAGTTTGCTCGTCTTGGATCGCCGTCGACGGGAACCCGTCAGCCAAAGCGGTGAGGAAAGGGGGGCATCGACGGAGTTGCCCGATGATACTGAAGCCCCGAAGATGCCGGAGGATGAGGTGCCCTTCTGAGGTGAGGAGGTAACCCGTGGAGGAGCTACGACGTCTTGAGCTCCGGGTGGGCTTCATCGTGCTTGGTGCCGTTGCTCTCTTCCTGCTCGGTATTACGTGGGCGCGGGGTGTTCGCATTGGACAGAAACAGCAGCAGCTTTTCCTGCGCTTTCCAGCTGTTGCAGGCTTAGAGGTAGGGGCTCCCGTCTTCGTGCATGGTGTACGCAAGGGAAGTGTCACCGGGATTGAGCTCCGCGAAGGGGGGGTTCGAGTGAGCATCCACCTTGAATCGACTGTGCAGCTGCGTCGGGATGCAACGGCCCGGGTTGGGTTGCAAGAGTTGACAGGCGGCCGAAAACTCGATCTCTTCCCCGGGACGTCTCCCGAACCCTTGCCTGCTGGAGCAGAAATCCCTGGGGAGGTCACCCCGGACGTGGCAGACCTTATGGCCAGTTTGGGGGCTGTCGGGAGCGCTGTCCAGCACCTTCTCGGCCGGGTCGATACGCTCTCCCTGGCACTGACGCAGCTGCTGACGCCCGAGGCGCAGCAGTCGATCCGTTCCACTGTCGACGATTTGGCCGTCGTTGTGCGTCGGTTGCGCCTTGCAACGGATGGGCAGGCCATGGAACAGGTACTACAGGACCTTGCCATCCTCACTGCAGAGCTGCGTGCCTTTGTGGTGCACAACCGCTCGGCGCTGGACTCGACAGTACGGAGTCTGCAGCGGATATCAGGCGCTGCCGAACAGAGGTTTGAGCAACTCGAACGGCTGTTCGAGGACCTCCAGCGCACCACGGATCAGCTCGCCGCTGTGCTGAGGAAGCTGCAGGACAGGCATACCGTGGTCGGACGGCTCATGACGGATGAGGAATTTGCCCGCCAGCTGGATTCTACTGTCGCCGTGCTCTACGGCTTCTTGAGGCAGGTTCAGCAGTACGGGGTCAACGTTAACGTGCGGCTGGGTACACGGCCGTAAAATGAGCGTGCAGACGACACCGACGACACCAGAACTGCTTAGCTACATTCGGCGGTACTTCTCCGCTGAGGATGCCTTTCTGGCGTCCCTATCGGACAAGGCCAAGGAGGCTGGTTTCCCCGAAATTTGGATTGCGCCCGAACAGGGAGCTTTCCTGCAAGTTCTGCTCCGCGCTATGGCGGCCCGGTATGTTCTCGAGATTGGAACTCTCGCAGGACACTCGGCCATTACGCTCGCCAGGGCACTCCCCGAGGATGGCTGGCTCATTTCGCTGGAGCGCGATCCGCAGCGAGCCGACTTTGCTCGGCGTGCGGTGGCACAAGCAGGCCTAGCCGATAGGGTACATATTGAGTGCGCCGACGCACGGCAGTGGCTCCGAGAGTTCCGCCCACCGGCGCCGTTGGATTTCGTCTTCATCGACGCCGATAAGTCTAGCTATGCTGCATACGTCGAACTGTGTCTCCCACTGCTCCGCATTGGTGGTCTCATCTGCGCAGACAATGCCTTGGCATGGGGAGCGATTGCATCCGATTCGAGCGATCCCGAAGTGCAGGCGCTTCAGGCTTTCAATCGCCAGATGGCAGCGCATCGGCAGCTGCAGTGCTGCCTGGTCCCTTTAGGCGACGGCATGCTGCTTGGGGTTCGGCGCTGCTAGGGGTGTGTCTGGCACTCTCAGCAGCAGCGCAACCCATATCGGTGAGCCGGCCTGCCACAAGTCTGAGGCCAGGAGAGCCCATCGTGGCCGATATATGGCGTATTGACGCTCGGGACTACCCCCGTGAGGTGCGCCTCTTTGTGCGTGTGCGCGATCAAGCCGGCACTCCGATCACCCACTTGGCTCCACCGTATGCCGCCGAGAGCGAATGGCGTCGGCGGTGGCCTCATCTGAGCGAACAGCTGGGGCTGTCGACCATTCCAGTGGATAGCTTCACCGTACGGGAGTTCAATCAGTGGGACACCCTCAGCTACGCCATCGCCCTCCTCATGGATTACAGTGGCTCGATGACATCGGTTATGCCGGCACTCCATGCCGCTACGGAGGCACTCATTCGGCTGAAGCACCCAACGGATGCTCTGGCTCTACTGAGCTTCAGCGAGCGAACTGAGGAGCTTGCGCCCCTTACGCACGATGCAGGAGTGCTGCGGGACCTTTTCCGCCGGGAGCGTTACCGAGGTCTTGGAGTCTACACGGCTATCTACGATGCCCTCCTCCGAGCTATCGAGCTCCTGCGCCGTGCGGAAATGCCAGCACGGGCACTGATTCTCTTCTCCGATGGGGATGATAATGCCTCCACCGCCTCGGCACTGCAGGTCTACGAAGCAGCAACAGCAGCCGATGTGCGCATCTTCACGGTCGGCTTTGGCTATACTCAGGACTCCCTACTTGCGGCTTTAGCCTCGTATACGGGTGGGCGATACTACCCGCTGAGCCATCCCGAGGAGCTGGAGGCCGTGTTGGCAGAGATCTACCGCAGCTTACGCAACTTCTACCTGGTGAGCTATCGTCCGCCGCTCTATGCGGGGATACACCGCGTAGAGCTACGCCTGGCCCTAGCGGGCGATACAGCGAGCGCATACGGTGAGTACGATACAGCCCCCATCACGCCCTTCGACACTGTAGGCAAGCAGTTTGAGCGCATCATCCTGTTCGATTTCGACAAAGCCACCCTACGCCCGGAGGCAATTCCTATTATCGAAGAGCTCGCTGAGCTCCTCAGACGCTATCCACGCATTCGGCTAGAAGTCCAGGGACATACGGACAACATCGGGACGCCGGAGTACAATCAGCGTCTCTCCGAGGCACGGGCACAGGCGGTTGTGGAAGCTCTCGTCGAACGCGGTATCGATCGGCGGCGGCTGCGCCCGCGTGGCTTCGGCATGACAATGCCCATTGCCCCGAACGACACGGAGGAAAACCGTCAGAAGAACCGGCGGACAGTCTTCAAGATTATCGCCAAGTGAGCTCTAGAAGCCGAGCAAGAGGAGCTCGTTGAGGAGGGCATCGGCCAGGATGTTGGAGCTTTCCCCGTACCACTGGCCTGGGGGTAGGAAGAGGAGTTCAGCGTATGTGGTTGGGTCTTCGCGGCGGAAGTCCGACGAGGTGCAGACGATGGAGACTTCCTCTGGGCGGAATTCGTTGTCGATGTCTACAACTTCGACAGCAAAGCGGAGCCGTACGGGGGTGCTGCCGATGCTATCGGCCGGTATCATGAGGAGGGCAAGCGGGATGCGGAGTTTGACGGAGTAGCCTGTCGGGTGGCGTACTACGATAGCCTTTGTGCGTCGCCACAGGGGATTGTGGAGGGCCTCCTGCCAGTGTGAGCTGCGGAAGCTCAGCTGGGGTAATTGGTCGGTAAAGTTTCCGAGCCGGAGGCTCACAGTAGAGCTTGTCCACGTCACGGCCGTCCGCTGACGCCGAGGGGGAGCAGAGGGTTGAGAGTGCTCCGCAGCAAACCAGAATTCCACTCTGTCGGCTGGGCAGGTGTCGCAGCGCCCGGGGACGACGGTCTCATCCATTACCCAGAGGGCTAAGTAGAGGAAGTGTTCGTCGTAGGCAGCCCGTAGGCGGAGCGAAGCATCCTCAGGGCCGCTCCAGTAATAGGCCCCCTGGGGGATGTAGTCGATTGTGGCGCAGAGGGCGTCTGTGGCGTAGGCACCTACGATGCGGTGGTGGCGGTGGTAGGCCGGCAACGTAATGGCACGGCGTTCGCTCGCCAAAGATCCATCGGGGCCGAACACGCGCTCCCACCGTTCAAGCCTCATATAGTGGCGGCCAAGCTCCCGGCTTCGCCCTCCACCGAGCGTCTCGAGCGTCTGCTCTTCCCACAGCGTAAAGTTGCCCCGCCAGTATCGATAGCGCCGGATCGTCCAGACCCCAGCACGCAGCTTTTGCGTCACCGAGCAGAGTGTGTCGCGGACAGCTACCCCCACTTCGAGCGGAGTCTCAAGGTATGGCACGAGGATCTGGGCCACATTGAGCAGGAATCCGTCCTGGTCAACAAAAGCGTAGAAGCGGACACGTCGCTGCCGTTCCTGTGGAATGAGGACGGTGAGCACTACGTCGGTATAGCCGTCGCCGGAGAAATCCCCTACATCCCAGCTCCAGATCTCGTATGGGGCTCCACGCGGGAGCTGGGTCCGCAAATCGGCCAGTTGCAGGCGATCGAAGAAGCGCTCAAGCGTTCGGAAGAGCTCATCTGGGCTCATCCCTGGCTGGCCGACGGCAGAAGCAGTCAGGAGCGCAAGGAGGAGCCCGAGTCGGCAAGTGCCATGGAGACCAAGCGTTCGCATAGCTCTGGGAAGTCGATACCGGCAGCACGGGCGGCTCTCGGCAGGAGGCTCAAGGGCGTCATACCAGGGATGGGATTGACCTCAAGGCAGAAAGGCTGGCCGTCAGGGTCTAGACGGAAGTCAACGCGACTGAAGTGGCGGCAGCCGAGGATACGATGAGCAGAGAGCGCAAGGGTTTGGGTAAAGTCGGCAATATCCTCGGGAAGCTCTGCAGGGCAGTGGTAGGCCGTCTTCCCCGGGGTGTACTTGTGCTCGTAGTCGTAGATGCCAGAGCTAGGGACAATCTCTACAATTGGCAGCGCCTCCTCCCCGAGGATGCCAACGGTGAGCTCTCGGCCGGCGATGTAGCGCTCTACAATGACGAGCTCGGAGTACTGTGCTGCATGCTCGATGGCGGCCTGTAGCTCCTCGAGCGTCGCATTCTGAAGGACGCTCGTCCCTACGGTCGAGCCTTGATCGTTGGGTTTGACCACCACATGGTGGCCGAGCTCGGAGATGATATCCTGCAGCACATCGGGGTGGCGAGCATGCTCCGTTGTCGTGGCAATCCAGCGGGGGGTCGGAATGCCGGCGGCAACAAAGAGCAGCTTTGCCGTGTGCTTATCCGTGGCTAAGGAGCTGGCGCGCAGCGTGCTTCCAACATAAGGGATGCCTCGGAGCTCCAGCAGTGCCTGAATGCGTCCATCCTCGCCATATGGCCCATGGAGGACGGGAAAGACGACATCGACGGTGCGAAAGAGATCCGAGCTCAAGCATTCCACATACATCCAGGGGGAGAAGGAGCGCAGGAGCTGCTCCGAAGGCAGATGGGGAGTGATGGCCGCCAATTCCTCCTCTGTCATCAGTCCTTCGGCTCCGCGAGCTGGATCGATGGGGAGAACCTCGTGCCCGCGCTCGCGCAAGGCAGCCACGACACTACGCCCGCTGAGCAACGAGATGTTGCGTTCCGGTGAGATTCCTCCGAGCAGGACGGCGATGCGCACCCGGCCAGCACACGTTAAGAGGACACAGCACAAAAATAGTGGCTCAGAAGGCGTATCCCAGGCCGAGATGGAGAATCCAGTGGCGGAGGAATGCTGGTCGCTGGAAGAACCACGGAGCGGCTCGGTTCGAAGGGTCATGCACGCGGAAGGCGGCCTCTAGCCGGAGAGGGCCAACATCGGTTACGTAGCCCCAGCCGATGCCGAGGGAGAGAGCGAGATTGCGTACGATGTCGCCCAAAGTGGCCGTGCCATAGAGCTCGGGGGTGAGCCGGTTGTAAGCATTTCCCCAATCCAGGAAGGCGGTCAGCACGAAGTTCTCCACATAGGGGCTCAAGGGCCCCATACGCAGCGGTGGGAAGCGCCACCGGAGTTCAGCCGAGCCTTCCACAAGGAGGGCAGCACCAATGTAGGAGGCCAATCCAAGGGGACGGCTGCCGCCGCCGGAGTGAGGATCCCAGAGGCTCCGGGAAGCCCAACCGCGAATGCTGTTAGCACCTCCGGCAAAGAAATGCCGGTCGTAGGGTACATAGGACCACTGGCGATTGCGCCACCAGATGGAGCCCAGCCGTAGCTTACCAGCCAAAGTTGTGCGCGGGGCAATGCTCGCAAAGCCTAAGAGGAGGAGCTGGAGACGGGTATACTGCGCCAGCCCAATGGCTCCAATGCCACCGAGCTCTGTATTGAGCATGGCGGCGTGGCCTCTGCTCGGCAGAGCCGGATGGTCACGGTGGTCTGCCCCGAGAGTCAAACTCACGGTGATATCCGAGGGCGGGAAGAGCCGTCGTCCTTGTGCCGTGTAGGTGTAGAGACGTTCGTATTGGCGGAGGAACGGAGCTAGCTCAGGGGCAGAGTCGACAGCGGCTGCCGCCTGGGGGTAGTTCAGAGGGCGTTCAGCTCGAATGTTGAGCCCGAGCTCAGAGGTCGTCATCCACGTCCATGGGGCAAATTCTACCGGGAATTGGACCCGGAGGCTGAGGGCTTCAAGGCGCAGCGGGGGGGCCAAGAAGCGTGTGCCATATGTGAGTTGCGACTGTAACCCCAGGCGGTGCAGGAGATAGGGCAATGCGAGTCCAGCACCGAACTGGAACTCGTATTCCAGCTGCTTCCGCTCCCAGGCCCCAAGGGGATCGCGCAGGGCGATCTGCCCGAAGAGGCTCCCCCGTTCCGCGCCGCCGAAGAGGTTGACGTCCGATAGGTGCGCTTCAACGGCAATGTTCGGGGCGCTCTCGAGCAGCGTGCGGTAGACGCTAGTGCTGAGGAGGGCCTCCCGCGGACGGCGGTAGCGCGTGGTAATGAGAATATCGACGGTACTGTCGCGTGCAGAGCTTGTATCCAGGCGCACAAGCTCGAAGACGCCTAGCCGTAACAGCCGGAGCCGAGTGCGTTCGAGGGCGCGAATGTCATACCACTGCCCTGGTGTGAATTCCAGGCAAAAGCGCCGAATGCGCTCGGTCAAAGGGGGGCTTGCGGTAGTGGTCTCTACAAACTGGACTGCCCCGAAGCGCTGGCGCTGGCCCAGATGGAAGTGCACAACGATGCTGTCAGCATTGCGCTCGGGCATGATGTAAATCTGCGGTCGTTCGTAGGTGGCTGAAGGGTAGCCATTTTCCCGCAGGAAGCGCTGAAGTGCTTCTGCTTCCTCAATGAGGGCAGCCTCCCGAAAGAGCATACCGGCGCGCAGGCGCCGATAGCGCGGCAGCTGTGCAGCGAGGCTGGCTGGTAGGTCTTCCAGCCCATGGTAGACGACTGTATCGATGCGGGCTGCTGGACCTTCGTGGAGGATGAAGGTAAGGGTCTGGCTGCGGTCTGGCTCCGTGGAGAGGATGGCCTGTACCTGTACCCAGTGAAACCCCTGCTGCATGTAGAAGCGCCGGAGGGCCTCGATATCGGCCTCCACCGTGCGTGGATCAAAGGCAGGCAGTTCAGCCTCTAACTCTGCAAGGAGGCGCTGGAGCTGCCGGAGGAGTCCAGCAGGGGTTGCCGGATGCCGGAGCAGTTGCATGGTGTAGAATCGCACCATGCGGTGGAGCACACCGCGGTGGGCCGGGCGTGTCTGCAAGAGGGCTTGGAGCTCTGCCTCCGAAAAGGCCGTATTCCCCCGGAAGGCAATGCGATCGATGACCTGCGCCGGCGGAGACCACTGCTGGCCGAAGAGGAGAGCCGGTAGGAGAAGAGCTCCCGCACAGTGTCTCCAATGTCGGACATCCGTCAACACGCTGGTCTGCCAAGGGGCTCAGTATTCTTCCTCCGACTCCTCGTCCTCGTCCAGGTAGTCGGGCGACTGGTAGTCTTCCCACTCGGGCCAGATATCCTCGATGCCTTCGTAGACGGTGTCGTCGTCGGGCAGTTCGCGGAGATTTTCCAGCACCTGCAGAGGAGCACCACTACGTTCCGCATAGTCGATGAGCTCTTCTTTGGTCGCTGGCCAGGGAGCATCTTCCAGCCAAGCTGCCAATTCAGGAGTCCAGAACATGGTCCCTCTTGACGACGAGGCAACATACCGTTGCGTGCAGCGGCGATAGTCGAGGATGCTGGGTGCTTATTGTAACTTCGCACCTCGAGGTGAACGACTCTGTGGGATGCTTCCGCTCCTCTACCAGAGCTTCTCCAACGGCGTTGAGCTCGTCGTCATCGAGCATCGGCGGGCACCTGTAGTGGCCATAGTGGTCCTCTACCGCGTCGGCTCGCAGGATGAGGAGCCCCGCCAGGCTGGCCTTGCGCATCTTGTGGAACACCTGGCCTTCGGCAGTTCAGCCTATCTCGGGCATGAGGAGTTTGATCGGTACTGTACCGACGCTGGTGGCAGCACCAATGCTCTGACAACGTACAGTTACACGCTCTACACGATGGTCCTGCCGGCCTACCAGCTGGCCCTGGGGCTCTGGCTTGAGGGGAGCCGCATGCGAGGGTTGGCCTTCACAGAGGAGGAGTTCCGCATCCAGCAGCAGGTGATTCTGGAGGAGCTCAAGGAGACCGTCTACAATCAGCCCTACGGGCGCTGGTGGGAGGTGCAGATGAACCATGCCTTTGCACCAGAGTGCTCCTACCACTGGGAGGTCTACGGGAGTCCCGAGACAGTGGCAGCTTTGACAGTGGAGGACGCCCGCCAGTTTGCGCGTCATTACTACGGTCCGCAGAATGCCGTCGTTGTGGTCTGCGGCGATGTTGAGGGCTCGCACGTCCTAGAGCTTGCGCAGCTGTACTACGGTTCTCTGCCCGCCACTTCTCTCGGAGTACGGCGGCAGTGTCCGGCGGTATGCCAGCGGGGTGGAGTCGTTGCAGTGCTCAAGGATCGGGTCCCTCTGCCGGCGGTCTCGCTGGCTTTTCACTGCGGTGGCTATACGGCACCGGAGTTCCTTCCCCTGACTGCCCTTGCTGATATCCTCGGTGGAGGTCGGAGCAGCCATCTCTATCGCGTGCTGGTATTGCAGCGCGGGAGCGCACGCGATGTGGGGGCCTTTCTCGATGCTCGGCAGTGGGCTTCATTGTTGACCTGTTACAGCATTGCCAGTGCGCCCGATACGTCGGTTTCTGAGTTGGAGCGGCAGCTCTGGCAGGTACTCGAGCAGCTCTGTGCCGATGGGGTAACAGCAGCGGAGGTAGAGAGGACACAGCAGCGGCTGCGCACCGAGTATGCAGCGCGTCTGCAGCATCCCCTCGGGGTTGCTCAGGAGGTAGCGCTCGCGACGGCATTCTGGAGCGATCCCGAGCGTCCATTCCGGCTGTTGGAAGAATATGCGCGGCTGACCCCAGAGGAGATCACCGAGTGGGCGCGCCATGTTGTCAGGCCAGAGCGGGCAGTGACCACGCTCGTTATCCCGCATCGAGCATGAGGGAGCAGCCTCAAGCATCGGTTTCACTCCCTCGTGGGCAGGAGCGCCGGCATAAGCGGAAACGCCTCCTGTGGCGCTTCCTCCTCTTTCTCGGCGTTGCTCTTGCCGGACTTATGGTGGCCGATCAGGTCCTATTGCCAGCGTTGATCCATGCTCGGCCGACGGTACGTCTCCCCTCGGTGGTAGGCATGCCTCTGTCGCAGGCAGTGGAGCTACTTGTCCAGCAGGGCTTCGTCGTCCAGGAGATTCGCTATGAGCCGAATCCGAGCATTCCGGAAGGGTACGTAGTGCGGCAAGTGCCATATGCTGGGGCGGAAGTCCGCCGGGGACGCCGAGTGTATCTGACTGTCAGCACGGGGCAGCGTACGGTGGTGATGCCGGCCGTTGTCGGCTTGTCCTATCGAGAGGCGCAAATTCAGCTGCTGAGCCGGGGATTGCGCATTGGGCAGATCGTCTCCACGTATGATGACACCATGCCGGCCGGAGCGGTTGTGTGGCAGAGCATCCCGGCACAACAGTCCGTTTCCGTAGGGACAGCAATTGATTTGCTCATCAGCCAGGGCCCGCGCCCGTCTGTGCTGGTGCCGTCTCTGGTTGGATTATCGCTTGAGGAAGCCCAAGAGGTCTTGGTGCGGGCGGGTTTGCGCCTTGGGGTGGTGAAGGTTGAGTCTGATGCGACCTTTCTGCCCAACACCGTCATAGCACAATCCCCGGCGGCCGACAGCGTCGTTGCGCCGGGCACGGGTGTCTCTGTGACCATTGCGCGCTAATGGGCGAGGAACGGCGGCGGCAAACCGAGCGGCTCAAGGAGATTGCACGGAAGCTCGGTTTCTGTGAAGTGGGGGTGGCAGCTGCAGAGCCCCTAGAGCAGGAGTTTGTCCGGTACGCCGAATGGCTCAAGCGCGGGTATCAGGCCACCATGGCCTACATGGAGCGGGAGCCTTGGCGCCGGGCCGACGTGCGAACTCTCCTGCCGACGGCTCGTAGCGTAGTCGTAGTAGCCTACAACTACTACAATCCCGCCCGACACGAGCCCTTCGAGCAAGAACCCTGGCGCTATGGCAAGCTCTCCCGCTATGCTTGGGGCGATGATTACCACGATGTACTGCGTCCCAAGCTCCAGAGGTTGGCCGAAGAGCTGGCCCATCTCTGCCCTGGAGCAGAGAGCCGCTACTATGTCGATACCGGCCCTGTCCTGGAGAAAGCCTGGGCGGTGCGTGCCGGGATTGGATGGCAAGGCAAGCACTCCAATATCATTTCCCGGCGCTACGGCTCCTGGCTCTTTCTGGGCGTCATAGTGACTTCGGCGGACTTAGAGCCCGATTCCCCCCTGCGGGATTTCTGCGGGACGTGCACAGCCTGTGTGCAGGCTTGTCCGACCGGCGCCATTGTGGAGCCCTATGTCGTCGATGCGCGCCGATGCTTGTCGTACTGGACCATCGAAACCAAGCCGGACATGGAGATCCCGGAGGCGATTGCACAGCGCATGGAGGGCTGGATCTTCGGCTGCGATATCTGCCAGGAGGTCTGTCCGTGGAATCGCTTCCAGAAGCCTACGGCTGATCCTGCGTTTGCGCCTCGCTACGGGCAGACCTGCCTTGAGCTCGATGCAGTCCTCCAGATGAGCCCGGAGGAATTTCGTCAACGCTTTCGCGCAAGTCCCCTCACCCGCCCCCGCTACGCTGGTCTGCAGCGTACGGTGCGAACCTGGAAACGTGTTGTCTCAGCAAAGCTAGTCGATAGCCATGCAGACGGAGCACCATGAAGTTGCCATTCTCGGTTCTGGTCCTGCCGGACTGACAGCAGCCATTTATGCGGCGCGGGCACGTCTGGACACCATTGTCTTCGAAGGTCCCCAGCCCGGTGGGCAGCTGACTATCACCACGGAGGTGGAGAACTTTCCCGGTTTCGAGCATGGCATCCAGGGCCCCGAGCTCATGGATATCCTCCGTCGCCAGGCCCAGCGCTTTGGAGCTCGCTGCCTCTACGAGACCATCACCCGGGTGGATTTCCACCAGTATCCCTTTCTGCTCTGGTCCGATGCTGGCACGCTCTACTCGGCCGAAGCCGTCATCATCGCTACTGGCGCTTCTGCCAGGCGACTTGGAGTGCCCGGAGAGGCCGAGTACATGGGATATGGTATCTCGGCCTGTGCGACCTGCGATGGCTTCTTCTTCCGGGACCAGCATGTCTACGTCATCGGCGGGGGCGATACAGCTATGGAGGAAGCTCTCTTCTTGACTCGCTTTGCTCGGCAGGTGACCATCATCCACCGACGGCGAGAGTTCCGCGCCTCCAAGATCATGCAAGAGCGCGTCCGCAGCCATCCCAAAATCGACTTCCTGCTGGATACCGTCGTGGAGGAGTTTCTCGGCGAGCAGCGCAATGGGGTGCGCCGCCTGACGCACATTCGGGTACGCAATGTCGTAACGGGTGAGCAGCGCATTCTACCGGTCGATGGAGTCTTCGTGGCGATTGGGCACCAGCCCAATACGGAGCTCTTTCGCGGCTTCCTCCAGATAGACGAGCAGGGCTACATTGTGACCCAGCCTCGTAGCACACATACCACCCTCCCGGGTGTCTTCGCCTGCGGGGATGTCCAAGACAAGGTCTACCGGCAGGCGGTGACGGCGGCCGGAAGCGGCTGTATGGCGGCCATCGATGCGGAGCGGTGGCTTGAGGCACGCCGACATAGCCAGGGCATGGTCGCCCAGAGGAGAACAGAAGCCTCCGACTAGAGCCACTCGCTACTCCTGGCCGTATCCCAGGGCGAGCGCAAGAGCTCCCCAGAGAGGGGTCTCGTAGCCCAAGCAGCTCAGGGTAATTGTAGGAGGCGGGATCAGCTGCAATTGGTCGCTGAGCAGAGTACGCAGCACCGGTAGGAGGCGTTCGGCGGCATGGATGGCAAGCCCTCCCCCGAGCACAATCCGCCGAGGAGCGTAGAGCGTTGCAATATTTCGCACGCCATGCCCCAAGATTTGCCCAATGAGCTGCCAGTCTTTCTCCGGAATATGGGCCGGAGAGCAGCCGTAACGGCGTTCGAGCGCACGACCGCTGATCAGGGCCTCCAGGCAGTTGAAGGCGCCGCAAGTGCAGCGGACCGGTGCTGGGTCGCCGAACTCATTCGGCACAATCTGATGGCCGAGCTCTGGATGTACTCCCGCTGTGCCGCGGTAGAGCTTTCCCTCAATCAGCAGAGCGCCCCCGACACCGGTGCTGAGTGTTACGTAGACCAACGGGCTATCCCGTACGCCGCCGATATACCACTCTGCCAGGGCAGCTGCATCGGTATCTACTTCGATGCGGCAGGGGCAGCCAAACCACTCCTGCACAAGATCCCGTAGCGGTACCCCCCGCCACTGGGGCTGGTGGAGCGGGGAGACCGTTCCTCGCTCTCGATCAATGGGCCCTCCGATGCTGATACCCACGGCGGCAAGAGCAGCCTGGCCGGCAACGGCAGCCAGGCCTGTTCGGAGCTGCTCCAATCCGGCCGAGAGCTCCAGCGGAGTCGGAAAGCTCAAGCGGCGTACAAGCTGGCCATCGGCGGTGCAGGCTGCAAGGAGGGTCTTCGTCCCACCGATGTCGGCCCCAACATACACTAGCTCAGCAGCCATCGGGCTCCGTGGTAGACCAGGAAGCTGAGGCTATAGGCCAAAGTGAAGGTGTAAGCGAAGGCGAGCGCAACCCACCGCCATGAGCCGCTTTCCCGGCGTAGCACCGCCATAGTCGAAATGCACTGGAGGGCGTAGACGTAAAAGACCAAAACGCTCAGCGCTACTGGCAGGGGCAGGCTCTGGGCCAGAATGTCCCGGAGTGTGCTCTCGGCTGCTTCAACATCGACAGCATACAGCTGCCCCATGAAGGAGACGAAGACCTCCCGAGCAGCGAAGCTACCCAGGAGCGCCAGCGTGATCT
Organism: Candidatus Kapaibacterium sp.; assembly: GCA_938084565.1. Classification (GTDB taxonomy): domain Bacteria; phylum Bacteroidota; class Ignavibacteria; order Kapaibacteriales; family HRBIN21; genus HRBIN21. Next base: position 21,852 of record CALKEU010000002.1, on the reverse strand, counting down.
TCCAGTCAAAGCCAAGTGGGGCAAAGAGAGGTTGCAGCAGATGTCCCAGTTGTCCAGCAAAGGAGCCCTCAAGCTGCAGGCGTTGAAGTTCCAGCGGCGGTAGCTCTGCTGGAGCAGCCACCGGGGGGAGCTCCGTGAGGGCCCACAGGAGGAGGGAAAGTACGAGGATAGTTGTGCCGGCGCTCTGTACAAAGGCTCGTCCACTACTCCACGCCCGTCCCAATACCGTGCGCCAGGCTGGTATCCGGTACGGTGGAAGTTCCAGCACAAAGGGGGTTCGCCCTCCGCGAAGGAGTGTATGCCGGAGGAGCCATGCCATCACGAGCCCGGTTCCCGCCCCGAGTAAGTACAGCCCCCCTAGCACGAGCGCCTGAACGGAGACGATCCCGCCGATGTACACCGGTGGGACCGTTGCAGCAATCAGAAGGGTGTAAACCGGTAGCCGTGCCGAGCAGGTCATGAGCGGGATAATGAGCATCGTGGTCAGCCGTTCCTGCCACGAGGGGATAACCCGGGTGGAGAGCAACGCAGGGATGGCGCAGGCAAAGCCTCCCAGGAGAGGGATAAAAGCCCGTCCCTGGAGCCCAACAAGGCCGAAGAGACGGTCAATCAGGAATGCCGCACGGGCAAAGTAGCCTGTGTCCTCGAGCACGGTCAGGAGGAAATACAACAGCATGATCTGCGGCAGGAAGACCACCACAGCGCCTACTCCACCGAGGAGCCCATGGGCAAGGAAGTTCCGGACAATTCCTGGGGGTATGGCTTCCAACTGCTGTTGCAGCCATTGGATGCCAGCTTCGAGAGCCCCCATGGCCGGCTGCGCGACCGTGAAGATGGCCTGGAAGAAGGCAAACATGACTACCCCGAAGATGAGCAGCCCCCACACAGGATGGAGCACCACCCGGTCAATACGCTCCGAGACAACATCCGCCTTCGGGAAGCGCACAACGCAACTGGCGAGCTCGCGCGCCCATCGGTAGCGCTCCTCCACCGGGGTATCCGGGGAGAAGGGCACCAGAGGGATGCCCCAGGGTTCTCCTGCCAGGGCGGAGCGGCGTACCTCTGCAATGCCAATCCCTTTCCGCCCCACCACCGTGAATACCGGGATGCCTAAGCGGCGTTCTAGCTCCTCGGCCTCCAGTACGCCTCCTCGGGCTGTGAGCTCGTCGACCATGGTTATCACGAGTGCCGTGGGTAGGTGCAAGTGCGCCATCCACGATACAAGCACCAAGCCGCGCTCAAGCTGCGTCCCATCGATGACAAGCAGTAGCCGATCGGGTGGGGCAGTGCCCGGGAGTTGACCCCGTAGGAAAGCGATAGCTAAGCGCTCGTCCTCGCTGCGAGGGGTGAGACTGTAGACACCGGGAAGATCCACCAGAGCTACCGATCGCCCATCGCGATGAATCCAGCCTATCGATGGCTCAACCGTCACCCCAGGGTAGTTAGCCGTCCGCTGCCGTAACCCCGTCAGCGCATTGAAGACGGTTGATTTCCCACTGTTGGGAAGCCCTACAACGGCAATCGTGGGGCTGGGTGCTTCAGGCGTCCCGGTGGTAGCCATTGCCAGGGCAGACTAGAATTGCTGTAGCCTCTCGCGCACGGAGGCCAAGCCGGAGTCCGCGAAACTCTACCTCTATTCCGCCCCCAAAGGGTGCACGCCGCCGAATGACAAGCTCTGTCCCTACCGTGAGCCCGAGCTCACGTAGCCGTTCAATGAGTGGGTGGTGCCCCCTGTATCCGCAGACGACAAGCTGCTGTCCTAGCGGGGCACCAGCAAGCGACATGGCCGAGACGAGGCTTTCCATGTGGCTGAGGCTCTTCAGACCAAGTACAAATTTAGCAGCCGTGCCTCAGAAGAGGTGTACGTGAGCATTGCGGCAGAGACGGTAATTTTGTAACGCTCCCTTAGCTCAGCTGGTAGAGCAGCGGACTCTTAATCCGCGGGTCGGGGGTTCGAATCCCCCAGGGAGCACGGTTTCCGAGAGCAGAGAGGGCATATGGGAAAAGGGGCGCGAGTGACTCGGTCGGCGCCAGTGCGGTGGACGTTCCCTCTGGAGCGCCGCAACTGGCTCATTATCGGGGCTGGGATCGTGCTACTGGGGCTCGGGTATGGATTGATGGCTGTGGGCATTGTTACCCGCTACGACCATCCGTTAGCGCTTGTGGTAGCCCCGATTGTATTGGTGGTGGCCTACCTGGTGGTCATCCCATACGGGATCCTGAAACGGTGGAGCTCTTCCGGATCAGGGGATGCATCCCAATGAAAGCCACCATCCGTCCGGCAGCGTTGCCGTCCCGACGGAAAGAGTGGTAGCGGGGATCGCTGAGCGTGCAGCCGCGTGAGAGTTCGATATTGGTTTCACGGAGGCCAAGAGCGCAGAGGCGTCGGCGGATATCTCCTCGCAGGTCGAGTCGGTAGAACTGCCCGTCCACTGGGAAGGCGCTCTGAGGGAAGAGCTGGGCCACATCGGCTCGAACCACATAGCGTTCGGCAGAGGCGCAGGGCGAGAGGTAGGCCAGTATGCGCTCAGGCGGGCAGCCGATTCGCAGCAGTTCCCCAAGCCCGGTTTCGACGATGCCGGCGGCGATACCGCGCCAGCCGGCATGGAGCGCCGCAATAACAGGCGGCTCGGGACAGAAGAGGAGGACAGCACAGCAGTCGGCCACCCGGACGCACAGAATAAGCCCCGGCTGATCCGTTATCATGCCGTCGCTCGTCTCGATAGGGCTCTGAAGATGGACCCAGCGGACAAGTGCACTGTGGACCTGGTGCTGGAATTTCAGCCTCTCCCAGGGTACACCCAGTGTGGCTGCCAGAAGGTGCGCAGCCGGTGTTGGGGTAGTTGGATCCTCAAGGGAGAACCCTCGTGGGGGAAAGCGTTCCACGGCGCGCAGCGTAATGCCGGCAATGACGGAGTCAGGGAAGATGGTGGGGGGTTCAATCGGCAGAGCTGCCACGAGCGCTTTGAGCATCCTAGCTCGTCCCGGGACTACTCAGGCAAAGATAACTCTCGCAGGGGGTTTGGCAGGAGAGCCCTATTTTCGCCCTGCTAGCATGGGGCTCTGAGAACCATGAGGCTACCATTGATACGGCAGCTATGTCAGCACTTCGCCGAGGCAGCGCTGCGGCTTGGGGTGTGGGGAGGAGTTGGAGTAGTCATTCTCGCTGCAGCCAGGTCCCTTATGGCACAGCCACAGGCGGCCTATATGCTGCCCGATATCGGGGCTCCGGGGATGGCTGTGGCGGTGGAGATTGTGGCGCAGACGGGTGCTGTTGGGACCTTCGGCAGCGATGGGCTCTATCTGAATGAGCCCGGCGATAGGGTGCGGGTTCACTGTGCCCGAGCCGCTGATACCGCTTTCCTGACGATAGGCCCGCTAGTGGTCAGCTGGAATGGACGGCTCATTAGCACGCATGTCTTCGTCCATCCGTGGGTTCAGCCCAACAGTTGGCGATGGGATGAGCTCCGGCCGGAGTTTCGCATCCCGATTCAGGTGACCGTTGCGGGGGAGGGTGTGGTGGTGGATACGTTCTACATTGTGCAGCCTACCCCAATCGGGGTTGTACCTGCGGCCGAGCGCATCTTGGGGGAGGGGAGGTTAGGGGTGCGTTCGCGCCGGGGTGCACTGCTTGTCGATAGTCTTATCGTGCCGGCTGGGGTAGTCTTGGATGTATCCACGGCAGACTGCGATCCCTTTACGGCGGGCAATCAGGGATATCTGCCCTTTGTGCTGATGGCTCTCGGGCCTATCCGGGGCGAGGCTGGAGCAGCTATCAGGGTCAGTGCTATAGGGAGTGCGGCTGGGCCAGGGGGCGGTGGAGGTGGGGGAGCCTTCTGCGATGTCTTGAGCGGCTCTGCGCGCGGCAGCAATGGTGGAGATGGCTTCACGAGCGGAGGCCGAGGGGGCAAGAATGGGCTTGGTGTCAGTGGCAATGAGTACCGAGAGTACGGGCAGAGCACGGGCACCGAAGGCCGTAGCCTCAATGGAGTCGAGCCGGGCACTTCCCCGCAGTACGAGTCCGCCGGAGGTGGGACGGGCCATCCCTTCGGGCTTTCGGGACAGGGCTGCCGCGATGGGAATACATGCTCGCCCGATGGGGGCTATGGGGGAGGTAGTGGATACCAGCAACGACAGGCAGGAGGGGCGGGGGGATATGCCACGCGGGGACAGAGTTCTGGGGGTAACACAGGAGGGTACGAGCATGGCAATAGTTGCCTTGTGCCTCTCGCAGGGGGATCAGGGGGGGCAAGCGGGAATCCCCAGGGGGTTAACGTATGTTCGGGAAGTGGTGGGGGAGGCGGTGGAGCGCTGCTCCTTGTGGCGCCTATAGTCGAGGGTCTCAGCGTGCTGGCCGATGGAGCTCCAGGGGCTCGACCGGGAACGTCGGCGGCTGGGCCGGGCGGGGGTGGATCAGGTGGGGCTATCCACGTAAGTGCCCCCGGAGGGTACTCCTTGCCTAACCTCAGTGTTCGCGGAGGACAAGCGCCTGGTACCCCTACCGGCGGGGCTGGACGGGTGCGGCTGGATGGGCTGGAGCTTGGCCCGGTCTCAGTACAACCGGCCGAGGCAACGCGGTATACCGGTCCGACGGTTGCCCTGGTACCGCCGCTCCCCCGGCAGCAGGCCACTCTCTGGGGCACAGGCAATGGGCAGGATATCCTCCTCTGCGGCAAGCCCTACGGTGGGCGTTGGCACCCCTTGGATACGCTGGTCGGCTATGGCCTGCGGTGGAGCACAGTGCTGGGGCTACCCGAGCCGGATACGCTCTTCTTCGTGGTCGCGCTCCAACGCATTCTGAATCCATCAACGAGGCCGTATGCTCTGGAGCCAGCCTGGGTTCTCTCCCCAGCTTCGGCGCGCATCCTCACTGTTGCGAAGCTTCCACGGCTGAGCGCCCCGAGGGCGCGAGCACTCGATACGGTGTTGTGTGCCGGAGCTGAGCGCTGGGACACGGTAACTATTGCGAATCTGGGTGATGGGCAGTTGGAGATTCGCTGGGCCGGATTTACGCGGGGTGACCAGGGATTCCAGCTTGTGGCGCCGCCGATGGGGGCTTTTCCGCTCGTGCTGCGGCCGGGGGATTCACTACGGTGCGTCGTTGTCTTTCGGGCGCCGGCATCGGTGGGGAGCTTTCAGGACGAGCTGCTGCTCTTTCATACGGACACGCTCGGGGCTGGCTCCCCCTGGCGAATTACCTACAGCGCCGTCAAGGATACGGTGAGCTTTGTGCTCACCGATGGCAACACCCCGCTGCGAGACTACGATTTCGGGGTGCTGTGCCCTCGGGAAGAGCGGGCGGCTGTGGTGGCAGTGGTGAACACTTCGAGCCGGCCCCTCCGCTTTAGGCCACCGCGCCTTGTCGGAGCTGCTCTCTGGAGTGTGGAGCCTGCTACGGCTTTGAGCGTGCCGCCGGGGGAACGAGCGGTCTTGACCGTACGATGCCAGGCAGGCTTCCTGGGGACGGTGTCGGGTATGCTCGTTGTAGAGGAGGCCGAGTGTGGGTATGCCGATACGGTTCGGCTCTCGGCTTCTGGACTGCTGACGCAGCTGGAGTGGCATGGTTCTGGGCAATTTGGTGCTGTCCCTCTCGGGACGAGTGCACAGCTGACCGTGATACTGCGCAATCGGGGCTATGCTGCAGCTTGGATACCTGAGGTGCCAAGCCTTACGCAGCCGTTTGAAATCGTCCAGCTCCGCCCGCAGCCGCCGCTGCGCCTTCTGCCGCAGCAAGAGTTGGAAATCCATCTGCGTTATACGCCGACAGCAGCACGACCCGATGCTGCGGAGCTGGTGATTGGAGCGCAGCGGGCTGACTCGGCCTGTCCGGATACGGCGCGCCTGCTGCTCAGCGGTGTCGGAATTCGGAAGGCTGTGCAGGTTCGGCCGCAGCAGATTGACTTCGGCGTAGTGAGTCGCTGTAGTACCCCTCTCGACACGGTGTGGCTCCTCAATGTCGGCTCGGTACCGGTGCGCATCCTCCGGCCTGCTAGTGTGGTGGGCACAGACGCTGCCGAATTTGCCCTCTTCCTGCAGCCTGCAGTGCCGAGGGAAGTACTGCCGGGCGATTCCGTGGCGTATGTTCTGCAGCTCCTTCCCCGCGGAGAGCCCGGGGTGCGCACGGCGCAGCTTGTCCTGACCCTCGAGGATGACTCGAGTTTGACGGTTGGAATTCGCGCCGAACGTGTTGCACCGTTTGTGGCAATTCCGGCGGCCCTGACGATGGGTACCCTCCGCTATGGGCAGACCGTCCAACAGAGCCTGGTGGGGCGGAACCTGCTGCTGCGCCCGCTGACGATTCAGGCAGTTGTGAGTTCTCATCCCGATGTGAGCGTCACGCCGCAGACGGCTGTGATCCCTGCCTCGGGGGAGCAGAGTTTCACCATAACGCTTGCACCGCAGCGCCTGGGACCGCTCGAGGCAGAGCTGGCTTTCATGGTCTCCGATCCATGTCCGGACACGCATCGCGTGCGGCTTCAGGCGACCATCGTCGGGGAAGGGCTGTCGTATCGCTCGGCCCTCGACTTCGGGGCACTCCCCTTCTGCCGTGAGGGGGTTGATACGCTGCGCATCGACAATGGCACGGCAGATACGCTCTGGCTGCTGGCAGCCTCGCTGACGGGTCCGGATGCTGAACTGTTTGCCGTGGAGCTACCGCCACTGCCGGCAGGCATTGCCCCCGGGGGAAGTGGCCGCTATGCGGTGTTCTTCCGTCCCCTGAGGGCCCCTGATGGAGAGAAGTACGCACGGATGCAGCTCCGTGTGCGGCTCGGCCTAGAGCTGCTGGTGCTGGAAATTCTTCTCCACGGAAGGCGGCAGACACCTCTCTTAGGAGCCCCAGCGCACGTCGAGTTTGGGACGACTTTCGTTGGGACCGTAGCTCGGCAGACTCTCGTCCTGAGCAACCGTGGAGTGCTCCCGCTCGGGCTGGATAGTGTACGTCTCCAGCGTGGGCAGGACTTTCGCTTGAGTGCAGTAGCTGAGCTTCCGCGCCTTCTGGCCCCGCAGGAGAGCTTGAGTCTTGGGGTGGAATTTGCGCCACTGCAGCCTGGGATACAGACCGATACGCTCCGCCTCTGGCTCAGCCACCCCTGTGCTGATGAGCGGGCACTGGTGCTGCGTGGCATTGCTGCCGAGGCATTCGAGATCCACGTTTGGTTGCCCGATACGCAGGTTGCACCCTGGCAGCGCCTCGTGCGCCTTCCCCTCTGGGTAGCGCTGTCCCCTGCGGATTTCGACGGGGGGCTACGGAGTGCGGAGTTCGAGCTCGAATACGAACCGAGCCTCTTCCTGTTGCGGGGGGTAAGTCGCGGACAGTTGCTCCGACAGGAGATGTCCGGTCGGTGGGCGCGCGCCAGCTTTCGTGTAGAGAATGTCCCGCTGGCCGATTCCGGCATTGTGACTGAGCTCATTGGGGATGTTCTGCTGGGCAGCGAGGAAGAGTCCCCCTTGCGCCTTGTGCGGTTTTTCTGGGATGATGGGATTTTGAGCATGCGGACGCAGCGCACCGATGGGCGCCTCCGGCTTACGGGGATATGCAGGGAAGGGGGAGCGCGACTGCTCCGCCCCGTTGGACAGGTTGCTCTGTGGGCATCGGCACAGGCAGGGGGGATTACAGTAGGCACCCAGACGGTCGAACAAGGGCTGTACCGGCTGGCACTCCATGCGCTCGATGGGCGGTGCCTGTGGCAGGCGCAGTGGAGCCAGTCAGCCCCAGGCCTCCATCAGCGCCAGTGGTCTCTCGATGGACTGGCCGCCGGAGCGTATGTGCTGCTCTTGCGCACGCCAACCGAGATTCGGACAACGCTCGTGCTCATCGGCCCTCCATGATGTGGGAATTCTGGCAGCCGACGGAAGTTACCGTGTTGATGCCGGATCTGATGGCGGTAGAGGCGGGGCCGGCGGCTACCGTCGGGTATTTCTTGCTGGATCGGGCCGCTGGCCAGGCCTGGGTGGTGGATGTCCCGATGGGGAGCGCTGAGCAGTACGTGGCGCTGGCGCGTCAGTATGGGGTTCGGATTAGCCGGATCCTCCTCACACACGGCCATTGGGATCACATTGCCGATGCAGCAGTGTTGCAGCGTGAGACGGGGGCTCCCATTGCCATCCACCGGGCCGATGCCTATCGACTCTCCGACCCGGTGGAATTGCGTCTATGGCAGCTACCGCTGCCTTTTGAAGCGGTGGAGGCAGCAGAATTCCTCGAGCACGGGCAGCATCTGAGCTCTGGTACAGCGTGGGAGCTTGAAGTGCGACACACCCCGGGACATACCGAAGGGGGTATCTGTTTGGTTGAACACCGTCGGCGATGCCTCTTCTCTGGCGATACGCTCTTTGCTGGGAGCATCGGGCGAACGGATCTGCCCGGGGGAGAGCTGCAGCAACTGCTGCGCTCGATTGCCCAGCAGCTCTTGAGCTTGCCGGATGACTTCCGTGTCTATCCCGGCCATGGCCCTCCCACCACAATCGGGAAGGAGCGACGGGAGAACCCCTTCGTGCGCGGGGAGGTCGGATGAGAGGGCTGTCAGAGAGTACTCAGAACGTGCTCAGCATTCTGTGCGTAAGTTGCCTCCTGGTGAGCTGTTATAGCTTTACTGGGGGCCGGTTGCCGGCCCATTTGCGCACGTTCGCACTGGCTCCCGTGGTGGATCAGAGTGGGTTCGGCGTACCGATGTATCGGGAGTATTTGGCAACGCAGCTATCCCGCCGCCTCCAGCAGGAAGTGCCGTTGCAGTTGGTCAGTGGGGAGGCCGATGCACGGCTGGCGGTTCGGGTGCAGCGCATCAGCGATCTCACTCTGACAGTCCGTCCCGGGGACATTGAGCGGGAACGCCGGGCAGAGGTAGCCGTGGAGGTGGAATTCTACGATGCCGTCAAGCGTCGTACGCTCTGGCAGCGCACATTTGTCCGCTCCGATATCTACCCCGTCGCTGGGGGGCAGGCTGCTCGCGATCGGGCTATTCTCCAAGCTCTCGAGATGCTCTGCGATGATATTGTGCTGGCCATTGTGTCAGCGTGGTGAGGTAGAATCAAGCAGGGCAACGGCATGGAAGAAGTGCTCCTGGTGGTTTACGTCGTTGCACTGAGCATCCTCCTCTTCTTCGGGCTCCACAGCGTAGTCATGCTCTACTACCACTGGAAGACAACGAAGCTGCCTCTGGTGCAGCCACCCCCACTGAGCGAGTTCCCGATGGTGACGGTGCAACTGCCGATCTACAACGAGTACTACGTCGTCGAGCGCCTCTTGCGGGCTGTCTGTTCCTTGGACTACCCTCGAGACCGTCTCGAAATCCAGGTCCTGGACGATTCCACCGACGAGACCACAGCACTCCTGGAACGGCTCTGTGCCGAGTACCGAGCACAGGGGTTCTGCATTGAGCACGTGCGGCGCGGGACCCGTCAGGGCTACAAAGCTGGTGCCCTCCGCTATGGTCTTGAGCGCTGCCGTGGGGAGTTCATCGCCATCTTCGATGCTGACTTCGTCCCGAAGCCCGATTTTCTGCAGAAGACCCTGCCCTACTTTGCTGACCCGCGCGTTGGTATGGTACAGACGCGCTGGGAGCATCTGAACGCTGACTACTCCTTCCTGACACAGGCACAAGCGCTCTCGCTCGATGGCCACTTCGCCATGGAGCAGAACGTGCGTTTCCGGGCAGGTTTCTTCATCAACTTCAACGGCACCGCCGGTGTCTGGCGTCGGCAGTGCATCCTGGATGCTGGCAACTGGCATACGGACACGTTAGCAGAGGATCTCGATCTAAGCTACCGGGCGCAGCTGCGTGGGTGGCGCTTCATCTTCTTGCCCGATGTAACGACCCCGGCGGAGCTTCCCGTCGATATCAACGCACTCAAGCTCCAGCAATACCGCTGGACGAAGGGGGCTATTGAAGTTGCGCGCAAGCTCCTCCCGACTCTCTGGCGTGCGCGGCTTCCCTTCCGCCTCAAGGCGGAGGCCACGGTCCACCTGACCAGCAACATCGTCTTCCCCTTCATCCTCTTGGTGGCGGTGCTGAACGTGCCAATCGTCATCTTGAAGAATACGCTGCAGGGCTATGATGGGTACTTTACGGCGTTGTCCGTCTTCGTTCTGGGGGCCATCGGCACCTTTCTCTTCTACCTCTATGCTCAGCGGGCCATTCACTGGGACTGGCAGCGCCGCCTTCTGCTCTTTCCCATCTTCCTGGCCGGTAGCATGGGATTTGCCGTCAACAACACGCGTGCGGTCATTGAGGCATTGCTGGGCAAGCGTACGGAGTTTGTGCGCACGCCCAAGTATCACGTTCTGACACCGGCAGATCGGTGGCAGGACAAGCGTTATGTCCCGCGCCAGCTACATTTCCAGGTCTTCGTGGAGCTGCTGCTAGGGCTCTACTTCCTGGTTGGTCTGGGGATTTCGCTCTACCATGTAGAGCTTGCAGCTCTGCCATTCCAGGTGCTGTTCATGCTGGGGTTCGGGGGTATTGGGGTCTTGTCGCTCCGCCATGCCATGCAACGTTAGTAGAGAGTGGGAAGGGAGTGCCGTGCCATGAAGCTGCTCTCGTACCGTATTGGGCCGTGCGTGCGGGCCGCGTTGCTGAGCGAGACGGGATATGTGCTCGATATTGCTGCTGCCTATGAACTGGCTTACCGCCATGGGGAGGGGGGCCGGGTGTCTGCGCTGCCCTCCACCATGATCGGGCTTTTGGACGTGTGGGAGGTTGCTCTCGACGAGTTGCGCCGCCTACAGGAGTGGGCGGCTGGGCGGGAAGCGGAATTGCAGCAGGATGGGGTCAGTTTCCCCTTAGAGGCGGTAACGGTGGAAGCGCCTCTGCAGCCCCGTTCGCTCCGCGATGGCTATGCCTTTCGGCAGCATGTTGAGGCAGCACGCCGCAGTCGCGGGTTGCCGATGATTCCGGAGTACGATCTCTTTCCGGTGTTCTACTTCAGCAATCACTGGGCTGTCACGGGGCCTGGGCCAGTGGTTGTCCAACCTCGCCATCTGGAACAGCTGGATTTTGAGCTCGAGTGTGCCATCGTCATCGGTAAGGCTGGGAAGAATATCCCGGCCAGCGTGGCGGATAGCTTCATTGCAGGCTTCACGATCATGAACGACTGGAGTGCCCGCGGGCTCCAAGCCCAGGAGATGAAGCTCAATCTAGGCCCGGCCAAGGGGAAAGATTTTGCAACCTCGCTGGGGCCGTGGCTGGTCACCCCTGACGAGCTGGCCGACCGCATTCTGCCGGGTCCGCACGGGAATCACTACGACTTGACCATGCAAGCTTCTCTGAACGGGGAGGTGGTGTCGCAGGATCGGCTCAGTCATATGGCATGGACATTTGCCCAGATTATCGAGCGCGCCAGCTACGGTGTGTGGCTTTACCCGGGCGATGTTATCGGTTCGGGCACCTGCGGTACAGGTTGCCTCTTGGAACTCAATGGTTCGGGGGTCTTTTCGCCACCGCGATGGTTGCAGCCTGGCGATACAGTAGAGCTGACCATTGAGCGGCTGGGGGTGCTCCGCAACAGAGTTGTGCTGGATAGCGTTGAGGCAGGGGCGTGAGCAGGGAGTGATGGACTCTGCGTCGTGGGGGCTTGTGCTGTGCTTTGTGATAGGCTATGCACTCATTGCTCTCGAGGCTCCGCTGGGGGTTAACAAGAGTGCCATTGCACTGCTCATGGGGGTCCTCTGCTGGGGAATCCTCTTTGTGAATTCGCTGCATCGAGAGCTAGTGGCGGCGCTCAGCGCCCATGTTGCCGACATTGCTGCCATCGTCTTTTTTGTCCTCTGCGCCATGACGATTGTGGAGACCATCCGGGCTCATCAGGGGTTTCTGTACTTAGCTCGGTGGCTGGACAGGGTGCCCCGTCAGTGGTTACCCCTTGCGGTGGTCCTGCTCACTTTTGCGCTTTCGGCTGTCATTGATAATGTGACCACGACGCTTGTCATGGTGGCGCTTCTCCGAGGGCTCATGCCGGAGCAACAGTCGTTGCGGACGCTCCTGGTAGGCCTAATAATCATTGCTGCCAATGCTGGGGGAGCGTGGTCACCGATTGGGGATGTGACGACGACGATGCTCTGGATTGGGGGACATATCCACGCTGGGCCACTCGTGCGGGCGCTCTTTCTGCCGGCATTGGTATCAGCACTCCTTCCTGTGGCAGTGATCCTCCCCTGGGTGCGGTCTGAGGCTCCAGCGCTGCGGCCTCCGTTCCCGGCGCCAGAACCGCATGCGGGCATCGTGCTAGCCGTTGGCCTCGGGGGATTGCTGGCAATACCGCTCATTCACACGCTGACCGGTCTCCCGCCGGTATTTGGAGCCTTTGGGGCAGTGGGGCTGCTCTGGGTGGTGACGGAGCTCTTGCACCGACGCCATCGGCAACATCTGGAGGTGCAGACGGCTCTGCGGGGTGTCGATCTCAGTAGCCTCCTCTTCTTCGTCGGAATTCTGCTGGCGGTGGATGCTCTGGAGACGGGGCACGTCTTAGTCAAGCTGGCCGGGGTGCTGGATCGGCTGGTGCCGGCAAAGGAGCTTGCCCTTAGCTTTCTGGGGCTTGTGTCAGCGGTGGTAGATAATGTACCGCTGACGGCTCTGGCCATGAAGATGTACGCTGCTACTTATCCACCTGACCACTGGCTGTGGATGCTGCTGGCATATGCGGTAGGGACGGGCGGGAGTATCCTTGTCATTGGCTCGGCTGCGGGTGTGGTGGCCATGAATGCGGAGGGATTGGAGTTCTTCTGGTACCTGAAGCGCATCGGACCGCTAGCACTGCTGGGCTACGGGGCTGGGGTGGGCTGCTTCCTCTTGCTGAAAGCGTTGTAACGGGGCCCGTTCTGCAGACACGCACAGGCTTTTCCCTAACTTTGCGCTGTCGGAGATGTCCGATGGAGACGGGAGAGGCAATGGTGCGCATGGGAGCGCTTGGGGCTGTACTCGGGGTGGTAGCGGTGGTGAATTTCCACTGTGCTTCGCCGGAGTTTACGACGGCCAAAATTGCGCTCGGGCAGCGTGACTATCCGAAGGCTGTGCGCAATCTTGAGCTGGAAACGCAGAAGAATCCCTCCAACATTGAGGCCTGGCTCCTGCTGGCGCAGGTTCGGCGGGAGGTGCAGCGAGAGTATGCTGCGGCTCTCCAGGCTCTTCGCGCGGCGCGCCGCCAGGATGTGACAGGGCGGTGGCGGGAGCAGATTGCAGCTGAGGAGTTGGCCCTGTGGGTTGCCTCGTACAATGACGCCATCCTGCAGTACAACGCTCTGGCTGGGGTCCAGAAGCCTACGGCCGACCAGCTAGAGGCAGTGAGCCAGCGTCTGCAGCTAGCCATTGAGCTCAAACCCGATGTTCCGGACGCATATGGCTTGCTGGGCGTTGTACAGGAGGTAGCTGGGGATACAGTAGCAGCCCTCCAGAGCTTTGCGCGCTATCGGGAGCTCATTGAGCCGCTATTGGAGGCGACTCAGCGCACGGGGGTAACGTTCGGGCTCTTGCGAGCAGAGCTCCTCCAGCGCCTTGGCTCACCGGTGGCCAGCCGCACGGTGGTGGCCGAAAGCGATACGCTCTTCATCGATCGCTGGCTCATCGATGGGCAGCCGCTGTATGTTTTCTCGGCCGCCACGGCCGGGAGCGAGGCCCGTGTGGAGGGATGGCGCTATCGGCCGCCGCAGAATTGGACTGAAGCGGAGCGAGAGCGGTACACCCGGCTCATGCTCCAGCCTCTGGCCGCTGCCGCTATTGCTCTGCTCGACCGAGGCGAGCTAGAAGGAGCGCTCGCTTACACAAATGACCTCTTACGGCTCAGCCCCGGCCACGAACAGGGCATGAATCTCTTGCTCGAAATCTATGACCGACAAGGGCGCACGCAGGAGTTGCTGAGCCTACTGCAACAGCTCCAGCACGAGCACCCCGATAAGCCCAACTACCAGCTCCAGTACGCTATTGCGCTGACGAAGCTGGAGCGGTATGAAGAGGCCGTCCGTGCTTATGAGGAACTCCTGCAGAAGGAACCCACCAACGAGCTTGGGCTCTTCAACGGAGCCGTTGCCTATAAGAACTGGGCGAGTAAGCTGCAGCAAGAGGAGCTCGAGAAGCGCCGGCAGAATCCTCGCTACCAGGAGCAGCGTGAGCGCTATGTGCCGCTCCTACGCCGTGCGGCCGAGCTCTTCGAACGCTATCGACAGCTCCCTACCCATCGCGATGAGTTCGCCGTACTCGAGCAATTGGTCAATATCTACGAAGTCCTCCCCGAGCCCCAGCGGCTTGCGCGTCTGCTTGCCGAACTGGAGCAGCTGGAGCCGCTCTTTGCTACACAGCCGCGCTATTACGAACTGCTCGGCGGCGTCTATGCCCGCCGTGGAGATAAAGCAAAGGCACAGCAGTACTATAACCGTGCCGATCAACTTCGCAAACAACCGTGAGGAATTCCCCATGAGTCCGGAGAAATCCCATCCTGAACAGCCGACCGTGGAGCACCAGATCAATATCGAGCTCGGCGAGCAGGAGGCGCAGGGCATTTACTCGAACCTCGTCATCATTTCGCACTCGATGGCGGAGTTTGTGCTGGATTTCACTCGCGTTCTGCCAGGACTCCCACGAGCTCGGGTGCATGCCCGTATTCTCATGACGCCACAGCATGCGAAGCTCTTCTGGATAGCGTTGGGAGAGAACATCCGCAAGTACGAGCAGCAGTATGGGGAAATTCGGGTTGAGGCGCAGCCGACAGCGTCGCTGGGATTCCGCATCCACTGAATTCCTACGGGGCTATGGCCGTGGGCGCTGTCGTGCTCGTGCTGCACTCCCATCTGCCCTATGTTCTGCACCACGGACGTTTCCCCCACGGGAGCGAATGGCTCTGCGAGGCGGTGGCGGAGTGTTACCTCCCGCTGCTCCAGCTACTGCGGGAGCTTGTGCGGCGAGGCATACCGCCGCGCTGCACAGTTGAGTTCTCCCCTGTCCTCTGTGAACAATTGGCTCAGCCAGCTTTTCGCATGCTCTTCCAGCGATACTGCCGCGAACGCATTGAGGCTGCTCGTGATGACGAACAGCACTTCCGGCGCCACGGCTACGGTGAGCCCTGGATTCGGTTGGCACAATTGTGGCAGTCCTGGTATACGGAGCGGCTGCAGGAATTTGTGGAGGAGTACCGTGGCGAACTTCTACCGGTCTTTGCACGGCTGCAGTCGCTTGGGGTCATCGAGGTGGCAACCTCGGCTGCCACGCATGCCTATTTGCCCCTGCTGCCGACCGAGCGCTCGGTGGTCTTTCAGCTGCGCGTTGGCGTGGAGACGTATCGCCGCCACTTCGGGCACTTACCGCAGAGCGTATGGCTGCCCGAATGTGGCTACTATCCTGCCGGTGATACAACGGCTGTGCCTCTGTACGGTCCAACAGCGGTGCGGTCGCACGGCCTGGAGGAATGGCTTGCACGGCTTGGGCTTCGGCAGTTTGTTGTTGACCAGCCGCTTGTGGAGCGGGCGTGGGGACCGGAGCTGCAGGCTCAGCGACCGTTGACACGCCCGTACTGGTGCCGCTCGAGTGCTCAGTCTGCCTGGGGGTGTCTAATTCTGGCCCGGCACCAGGCCACGGCAGCCGCTGTCTGGGATGCCCGCACGGGGTATCCCGGCGATGGGGATTATCTGGAGTTCCACAAACGGCACTACAGCTCGTGGCTTCGCTACTGGCGCGTCACGGACAATCGACTCGCTCTGCAGGACAAGCTGCTCTATGTTCCGGCATGGGCACAGGGCAAAGCAGCTCAGCACGCTGAGCACTTTGTCGGACTTCTCCTCCAGACCCTCCGTGCGGAGCGGGAGCGCTGGGGGGGCTTCCCTGTGGTGTGCCTTCCCTTTGACACGGAGCTTTTCGGGCACTGGTGGTTCGAGGGGCCCCTGTTTCTCCGTCATGTCTTTGAAGGCCTCGCGGAGAGTCCCCTCGAGTGCTGGTCTCTGGCCGACTGTGGGCAGCGCTTGGAGCCGGTGGCTTCGGTGCGTCTGCCGTCAGGCTCTTGGGGGCGGGATGCTGGGCATGAGCCCTGGGGGCATCCAGAGGTATGGTGGATGTGGCAACAGCTGGCGCAGGCGGAGGCTCGGCTGGATGGGCTGTTGCACCGTTACCCAAGCCCGACCCCTGAACAACAGCGCCTGTTGCGACAAGCCCTGCGGGAGCTCCTCGTGCTCCAGGGTTCGGACTGGAGCTTCCTGGTGGTGACAGGCTCTGCACGCGACTATGCCCAGCAGCGCTTTTTCTTCCATGGCGAGGACTTTCACCGCCTCTGCACGCTCGTCGAGGAGCTCGCCGGGGGGCGTCCATTGACGGCCGAGGAGGAAGCCTTCGTCAACGCTCTGGAACAGCAGGATGCGCTCTTTCCCGATATCGAGCTCAGTTGGTGGCAACAGCCGCTATGAGATCGGAGTTGGTCCCGCTGGTGGTGGATTTAGATGGTACGCTGCTGCGTACCGACACGCTCTGGGAGGCGGTTGTGGCTGTGCTGCGTCGTCGCCCATGGCGGCTACCGTGGCTAGTGGCTTCATTTATCCGTGGGCGGGCGTATGGCAAAGCCCGCCTGGTGGCCGAGGCAGAGCTGGAGGTAGAGCTCTTGCCCTACCGGGAAGAGCTCCTGCAGTGGCTCCGGGAGGAGCGTCAACGTGGGCGCCGGCTGATTCTGGCCACAGCGGCGCCAGCCCCTCTTGCTGAGGCACTGGCTCGCCGAGTGGACCTCTTCGACGCTGTTCTGGCCAGCACTGCTGAGCGCAATCTCCGCGGGAAAGAAAAGCTCCGCGCCGTGCAGGGCCTTCTGGGAGGGGAGCCGTTTGAGTATGTGGGGAACTCCCGAGCTGATTTCCCCGTGTGGGCTGCAGCGCAAGCAGCGCATGTGGTCGGAAGCCCACGCTTCCTCCGCCGTGTGCGTCGGCGATTCCCCAACGGGCGCGATTTCCCCTCGGGGTGGCGCTGGGGGGCTCTCCTGCAGTTACTGCGTCCCCATCAATGGGTGAAGAATGCCCTCGTTGCCGTGCCACTGCTGCTGGCCCATCGGCTCGGGGAGTGGGAGCTCTGGCAGGCGGCTGCAGCGGCCTTTGTAGCCTTGAGTGGCGTCGCCTCGGGGCTCTATGTACTGAACGACCTCGTGGACGTGGAGGCCGATCGGCGGCACCCTCGGAAGCGGAGGCGTCCGTTGGCCTGTGGTGCACTTCCGCTGTGGGTCGGGGTGGGGCTTGCCCCTGCCCTGGTTGGAGCTGCCTTTGGGATAGCCTGGATCGCACTGCCGCTTCCATTCCTGGGAGCACTCGCACTCTATGGAGCTGCCTCCATGCTTTACTCCCTTGGGCTCAAGACAGTGCCTCTTGTGGATGTCATCGTACTGGCTGGGCTCTACACGGTTCGTATCTTAGCTGGCGGGTGGGCCACTCGCATTGCCCTATCAGGATGGCTGCTCACCTTTGCGATCTTCCTCTTCCTGAGCCTCGGGTTTGCGAAACGCTACGCCGAGCTGCGTCTCTTCCCGGAGGCGGTGCCGTACGCTCGGCGTGGATACACAGCTGAGGACGAGCCTATGATACGGACCTTTGGGACGGCGAGCGGGTTGGTAGCGGTCTTGGTCTTCGTCCTCTACGTCAACAGCCCTGCTGTGCAGGCACTCTACCGGCAGCCGCAGTGGTTGTGGTTGACGGTCCCCTTGTGGGTATACTGGATTGCCCATCTATGGCTGTCGGCGCATCGGCGCTGTATGGAGGATCCGGTCACATTTGTGCTCCGCGATGCGGTCAGCTACGCTGTGGTTGGAGGGATTGCTCTGTTGATGGTGCTGGCAAGTCTATGAGGCGAGACGCTTACGAGTCCTGGGGACGCTATCCGCGGCATCGTCCGGCGCTCGTCTGGCGGCTGTGGGGCTCAAGTGAGAGGCTGCCGCCACTGCGGGAGGGGATGACAGTGCTTGCACGAGGCTATGGTCGCAGCTACGGTGACAGCTGCCTCAATGAGGGGGGGCTTCTGCTCGATACTCGGGGACTCAACCGCGTGGTGGCCTTTGAGCCCGAACGGGGGATTCTCCGGTGTGAAGCGGGGGTGAGTCTGGCGCAGGTATTGTCTCTGATTGTCCCGCATGGCTACTTCCTGCCGGTGACGCCGGGGACGCGCTGGGTCAGCCTCGGGGGGGCAGTGGCCAATGATGTACATGGGAAAAATCACCACCGGGCGGGCAGTTTTGGGTGTCACGTGCGAGCTTTCGAGGTGGTGCGCTCGACGGGGGAGCGCTTCGTATGTACCCCGACGCAGCACGGGGAGCTCTTTCGCGCCACCATTGGTGGCTTAGGTTTGACGGGGCTGCTGACGTGGGTGGAGCTGCAGTTGCGTCCGGTGGAGACAGCTTGGATGCGGGTGGAAATCATCCCCTTCGAGCATGTTCGGGACTTCTTTCGCCTGAGCCAGGAGTCGGACGAGGCATGGGAGTATACGGTTGCTTGGGTGGATGTCACAGCGCGTGGGAGGCAGCTGGGGCGGGGTATCTTCTGGCGTGGGAACCATGCCCGCCGTGGGGAAGCACCTGCGCGGCTACCCTCCCAATCCCAGGGGCTCTCTCTACCACTGGAGGCCCCGTCGTGGATGCTCAATCCCTGGAGTGCTCGCGCTCTGAATGCCCTCTACTATCGCCTCCAGCGCTGGCGGTCGGGGCCAAAGCTGATGCCCTATGAGCGCTTCTTCTATCCGCTCGATGGCCTCAGGAACTGGAACCGGCTCTATGGCCGACGCGGGTTCTTACAGTACCAATGCGTTTTCCCACCACGCGAGGCAGAAAGTGCCGTCGAGGAGATGATTGGCCGTGTTGCTGCCGCACGCGCGACAGCCCTCTTGGGTGTGCTGAAGCGCTTCGGGGAAATCCCCTCCCCGGGTATGCTCTCCTTTCCGCGACCAGGGACGACGCTGGCGGTGGATTTGGCACTGGAAGGCAAGAGGACGTGGCATCTACTGGAGGAGCTCGATGAGCTCGTGCGTCAAACCGGGGGGGCACTCTACCCAGCCAAAGATGCCCGAATGCCTCCGGAGATGTTTGCCGCCTCCTTCCCGCAGTGGCGGGCCTTCTGTGCATATTGCGATCCTGCCTTCTCTTCCAGTTTCTGGCGACGTGTCACAGCTGGGATGCTCTCATGCGGCGCGTCTTAATCATCGGGGCAACTTCGGCCATTGCACAAGCGGTTGGGCGTCTGTATGCTGTACCGGGCACGCGCTTCTTCCTCGTAGGCCGAACGGCGGAGAAGTTACAAGCCGTCGTGACTGAGTACCAGGCCCGCGGGGCAACGGTGGTAGGCACGCATCTATGGGATGCTCAGCGCTGGGCGGAGGCCATTGAACTCGTCGAACAGGCTCGGGAGAGGTTGCAAAAGTTCGATGTTGTGCTGATTGCCCACGGGAATCTGCCCGAGCAGCAGCAACTCTGGCATGATCTGACGCAGACGCTTGAGCAGTTCCACATCAATGCGACCAGTATCATTGCGCTCCTAACTGCGCTCGTGCCTGTCATGGAACAGCAACAGCAGGGAGTCATCGGTGTCCTGAGCTCTGTAGCGGGGGAGCGGGGGCGGATGCAAATGGCCGTCTATGGTGCAGCCAAGGCAGCGGTGACAGCCTTTGCAGCGGGGGTGCGTGGATATCTCACACCGTTTGGGGTACGCCTCATAACGATCAAGCCGGGCTACGTGGATACCCCGATGACGGCACATCTGCCCAAGAATCCGCTCTTCGCTTCTCCGGAGCGGGTTGCACGGCGCATTTACCGAGCTCTCGAACGCGGAGGGCCTGATATCCTCTACGTGCCCTGGTGGTGGCGCCTGCTCATGGCAGGTGTGCGCTTAGTGCCAGAGCGCCTCTTCAAGCACCTGCGTATATGAGCTGTAGGGCGGACATATTCCCACGAGCGGGAGAGGGAAGCCCACGGAGAGGGGGAAACAGAAAGCGTGCTTGACAAGACTGTCCCAGATACGTAAATTTGCACTGCCACTAGGGTGCAGGGAAGGGTGGGCAATTAGAAGGAATGTGCAGGGCTATGAGAGTGTGTGCGGTGTGCGTGTTGCCACGAAGATGGAAAGTTCCTAAATTCGTGCTTGGAAGCATGGCGCGGAGAGGGCGGTGTGGATGTGTTCTGCAAGAGTTTCTTCCTTTATGGCCCATGCTTGCACGCACAGGGAGTTCCTATTTTCCTGTGGCGAAGTCCCACTTCTGTATGGAGATGCTCATGCGGAGTGTTGCCAGCCTCGTTGCAGTGTGCGCGCTTGTTCTCGTAACGTGGGCAACTGAGGTCGCTCAGGAGCAGCAGCTTGCCTACAGTGGTGTTGCTGAGTTGGTCCCAGGACAGCCAGTCACCGATGGACTGCATTCGATGGAGTTCCGCCTCTATGAGGCTGCTGAGGCAGATGAACCAATATGGCGCGAGGTGCAGCTCGTACATACTCGTGCTGGAGCCTATCAGGTTGTGTTGGGAGCAACTCAGCCGCTGCGTGTGACTTCGGGGAAGCAGTATTGGCTGGAGGTGCTGTGCGATGGGCACTCACTCGGGCGCAAGCCATTCCCAACCCCGGGGCTGAGCGAGCAGAAAGCCCCGTCACTGGCTATTGGCCAAATGGTGCACGAGGCTGATAAGCTCTCCACCAGCCGCATGGCGTATCCGAATGGGTTTACTCGGGGGCTGCCGACACTGGGATCAGGGGTCCCAGCTATGCCGCTGGTTGTCAATACGTGCGAAGAGTGCACGACGACGTTTTGGTCGCTGACAGGTAATGCCGGGACGGATCCAACGAACAATTTCCTCGGCACAACAGATGGCCAGCCCCTCGTGATTCGGACAGACAATCTCGAACGGGTCCGCATCACAACCGGAGGCCAGATTGAGGTACTCAACAGTGGTCAGTCAGTCTCGCTCGGGGAAGGGGCAGGAACTGCGCTCGATATCACAGCCCCTCGCCAGAATACCTTCATCGGCTACCAAGCAGGGGCATTGACGGAAACAGGTCAGCAGAACACCGCTATCGGGGCAACAGCTCTATCTGCGAACATCACCGGAGATGGGAATACAGCAATCGGGGCCAGCTCGCTGACGAGCATAACGAGCGGGAGCTACAACACAGCGATCGGCTTCGGTGCTAATGTCAACGGTGATTTGATTAATGCAACCGCTATAGGGGCATTTGCATTTGCGGGAGCAGATAACAGCGTCGTCATCGGTTCCATTGCTGGGGTCAACGGTGCTACGGCATCGGCAAACGTCGGTATTGGAGTGACGGTGCCGACACATCGACTCCATGTCAAAAGCTCCTCCGATCCGCTGCGCCTCGAGGGATTGCAGACGGATAATACCTTGACCGACGCCCTCGTTGTGGATGCAAGCGGTATCGTCAAGATCCGCTCCCTCACAAATCTCGTCGGTACGACAGCCTGGTTGCTTTCAGGCAACACGTTAAGTGGTGGAGAAATTTTGGGGTCATTGAATGCGCAGCCTCTGGTGGTGGTAACCAGTGGAGTGGAGCGGCTGCGGGTGACTGCGACAGGGGAGGTGGGCATAGGGACGGCGACACCGACAGCGACTTTAGACGTCGCTGGGACAGTCAATGTAAGCGGGAGCACAACCGTTGGGGGCAACTTGAGTGTTGGGGGCAATACGACGTTGGGGACAGGGGCAGGCAACACGCTGACGATCAATGCTGGGACGGTGACGGCGGCGAACTTGCCTGCGGGGGCAGCCACGGATGACATAGTGACCATAGACGGTGGGGCACAGGTACGGCGGATCGGGGCAGGGGGGTTGATTGGGAACTATGCATGGTTATTGGCGGGCAACACGCTGACGGGCACAGAGGTTTTGGGGTCATTGAATGCGCAGCCTCTGGTGGTG
>CALKEU010000001.1 GCA_938084565.1 Candidatus Kapaibacterium sp. | reverse complement strand
CCCCGTCTTTAGAAAATGGCGGCGGTCGAGAGCGCCTGATTGCACTGCTCCCGATCCCTCAGAAGGGCATGCGTTGAGCTTGGTATGCCGCTTTTTGAACCATTCGTCGAATATGCGCTTCATCATTGCACAGCACCTCCTCCTTGCGATTTCAATCGCTCAGGAAACTCGTGGAATATCGGCAGGAACTGGAAGGCGAGGCTGAAGAGGAACACCACAAGGGCAATCGTGCCAATGCTGCTCGCCCACTCCCAGAAGCTGGGAAAGTAGCTGTAGGCCCAACGCGGCTGATGAATCGCGTGATCTAATCCTTCTAGTACGGGCACAACGTAGGGCGGAATCACAAAATTTAGGCGCACGGCTACAATCCCAATCAACGCGCTTAACCCGCCTAGCCCTAACCAGAAAGCGCTGTTGCGCGTATGCGGTAGCAGAACAAGCGCCATTGGAATGATTGCGCCGAGCAGCAGGTGTCCAATCCAAAACGTATAGGGAAACGGGCCGAAGAAGATGGCGTGATAGATTTCAAGGTGCTCGGGAACCTTCCCGTACAGCCCTATCAGCAGCTCATTGGCAAATAGGAATAACTCGACGCCGATCAATATTGCCATCAGGCGCGCCATGCCGCGCGTAATTGCCAGATGGTCTTCGTCCTTGCGACCGAAAAAGGCATATAGAAACGTCAGTAAAGCTGCAGCGCTTGCCAAGGCTGAGACGAGGAAGATGACAGGCAGGAGCGCTGTGTTCCAGTACGGCTTTGCAACCACGACTGCAAAGAGAGCAGCTGTGCCTCCGCGGATCACGATGGCGGTGACAATACCGATGATGCCCAGTGTTTTCACAATGCGCAGGGTTTCCCGGTGGCAGCGTTGATACTCCGACTCAGACTCTGGACAACGGAAGCCGAAGGTAAGCAATCGGTAGAGCCGCTGGCGCCAACCCACGGTGCGCCGTACGAGGTCTGCTATGTCACAGCGCATCAATGTCCATAGCATAATGGGCAGCACCAGGGCATAGAAGAGGTAGGCCACACCTTCCCAGGCCAACAGCGAGGTGTAATTCCAACGAGTAAACATCTTCCAAGCACGCCAGGGCTGGCCGAGGTCAATCCATACAAACACAAAGCCAGCAATCAGTGAGAACAAAGCGGAAAGCAACGCTATTCGCCCGACCTTCTCGTACCGATGGATCCCAAACACATAAATGGACGCAGCGAGCAGAAACGACCCAGCGGACAGCCCGATGAAGTAGATGTAGAAGGCAACCCACATGCCCCATGCGATCGGGCTTGTGAGGGCAGTGACGCTCATACCCTTGACAAATCGCACAATAAGGGCAACGAGCCCTATCAGCGATAGGATCGCCAGCACTCCGTAGTAGAGCGTGCGCGTCCGGTTCTGCATCCCTGAAGTAATGCTGTGTGCCATCTTGCTCACCTCCATCTAAACGAGGTAGTAGACACGCGGCTTGGTGCCCAGCTCTTCTTTGAGCCGCATCACATTCGGTTGCGCAATCAGTTCTGCCACGAGGCTATCAGGGTCATTCGCATCGCCAAAGAAAGTCGCCCGCCCGATGCACGAGGTGACGCACTGGGGCAGCATGCCCTTCTCGATGCGGTGCAGGCAGAAGTGGCACTTGCGGGCGTTGCCCACGGGCGAGCGCGTGCCCTTGCGCTCCCAGAAGCGTCCATATTCGGGGCTGGGCGCACTATCGTACTCGGCAAGCTGCGGCGTTCCGTCGCTGTAATGCTCGCCAAAATCGAACGAACGCGCGCCGTATGGGCATGCCGTGATGCAGTACCGGCAGCCAATGCAGGCGTCGTAATCAATTACGACAATGCCATCAGGGCGCGTCCAGGTTGCATGTACAGGGCAGACGGGGACACAGGGCGGGTTTTCGCACTGCAGGCAGGGACGGGGCAGGAATCGGCGCGTGACATACGGGTACTCGCCGATCTCCTCCTCAATCACGGGGCGGTAGACCACGCCCGGCGGCAGCTTGTTCTCGGCAATACAAGCAATCGTGCAGGCGTGGCAACCGACGCACTTGCGCAGGTCGATCACCATCACCCAGCGGCGCTGCTCCATCGGCTTTTTGAGCGCGCGCTGCAAGTCGCGCATCATGCGTATCAGCACATCCTCGTTCGGCTGGGGCGGGGGCAGTTCGGGCAGCTTGAGCTCTTCGAGTTGGGGCTCTTGGGCTTGAGCGCGCCGATCCGAAAGCAGCGCCAATGCAAGCCCTGAGAAGACTGCCTGCGCTATCCGGAGGAGCGCCTGTCGCCGCCCGAGGTGCTGTGCGGAGGCTGCCTGGCCGTTGACACGTTGAATCCGCAACCGCCACTGCCCACCCTGGCGCTCCGCACTGAGGAGTTTGAAGTGGTGTAACTCGCACCAGTGCTGGGTCAGTACATCTGCATCGGGAAGGTCGCACAATACTTCTCGCATCTCCCCTGGTGACATATCGTGGAGGTGCTTCTCCAGGAGCTCAGTGAGCTCCATCGGCGGGGACGCTCCCATCGTTGAGGTTTCCATTACGCTCTCTCCACGCGCATTGCACCATAACTTGGCCGCGCAAAGATAGCGTGCACAAATTGGCCCCTGCTGAGGAGAGGGATCATGATCCCTAATGACTTACATCAGCCACGAGGCGGGCTGTAGCCTTGAGACCGTATGTCGGGGGAGCAAGCTATTGTTGTGAGAGGATCACCCCTGTGAGGATGAGGAAGCTGCCGAGCACGAACGGCAGCGTTGGAGTGAAGCCAAAAAGAGGAATTGCTACCGCCGTGGTAATGACGGGTTGCAGGGTTGCAAAGATTGCTACACGACTTGGCTCCATGGAACGCAATGGAACGAGCCAGAGCGCATAGCCGATAACGGAAGTGACGGTGCCCATGTAGAAGACCTCCGCCCAGACAAGAGGGGTAAGCTGTGGTAACTGGAGCGGGGCTCCTAGCGCCCACCAAATGGGCAGGTAGAGAACCCACCCAATGACCATGCTGAAAGCTGTGAGAGGGAGAGCACCGTAGTGGAGAGCGTAGTATTGGCTAAAGACGGTAAACAATGCCCAGGCGAGACTTGCGCACAGGAGCAGAAAATTGCCAAGGGTGTGTTGGGGCCCAAAGGCGAAGTCTTTCTCGGCGAGCACAAAGACTACGCCCACAACGGCAAGGAGAATGCCGGCTGCTTTCGTTCCGGAAAGCCTCTCGCGACGGAGGAGCTGACTCATCAGCGCTGTCCATACAGGAGTCAGGGCATAGAGGAGAGAGGCGTTGGCAGCGGCTGTAAGCCGAACTCCTGTAAAGAAGCAGGCCTGGTTGAGCGGTACAGCGAGTGCTCCCAGCAGCACCAGCCCGAGGTAATGCCGTGGGGAGTTCGGGCGTAGAAACTGCTGCCAGTGGCGATGGTAGAGCAGCCAGAGAAGGGCAGTAAGCGCAGCGACGAGGGAGCGCCAAAACAGCGCTGTCGGTGGCAGAAGGTGGTGGAGAGCGTGCTGGGCAACTAAGTGCGTGCTGGAGCCGATGAGCTGCTGCAGGGTGAGGAGGGCATAGAGGCCAACAGTTCGACGAGTTTGGGGTGTTGAGCTTCCCAGCATAGTTGCGTTGCAGCTTCACGGCAGCGCTTGTGGTACTGGTGCCAGACTTCAGGGATGTGAAGTGTCCGTACGGCACGGCAGAGTTCGTCCAAAGTGAAATCTATCGGCAATACAACCCCGATCCGATGCTGGTGAAGCAGTTCACGTAGGGCGGGTAAAGCAGTAGCAATTGTAGGAATGCCGGCCATGCAGTACTCGAAGACCTTGTTGGGCAGGGCCAGTTCGTAACTACGGCTAATAGGTTCGATGAGGGCAAGGCCAATATCGGCCGAGGCGGTCCAGTCGAGCAATTCTTCGTAGGGATGCCATCCGAGCCAGTGGACGCGGTTGGAAACCCGGAACTCTGTTGCCATACGCTCTAGGGTTGAGCGATATATCCCGTCACCGAGAACACACAGGACCGCTTCCGGTAAGCGGCAGAGAAGGCCAATGGCGTGTTCCAGGCCGCGTCCTTCGTGGACAGCGCCTTGGTAGAGCAGAACAATGCTATGGGCAGGCAAGCGAAGACGATGCCGAAGCAAATCTGTACGGGCGGGGACACGGTAGGGAGGAACATTGAGCAAGACGAGCGGAGGCTTTCGCAGACGGTAGCGTTGCTGTAGAGCGTCGGCATCACGCTGACCCGAGACGATACAGCGCTCGACAGAGCCGATACAGCGAGCCTCGATCCATTGATGGAAGCCTTGCGTGAGAGGCCGGTGGCGCAAGGCAGCTAGAGCAAAGAAGAGCTCCCTCGAGTCGTAGAACAAGTAGGCTCTGTAGTACCGAGCAAGGAGCGTTGCCAGAGGGAGGGCGTAGAGATCGGCAGCCCAGTAAGCACGTGATCGGATGCGCCGCCAGTGCTGCAGGGTCCAGGCAATGAACATCAGCCATTGCCATCGCGTGCGGCGTACGGGCGGACGTACACGCAAGAAAGTTGCAATCCCCTGGCGTTGCAAGCGGTGCCCGGTGGCGGCCTCCCCCCAGCCGAGCACGCAGACGCGGTAGCCCTCACGGGCAAAGCTACGCGCAACGTTGAGCGTACGTGCATCGTAGGCCACATCCGACATGCTCACAATGCAGATATCCCACGGTGCCCTCATCAGCCTAGAGAAAGCGGTAGTGAAACGTGCTCCGCAGGATACCTCGGCTGTCGAAGCGCTCTTTGAAGCGAATGAGGCTCAGCGCCGGCGTCATCGGATCAGGGCTCTTCGTATCTTGAGAGACGCCGATATCGACCCATTCATATCCCTGCTCAATGGCCCAACGCACGATCTCGTACATGAGCAAATAGATGGGGCGGAGGTGGCTGTACTGGTAGAGCATCATGTTGTAGAAGCAGAGCACCACCTTGGGGTTGCAGAGGAAGAGGAGGGAGCCGGCTATAGCTGTCCGCCCGTGGTAGACCATCAGGAGCCGGAGGTGTTCGGGCACAAGCTCTCGGAGCCGGTAGAGATCCTCCAGAGAGTGGGTCGGCTTTGCGCCGTGTTTGGCTTTGTTCTGGAGCAGGATGGCATAGAAGGTCTCATAATCCTGGCTCTCCTCAACCCGCAGTGCTCCTTCCCGCAGAATTTTGCGGATGGTCTTGCGGGCGGTTTTGTCGAAAAAGTGCAGGAAGTCTGCTCCATGTCGAAGGTGGATGGCGTGAGAAATGTAGTGGTACTCGAAGCCAAAGCGGCGGTAGAGGAGGGCGTATTCAAGGTTTTGCGTGTAAGTCCGGCTGTAGATGAAGGGAGGCGGGATGAGGAAGAGCTCCCGTAGGCCAATCCGACGGCCATAAGCCAAGAGAGCATCGACGAGGTCGAGTGCGAGGGCAAAGGGGATATCTTCGGTGACAATGCCGCCGTAGCTTGCGCCTACAGGGGACCAGAGGACGCTCCCGTCTTCGGTCAGCCCCCCTGGCATTACCCCGACCAACGTGCCCCTGTGACGGAACATCAAGTGGTGGAAACGGAACTTGCCCGGTGGATGGTAGTCCAGAAACTGCAGGCGGTGAAACATCGTGCCGTTATTCGAGCGCAGGACGAAGCGTTCCCACTCATGTCGGTACTCAGGGCGGTATTCTTCGACGACGACCCCACTCTCCATGGAGAAGCGCCGGAGGTAGTGTTGCCGAAAGAATACAAAAGTACGGTGTTCCCTCTCTGGCGCTATGCAGCAGGCTCGGGTATAAGCCCTGTTGGCTGTTCGAGCGGGAGCTCGACGTAGACGGTTGTGCCCTTGCCCACGGCGCTGCGGATGCGGACGCTCCCGTGATGGGCCTCTACCAGGCGTTTCACAATCCAGAGCCCCAGTCCTGAGCTGGGCTCCCCAGCGGTGGGCTGCACCCGGGAACGGGATCCGGGCTGGAAGGCATTGCGGACATCCTCTTCGCTCATCCCGAGCCCAGTGTCTTCGACTTCCAGGCACATGCGCCCTTCGCGAGTATATGCCCGGACAGTTACGGTAGCACCATGCGGCGAGTACTTGATCGCATTGCTGAGCAGATTGTCCAGCACTTCCTCCAAGCGCTGGGGATCGGCAGTAATGAGTGGCAAGCCGGGCTCAACTTCTTGAAGTAGAGCGATGGATTTGCGTTCGGCCAGCGACTGGTTGTGGTGGCAGACGGTATGGATGAGTGCTCCAATGTCGACAGGTTGCAGATCAAGCTGGAGGGCTTTTGACTCAAGGATGAGGATGCGGGCTACTTCCTGGGAGAGCTCCACAATGCGGCTGCTCGTTTCCACGATATCGTTGAGGATCTCCTGTTGCTCCTGGGCACTCAGGTCGTATGAGCGGAGCAGTTCCACCAGGCTTCGGATAATGAGGGCTGGGTTTTTGATGTCGTGCACTACCATGGCAAAGAGGGCTTCCTTCTGTTCCTGCAGCTGGAGGAGCTCTTCCTGCTTCGCTGAGAGGCGTTCGACTTGTTCCCGCAGCGCCTTGTTCTCCTGTTGAAGGTGTCGGCTTCGTGCCTCCAGGGCGCTGATCTGCCCGCGCAGGTTCTGGAGTTCTGCCTTCAGGCGGGCATTTTCAGCCAGGAGGTTGTCGTAGTCAGCATTGGGGAGGGTTGGCGGGGAGTGTGGGCCTGTCTGAAGCCTCCGTCGCCTTGCTCTCCGGTACCATACGGTAAGGGCGATCGCTCCGAAGAGCATTCCCGCAATGGCACCGAGCACAAGCAGCCACGGCCAGCCATCCCCAGCTCGGGTTGGGGCAGGTGTAGAGGGGGGTGGGGGCTGTTCAGGGAAGATGGGAGTCTGTCGGCGCAGGCGTTCTCTGCGTTCCTGCCACTGGCGAGCTGCAGCCGTGTCGACGCGGAAGGAGAAGGAGACGGGTTCGGCATACCATCCTTCGGCTGGGGCAAAGGCTTGGACGGAGAAGCTATAGGTCCCTTCGGGGAGCTGGGTGTAGAGGACGCTGTCGAGGCCAAGCGAGCGAATCTGTTCGCGGCCATCCTCGTGCCGGCGGAGGATGAGACGGAAGAGGAGGGGCGTCGGGCTTGGTGGACAGCGACACGCATAGGCGAAGCTCAATGTGTCGGCTGGGGTAATGGCCAGGCTGTCCCATTCACCCTCGTGCAGATTCACTCCGTTGAGGGCGATGGCACGGAAGATGGTCTGCCGTTGTGCCTCTTGTGCTGGAGCAAGCAGGGTAACGCTGAACAGGAGGACAGCCGTGTACATCACTCCTCGACCCATACTCGCTGCCGCCGCTGCTGGGGAAGATAACGCGGGGAGAGACGTCGCTGCTGACGCAGCTGCTTGAGCTGGCGGCAGACGTCGGAGAGAGACTCATACGGGAAGAAAGCCAACCCCTGCTGCCGGCACCAAGCAGCCAGCTCTCCTCGAGCGAAGACGAAATCAGCATAGAAAGCCGGACAGAAGTCCGAGAGGCCATCCCCGACGTAGAGGAGAGTTGCTCCTGGAGGAGCCCAGCTCAAAAGCACAGCACGTTTGCACGCCGCGCACGGATAAGGACTTGGGCAGTTCTGCTGGCAACTCTCGAAGGCCCATGGAAAATCAACTTGGGGTTGACCGCACTGCCACCGCATACGGTTACAAGCAACCGGAAGGTGTGCAAGGCCGGCGTCTTCAAGGAGAGGCATGATGTAGGCGTCGAGTCCATCGCTGATGATAGCAAGCTCGATGCCCTCCCGGTGACAGAAGTCGACGAGTTGGTGCACATCGGAGCGCAGCCCTATACGACGGGCAAAAGTAGCGATGCGCTCCGGGGTACATTCCGGTGATAGTGCTGCACAGGCCCGGCGGTAGTACTCCAGCACGGAGATCTCTCTCCGGAGGAGTTGCCCCTCCAGCAGAGGGGCAGCGCTGCTGTAGTGCCGTAGCAGTGCAGTCCCAATATCGGCTGGGGTCAGTGTTCCGTCGAAGTCGCAGAAGAGAACGATAGCTGCGCTCAGCGGATAGGAGGCTGGACCTTCAACCATAGGAATAGAAGCTGTGGCCGGTGTGACGTCCCAAGCGGTGAGCGCGAACGTACTGCCGAAGCAGCACGCATGCTCGGTAACGCTCTTGGTGGTATTCAGCATAGAGGGCATCGAGGATAGCCACGATGGTATCCAACCCAATGTCGTCGGCCCACTCCAGGATGCCGTGGGGGTAATTCATGGCTAAGCGCAGCGCTGTATCGATATCAGTAGGCTCGGCGGCACGTTCCATGACCGTGAAAGCCCCTTCGTTGATCAGCATGGCCAGGATGCGGGGGATGACCAGACCGATCCGATCCTCCACGACCTCCGGCTGGAAGCCCAGCTGTGAGAAGAAAGCAATAGCGGCCTCGCGTGCTTGAGCTGATGCCGTCAGGGCTGGGGCAATCTCCACGGTGTGGAGCCGTGCGAAAATGCCCGGAAGCCCGTTGAAAGCGACGACGTCGGGGTAGCCTAATGCAGAAGCACAGGCGGTAGCTGTCTCCGTCAGGCCCGATCGAAGCCACCAGGCGGTGGGGTAGTGCGCATGCAGTTGTCTGAGTTCATGAACACGGTGAGCGGTAGGGCTCAGGCAAGCATCGATGATAGCGTACACACTGCCGGCAGAATCTGGCTCAGCAGTAGGATAGTCCTGCTGCAGCTCATCCCACTGCTGGGACCACGGAGTGGTATCGGGCTGCCCGATGGGGTAGAGGAGGATACGGAAGTGGTGTTGGCATCGGTTAGCGATCTCTCGGAGTGCTCGCGGGTGCTCTGCATAGGAGCCAACGAGGACAACCGTCTCTGCGCTTGCCATGGTGTACGAGAGGCTACACGACTGCCGGTGCGAAACTACGGTAATTTTGACACTGCTGGCAATGCACGGGGTATCGCTATGGAAGCATCGGACAGGGAGCGAAAAACCTTAGCCCGCCGCATTGGCGTCGCTGCTGTTGGGATTCCTATCGTTGTTGGGGCAGTGGTGGCCGGATCGTGGGTGTTTACCAGTTTGGTTTCCATCGTTGCGGCACTAGCGGCCTGGGAGTACGCAATGTTGGTTCGTCGGCGCGGGGGTAGGCCACCTGTGGCATTGGTGGTAGGGGGAGCAGCTCTGCACGTGTGGGGAGGCTTTCTGGCTGGCACCCCACTTCTGTCCCTTGGGGCTCTTAGTGCAGGGATGGTACTGGTGAGCTGGATTGTCGAAGTGGGGCGGCGTTCGGGAACGGCACTCTGGAATACGGCCACGGTGGTTGCGGGAAGTCTCTACTGTGGGGGGCTGTTGAGTGTGCTGCCAGCACTTCGACAGGCGGGGCTGCTCGGGGCGATGCCGGGGGCGCTGGTCCTTGCGCTCCTTGGAGCGCTCTGGGTGGGGGATACGGCTGCCTACGCCGTTGGGCGGCGCTGGGGGCGTCGTCCGTTAGCGCCGGTGGTGAGCCCGCGCAAGACATGGGAGGGAGCTCTAGCCTGCTTTGTTGCAACGGCCTTCGCCTTCTGGGGGTTCGCACGGTGGTGGATCCCAGCAATGCCAGGCGAGGAAGCCTGCATGCTCGGAGCCCTGCTCGGGATCGTTGGGCAGTTGGGAGATCTTGCCGAGTCTCAACTGAAGCGTGATGCCGGTGTCAAGGATAGCTCCTCTCTACTGCCCGGCCATGGGGGGATGCTCGACCGCATAGACAGTCTCCTCTTTGCTGCCCCGTGTCTCTACGGGTGGTTGCTTGTGCGTGGGTGGCTTGTGTGACACGAGAGGCCGTAGACTTATCGTCTCTGTAGGGGTCTTGTGGTCGTGTCAGTAATGGTCTGCTTTCTCGTCGGTGCGATCTTCGCCACCCTTGTGCAGGCGCAGCAATCGGGCGTTATCGTAGGTACGGTGCACGATACGGCTGGGGTTCCTCTTGCCGGTGTTACTGTAAGCGTAGAGCCCCTTGGCAAGAGGGTTGTCACACGCGCACAAGGTCGATTTGAACTCGAACTTGCTCCTGGAGAGTACACACTGGAGGCGCGCCTGCTGGGCTATGAGTCTGTGCGGGTTCCGGTCCGTGTACAGGCAGGGCAGAGAGCAGTGCTCGTGCTACGCCTCCGGCAGCGCCCGATTACCTTGAGCGAGATACGAGTGGTTGGGAATCCTGCGCGACAGGCTCCAGAGGATGCGCGCCCGAGCTTGGTCTCTGTAGAGCCGCAACAGGTTAAGTATAGAGCGGGAGCCGTCGAAGATTTGCTCCGAACGCTCCAGAGTCTGCCCGGGGTTCTTGCAATCAGTGACTTTTCCTCGCAGCTTGTGATCCGAGGGTCGACGCCGGATCAGAACCTCATCCTCATCGATGGATTCGAAGTCTTCAACCCGTACCGGCTCTATGGGCTCGTTTCTATGTACAACCCGGAGACGATAGCGGACATTCAGCTCCTCACGGGCGGATTTCCGGCACAGTATGGGGATCGGCTCTCGGCGGTTTTGGATGTCACCAACCGGAGTGGCCAGCGAGATCGGGTGTTCGGGGCACACGTATCAGCCAGCATTATCAGCGCCAATTCGGTCTTCGAAGGCATCTTGCCGGTATGGCAGGGGACGTGGTTGCTGAGTTTTCGGCGGACTTACTATGACGTGATTGCGGGTCCGGTTGTGCGTTCACTGAAATTGGTCGAGGGCGATGTAGCCCTTCCGAATTTTGGAGATGTGCAACTGAAGGTAACGCTGTTGCCGGAGCAGCGTCATACGCTATCGGCCCTGGTGCTCCTGAACCGGGATAACACAGAGCTCACCTCGGGCTCTGGGCGGCCGCGTCCGGACAGCATCAGCCTATTCGACGAATCGTACAATAGCCTGGTGGGGCTGAGTTGGTTGTGGCAGCCGAGACCGGGACTCTTCTGGCGGGTGGGGATGTCGGCCTATAGTAACCATGGGGTCAACTCTTTCGCAGGTGAAGGGGGTAGTGAGTTCGTCCTGGGCAAGAAAGATCCAACGCTGGAGGAGTTTCGGCGTCTACAGGATTCGCTTCGGCAGCTTGGGGTGGAGGTGCCACGGCTCTTTCGCGTGCAGGGGGGTGGCCAGTTTGCATTTCGGCGCTATGGGCTCCAGTGGGAGGGGGGTTGGGAGCCGTCTTCGATGCATCGCCTCCAGTGGGGAATTGGCGTAGATCTGATTGCCAATGACGTGGAGCTGCGGCTGGAGCTGGATCCACGACTGCAAGCGCTGCGGGAGAGCAATCCTCGCCTTCCGCAGGTACCCACTTCGTACAGTGCCGGTGTGCATTATCCGCGGGTGAGCGTCTATCTCCAAGACCATTTCCGTCCGTGGCCGGCGCTGACACTCCTGCCGGGTGTGCGCTGGGATTACTTTGGCTTCTTGCGGCGCGGGGTAGTATCCCCCCGACTGTCGGTCTCGTACGCTCTCTCGGAGGTGACCACAGCACGGGCGGCGTGGGGGCTCTACTATCAAGCGCCGGGCTACGAGAAATTACTGGATCAGCAGACGTTTCTGGATTTTACCTCCCCCCGTGCGCGTCAGCTCCGTCCGGAAGCGGCAATGCATGCGATAGTGGGTCTCGAGCATGCGCCTGACGCACTCTGGCGCCTGCGCTTGGAGGGCTACTATAAGCGCTTCTGGGACCTCGTCGTCCAGGAACGGCTTCCCGGGACGGTGTGGCAGACGACCTTACTCCCAGGGGCTGATCCGCGTCGGCCCGAGAGCTGGACTCGGCCGGTCGCAACGGTAGGAGATTCCGTCACGATTTTCCCTGTCAATGGAGCAACGGGGGATGCTTACGGGATTGAACTCCTGCTGCAGAAGGTGGCCGATGTCGGGCGGAGTCCCCTCTACGGTTGGCTCTCCTACGCCCTTTCGTGGGCATATCGGCAGCAGCGAGGAGTTCGCTACCCGTTTGAGTTCGATCGACGCCACGTCGTCAATCTCGTCATGGGCTGGCAGATAAGCCCGTGGCTGGAGCTCAATGTGACGTGGACCTATGGAACGGGATTCCCGTGGACAATCCCAGTCGGTATTAAGCCTCGGATTGTGGTTGAGTGGGATTCTACCGGGACGCCACAGCCACGAATCGACACAGACTGGCGTGGTATTGCCTTCGTGGTTGACCGCGGCGATTTGCACAACTTCAACCGGGGCCGTCTGCCGGACTATCACCGGCTCGATCTACGGCTGACTACCCATACCCGCTGGTTTGGCAAGGAATGGAGCTTCTATCTGGACGTTGCCAATCTCTACAACCGGCCGAATGTGTTGGCCGTTACCTACCTCGTTAACCCGGAAACCCTCACCCTTGAGCCGCGCCCGGTGCGTATGCTTCCGATTTTGCCCACGCTGGGGATGTCGGTACGCCTCTAGGGCGGGAAGATGCGTACTCCGGTAGAGGGGTTGAAGAGGCACCATGCATTTGGCGAGAGGAAGAGGGCAACGGTACTCCCGCACGACGGGGGAGACTGCCCAGGCCAGAGACGGACCATAATGGGTGGGGGAGAGGCTGCTGGATGCTCAAGAGCCACGAGGAATTCGTGCCCGCTATACTCACTGCTCTGCACCCGTCCCGGCCCGATGGGGTACCAGCCCTCTCTGGCATAGATGGTGAGGGCTTCGGCGCGAACCCCGAGGAGCCATTTGGAGTCTTCCGGAAGTGGAAGAGGGAGCGGGAGGCTATAGTCGGTCTGGTGAATGTGCAAGCTTCCTTGCGAGGCAACAACCGTCAGCAGATTCATTGGTGGGGTGCCAATGAAGCGGGCAACGGTGACGGAAGCAGGGCGGGTGTACAGCTCCGTCGGAGGAGCAAGCTGGAGCAGCTGTCCCCGAAAGAGCATAGCGACGCGGTGGCCGAGGGCGAGGGCTTCAGCTTGATCGTGCGTGACGTAGACAGTCGTAATGCCGAGCTGCTGCTGGAGAGCGGCTAATTCGGCGCGCGTGGTGGCTCGCAATTGTGCGTCCACATTAGAGAGGGGTTCATCGAAGAGAAAGATGCGTGGGGAGCGCACCAGGGCGCGTCCGAGTGCAACGCGTTGGCGCTGCCCTCCGGAGAGCTCTCGAGGATACCGCTCCAGGAGATCCTGCAAGTCCAGGAGCTGAGCGATTTGCTGGACGCGTTCGCGCACGGCCTCCCGCTTCCATCGACGGAGGCGGAGCGGGAAGGCAAGATTGTCGAAAACGGTCAGGTGGGGATAGAGCGCATAGGTCTGGAAGACCATACCTACGTCGCGGTCGCGTGGGGGTAGGTGGGTGATAGGGGTATCGTCGAAGAAAATCTCGCCCTCCGAAGGAGATTCCAGGCCGGCTATGAGCCGTAGGATGGTGGATTTCCCGCTTCCCGAAGGGCCAACCAGGGTGAGCAATTCCCCGGGTTCAACGGTTAGGGAGAGATTAGCAAGGGCAGTGACGTGTCCGTACCGTTTGGTTAACTGGTGCAGACGCAGGC
This sequence comes from Candidatus Kapaibacterium sp., assembly GCA_938084565.1. Lineage (GTDB taxonomy): Bacteria > Bacteroidota > Ignavibacteria > Kapaibacteriales > HRBIN21 > HRBIN21. The sequence goes on along the minus strand of CALKEU010000001.1, from coordinate 294,846 downwards.
GAGTCATGCTCAAGCAATCGTTTTGCGCAAGCGCGCCAGCTGTTGGAAGAGGTCGCGCTCTTGGGGAGTGAGATTTCGCGGAAGCTCAACAGCTATCCGGACATAGAGGTCCCCGCGCTGGTGCGGCGTGCCGTAGATCGGCATGCCCTGTCCGCGGAGGAAGAGTTGTGTCCCGGGCTGTGATTCAGGGGGAATGCGGATTTGGAGTGTTTTGTTGTCGAGCGTCCGCAGCGTTGCTGTCCCTCCCAAGATGGCCGTGTAGAGGTCCACGGTGAGAGTGGTGTAGAGATCATTGCCCTTCCGCTCAAACCGTTCGTGCGGTCGGATACGCACGGTCAGGTAAAGATCGCCAGGGGGTCCGCCCTTGTAGCCGGGGGCCCCAGCACCGGGGATTTTGAGCACATGTCCGTCGGGAATGCCGGGATGGAAGCGAACTTCTATGGCTTTGTTCCCGGTACGGATACGGCGCTGCGTGCCTGTGAAGGCTTCCTCGAGGGTAAGCTCGACGGTCATTGTTTGGTCTTCGCCGCGGAGACCCGTCTGAGTGTGGCGAGTGCGGTGAGGGCGGGTCGGGGTAAATCCCCCGAAGAGCCGCTCGAAGAATTCGGAGAAGCCGCCGGCGAAGAGGTCCTCCAAATCGGGGAATTCCTCTGTGACGAAGCGCACCCTGGTTGTACCGGGGGCTTCTGCTGTCCACGGGGTCCAGTTGAAGTATTCGGGGCGCCCGCCATGGCGCTGGTATTCCTTCCACTGGGCGTAGAGTTGGTCGTATTTGGCTCGTTTGGCTGGGTCGGCTAGCACTTCGTAGGCTTCGGCGATTTCCTTGAAGCGCTCCTCAGCGGCTCGATCGCCGGGATTGCGATCGGGGTGATATTGCAGAGCCAGTTTCCGATAGGCCCGCTTGATCTCTTCAGCTGTCGCTGTCGGTTCGATTCCGAGGATGCGATAGTAGTCCTTGAACTCCATGGCTGCGCTGGGAGCTATAGCGAGATGGCAGACGAAGAGGAATTTCGGCCGATTGCATCGATGAATTCTCGCACACGCATCAGGCGCAGCTGATGCCCATCGAAGTAGGCAAAGCGGGGCTCAGGGTCGAGCCACCCTCCGGGATTGAGGTACCATCCGCGATCGAGAGCTTTAAGCACGGGGACATGGCTATGGCCGAGCACGACGGCATCGAACCCTTGGCGGAGTTTCTGTAGTGCGAAGCTCTCTAGGCTCTCGACGAGTCGCTGCGAGCCGCCGCTGGCGTGCCGGCGGCTCAGGTGGGAGGCCCAGCGGGCAATCCCAATCCCGACATCGGGATGGAGAAGGCGGTAGAGGCCTTGAGCAGCGCGATTGCGCAGGAGCCAGCGGAGAGCCAGATAGCCCCATTCCCCTTTCATTTTGCCGTCCCCGTGGGCGATGTAGAAACGCTTGCCATGCCATTGCCGCTCCAGATCCCCTCGGTGCGGTTCGATGCCAAGCTCGTCACGGAAGAAGCGCCAGTGCCCAAAGTCGTGGTTGCCCATGAGATAGTCGACAGTAATCCCGCGCTGGCGTAGCTCCCCGAGAGCTGCAACCGCTTGCCAAAATGCCCGCGGAATGACGGTGCGATAATCGAACCAGAAGTCGAACAGATCGCCGAGGATGACCACATGAGCGCAGAAGTCTGCCACCGCTCTGAGGAAGCGGCAGAAAAGCCCTGCTCGCTCTGGATCGGTTGCATAGCCTAGGTGAACATCCCCCACAAAGCAGATGCGCTCCATAATCTTGCCGAAAGTGCGTACTTTCGTGCCAATAGACGTCTCAAGGGCAGGATGTGTCACATCGGCTCTGCCTTCCATGAAGCCGGAGGAGGTCACCCCGCGGATAGAAGAGTACGATCCCTATGAGCGCCCGAGCTTCACCATTGGGATTGAGGAGGAGTACATGATTTTGGACCCGCAAACCCTCGATCTGCGCTCCCATATCGGCATGGAGCTCCTCTCCCAGGGACGGATGGTGTTGCATGAGCACATCAAACCAGAGCTCCATGGCTCTATCGTGGAGGTAGGCACGGGCGTGTGTCGGACGATTCAGGAGGCCCGCTGGGAACTCATCAAGATTCGCTCCATCGTTGCCCACTTAGCTCGCCAGAATGGGCTCCTCATCGGTGCGGCCAGCACGCATCCCTTTGCCCGGTGGCAAGAGCAGGAGATCTATCCCGATGAGCGCTACTTGGGTATTGTCGAGGACATGCAGATCTTGGCGCGTTCGCTGCTCATCTTCGGCTTACACATCCACATCGGGATTGAGAATCGGGAGACGCAAATCCAGCTCATGAACGTGATGCGCTACTTCCTGCCCCACGTGCTGGCGCTCTCGACCAACTCGCCTTTCTGGATGGGGATGAACACGGGCCTGAAGTCTTATCGCTCCAAGATTTTCGAACGCTTTCCGCGAACGGCCCTCCCCGATTTCTTCGCCAGCTGGGCTGAGTTTGAAAACTACGTCAAGCTCCTCATTCGCACCGGCTGCATCGACAACGGCAAGAAGATCTGGTGGGATATCCGCCCGCATCCTTTCTTCCCAACGCTGGAGATCCGTATCTGCGATCTGCCGATGCGGGTTGATGAGACAATTGCCTTGGCCGCCCTCTGTCAGGCCATCGCAGCGAAGTTATTCTCGCTGTACCAGAAGAACATGAGCTTCCGCGTCTACCGCCGGTCGCTCATCATGGAGAACAAGTGGCGCGCGGTTCGATATGGGTTGGACGGCAAGCTCATCGACTTTGGGAAGCAGCAGGAGTTGCCGGCGCGAGAGCTCATCTGTGAACTCCTGCAGTTTGTCGACGATGTCCTCGATGAGCTTGGGACCCGCCGAGAGGTGGAGTACATTTACAACATCCTAGAAATGGGCACCGGAGCTGATCGGCAGCTCAGGGTCTGGCGTGAGACAGGGTCGCTGTACGAGGTTGTCCGATACATCCATACGGAGACGATGCGCGATTTGCTCGAGGACGCAACTCCCTACCTTGGGCTTCTCAAGCCGGTCGTGTCCAACCCATCGGAATAGTCTCCTTAAGGCAGGCAGGGGTATGGCTCTCTATAGTGAAGAGACGTCTTGGCGCGAGAGCCTCAAACCGGAGCTCTTGACGCGGTTGAGTTCTCTGGAATTGCGTGCTCGCTACGTCGTGGAGGGGTTCCTGGTGGGGCTCCACCGGTCGCCCTACCACGGCTTCAGTGTAGAGTTTGCGGAATATCGCCAGTACCAGCCGGGAGATGAGCCGCGGTTGATCGACTGGAAAGTGTACGCCCGTACAGAGCGGCTCTATGTGAAGCAGTTCGAGGAAGAGACAAACGTACGCACGGTGATTGCGCTCGACTGTAGTGCCTCCATGGGCTTCCGTTACGAGAGCCCTATGCCGAAGTGGGGGTATGCAGCCCTGTGCGCAGCAGCTTTAGGCTACTTGTTGCTTCGGCAGAAGGATGCGGTCGGGATAGCGCTCTATGACACAACTCTGCGCACCTATCGCCCGCCGAGCGCCCGGGCATCCCAATTTCGGGATATACTCGAACTGCTCGAGCAGGCAGAACCAGCTGGGCAGACCGACATTGCTGTAGCTTTGGCCGAGCTTACAGAACGTCTGCGACGACGCAGTCTTGTGGTCGTCATCAGCGACTTCCTCGATGATGCTGAGCGGAGTGTCGCTGCTCTCCGGCGACTGCGAGCACAGAAGCATGAAGTCATCGCCCTGCAGGTGCTCGAACCGGTCGAGCGTACCTTCGACCTGAGCCGTCTGGCGGAGTTTCGCGACATGGAGACAGGGGACCGCATGGCGGTTCATCCCTCCTTCCTGCGGGATGCCTATCGCCGTGCCTTCGAGCTCCATCAACGGCGCCTTTCGACCGGATGTGCTGAGTACGGGATAGACTTTTTCCCCGTGGACACCACGACGCCCTTTGATCGAGTTTTGCGCCAGTACCTGGCCAAGCGAAGACGTCTCTGAAGTGGTGCACCGGGAAGATGTGATGGGGCGTGGTCGTCGTGTAAATCAGCTGGAATGGTATCGATTCCTCCTTGAGCAGGCGGCGCAGGCATGGCTGCTCCTCCGGGTAGAGGATTGGAGAGTGGTGGAAGCCTCTGAAGCCGCTGCCCGTATGCTTGGGCTTCCGCTCGAGCAGCTGCGCTCTCTGCCACTGCCGGGATTCCGACGGCTATACAAACTGTTGCAGCAGAAGACGTCGGAAAGCCACATCCGAGCCGAGGCGGTGCTCTCCTTGCCTGATGGCCGCACCCACGTTGTACAGGCACAGGCGCGGCTGGCCTCGTTCCGAGGAACTGGATACTTGTGGATACTCCTGTTAGGCACCGAGCAGGAGCAGGGTCTGGTAGAACGGTTGGTGCTGACCGATAAGCTCGCTCTCCTTGGGCAGCTGTTGGTCGGAGTGGCTCATGAGATCCGAAATCCACTGGCGGCAATACAGCTCAATTTGCATGTGGTCAAGAGTGCAATCCCAGAGGATGCTGCATGGAGCTCTTCGGTTGAGATGGCCTTACAGGGAGCTCAGCGTATTGCCGAGCTTATTGAGACCACGCTCAACTTTGCCAGACCAGCTCCGCAGGTTGTGCAACGCCACGACGTGCATGAGATTCTCGAAGCGGCCTTGAAGTTGATCCAGATGCTCCTGTACCGCAAGAGCGTTACTCTGCGCCGGTATTACGCTACAGAGCCCCTACCAGTCTACGGCGATGCGCGTCAGTTACAACAAGTGTTCGTCAACCTGCTCACGAATGCTGCCGATGCCATCGAGGAGCAGGGAAGCATTACGCTCAGCACGACTCATGAGGAGCTTGATTCGGGCCGCTACGTTGTTGTCTCCATCGCAGATGATGGTGTCGGGATCCCGCCGGAGGATCTGGCGCACATTTTTGAGCCTTTCTTTACCCGCAAGCCCCATGGGACAGGGCTCGGTTTAGCGATCGCTCGGCGCATCTTACTTCAGCACCGAGGCGAGCTGCTCATTGAGAGCCGTCCGGGGCATGGAACGCAGTGCATTGTTCGTCTTCCAGCTGCAGGGGAAGCAGGATGGTAAAGGGTGTAGCACCCGTGCAGCAGAACGTTGCGCACTACACGTTGCTCATCGTCGAAGACGATCCACAGCTTGGGGCGTCGCTGCAGAGCTATCTGGCTCGACGCTATCGGAAGGTCCACTGGTTAAAGGATCCGGTCTCGGTCTTCGAGCAGTTTCCCATTCTGCGGCCTGATTTGGTCTTGTTGGACATCTTCCTGGGGCAGTACAATGGGCTCGATGTGTTGGAGAAGCTGCGCGAAGAGGGATTCACAACCCCGGTCATCGTAATCACGGCCTTTTGCGACGTCAAAATGGCCGTACGGGCGATGAAGCTTGGGGCGGAGGATTTCATCGTCAAACCCATCGAGATCGAGCAGTTGGAGATAGCCATTGAGCGGGCTCTCCGCCATCATGATCTCCGCCGTCGCGTGCAGCTGTTAGAGGAGCAGTTGCGCCTGGAGCATCCCCATGACATCATTGCTGTCTCCGAGGGATTGCGTTCGGCATTGGCACTGGCACAGACCGTGGCGGCGGTCGATACAACCGTGCTCATTGTCGGAGAAACGGGGACGGGCAAAGAGCTTCTAGCCCGCTATATCCATCGGCACTCTCCTCGGGCCTCGGGACCGTTTGTGGTCATCAATTGCGGGGCTATCCCGCGCGAGCTTGCCGAAAGCGAGCTCTTTGGCTACGAGCGGGGAGCTTTCACCGGTGCCGTTGAACGGGTCCACCCCGGCAAGTTCGAGTTAGCAGACCGTGGCACCATCTTTTTGGACGAGATCTCGGAGCTGCCGTTGGAGTTGCAAGTCAAGCTCCTACGAGTGCTGCAAGATCGAAGTTTTTACCGCTTAGGGGGTCGGGAGGAGATTCAAGTCGACGTCCGGGTCATTGCGGCTACCAATCGGGACTTAGAGCAGATGGTCCGTGAAGGGAGATTCCGGGAGGATCTCTACTATCGCCTCAACGTGGCTGTCATTACAGTCCCTCCGCTGCGGGAGCGTCCGGAGGACATTCTCCCACTGGCGACGGCCTTTGTCGATGAGTTCAACCGAAGGTTCAACAAGCGTATTACCGGATTTGCACCGGAGGCGGTCTCCCTGCTCCTGGCGTATCCATGGCGGGGTAACGTGCGGGAGCTGCGCAATGCCATCGAACGTGCCGTGTTGCTAGAGCAATCTGAGGTTATCACCCGTGAGACCCTCCATTTTCTGCGGACACGCACGTTTGGCCCGACCTCGGAGAGCTTCGACATGCTCAAGCGCTTCGAGCTGCCGCCGGGGGAGCACTTCCTGGCCATTTCGCCTTATGGGGCTTCTTACGATGAGATCATCAAGGACCTCATCCAGCAAGCTCTGCGGTATGCGAAGGGCAATGTGTCGAAAGCGGCTAAGCTGCTGCGTATCACGCGCGACAAGCTAGAGTACCGCCTGAAGGTGTACGACATAGACCCGAAGCAGTTCCAATGAGCCTTCGCGAGCTCCCGGAGCACCTCCTCGGGCATATTCAGCGCTTCTTGCTCTGCCACATCCGCGGAGAGCCCACACCTGAAGGCGCGCTCGAAGAAAAGCTCGACAAGGTGCTGCCGGGAGAAGTACGAGTGGTCGAAGCGCTACACTTGTCTATCCCGGAGCGTCTCGAGAATGCGTCGGTGATTGCGACGGGAGACGTCGTCTGTGAGTCCGATCTCTACAACGCTCACCTGGTGGCATTGGGGAATGTAACGATCGCCGGGTGGTGTTCGCATGCTGTCGTTGTAGCACTGAAGGATGCAGTGCTCCACTCAGCTGTCTACTCGATGGTCCTGGCTCGGGAACGTCTCATCCTGCGGACGGAAGCGCGCTTCAGTAATCTGCAGGCAGCACGGATTGAGGCCGAGGAAGCGGTACTCTTCGGTGGACAAGTCGTTGCCCGAGAGTCCATTCGGGTACGACAATTGCGGGGAGCCTTTGGGGAGAATGCTCTCATGCTCTCCATCGGGACCCCCTACTTGCAGCAGATGGAGCAGCAGTATTGGCGTCAGCAGTTGCGGGAGCTCCGTGAACGGCTTCGGCTCGTACACCAGGAGCTCGAGACCCTCCTGGCAGACCGACATCGACGGCTATCCGAGCACGTCCAGCGCCTGCAGAGGGAATATGGTCAATTGCACGAACAGCTCCAGGAAATTGAGCTCCGGAGCTATGGTGTGGCAGTGCAGCGGCCAATTATTGAGGTCTGTGAAAATGTCCCAGCCGATACCATTGTATCGATCCACGGGGTGATCTACCAGGTGCCCTCGGAGCTCTTGGGGGTGCGCTTCACGAGCGATGGCATGCGGATTGTCCTAGAGCCTGTAGCTGAGGATGGTCCGTCTCAGTCGGAAGAAGCAGAGCGCGTGTGATGTCCGTTCTGTTGCTCCGCTTTACGCCGCCGGACGCATTTATCCCTTTTGCCGAAGCAGCAACGCAGGAGCCACCTCTACGACTGCAGACCTTTGCCCGCTTGCGAGACTTCATTTATCAGCTCAGCGGTCTTTTCGTTGCCGACACTCACCGCTACTTCCTCAAGGTCCGTCTGCTTCGCCGGATGCAGCTTCTCGGTCTGAGGAGCTTTGAGGAGTACTTGGACTACATTACCGGCGCCACGCCGCAGACGGTGCAGGAACATCAGGAGCTCCTCAACAGCATTGTGGTCGTTGAGACCCATTTCTTTCGCACTCCGGAGCATTTTGCCGCCTTAGGGCGTCAGATTTTACCCGAGCTTGCTTCCAAGCGGGGACGTTTGCGCCTCTGGAGTGCTGGCTGTGCTACGGGAGAGGAGGCCTATTCGATGGCCATGGTTGTCCACCGGGACTTTCACCCGGTCTTTCCCCACATACCGGTGGAGATTCTCGGTACGGATCTCAGTTCAGAGGCCATTGCTCGGGCACAACGGGGGCGCTATCGTGCTCCGAGTCTCCACGGAATGCCGGAGGTGTATAAGGGATATCTCCGGGAGGTATGGGGGGAGTACGAAGTGGTGCCGGAGATCCGGTCGGTGGTGCGCTTTCAGCTGCTGAACCTCGTCGATGAGGATAGCGTGCGTGCTGTCGGGCCAGTTGATGTGCTCTTCTGCCGCAATGTACTCTTGTACCTTGCCCCGGAAGTACGCCGCCGAGTTGTGGAGGCACTCTGCGAACAGCTCTTGCCCGGTGGATACCTCTTCGTGGGAGCTGCGGAGACGCTCTCGCACATGACGGATCGGCTCCAACTGGTCCACTTCCCGCGAGCACTAGCGTACTGGAAGCCCGAGTAAGATTAGGTGCCCGCCAAGTAGTCGTCACGGTAGCGGAGCTGCTCAGGGGTCAGTTCATCGATGCGGATGCCCATAGTTTCCAGCTTCATGCGGGCAACGAATTCGTCCTGCGATGCTGGGATAGGTAGGACGTCAGGGGGGAGGTGTTCGCCGCGTCGAGCAGTTTCAACCAGGTAGAGGTGCGCCAGAAATTGATTGGCAAAGGACATGTCCATGACCTCTGGGGGATGGCCTTCGGCGGCGGCGAGGTTGACGAGGCGGCCTTGGGCAAGGAGGTAGAGGCGTTTCCCTGTGCGGAGGGTGTACTCGGTACAGTTCGGGCGTACGTTACGTTTGCTCAGTGCGAGGGCTTCCAGTTCAGGGATATTGATTTCCACGTCGTAGTGGCCGGTATTGCAGAGGATAGCGCCATCTTTCATGAGCTCGAAGTGGTGGCCTCGGATCACATCGCGCATGCCGGTGGCTGTACAGAAGATATCTCCGAGGCGGGCGGCTTCATCCATGGGCATGACCTCGAAGCCTTCGAGGACAGCTTTGAGCGCTGCAATAGGACGGACCTCTGTGACGATGACTCGAGCCCCCATACCGCGAGCACGGCGTGCAACCCCGGAGCCGCAATGCCCGTAGCCAGCTACGACGAACGTCTTGCCTGCCAGCATGATAGCAGTGGCCCGCAGGATTCCGTCGATGGTCGATTGCCCGGTGCCGTAGACGTTATCGAAATCCCACTTTGTCTCGGCGTCATTGACAGCGATGACGGGGAAGGCCAGCTTACCTTGGCGGGCTCGGGCACGGAGGCGATTGACCCCAGTGGTAGTCTCCTCGGTGCCTCCGATCAGCCGTGCGGCCAACTCTGGCCGATGCTCGTGCAGGGTGGTGATCAAATCCGCGCCGTCGTCGAGAACGAGCTGAGGCTCGATGTCGAGCGTACGCTCGATGCACCAGTAGAAATCCTCCGTGTTACCGTGCCAGGCGAAGATACGAACGCCGTCGGCAGCGAGAGCAGCAGCGACCATATCGTTGGTCGACAGGGGATTACAGCCCGACCAGGCAACTTCAGCTCCAGCAGCGATCAAGGTGCGGATGAGAACGGCTGTTTCCTTGGTAACATGCAGGCAGCCAGCGATACGGTAGCCTGCTAAGGGTTTGCTGACGCTGTACCGGCGCCGTAACTCCATGAGCACGGGCATGCGTGCTTCTGCCCATTCGATGAGTTTCCGACCCTCTTCGGCTAAGGAAAGGTCGCGGACGCAATAGAAGCCGGCTTTCTCATCCAGAGGCTCGGGCGAACGGCGCAAGGGATGGGCAGGCATGGTAGTGGAGCTCGGAGCTGTGAGACTTCTATGCCAAGCGTTGGAGTTCGGGTACCAGATCGAGCTTTTCCCACGGAAACTCAGGACGGCCGAAATGCCCGTACACGGCTGTCTTCCGGTAGATAGGGCGCTGCAGCTGAAAACGCTCGATAATGCCCTGGGGGGTTAGGTCAATGTTCTCTCGGATGAAGCGCTCGAGCACTTCGCTGGGGACTATGCCGGTGCAGTGTGTGTTGACGTGAATGGACACCGGCTCCGGAAGGCCGATGACGTAAGAGAGCTGAATCGTGCACTCGCGGGCCAATCCTGCAGCCACGATGTTTTTGGCCAAGTAGCGGGCCATGTAGGCGCCGGAACGATCCACCTTCGTGGGATCTTTCCCCGAAAAGGCTCCTCCACCGTGGGGTGCCCGGCCACCGTAGGTATCCACGACGATCTTCCGACCCGTCAAGCCAGTATCTCCATGAGGTCCCCCAATCTCGAATCGCCCCGTGGGATTGATATACATGCGGGTCCGTTCGTCGAGCAAATGCTCTGGGATGACAGCGCGAATGACATGTTCGATGACATCCCGCTGGAGCTCTTCGGGATGGACGTCTGGGTCGTGTTGGGTAGAGACGACGACGGCGTCTACGCGGAGAACCTCCCCACTGTCACTGTACTCGACGGTCACCTGTGACTTTGCATCAGGCCGCAGGTATGGCATGAGGTGGGGCTCCCGCTTGCGGATGTCGGCGAGGCGGCGCACTAGTGCATGGGCAAGCATGATAGGCAGAGGCATAAGCTCGGCGGTCTCGCGGCATGCGTAGCCGAACATGAGCCCCTGGTCACCGGCTCCTCCCCGGTCAACTCCCATAGCGATGTCAGGCGATTGGCGGTTGAGAACGTTGATGATGCAGCATGACTCGCTGTCGAAACGGTACTCTGCCCGTGTGTACCCGATCTCGCGGATGACCTGCCGCACCAAGGGCTGCAGGTCTATGACGGCGCTGGTGTTGAGTTCCCCGCCCACAACGACGAGCCCTGTGGTTGCAAAGCACTCGCATGCCACGCGTCCTTTCGGATCTTGCTCAAGCACGGCATCGAGGATGGCATCCGAGATTTGATCGCAGATCTTGTCCGGATGCCCTTCGGCCACCGATTCTGATGTGAAGAGGTACGTACGCATCTCCCACACGAGCTAGATCCAACATCAACCCCACCATACTCCGCGCTCATGGAGCCATGGACGAGCAAGAAGGCTAATTTCGTGAGTCCTCACAATCGGCAAGGACAGAATGTGGTGGCTGCTTGTGGTAAGCTGTAGCGTCGGTGCTTTCGGGCAAGTGCTCCAGACACGTCCTGCCGAGGGTATTCGGGAGAAGCCTGTGCGCTATCTTGCGCTGACGAACCTGACGGTGATCCCTCGGCCGGGACAGAAGCTTGAGCGGGCGCAAGTGCTCCTGCGTGGGGAACGCATCGAGGCCATAGGGGTGAATATTCCTATCCCGCCGGGGGCTACGGTACGGGACTGTGCTGGGCTGTGGCTGTATCCGGCCTTCATAGACCCATACGTGGAGCTCTCGCTGCCTCCAACAGCGGCTGAAGGGGAAGCGCCGGTGGAGACTCCGCCCGTGGAAGGAGCCCTTCACTGGAATGAAGCCGTACGGCCGGAGCGGTCGATAGAAGAGCGGTTGGAAGTAAAACCCCAACAGCTCGAGCAATTCCGGAAGATGGGCTTTGCACTCGTGCACATTGGTAGCCGTGAGGGAATCTTCCGGGGACGGTCTGCGCTGATTTTAGCCCGTGCAGGGAAGGGAGCCGAGATAGTCTTTCGGGCTCCCGTTGCGCAGTGGATAGGCTTCCGGAAGGGCAATTCCCGCACGCCCTACCCGAGTTCGCTGATGGGAGCCATTGCGCTCATCCGGCAGACCCTCAGTGATGCTCAGTGGTATCGGCAAGCGTGGGAGGCATATCGGCGCTTCCCGTACCAGCAGCAGTCCGAGATCAATCGCTCTCTGCAGGCGCTTGCTGAAGACATGCAGCGCGGGCTACCATTTGTGATCGAGACAGAAAATGAGCGCACCCTGCTGCGGGCAATCCGCTTAGCGCAGGAGTTCTCCTTACCCGCCCTCTTCGTGGGGAGCGGACGCGAATATCGGCGTTTGCCTTCCTTAAGTCCGTTACGGCCTCGGTTGATTCTCCCATTGGCCTTCCCTGAGGTTCCCGATGTCTCGACCCCGGAGAAGGCTGTCGATGTCAGTCTAGAGGAGCTCAAGCGCTGGGATGCCGCTCCGCAGAATCCATTCTGGCTCGACTCCGTGGGCATACGCTTTGCCTTCACAAGCCATGGGCTTAGTGAAGCGCGCCACTTCTTCGAGAACCTTCGGCGTGTTCTACGCCGGGGGTTGTCGCCGGAGAAGGCGCTCGCTGCGCTGACGCTCGTGCCGGCCGAATTTCTCGGTGTGGCAGACGTTGTCGGCACGATTGAGAAAGGCAAGCTGGCGAATCTCCTCCTCTGCGACGGCGACATATTCGCTGAGGAAACGGTGATTCGGAGTGTCTTCGTAGCGGGAGAGGAATTCCCCGTAGCAGCAGAACCGGAGGTTGACCTTCGCGGGGTATGGAGCGTAACGGTTGCGCAAGGAGTTCTGCCGCCTTTTCGTTTACGGATCGATGGCAAGCGCAGTGCGCCGGAGGTAACCGCATGGGCGGATACACTCCGCTTGCGAGTATGGTGGAGCCAGCAGCGGAGGGCGGTTCGTTTCTCATTGCCGGCCGATACTTTCGGTCTGCCGGGGGTTGTTCGCTTTAGTGGGACGGTGGATAGTGTAACGGCTTCTGGGGTAGCTCTGCTGCCCGATGGCCGCTCTCTGCGGTGGTGGGCTCGGCGCGACTCCTTCTTTACTCCTCGACCACCTGTGTGGGAGGCTCAGCGAGAGTATGCCCTCGGTCCGCGCACCTTTCCCGATGGTCCGTTCGGTCGAGAGGCGCCTCCGCCCCAGCGGACTGTGCTCATTCGCAATGCTACGGTTTGGACATGTTCACCGGCAGGGATACTGCGCAATACCGATGTCCTCATCCGGGAAGGTAAGATCGCTGCTATCGGGCGCGGTCTCCCTCTGGTAGCCGATACTATCATCGACGCAACGGGTAAGCATCTCACCCCCGGTATTATCGACGAGCACTCTCACATTGCCGTCGAGGGTGGAGTCAACGAAGCTACCCACGCCGTAACAGCCGAGGTCCGGATCGGCGATGTGATTAACCCTGATGACATCAACATCTATCGCCAGTTGGCCGGGGGAGTTACGGCCGCTCATATATTGCATGGGTCTGCCAATCCCATCGGAGGTCAGTGCCAGCTCATCAAGCTCCGTTGGGGAGCCGATGCTGAGGGGATGAAAGTTGAAGATGCTCCAGCCACCATTAAGTTCGCTCTCGGTGAGAACGTCAAGCAGTCGAACTGGGGCGATCGCTATACGCGGCGCTATCCTCAGACGCGCTTAGGGGTGGAGGAAATTATGCGGGACGCCTTTCAGGCAGCGCTTGAGTACGAGGCAGCCTGGAAGCGATGGCGGGCTCTATCACCGGCAGAGCGCGAGCGCACGGTGCCTCCACGTCGTGATTTCCAGCTCGAGGCGCTACTGGAGGTTCTCCGGGGCAGACGTCTTGTGCATTGCCACTCCTACGTACAGAGCGAAATTCTCATGCTGATGCGCCTGGCCGAAGAGTTCGGCTTTCGGATTAATGTCTTCACGCATGTGCTGGAGGGGTACAAAATTGCCCGCGAGCTTGCGCTGCACGGGGCTGGGGCCTCCAGCTTTTCCGATTGGTGGGCTTACAAATTCGAAGTCTACGATGCCATCCCTGACAATGCGGCCATCATGCATGAACAGGGTGTGCTAGTTGCTCTCAACAGCGACGACGCCGAGATGGGGCGCCGTCTCAATCAAGAAGCCGGTAAGTCTGTCAGGTCTGGGGTATCAGAAGAGCACGCGCTTGCCTTCATTACGCTGAATCCAGCGCGCATGTTGCGCATTGACCACCGGGTAGGGAGCATTGAAGTAGGCAAGGATGCTGATCTGGTCCTCTGGTCCGAGGTGCCCTTGTCCTCCTCGGCTATTGTGGAGCAGACCTATGTGGACGGACGTCTCTACTTTGATCGTGAGCACGATGCCCAATTGCGCCAGCGTGATGCCCAGCTGCGGGCTGCTCTCGAACAGCGTGCTCTGAAGGCGTTGAAGGAGGGGCAGAAGGCTGCTCCTCCTCAGCCTCAGCAGCATCCTTACCATTGCGAGGACTGGGAGGACGAAGTGCGGGGCTACGAGGAAGGCTTACAACAGTGAGCCTGAGCTTACCTCTGGCTCGGAGGCACGGATGTAGAGGGGTTCAGCGCCGTTCTGCACAGTATCGACCGTGATAATGCATCGTCGGACGTCTCGCAGATCTGGAAGCCGAAACATGATAGGCAGCATAACTTCTTCCAGGATGGCGCGAAGACCGCGAGCTCCCGTCCCTCGCTGTCGTGCCCGCTGTACGATGGCCTGCAGTGCCTCAGAGGTAAACTCCAGCTCTACGCCTTCCATGCGGAAGAGCTTCTGGTACTGCTTGAGCAGGGCGTTGCGCGGGCGCGTCAGAATATCCATCAGTGCTGCATCATCGAGCGGGTGGAGTGGGACGATGATGGGGAGGCGCCCGATGAACTCCGGAATAAAACCGAATTTGAGCAGGTCATCGGGTTCGATATGGCGTAATACGGCGTAGAAGTCCTCCGTATCGACCGGATCGGCCAGCTTGGCCGTAAAGCCGATACCTCCGCTGCGAAGGCGGCGGGCAATAATGCGTTCGATTCCTTCGAAAGCTCCGCCGCAGATGAAGAGGATGTTGCGCGTGTTGACGTAGATGAGAGGTTGTTCTGGGTGCTTGCGCCCGCCTTTGGGCGGGACGCCAGCCACAGTCCCTTCAAGGATCTTCAGCAACGCCTGTTGGACCCCCTCGCCGGAGACATCGCGCGTGATGCTCGGGGAGTCGCTCTTCCGGGCAATCTTGTCAATTTCATCGATGTAGACGATACCACGCTCGGCTTGCTCGACGTTGTAATCGGCATTCTGCAGGAGGTGGAGGATAACCGTTTCGACATCGTCTCCGACGTAACCAGCCTCCGTTAGGGTTGTGGCATCAGCAATAGCGAAGGGGACATCGAGAATGCGTGCGAGCGTCTGCGCAAGGAGTGTCTTGCCCGTGCCGGTGGGACCGACAAGCAGGATGTTGCTCTTTTCGAGCTCCACTTCCTCCAAGCTACCCAGGAGTTCGCGCGCTTGGATGCGTTTGTAGTGGTTGTAAACGGCGACGGCGAGCACCGTCTTAGCGTACTCTTGGCCAATGACGTATTCGTCTAGCTTGGCCTTGATTTCCGACGGTTTGGGTAGTTCGGAGAGGCGGCGTCGAGCGCGTTGGGCTGCGCTCTGCTGGAGGATACGGACGGAGTTCTGCACGCAGATATCACAGATGTAGACATCTGGACCGGCAATGAGGCTGGTTACCTCGCTCGATGAGCGACCGCAGAAGGAGCAGCGCAGCTCTTCCGGGCGGAAGTTAGGATAGCGGGGCGGGGCGTTCATGAGCGCTCGTCCGAAGGTTGCCCGTCTCTGGCACGCCGTTCCAGGACTTGGTCGATGATACCGTATTCGAGAGCCTCTTGGGGGGACATGTAGTAGTCTCGGTCAGCGTCCTGGCGGATCTTCTCGATGGGTTGGCCTGTGTGCTGGGAGATGATCTCATAGAGCATGTCGCGGATACGGAGCATCTCGCGGGTGTAGATTTCAATGTCTGTTGCACGCCCTTGAGTCCCCCCGAGTGGCTGGTGCATCATAATGCGAGAATGCGGCAGTGCGAAGCGCTTCCCCTTAGTCCCGGCGCAGAGAAGAACTTGTGCCATGGAGGCGGCAAGCCCAATGCAA
Source organism: Candidatus Kapaibacterium sp. (assembly GCA_938084565.1). Taxonomy (GTDB): domain Bacteria; phylum Bacteroidota; class Ignavibacteria; order Kapaibacteriales; family HRBIN21; genus HRBIN21. Next base: position 279,285 of record CALKEU010000001.1, on the reverse strand, counting down.
ATGGTACAGATATCGGGACGCACGTACTGCATCGTATCGTAAATGGCCAAGCCGGCTGTGACGCTGCCGCCGGGAGAGTTGATGTAGAGGTAGATGTCCTTGTTCGGATCTTCGCTTTCGAGGAAGAGGAGCTGCGCGATGGTGAGGCTAGCCACGTAGTCGTCGATGGGGGAACCTAGAAAGATGATGCGCTCTTTGAGCAGCCGGGAGTAGATGTCGTAGGCTCGCTCACCTCGGCTCGTCTGTTCGACAACAATAGGGACGAGCTGTCCCTGCACCAGATGCTGGTGGATCCACAGAAGCTCCCCAGAGCGGGGAGGGGTCGAGAGCTCAGTGGGCATCGTCCGTATAGGGTACCGGTTGCACATCTACTTGCTGGAGCAGTACTTGCCAGAGCTTGCGGCGCCGGATATCGTAGGCAAGCTCGGGATCTTCACGCAGCTGCCGTTCGAGCTCTGTGGGTGAGATATTGAGCGTGCGCGCCAGCTGTTGGAGTTCGTCCGTGGTCAGCTGGATCTGATACTGCCGTAGGAGGACGAGCTCAAGGATGGAGAGCCGTGCGTAGAGGTCGGCGAGCTCGGCAATGAAACGGTAGATCCCTGTCTCCCCTTGACGGGCATACTCGCTGGGAACGTGAAGTTCACCGCGTTGGAGGGATTCGACGAGGTCACGGGCAATGCGCTGCACGATTGGTTTCGGGGGTGTGAAGGGATAGCGCCGAGCAAGCTCAATTTCCAGTTGGTTGCGGAGGAGCCGGTGGACGTGGTTATCCCATTGGCGCTGGAGTTCCTGCCGAATGTAGTGGCGGAGCTCATCGACAGTGTGGAATCGTCCCCGGCTGATTCGCTGGGCGAACTCAGGGCTCAACTCAGCAAGGTGGAGACGGCGGATAGAGCGGACCGTGACGCGGTATGTCTGCGGTGGCTGTTCGGGCTGCCCCTGTTCTGCACTGCCCGGAAGCGTCAGGAGAAAACTGTCATTGCGGCGAGCATGGAGGAGATGCTGCCGTAGTTCGGGAAGCACGTCTGGTTCGTAGAGTGCTACGGTAAGCTCTTCAGCTTCTGTCCCGACAAGCGGCATACCTGTGTCGGCGTCGACGGGTTGGAAGTGGAGGTGGACATCGTGGTAGTAGTCGGTGATCTCTTCAACCTCTTCCTCGGCAGTGCCATGCTGGAGACGTAGCTGTTCGAGTTGGGCTTCTACTTCGTCATCGCTGATCTGGCGGACAGGCTTCTGCAGTACGATCCCGGAGAGCTCGATAGTCAGCTCTGGCAGCGTGAAGAGGCGGAATGTAAAGCCGATTTCGTCGGAGGAACGCTGTAAGTCGATCAGCTGGGGTTCGCTGAGCAGGCCCCACTGGTACTGTCGTACGAGATCTTCAGCAAGGCGTTGTCCGAGCTGTTCGAGGGCCTCGGCTTCGATCTGCGACCCGTGGCGCTGTTTGATGAGCTCCAGAGGAGCTCGGCCTTTCCGAAAGCCTTCGATGGCAATATCTTTGCGGGCGCGCTCGTAGGCGGCCTCGATTGCCGGGGCTGCTTCAGTGGGGCTGATCCGGATGTGCAGTTCGTACTCGCAATCGGCTAATTGTGTGCGTTGGTATTCCACGATACACCTGTTGCGGGAGTGTGACGGATCCGTGTGCGGGCGGGGAGACTCGAACTCCCACGGGGTGTCCCCACCAGATCCTAAGTCTGGCGCGTCTACCAGTTCCGCCACGCCCGCGCTTGGAGGTATGGAGACGGCGAAAGAGAGGGCTTCGTGCACTCTACGGGGAGTCGTGACGCTGTTGGAGGCAATGCAGGATGGCTTGTGCTATTGTGGTGGGAGCCGGGGTTGCCGGTATTAGTGCTGCTGTGCATCTGACTGTGCGGGGATGGCGTGTTGTACTCGTAGAGGCTCGCTCGGCTGTCGGAGGGCGAGCAACGTCGGTGTGGGATGTTCAGAGTGGGGAATTCATCGACTGTGGGCAGCATGTGTTCATCGGGGCCTATCGGGAGTTTGGCGCACTACTGCGGCACCTTCATACCTATTCCCTGGCTGGGCCTGGTGACGCACTCCGTTTCCTCTTCTGCCGCAGAGATGGCTCTTTTCTCTTCGATACCGGGCGAGCCCCTGGCCCTCTCGGTTTCGTGGCTGCCCTTAGTCGTATGCCGGATGTGGGATTTCCGGAGCGGTTGCGCCTCTTGCGAGCTCTCCTGTGGCTGATCGCCTCGGGCAATCGAGATGCGAGCTCGACGGTGGCAGCTTTTCTGCAGCGCTTCCGACAGTCAGAGCAACTTGTCGCAACGTTCTGGCGCCCCCTGACCCTTTCGGCCTTGAATGCATCACCGGAAGAGGCGGCCGTTGCTCTGCTCCGAGTCGTACTTCGGGAAGGCTTTCTGGCAGCGTGGGGAGGGAGTGCGTTTTTTGTCCCCGCCGTCAGCTTGCTGGAGTTGCTCCAGCCTATCGGCGATTGGCTTGCTCGGCATGGGGGAGAATTACGCCTGAGGACGCCGGTGACGCGCGTTGTGCTTGACTCAGCAGGAGCTTGCGCTGTTCACACAGCTACGGGTCAGCTCCTCAAAGCTGATGCCGTCATACTTGCTGTGCCGCCATGGGGCCTGCTGCGTTTGGCTCCGGCTCTCTGTGCCGTACCAGCATATGCAGAATTCCTCACCCACGCCCGGTACTCGCCTATCATCACGGCGTATCTCTGGCTAAAGGAACCCGTTCTGCCGGCACCAGTCTGTGCTTTTGTCCATCCTGACTTACACTGGGCTTTTCGGCGTCCGACTCGCTTTGCTGCTGAGTCAGTTGCGCTGGTAACCAGTGCGGCGGACCATCTGTGCCAGTTATCGCGGCAGCGCCTTCTGGAGCGTCTTCTGGCAGCCTTTGCCGAAGGGATCCCCACCTTTCGGCCTGATATGCTGCTCCACGTTCGTCTCATGGTGGAGCGGCGAGCCACAGTACTCCTTACCCCGGCGCTCCATGCACGCCGGCCCGATGGTACTACACCGTGGGGCAATCTCATGGTTGCAGGGGACTGGATACAGACAGGTTTGCCCTGTACGCTTGAGAGCGCTGCACGGAGTGGGCGCATGGCTGCCGAAAAACTCACCTCCTGAGAGAGGCTGTCTGCTCTCTTGCCGGAGCTCTGCGAGAGCCTCGGAGCCGTTTGCAAAATCAGAGAGGACCTTCGTTCGCTGAGAGAGCCGCTCGTCGGCTGGAACCGTGCGTGATTCTCCCAAAAGTGGGAGTTTTGCTCGTGTGGGAGTGGATGCCGTACAAGGCTGTGCGAACTTAATGTGGCTGAGGTAGTGCAGTGCGTACTTTGCTCTCCGTTGTGCGGTCCGCTGCGGAGCTGTGGTGATGGCACAGACGGGCGCATCGAGTGCGGAATTCCCGGCGGTTCGGCTTAAAGTCTCGCAATTGCTCGACTACATTGGGGGATTTCTAGAGGAGGTGGCTCGGCAGAAGAGCGAGGCAACACAGCAGACGTACAAGCGTACGCTGCGCGAGTTTGCCTATTTCTTCACGCGGGATCGGCATTTCTTCTTTCGCCCACGAGATGTCGAGCGCTATCGGCGCTATCTGGTGCGCATCAAGAGGCTGGAGCTGGCTTCGGTGGCCACATACATGACGGCTCTCCGCCGTTTTTGCCAGTATTTGGTCGATTGCGGCCTTCTGCAACGGAATCCTGCACGGCGGGTCCCTGGGGCGCGGCGGGCTCAGCACCACAGCCGCATCTTTTTGACAGCAGCTGAGCTCAGACGGCTCCTGGAAAGTATAGAGCCGACCACGCTCGTCGGGTTGCGTGATCGAGCGCTTGTGCTCATGATGCTCGGTTGTGCCTGTTCCGAGCGTGAGCTGGCGATGGCTGATGTCGGGGATATCCATCGGCGTGGAAAGCGCTGGATTATCTACGTTCAGGGCAAAGGCCGAAGAGCCAAAGATGAGGCAGTACCCATTCCACCGAAGGTTTACGAGGCCGTACGCGCATATATCGAGGCTCGCGGGGAGCTCTCGCCGCAGGATCCTCTCTTTGTGAGTTACAGTCGGCGGGCGTACGGGCAGCGGATAAGCGTTCGGGGAATTCGGGAAATCGTCAACCAGCGTCTGCGGGAGAGCAACATTAAGGGAGAGCGCCGCCTCCGCCTGACCCCCTTTTCCTTGCGCCACACTGCTGGCATCCTGCTCGCAGAGAGTGGTGCTTCCGTTGAGGAGATTATGCAGCGCATGCGCATTCGCTGGCGTCCGACAGCAATGCTCTATTTCCGCCAGCGTGGCCGGGTAGGGAGCGACGCCGAACTCCAACAACTGGTACAGTTATGAGCGAAGGAAGGAGGTAGCCCCATGCGAGCCCTTTGGATACTGCTGGCTGCTCTTGGGATATGGGCATGTTCAGAGATGCCAACTCATTTCCTCCCACCCGAAGTTCCTCTCACGGTGCAGCTTCCGATACTCGACTCGCTCGTTGTGCTCCAGGATCTTCTCCAGGACACAACCCAGGTGCGGGTAGAGGCGGGGACGGGCAATATTGCGTTGGCGCTCGAAGGGACGCTCTCGCCAGTACGGCTTGCCGAAGAGCTGGGAAGAGTCGGCACATTGCATTTTGAGAAAACCTTTCTCCTCAACGAGCTCGAGGGCATACGGCGTCATGTGGAAGGGTGGGAGCAAGCTGTGCTGCAGCTTCCCTTGCGCGCGGTGAATAGCTCTTTGCCGGAGCCGCCAGCTACGGCCGTGGTCCCACCCACGGGGGAGATCTCCGTCGATTCCACTATTAGACTCCCGGAAGACGTGCTGGCGGTGGCATACCGTGAGGGGAGCCTGCTGTTGATACTGGAGAATCGGTATCCGGTTCCGGTAACCATTGGGGCAGCGCCGGGGTACGGTCAAACGGGGATGGTTGTACGCACACCTGGGTATGGCGAGTGGTTCTTTCCTCTGACCGCAACCCAGAGTGTGGTTCCTCCGGGGGAGCGGCGCGGTGGTGTGGCGGATCCGGGAGGGCGAATCCAGATTGACCTTGCAGGGGTTGTTCTAACGCGCTCTACAGAGCTGCTCTTCACCTTCTCTTCGCCGGGGAGCGGTGGACAACGGGTTTCCTATACAGCGGGGAGCCTCTTCTCGGTGTTCATGCAGCCGGTAGGAGCTGTGGTGGAGTGGATGCGCGTTCTCCCTGCAGCCTGGCAAGTAGAAGTAGTGGCAGAACTGACGCTCCCTCATGGGGCTGAGCTCAATGGGGGAGAGCTTCATACGCTCGTGGGCTATATGGAGCTTCAGAATGGCTTGCCCATCGCTTTCAGGGGGGAGTGGAGCTTCCCGCAGCTTCAGCAGGAGGGTAGGCCCGTAGCGCGGGCATTGGCTATTGGGGCTTTGGGTGCCGTTCGGCACGAGGTTGTCCTCCGGGGTTCGATCCGCCTTGTTCCAGAGGCTGTCGATGCCGGAGTCATACGGGTGTTGCGTCTCCGGGCGCTCTTGACCGTGGAATCGCCCGGAGAGCCAGTCCTCCTGCGGGAAGAGCATGGGATAGCGGTTCGGGTTGTGGTGGACACACTTCAGCTGGGGTTTGCGTGGGGGAGTCGACTTCCGGTGGTAAGTTTTGAGGCGGAAGCCCAGTCTGAGGTATGGCTGCAGGGGAATCTGGGGCTTCTATCTCAGGTAGAGCTGGAGTTTGCCGAGCTCATCGTGGGGGTAGAGATAGAGAATACCGCGGCTGTAGGGCTGCAGGTAGAGGGAACAGTAGAGATTGCCGACCGCAATGGTGTTGTGATGGCTCGCTTGCCGGTGCCGCCGAACCGTATCCAGCCTGCGCGGTGGGAGCGGGGAAGCTTCGTAGGACAGCTGAGCCGCTGGGAGCTGCGCTATACGGACGTGCGTCTGACGGCTCGTCCACGCTTAGTTCGTTTCCGGTGGACCGTTGTCCCAGAGGAGAGTGGTACGTGGGCCTTTGCCGATACGAGTCAGATCCGAGGGACAGTACAGCTGCTTATTCCCGTGCGCGTGCGAGTGGAGCAGTTGCGATATGAGCGCACGTGGGAGTGGGTGGGTGGGGAGTCCCTACGGCGGCAGGGGCAGAAAGTGCAGCGAGCCGAAGTTGTCGTGGAGGCTCGCAATCGTTTCCCACTTTCCCTGCAGCTTGCTCTCCTCTTCCTCGATTCTCTGGGCATTGTGCGAGTTCCGCTAGAGGGGCACCTTGCCTTTGGTGCCGCTCCAGTTGGTGCAACCGGCATTGCGGTGTCCGAGCAGCATACACTCCAACGTTTTGAGCTCAGACCCGAACACATTCCCGCAGTACTGCAGGCAAATAGTGTTGCGGTCGAGCTCGTGGCGTGGACGACGGCGCAACAGTACGTGCGTATTCGGACATCGGACTACATTCACCTGCGAGCAATGGTACGGGTAGAGTTGGTAGCACCGTAAGCTCAGGAGGCTGCGATGGTATGGGTCATTGTGGCTCTTGGAGGTTGTATCTCGAGTTGGGCCCAGTACTTTGGGCAGGCGCAGGGCGGTACCCTCGGTGTCAGTGCATGGGGAGCAGAGGCTTTGGGGAGTAATCCGGCAGGAATACTCCAGGGGGTAGGCCGATGGGAGGTGGTACTCCCAGCCTTTGGAGCAGAGATGTGCGGTCTGACGCTCCGGCAATATTCTTTCTACTTCGGTGGCGTTCAGACGCCCTCTGGGCGGCAGCGTCGGCGCTTGGGGAAGGAAGAGTGGGTGCAGTTTGTGAGCACGTTCGAAGAGCAGCCTGTCTCATTTCATGGGCGAAGCGAGGTATTAGGGATACTCTGGCGTCCAGCCCCAGAGCATGCTCTTGGCTTAGCTGTGGGAACCCAGCTGTGGTGCCGCTGGCAATTGCCGCGGGGCAGTACCGAAGTTGCTCAACAGAACATCCTCGGGGCCGATACGATCGAGCTCCGCGGAGGACTCTCTGCGCTCCGCCTCTACTCGGTAGCAACTGCTGCATATGCTCGGAGGATTTGGCGCACTGTGCTCGTGGCAGATACGGCCTCTCCCTGGCACGAGGGCGTATTGACTGGGGGAATTGCGGTGCATCTCTACCGTGGTCATGCGTATGTGGAGCAGGCTTCCGAGAATTGGTTCTACCTTGTGCCGTTTGTCCCGACCTTGTGGGACAGCACTGTAAGCTGGGCCTTACAGGGTCTACAGGACTGGCACCTGTCGCGTGTTCCTGCCTCATGGCTGGCAACTCTGACTGGCTTTGCTCCCTCAACTGGCTGGGGAGCTGGGCTCAGTGTTGGGATGCGCTGGAGCTGGTACAGGCACGACAGTGTGGAGGCAGCTGCCATAGGGCTATCGTTGGAGCAGTTGGGGGTACTGCGCTGGAAAGTGACAGAGCTCCATGTGGCTATCGAGGCTGATACAGTCACGGGGCTGCTCGGCAGTGCGGCTGTACGGCTCAGTTCCCGCTATACTCCGGCAAGGCAGGCTATCGTAGTGACGGAGTGGATGCCTGTTCACCTACGCATTGGGGGAGCCGTTGCGCTCTCTGCCTTCGTCGAAGGGGTGCCAATTTGGCTTTCGGGAGAGCTCAGCTACCGAGCCAAGCGATCCTGGAGCTCTCAAGGGTTTTCCTGGGGGAGTGGCTTGCTTTGGTCCTCTCCACGCCCATGGCTCCCGTGGGTTGGACTCGGGGGTATATGGAGCCAGCAGACTAAGCCTCGTGTGACGGCGGGCCTGCGGTGGATCCTGCCGTTGGAGGGCTTTCAGACCGCAGTAGAGCTGACGACGACATCCCTCCTGGGGTGGATATTCCGCCAGAGGGTATCGAGTTCGGCTCTTGGGATCCGGCTGTGGGTGCGATTTTAACTCTCTTGCCAGGGCTCCTCGCGCCAGATTGCTGTCAGAATGCGACCATCGGAGCTTGCCATCGCACGGTACATGCCCGGACTTGTACAAAGCGCTACGGCGTTGCCAGCAGCATCGAGAGCGATGAGGCCGCCGGTCCCACCCAGGGCATCAATTTCCTGGAGTACCTGGCGCGCAGCCTCTTCCAGGCTCAGGCGCCCCCACAGAAGCCGGGCATGGATACTGTAGGCTGCTACCGTACGGATGAAGTGCTCTCCCGTCCCCGTTGTAGAGACAGCGCAGGAGCGATTGTCAGCGTAAGTTCCTGCCCCAATCAGTGGACTATCTCCGACGCGTCCGGGGAGCTTCCCTGCCGTGCCACCTGTCGACGTAGCGGCTGCAAGATTTCCTTCCACATCTAAGGCCACCGCCCCCACAGTATCCTCGGCTGAGCCAAAATAGGAGGAGGTGAAGTACTCTGGGGTCACACGCACGGCTCCATGCGAGACAGCAAATGCCTCAGCTCCATCAGCGACGAGGAGAACGTGGGGGCTGCGTTCGGCTACAAGGCGGGCAGCTAGGACAGGATTGCGCAACGATCGTACTGCGGCAACAGCCCCTGCACGACGGGATGCTCCATCCATAACAGCTGCATCCATCTCGACGATCCCCTGCCGATTGCGTACAGACCCCCGCCCGGCATTGAAGAGAGCACATTCCTCCAACGCCTGGACAGCTGCAGTGACGGCCTCTAAGCTTCGTCCCCCAGAATCCAGGATAGCGGCAGCTTGTTCTACTGCTCTGCGTAACTGGCGGCGGTAAGAGTGCTCCTGTGCAGGTGAGAGTTCTCCGATTTCTCCAGCTCCGCCATGTACGAGAACAAGCCAACGTTTCATTCCGTTACAGCCTCAAGCGGTTGTACATGCAATTGAAGCTCCTCCGGAGCGCACTGCTCTACCAGCATTTGCATTCCCTCGAGCACGAGGTAGGGCCTGTAGGATACCATTCCCTTCCACCACTGTTGCAGGGGGGCTGTAAGCAGAGTACCTCCACCCCCGGTGATGATAACAGCTGGGGGAGTCGAATACGAAAGCTGTGCACTGAAGCTCTCGATAAGGTGTTGAACTCCACCGAGTACGCTTGCAAAGGTTCCACTCCATAGGGCCTCTTGCGTTGTCTGCCCGATGCGCAGGGTAACGTTGGAGGGCGCAGGCACGGCTGGTACGAGGGCTGTAGCTGTTGCGAGAGCCTGTATTTGCAGGGCTGTATTGGCAAAGATTGCCCCGCCTAGACACCGCCCATCGGCTGAGAGAACATTGACTGTGATAGCTGTTCCGCAGTCTACCGTCATCAGAGGTGGGGCAAAGGAGCGACGCGCTCCGAGAAGCCCCAACAGGCGGTCTATCCCAATACCATGGACACCTTCATACGGGAGCAACGGATTGCTCGGCGGAAGGAGGTTGTGCAGCCAACAGACGAAGCATTCAGCGCTCTGCTGTCGGAGTTTGGAGAGCAGTACCGCCGTGCGTTGTGGAGCTACAGTGGCAATAAAAAGGAGCAGGGGACTCGGGGAGGCGGCCAGAAGTGCAGCGCTTCGATCGGCCCATTGTGTATCCTGGGCATAGCTGAGGGTAAACACCTGCTGCTGCCAATAGAGCTTGAGCCGTGAGTTCCCAAACTCACAGAATGCAGCTGCAAACGTATCAAGCCAGGACGTAGCGGATCGAGTCCCCATCTGTGAGCATAAGCCGTACGCCCTTTTGTTCAACTTCAAGCCGACCGTCGTCGTGGAGTGCAATCGCTTTCCATAGACCTGGCTTCCCCTGGATATACATAAGACGTCCCTCCACTTGCAACAGTCCTCGCCAGCGGTTGAGCAGTTCCTCCGGGGGGCGGTCGCAGAGCCCCTCAAGCAGCTGCTTGAGACGGGAGAGGACTTGTTCGGGGGTGAGCTCAAAGCCGAGCAAGGCAAGAGAGGTAGCCACGGCCGCGAGGGACTGTGGGAATGTCCTTTGCTGAACGTTGATGCCGATGCCAATGAGGAAAGCGCTGTGTCCCTCCACCGTGGTGTGTTCTACCAGCACTCCGGATAGTTTGCGCCAGACTCCGTCAGGACATCGTCCCAAGAGGTCGTTGGGATATTTCAGGAGGAAGATTGAGCTCGTCCCGGTCAGACCTGTTACCGTATCCCATACAGCGACTGCGCCGAGCGCAAGGTGTGCGATAACTGGAGAGGTTCTGCGTGGTTGTCGCAGGCCGATCGTGCAGTAGACGTTTTTGCCATGCTCCCCAAACCATGAGCGGCCGTGGCGCCCACGTCCGTGGGTTTGGTAGAGAGCAGAGACAAAAACGGCAGGATACCTGCGCAGTAGCTCGAGCGCAACGGTGTTCGTCGAGGTCACCTGTCCGTAGTGGAAGTGTGGGAGCAACATGAGTGCCGAGCTTAGAGACGAATGAAGGCACACTAATGGAGAGCTTTTTTTCGTATCTCCAGTAGCACTCCACCGGTATCGGCTCTGCCCTTTCCGGAATGCATCGCGGAGATACTATCTGTGCACTGGTGACCCCTCCTGGCGTTGGGGGGCTGTCCGTTGTACGTCTCTCTGGACCGGAAGCTTTCCTGATTGCTGATCGCTGCTTTCGTGGAAAGAGCCCCCTGCGAGAGGTTCCGAGCCACACGATTCACTATGGACGTTTCCTCCGAGGGGAACACCTTGTCGATATGGTTACGGCGTCGGTGTTTCGAGCACCGCACTCGTATACGGGCGAAGATACCGTGGAATTTGGCTGCCATGGTGGGGTAGTGGTAGCCGAGCTCGTCATTGAAGCTCTCTTAGAGGCGGGAGCGCGTCTGGCCGAGCCAGGGGAGTTTACGAAGCGAGCCTTTTTGAATGGCAAACTGAGTCTTGTGCAGGTTGAGGCGATAGCAGATCTAATCTATGCGACTTCAGTGCCTGGGGCTCGTCTTGCCGCACGTCAGCTCGTCGGTGGACTCACCCGACAGTTGCGAGATTTGCGCCAGCAGCTCATCGAGATAGCGGCACTGGTAGAATTGGAACTCGACTTTGCTGAAGAAGAGGTGAGCTTTGTTTCGCCTGAGGATGTACGAACCCGTCTGGAGGAGGCAACCCAGTGGTGTAAGCAATTGGCCGACTCTTATCGGGCAGCAGAGATCCTGCGCTCCGGTTTCTTCGTCGGATGTGTGGGTTATCCCAATGCTGGCAAATCCTCTCTATTCAATGCACTGCTCCAGCGGCGTCGAGCAATTGTGAGTCCAATTCCCGGTACAACCCGGGATTATTTGGAGGAAGGGTTTCTGATACATGGTATCCCCGTGCGCCTCATCGATACCGCTGGGTTCCGGGAAACGGAAGACATTGTAGAACTAGAGGGAATTGCCCTAGCCGAACAGGTTGTGCAGCAGTGTAATGTGCTGCTGGTCGTTAATGACGTCACCCAAGGGGTGGAGCACTCCTACACGCTGCTCTATCAGCTCCGGCGTCGCTTTCCCGACGCTGCCTATGCATATGTGCAGAACAAAATCGACTTGCTCGACGGTCACGGTAGGCCGGGTGCTGTAGAGCCAGGTGTGCCGGTCTTCTGGGTTTCTGCTCTCCGAGGGGATGGAATAGAGGGGTTACGTCAATGGCTTGGCGAGCAAGCACGGGTGAGCTCAGATCTGGGGGTCGATGCACTCGTCAATGCTCGACAGGCGCTCTTGCTCCGCGAGACTGCTGCCGCTCTAGGGAGAGCATGTGAAGGACTGCGGCTGGGGTTGTCGGGGGAGTTCATCGCAGCGGATCTTCGGGAGGCTATCCAACGCCTGAGTGACCTCATGGGTGAGACGTGGAAGGAAGAGGTACTCAATACGATCTTTGCCCGTTTCTGCATTGGTAAGTGAGATGTTGCCGGAGTATTTGTCCGGTGGAATGGCTAACATGGTTAACCGCGTGCTACCGTGGGGTAGATGTTCCACGTGAAACACCAACGAAATGGGACGGATAGTGCGACGGGGGGAAGGAAGGTATGACGTAGTAGTTATCGGTGGAGGCCATGCGGGGATTGAAGCAGTAGCTGCTGCTGCTCGCATGGGATGTCGTACTGCTCTGCTAACTATGGACATTAGAGCTATTGGGCGTCTCTCCTGCAATCCGGCTGTAGGCGGCACAGCAAAGGGGCATCTCGTGAAAGAAATCGATGCTCTCGGTGGGGTTATGGGGATTTTGGCCGATCGGAGTGGGTTACAGTTCAAGCTTCTCAATCGTTCCAAGGGACCAGCAGTCTGGTCGCTGCGGTCTCAGAACGACAAGCGCCTTTACCCTTTGTATGCTCTAGAACTGCTGCTCGAGACTCCAAACCTGGACATCATCGCCGCAACAGTTGTAGAAATAATTGTACGACGCGATCGGGTCTATGGGGTGCGAACAGCAACGGGAGAGACTCTCTTGACCCGGGCAGCTATTCTGTGTGCGGGAACTTTTCTGAATGCTGTCATGTGGATAGGAACCCGCTGTCTACAAGGCGGGCGGATGGGAGAACCGCCTGCAGAGAAAATTTCTGAGCTCTTGGAGGCCTACGGGCTGCAGCGGGGACGTCTTAAGACCGGTACCCCGCCGCGCTTAGCTGCCGAAAGTATTGACTGGTCACGATTGGAGCCAAGCTACGGAGATGAGCCGCCACAACCCTTTTCTTTCCGAACATCCGCGGTGCGGAACCGTATCGTATGTTACGTCACCCATACAACGGCACGGACACACGAGATTCTTCGTCGTGGCTTTGATCGTTCCCCTATGTTCACAGGGCTCATCAAGGGACGTGGGCCGCGTTATTGCCCTTCTATTGAGGACAAAATCGTACGCTTTCCCGATAAGACCTCGCACCGTCTAATTCTTGAACCGGAGAGCTTGTGGAGCAACTCTATCTATGTCAACGGTTTTTCCACGAGCTTGCCTGAGGAGATACAGGAAGAGGGTATCCGCAGTGTTCCTGGGTTGGAGCGGGCCGTACTGCTGCGGCCAGGGTATGCAGTAGAGTACGACTATTTCTATCCCTGGCAGCTCTCCCACACATTGGAGACAAAAGCTGTTCGCGGACTCTTCTTTGCAGGTCAAATCAACGGTACCTCGGGATATGAAGAGGCGGCTGCGCAGGGCATAATTGCTGGTATAAACGCTGCACTCGCTGTGCGTGGGGAAGGTCCCTTCATATTGCGCCGTTCGGAAGCGTATATCGGCGTATTGATCGATGATCTTATCACCAAGCTCATTGACGAGCCCTATCGCATGTTTACTTCCTTAGCAGAGTACCGTCTCCTCTTGCGCCAGGACAACGCAGATCGGCGGTTAATGCGATATGGCTATGCTTTAGGCCTCATCGATGCTCGAACGTACGAGCGGATGCTGGCTCGAGAAGAGTTACTCCGCCGGTTGTTGGCAGAATTGAAAGCGACACGGGCCGTCCCCGAAGAGCTCAATTCTTTCTTAGCAGCCTGTGGAGAGGTCCCTCTAGAGGAATCTGTTCCGCTTGCTCAGCTAGTGCGGCGCCCTACGGTGGAGCTTCGCGCCCTTCTTGAGTGGTATGACGGTCGTTATGCGTGGGCACTCCGAGAACCTGAAGTTATTCGGCAAGCAGAGGTAGAATTGCGCTATGAGGGCTACATCCAGCGCCAGCTGCGAGAAGCAGAGCTCTTAGCGCAGAGTGAAGACATTACAATCCCCGAGGGCTTCGATTACGCAAAGGTGCGGGGACTATCGGCAGAAGCTGTGGAGAAGTTGCAGAGAATTCGCCCACGTTCACTTGGGCATGCTGCGCGCATTGCGGGGGTCTCCCCGGCGGATATTGCGGTCCTGACCCTGTATCTGCAATAAATGGCAGGCGTTCCACGTGAAACACATGGTGTAGTAAGGAGGCAAGGGAGGAAGTAGGGGTGACAGTTTGTCACATTTGGGGAGGAAGCTCAGGGTCTGCCAGTGTGTCCTACGCTAAGAGCGTGCTACAATCCCCATAGTGGCAAATGCGGATTCTCGTCGTTGGAGCACGGAGCAAAACCGCTGAAGCCTTTCTTCGACAACTGCGTCGGCAGAACGATCTATGGAAGGTACGGGTAATTTCGCACCGCACAGGAGAGCCACGGCAGATACACGGATATCCCATCTACATTGTTCCGGGGTATGCACGGCAACCTCTGCGGAACGTATGTCTAGAGTGGGAACCAGAGGTGATTGTCAACACAGCTGCTCTCACCGATGTCGATCTCTGTGAACGGAATAGGGAGTTAGCCTGGAAGCTCAATGTTGAACTCGTTGGCACCCTAGCGGCTGTCTGCCGAATTCTCGGGGCTCATCTGATTCAACTCTCCTCTGACTACGTCTTCAGCGGTACTAGCGGCCCCTATGCCGAACACGAACGCCCCGACCCGATTAACTACTATGGCAGGACCAAGCTGGCGGCGGAAAACCTCTGTCAGACCACTGTCCCATCGGCTACGATCATTCGGACAACTCTCATTTACGGAACCCCAGCTCCGTGGTGCAGGGATATCCTGCAATGGGCTATGCAAAAGGTACAGGAAGGCCAACCAATCGCTGTAGCACAGGACGTGTTTACCAACCCTATCTTCGTCGATGACTTAGCAAAGGCTCTCCTTCGTGCTATCCAAATTCGCCACGAAGGTATTTTCCACGTTGGAGGGTGGAGCTGGCAGAGCCGGTATGAATTCCTGCAGAGTGCTTTCCGCGTTGCCGGACTCCCCGAGAGTCTCTTGCGACCTGTGCCAGCAGTAGAACTCTATCGCGACCGTGCGGCACGCCCGCGCTATGCAGGCTTGCGCTGGGCTCGTGCTGAGATGGTCTGGAACTTTACCCCAACCCCTCTAACAGATGCCCTGCTTCGCTTCCTACGGCGCACTCATCCAGGCGATTCCGCAGAGAGCACCGAATAGACTGGCCCATCCCGGGTTAGAGTACTCCGCACCAGAACAGGTTGGAAACTTTCGAACTGAGCAAAGAGCTTGTTCGCGTAAGGTGAAAGGCGCTCCCGAAAAAGAGCTGGTGAGGGTAGAGCCTTCAAGCGGGCGAGAGTCAGATGGGGGACGAAGGGGTGCTGCTCTTCTGGGGCCAGCTTCAGCGAAGAGAGGACTTCCCGGAATTGTTTATAGACGACCTGGAGTTGCTGGTCAGGATTTTCCAGCCGGAAGAAGAGAACACGAGGTGCATGCCAGTGAGGAAAGACGCCAATGCCAGTCACCAATAGCGGGGAGCGGTAAACGTGGAACAGGGGAGCTAAATGTTGGAGCATTCCTGGGACGCGGCTCTGCGGTACGTCGCCCAGGAAAAAGAGCGTGAAGTGTAGGTTTTGCGGTTCTACCCATTTTGCACGGCAGAGGGGGGCACACGTCTGGAAAACGTCTTCGTATGCAGCCAAGAGAGCCTCGCTCTGGAGGAAGCATCCGATGAAGAGGCGCCACGAAATGTTTGCTGAAGCCATAGCTTAAGATTAGAGCCATGTGACAGACGAGTCCACATGTTCTTGTACAATCAGCTCCCAGCTGGAGAGCTCGAGGGCACATAGGTAGCCGTATCCGGAGGCACGTCCGTACACGCACCCGCCGTCTAGGAAGACCTTGTCTTGCGAGAGGCTCTGACGAATGAAGGAGAGAGGCATGGGCGTATGTCCTACGATGAGACGACGCCCGCCAAGCTTGGCCGAATCTACCCGTAAGCTGCGGTCCCATAACATGGCTTCCGTGTCAGCAAAGGGATCAGGGAGATCGAAGTTAAGCCCCGCATGGACGAGGACAGCAACGTCCAGAGAAATGTAAAGAGGGGTAGCAGCTAAAAAGTTAGTGTACTCTGCTGGCAGGTGGTGTGGAGACGTGATGCCGAAGCTCCGAAGGGTTGCCGCTCCACCATTGAGAAGCCAGAGACGGAACGAAGCGGCTGACACATGAGCTTCAAGCAGGAGCTGTTCATGATTGCCACGCAGGGTCATTACCGTATATCCATCCTGCTGCAGTTGCCGGAGGAGATCGAGAACGGCTTTGCTATCAGGTCCCCGGTCGATGTAGTCTCCTAGGAAAAAGAGTTCGTCCTCACGCCTGGGGGCCAGAAGGCGTAACAGGGCTTCCAGACTCCGAATGCAGCCGTGTATATCTCCAATGACGAAGCGCCGCTCAGCCATCGACAGAGGGAGCTTACAAAGGTAGAGACGTTCGCCCGATAGTTCTTCTGCTCGCAGAGTGCAAGAGGGAGTGTCGCCATTGCTCCATGGGCTTTTTCGTAAGTTTGCTCAGCTTGCTGGAAAGAGCAATGGTACCCCGGTACGAAGCGGTCATTGGGTTAGAGGTTCACGCTCAGCTAAAGACGCAGACGAAGGCTTTCTGCGCCTGTTCGGCCGAATTTGGAGCTCCGCCTAACACCCATACGTGTCCGGTCTGCCTGGGGCATCCTGGAGCCCTGCCGGTATTGAATCGGCAGGTGGTCGAGTTAACACTGCGCATTGGACTAGCTACCCACTGCACCATTCGGCGACATTCTCTGTTTGCGCGGAAGAACTACTTCTACCCAGATCTGCCGAAGGGCTACCAGATTTCGCAGTATGAGGAGCCTCTCTGTACGGGCGGCTGGATCGACATTGAGCTCGATGATGGCACCATCAAGCGCGTTGGTATCGCCCGGATCCATATGGAAGAGGATGCGGGGAAATCTATCCACGATGTGGACGTGGACACCTTGGTTGATCTGAATCGATGCGGGGTTCCGCTCATTGAAATTGTCAGTGAGCCCGATCTGAGGTCACCTCGGGAGGCCTACCACTACATGCGTCAGATTCGGCAGTTGGTGCGCTACTTGGGTATCTGCGATGGCAATCTTGAGGAGGGATCGCTACGTTGCGATGCGAATGTCTCCGTACGGCCTCGGGGCGAGCAGCGTCTTGGCACAAAGACGGAGATCAAGAATTTGAACAGCTTCCGCAACCTAGAGAAGGCCTTGGAGTACGAAATCCAACGGCATATCTCCATACTCGAAGCAGGGGGGCAAGTACAGCATGAGACTCGACTCTGGGATGCTCTGCGACAAGAGACCCGGCCAATGCGGACGAAAGAGTTGGCCCATGATTACCGGTACTTTCCCGAACCTGATTTAGTCCCTGTGGTTGTCTCTGATGAATGGATTGAGCGAGTCCGGGCAGCCTTACCCGAGCTACCGTTGCAGCGCAAGCAGCGCTTCATAACTCAGTATGGGCTCCCTGCCTATGATGCTGGTGTGCTGTGTGAGGAACGGGAGGTTGCTGACTATTTCGAGGCCTGTTGCGCGGCACTACGTCAGCCCTCGCCGGAGCGGTATAAGTTGGTGAGTAACTGGATCATGACCGAAGTGTTGCGTCTCCTCGGGGAGCAGCAGTCAAAAGAGCTCCGAATACCCCTCCCGCCAGAACATCTGGCGGAAGTTGTGGAGCTCTATGCTGAGGAGGTGATCAGTAGTCGCATCGCTAAGGAGGTGTTTGCTGAGGCGGTGCAGACGGGCAAAGCTCCGCGTGCCATTATCACCGAGCGTGGACTGAGCCAGGTTTCCGATGTGGGCTGGCTGCGCCAGCTTGTGGAGCAAGTCGTTGCCGAACACCCCGATGTCGTCGGGAGGTATCGCAGCGGTAAGACCAACGCCCTTGGGTTCCTGGTGGGACAGGTCCTGCAGCGTTCGCAGGGGCGTGCTAATCCGCGCCTTGTCACGCAGCTACTCCAAGAGCGCCTCCAGGTTGAGGAAAGTCCGACAACGCATTGAGGAGGTGATGCCCCTGAAGCCTGCTCGGTACATTTGGATGAATGGGCGCTTTGTGCGGTGGGCGCACGCACGTATCCATGTGCTCTCGCATGTTGTCCACTATGGCTCTAGCTGGTTTGAGGGAATCCGTGCGTATGCCACGCGTCGCGGGACAGCTATCTTCCGCTTACATGATCACCTCCGGCGTTTGGAGCGCTCGGTCCGGATGTACCACACAGAGTTGCCCTATAGCCTTGCGGAGCTGGCCGATGTATGCGTAGCTGTTGTTGCTCGTAATGGCTTGCGGGCGTGTTATATCCGTCCGATTGTCTATCGGGGCTATGGGGATTTGGGCGTGAATCCGTTGAACTGTCCTGTCGAGGTAGCTGTCGCTGCGTGGGAGTGGGGAGCCTACTTAGGAGAGGAGGCGGCCCAGCGCGGGGTTGATGTCGGGGTGAGCTCGTGGCAGCGCATCGCTAGCAACACTATGCCGGCAATGGCAAAAGCCGGTGGGAATTATCTCAACTCCCAGCTTATTCGCATAGAGGCAACACGTCATGGGTATGCCGAAGGCATCAGTTTAGATGTCTTCGGGATGGTCAGTGAAGGGAGCGGAGAAAACATCTTCCTGGTCATGGATGGAGTACTCTACACGCCCCCCTTGTCGGCGTCAATTCTCCCGGGCGTGACGCGGCAGACCATTATGACCTTTGCCCGTGAAGAGGGCATTGCAGTTGTCGAGACGGATATCCCGCGCGGGATGCTCTATGCTGCTGATGAGCTCTTCCTGACTGGTACAGCTGCTGAGATTATCCCCGTGCGTTCTGTCGACGGTATCCCTATCGGTTCCGGTGTCCCTGGACCGATTACGCGTCGGATGCAGGAGTGCTTCTTCCGCGTTGTGCGCGAGGGCGACGACCCATACGGATGGCTGACCTTTGTGACCCAGCAAGCTGTTCGCGCACCTCGAGCTCGCAAGAAAGTTCTGACAGGTCCCACAATTGTCCGCTCACCCTAGAGACTATGCCTACTGCAGGTACTCGCCGAACGAAGACGTCGCAGGCACGGGATGCTCACCCTACACGGCAGCCAGATCCCTATGGACCCTTTGATCTGACAGGGTTCGACCGAGAAACTGTCTTGAAGTGGTACCAGCTTGTCCACTTGGGGCGCCGGCTGGACGAGCGGGCTCAGTACTACCTCCGTATCGGCAAGGGCTGGTCATACCATGCCCCCTTTGCTGGACACGATGGTATTCAGCTCGCCATTGGTGTGACCTTCCGCCCGGGGAAGGATTTCCTCTTTCCGTACTACCGAGATTTGCTCACGTGCTTAGCTGCAGGTATTACACCGGAGGAGATCATTCTCAACGGGCTCAGCAAGGATACTGACGTGGCCAGCGGAGGGCGCCACATGAGTAACCACTTTGCCAAGCCTGCTCTCCGGATTCAGAATGTTTCCTCTACGACGGGCAACCACGCTCAGCATGCCGTCGGCGTTGCCCGGGCTATCAGAAAGTATGGCGGGGATGAAATAGCCATTTACTCCGGTGGGGATTCAGCCTGCTCGGAGGGCTTCTTCTACGAGGCTGTCAACGGGGCTTCGCGAGAGCGCCTGCCGGTCATCTTCGTCATCCAGAACAATCGGTACGGGATTTCTGTCCCTGTGACTGAGCAGACGGCTAACCCGGATGTGGCCGATAACTTCGTCGGCTTCCGGCATCTGAAGATCATCAAGTGTGACGGGCGCAATCCCTTCGATTCCTACCGGGCAATGCAGGAAGCACGGGCCTATGTGCTCTCTGGAGCCGGACCGGCGATGGTGCATGCCGATTGCGATCGCATCGGTTCGCACTCCAACTCAGATGACCATCGGCTCTACCGTAGCCCGGAGGAATTGGAAGAGGTCAAGCGACGAGATCCGCTCCCACGCTTTCGCCAGACGCTGCTTGTATACGGAATCGCCACCGAAGAAGAAATTCGAGCGCTCGAAGCAGAAAACGAGCGTATCATTCGTGAAGCCGCCGCTCGGGCTGAAGCAGCTCCTGATCCGGACCCGAACTCGTGGTCGCTCTATCTCCTGCCAGAGCCCTTCGCCGATAAGGAAGATCGCTCTGAAGAAGGCTACCAGAGCGATCCCACACAACCCCAGCTGACGCTCCGGGAGGCCATTAACGTAACACTCAAGGAGGAGTTCCGCCGCAATCCGCATACCTTTCTGTGGGGCCAAGATGTGGCCTCGAAGGAGAAAGGGGGCGTCTTTAACGTAACCAAGGGTATGGTGCAGGAGTTTGGGAATGAGCGGGTATTTAACGCCCCGATAGCTGAGAACTTCATCCTCGGTACGGCGAATGGTTTCTGCCGCTATCGGGAGGACATCTGGGTGGTAGTAGAGGGGGCTGAATTTGCCGATTACTTCTGGCCCGCGATGGATCAGCTCGTTGAGTGTTCCCACGAGTACTGGCGGACCAAGGGCCAATATGTGCCCAATATCGTTATCCGGATTCCGAGTGGTGACTACATTCAAGGGGGGCTCTATCACTCGCAGAGCATCGAGGGGGCACTCGTCACGCTCCCGGGCATCCGGATCGTCTACCCAGCCTTCGCCGATGATGCCATTGGGCTGCTGCGGAATGCACTCCGTTCGCGCGGGGTGACGGTCTTTTTGGAGTCGAAATTCCTCTACAACTACCGCCCTGCTGCGGCATCCAAGCCGCCCGATGAATTTATTATCCCCTTCGGTCGAGCAAAGGTTCGGCGCCAGGGGAACGATGTTACTGTCGTGGCCTATGGCGTAGCTGTCCATTGGGCCCTGCAGGCCGCGGAAGAGGTAGCACAAGAGGGGATTTCCGTTGAGGTTGTAGACTTGCGCTCGCTTGCCCCGTGGGATAAGCAGACTGTTCTGGAATCGGTGCGCAAAACCAACCGCCTCATTGTTGCCCACGAGGATAAGCGCACGGGTGGCTTTGGTGGGGAGGTTGCTGCAGTCATCGCCGAAGAGGGCTTCTCTTTCCTGGATGCCCCGATTGTGCGACTTGGCTCTCGGGACTGCCCCATCGGATTTGCGAAACCCCTCGAGCAGGCCATCATGCTCCAACCTGCAGAGATTACCGAGGCAATCCGACGGCTCATCCGCTACTGATGTAGCATCTCGGGCTCACACTGTGACAGCTAGCTCACACATGTGGATAGCTGTCCCCGCCGAAGGGAGGGGGAGAGTACGTAATTTTGCACTGCTGCCGGAGCGCGCTGCGCCCGTAGCTCAACTGGATAGAGCGTTGGATTCCGGTTCCAAAGGTTGGGGGTTCGAGCCCCTCCGGGCGCACAAGGGTCAGGGATAGGCAGGCATGGACCAGGAAGCCGTGCGTACAACAGAGCAAGAGCAACAGCAAGCCAGCATAGAGCTCCAACCCAAGCTTGCCGAACGGTTTCAGCTGTGGCTGCAAGCGCATCTACGTGAGGTAATCGGTGCCGCAGTTGTGCTCCTTCTGGCCATTGGAGGCGTCCTCTACTGGAACATCCTCCAGAAGCAGCGTGCCGAGACAGCTGCCACGCTGCTGGCACGGGTTGTTACCTACTACGATAATGGGGACTACGAGCGGGCTCTGTACGGTGATACAGCCAAGACCATCCGCGATGAGCCAGTCCGTGGGCTGGTAGAGATTGTACAGGAATACGGCAGCACGGAAGCAGGCCGAGTAGCAGCCTTCTATGCTGGGAGTGCGTATCTGCTTCAGGGAGAGATCGCGAAGGCCCGTCCGTACTTCGAACGCGCAGCCACAGCGAAGGCTCCTCTTGTGCTCGTTGGCGCCTATGCGGGATTGGCAGCGTGCACCGAAGAGGAAGGAAAGTTGGCGGAAGCCGCCCAGCTCTACGAGCGGGCTGCCACTATTGGCGCTCCGCTCGGGATAGCAGAGCGGTATCGCTTCTTTGCGGCATATTGCTACGAACGGGCGGGGAATACACAGAAAGCAGTGCAGCTATATCGCCAGCTGCTGCAGGAGAATGAATTCTCGGACTTTGCGGGTGAGGCTAAAGCAGGCCTTGCTCGCCTTGGCACAGCCGTTGAATAGTATATGTTCGTCCAAGCTGTGGTGAACTCATGCACTCTTCTGACAAGTGGTCTCTAGGTGGTGGAGGAATCATGAAGCGGTGGTTGCACCTTGTCGCTCTTGTGGGGATCCTGGCTGCAGGTGTAAGCCGTGCGCAGCTGCCCGTTGTGGAAGTCAGTGGGCGTCTGGGCCCAAATGAGGTCCGGATTTTCCTGAAGGATACGCTATACCGCATCAGCGGGACATACATGATTGCCGGGACGCTCATCATTGAGCCCGGGACCATTGTGGAGTTCCTGCCTAACGGACGCCTCATAGACTCCGTAGGCGGCCGCATCATCGCCGATGGATACGTCTCGGCAACCTATAACCAATTCCCTGGTGGCTGCAACCCGGTGGATCCCAACAACCCATGTGGTTACACAGGCTATGCTGACCTCAACTACTTCAGCGCTGCTGCTGTAAGTACCATTGTCGGGGATCCGACGATTGACCCAAGCAAGTATGGAGAGATATTCTTGGTGGACCTCGGATCAGATCCGCGGTTGCAGAACCTGCCACCGGGCAAGGCTATTATGTACGCCGCGGCGCGCCTGGCCTTTGCGGGTTCTGACCCGAATATCAACCAAACACCGTGGCGGCGTGCGGGGGGCGGGAACATCAATGTGACGCAGGGTGTAATTACCTTCCGAGGGCGTCCGGTCAACAACTTTTCCCGAGAATGGGGGCACATCATCATCCTGCCGGGAGCACGGGCGGCCTTCTTCCGGAACGTAGTCTTCGAGAACTTCCGGAAGGATACGACGGTGGACCGTTTCCCGATCTATCAACCCAACACTGGTGCTATTGCCGCCCTGAATGCACAGCTCATCCAGCAGACTAACGGCAGCGGTGGGGTCATCACGAGCTTCTCCTCGCGTACATGGCTCCTGCTGTGCGAGTTCCGGAATAACATGGCGCGATACCGGGGAGGGGCGCTCCAGTTACTCCAGGCGCCTGTCGGAACGGGAGTTTACCCGACACCGGGTATTTCAGCCTTGCCGGATTACGGCCCTATCAATCCGTACCTAACGGACAATGCAACCGCGGTTCCGATATCCCAAGCAGTCAAGGCCATCGATCAAGTCTACAGTGCTGCTTCAGAACCGTTGACCAACAGCGATCGTCAGGCTTACGATGATGCTCGTCTAGCAGTGCTGTTGGGGCGGGTGCGGTATTTGAGCTTTACGGGGAACCGCGTACTGCTTTCGAGCGTTGAACTACGGCAGATTGCCCCAGGTGTGTGGGCGATCGTCGATGACCTCAATAACCCTGCTCCTCTAGAGCCTCAGAGCTGGAAGAATCAAGCTTACGGTGGAGCGGTCTACATCGCTGGGCGAACCCCGCTAGAGATTGGGTTGGGGATAAACGACTACGAGGCTCCGAACGTGTATGATTACGTCTTCTTCGACGGCAACAGCGCAAGGAATCTCCAAAACAACCCGAATACTGGAGGGGCACGCGGTGGGGCACTCTACGTTGGTGGGGCGACCTCGGTGACAGTCCGTGGACGCTTCGTCAGCAATAGGGCTGAGGTTCCCTTCTTCACCGATCCGACCCAGATTGGTGCGCTGTCCCATGGTGGGGCAATTTATGTGGGCACCAATGCCGGTCGGCTCCAGGTGCGCGGACGCCAGGGAGGCGAGGCACGCCAGGAGACGTACTTCGTGGATAACCAAGCGGGGCGTGGAGGAGCTATCTATGTCGCGGCTGCAGGTGTGGATACGCGACCGTCGCCCGTCATCGGTGGTTCGGATGCCCTCATTGACACGCGTAACTATGGCTACAACATCAAGTTCCGCAATAACCGTGCTGTCGAGCACGGTGGGGCGATCTTCTCGGGGAAGAACTTCACCGTCTATGGGGCTGGTGGTACGGTAGGGCCTCTGTCCCTCTACGGAGGGAACTATCCGGTGGAGTTTGACAACAATGAGGCTGGCTTTTCGGGTGGTGCTATCGCAGCTCAGCTGCCTTGCCCGCCGCCCAATTGTTTGCCCGTCGAGCAACGGTATATATGGCTCGTGCGAGCGGTATTTACTAATAACATCGTTGGACAGGTTCAGCAAGGCTACGAGGCGCAGGTGCGTGGTGGTGGGGCCGTTTACACGCTCAACGCTGATCTCAATGTCGTCAAAGGAGTTGAGTTCAGGGCTAATAAGGCCTATAATGGCAACGGTGGTGCCGTCTGTATCGTGCATCCTCAGACGTCCTCGCATCGGTTCTTCTTGACTGATGTCGATAACATCACTGTTCTCCCGAACGGGGTGGCTGTTGGGTTTAGCTCTCGAGATGACATCTTTACGTGGACGCCCGGAGCACCGGTGGCGGATGTGCGGATGCTGACTCGCTTCTTTGACAATGAAGCTATCCCGAACATGGCGCAGATGGGATCGGGGACGACGCAGATTGGAGACATTCGGCGTCAGCACCCGGGGACAACCTTGCGGGAGAACGGCACAGGGCTCGGTGGAGCTATTTACGTGCTCGACGAGGTGAGTATTAGCCGTGCAGGGCGGACAGATTCTGTCTTCTTCAACCGAGTGCGCATTCAGGGTAACCGTGCCTATACCGGTGCGGCAATCTACTCGGACAATTACAATCTGCAGTTGGTCTTTACGCGAAGCCTGATTACGAACAACACGGCGACCTCTGACATAGGCGCCCAGCAGAATGCCATTACAGGGCCATTGGTGCAGGGGACAAATCTCGCCTCGAGTGACCTGGCGGGGGCAATTCTATATGGTGACGTAGTGGGACCGCTGCCGTACGCAAGCTATCACTGGGCTGCAAACTCTATCTACGATAACGCGGCGCGGTTTCTCATCCGCCTGCCGGACTATCCCGATACGAAGGGAGGCCGAGCAGGGACTGGCGTTGGCATGGGTGGGATCGATACGCTCCGGGGCAATTACTGGGGACGGACCGAAGCCAACGTGGTGACGATTTTGCCTGTCAGTGGGCGTACGCAGGAGACCTTCTTTGTCGCTGGGGACGGCACGCGACAGCTTGGCTTCGTGCGTGGAGGTACGGGGAAGAATCAGGGCCCCTTTGAGTCGCGACACCTTTACACCTATATCCCGATCCCGGTTTTGAACGCAGGGGATGAGAATACACCTGACCCAGCGAGTATCCCTGAGCGGTTGCTGATGCAGGGGCACATCTACGATATCTTCGACAAAGGGACCGATATCAAGACGGCGGACTACTCCAACCGGCGGATGTCGCCAATCGAGGACTTCGCCGTCGGTATTCCCAAAACCCTGCGGACATATAATGATCCCACGCTGCCTTCCTTCGGGAAGTACGTCCGGCGGTGGACCCGGAATCCCTTCGATGCAGAGGCTGACCCGAACATTGCTGCCCTGCAGACAGAATTCCGCGGCACGAAACATCCGATCGGCTATCCGCTCTTCCTTGAAGCCCGTGCTAATTACACAGGGTCAGCAGAGCTCAATAACAATGACCCGCGAGCGATCAACGAGACGGTCTTCTTTGTCATCAATACCAGCACGGGTGACTACATCCGGGTCAATCTGCGCCAGATAGGAGCAACGAACGAGGTCTTCCGTGCACGTGTCGAGCTAGTTCCCGATTCTGTAAACCGCCGCCCGACCGATCGGCGCACGATCGAGGGGCTGGCCAACATTGGGACGAACTTGGGAGCAATTCTTGCTGCACTCCAGAGGCGGCCGGACATTGAGGATCTAGCGGCTTTGCAAGGGCGGAAATATGAGGGCTTTGTCAATGAGTTGGGGGGCCCCGGCTTTGGGTATGTCAATCGTATTCTCCCCACCGATGGGGCAATTAGCCCTCAGAAGGTTACAGTATTTGCCGGCGAACGGTACAATGCGCTTCCGGTACGAGTCGGTGATGTCGTTGCCGTTGTTTCCCGTACAGTTCTGTGGCAGGGGACGGTTGCGGATGCAATCAATGGAGCACTCATCTTTGAGGTAGGAGCAACAGTTGACCCGCCAGTGTTCACGGGGAACAAGGTGGCGTTGGAGAATATCACGCCACCGGAGTTGCGGAATATGATCTTCCTGACTGAGGATGTAAGCTATCCGCGTCAGCCGACGGGGCCAGGGCGGGATTCCATCTTTACCATTACTGCGGTAGACCCGAACCTCTTCTATGACCCGCGGTCGGTCATGTTCCCCGATCGGTATCCGCAGCTTGCGTACTTCTGGAGTGTTGCACCTGGTTCGGGGCTTTCCTACTGGCTCCAGGCCGATACGCTCCCGGCAACGTTTGGTCCGTACTATGGAGCGCGAGGCTACGTTGTGCTCAAGGGCCGACCGACAAACCCGTTTGTGGTTCCCGGTGGAGAAATCGTCACGGTGGCTGTCCGCAACTTCCCGCCCAGCGCCCGAACCGTTGACTCCCTGAAGGCTGCTGGGCTGAGTGAGGAGGTCATCGCAAAGTACATCTACCTCTATCCGCCGTACTTCAATGCGCAAGCGTACGACGGCAGCAATGCTCGGTTCTTGCAGCAGGATACCGTGGACTATGGTAACACGGGGGCGACGACGGTGACGTACCAGTTCCGGATCTTCGTCATCGACAGTACGCCGCAGTTTACAGGCTTCAACGTAGCCTGCGAACGAAACGGTGTTTGGCTTGCGAACTTGACTGATAGCCTCCGCTTTAAAGTTGACATCGATACCGATGACGAGCTCGAAGATGCTGACGCTGGTGCTCGTGGATGGGACTTCCGCTATGGGCGCACAACCTATGGCTTTGCCTCGATTAGTCTGCGGGATGTGCCGCCAGATACAGTCGTTGAGCCTGCAACGCAGGTACGTCCGGTGTGGATGAGCAACCAGTACCTACGGCGCTACGATAACAGTGGGCAGCCCGATCCATTAGCGATCGACTTCAGCCTCCGTGGGCAGCTCAATGTGAGGATTGATTCTGCCACTGCATGGCAACTGCTGACACCCCCAATGCAACACCATGGGGCACTCAACACCGACACGGTTGTCTCCATCGTAGTGAATGATGGCCATGGTGGAGTCAACTATCTAACGCGGCGAGTTCTCGTCAACGTAGCTCCCACCATCCTCACCTCTACGCTGCCGGATGCCATAGAGGACCAGGACTACAATCCGACGCTGCTGGATTCGAGTCGTCGCATAGTCGTGTACGATCCGAACTTTGGGCAGGCACATCAATTTGAGCTGATTTATCCCGGCGATCCACGTGATTTTGTCCCACGCGATCCATGCTTCCCCGAGGCGGGTGCGTGGGATCTGCGCGACAAGAAGACCACCCCGCGGTGGCTCCAGATCGATCCGGTCAGCGGGCTTCTCTTTGGCACTCCAGGGGTCTACGATGCGCCGCGTCGAGAGAAGGTAACCGTTCTGGTTACGGACGAGTACGGACTGACACACGTGAAGGTGCTCGACCTCAATGTGCGGGCAGTAAACCATCCGCCACGGCTGGCACAGCTGCCGGCAGTAAGATGTGTTGAGCTTGGGAAACCCTATGTGGATAGCATTCTGGTGATCGACCGTGATCTCCTGCGTCGGGAGCCGCCGGATGCCCTCGAGCAGCTGACAATCGAGGTGGTCGAGCCTGCGGGCTTCCAGGTTAGCCCGGCTACAATTAGCGGTCCCCAGTCCTCCGATACAGTCAAGGTTTTGATTAGCACGGCAGCTCTGAATGCCACCCCAGGGCCCGATGGCAAGGTTACCGTCCGCGTTCGAGTCGTGGATCGGCAGGGAGCACAACACGAGATCTCCTACAAGCTGAACGTGTCCGATCCGACAGACTTCATTGTCCCAATGCGGATTAGCAATCGCTTCGGGGCCTTCCAGGTACTCGAATGGGGAACAGCGCCGCTGGCAACCACCGGTGATGATCCGAACCGTGGTGGCGTCGGGAAGTTGGATTCCAACTACTGCGAGTACGAGCTGCCGCCGATCCCACCCAACGACGTCTTCGACGCTCGGTGGAGTATTGCTTCTACGAATGGAACGGTGCGGAATATCTTTCCGCGGGCGGTTGCTGGTGTTGAAGGGCAATCGATCTACAAAGGGCGCTTCCAGGCGGGAAGTGTCACCGGCAATGCCTCTGATGCGTATCCTGTGCGCATCACGTGGAGTGCTCAAGATGTTCCTGACCGGAACGATGCCGCGCGTAACCCTGCTGGGTCGACGTGGTATATCCGTGACGGCGCCTCCAACGGGAACATCTTTAGCTTCAATATGCGCACGGGTGAAGGACGTTCGGTGCCCACAGTGACCCTAGAGCGGAATGGCGACTCGCTTTCGGTTGTCATTTACACCGACGCCGTCACGAACTTTGTGATCGTGTATGACTTCATTAGCGATGTGCCCGAGCCGGTGGCTGCTGCGGCTGGTCCAGTGCAGCTGCTCGGAAATACTCCTAATCCATTTGAGCAGACAACTCAGATTCGCTTCCGCCTGACGGAGCCAGCTACTATACGGCTCGAAGTGTACGATGCTCTCGGTACGCAGGTTGCTACGCTGCTGGAGGGCTTCTACCCGGCTAACGAGTACATTGTACCGTGGAACGGAAGAAGCGCTAACGGTGTAGAAGTCCCCAGTGGTGTGTACTACTACCGGATCACTGCTGGCGACGTGGTGCTCGTCCAGCCAATGGTCCTAGTGCGGTAATAAGAGTGGGGGAGCTTCCTGCCTGACAGGCAGGAAAGCTCCCTCTCCTTGTGTGACAAGAACAAACAGGTCTCACACGCGGATGAGGAGACGATGAGAATGCTGACGCTGATCGGGGGTGTTGTGGCGTTACTGCTCAGCGGTGCAATTGCCGCAAGATCCCAGGTTTATGCCGAGTTCCAGCCTGCTGTCAAAGTCGGAGGAAAACCCTTTACCTTGCTGGCGGGAGCAACGGTGCTGGATGCGGACCAGTTCGTAGATCCAGCAACCGGGAACCCTGATCACAATGACGGCTACGCCATTGTGGCACTCCCTTTCCTCTTCGAGTATCAGGGCTATCGGTACAGCAGACTAGCAATCTCTGTCAATGGATTCGTCTTGTTGCTACGTACCGGGGAGACTCCTCCGTTAACGGGCGGGAATATTCCGGGGCGGCTCTTCGTCAATTCTGAACCTTTCAACGTCATTGCCCCCTTCTGGGGTGACCATTACTATCGGACGACTCAACCGGGGTACGTTCCTTCGCGGATCTCGTACAAAGTGGTGGGATCAGCCCCGAATCGGGCGTTCGTGGTGGAGTGGAGGGATTTGAACATTAACAACCCGTCGTTGCCATCCAGTATCGCCAGTTTCCAAGTGTGGCTGTATGAATCTTCGCGGCCGGGGAATTTCCAGGGTGATATTGAGTTTGCTTACGGTTTGACGGCCTCGGGGGGACCAGTTCAGGTACAGGGTGCAGCGATTGGTATCAAGGGGGGATTTGGTGACTATCTGAATGGCTTGGTCTTCACTGGCGATGTCAATCAGGCACTTACCTCTACGGTATTGAGTAGCACATGGCAACCTTCGGGGGGAAGTGATACAGTTATTCGCTTCAATGCCATCCCTCG
The DNA here is from genome assembly GCA_938084565.1 of Candidatus Kapaibacterium sp. Classification (GTDB taxonomy): domain Bacteria; phylum Bacteroidota; class Ignavibacteria; order Kapaibacteriales; family HRBIN21; genus HRBIN21. The sequence goes on along the minus strand of CALKEU010000001.1, from coordinate 250,121 downwards.
GCTCTTCCTGGAAGGGTGGGGCGACGGAGATGTAGACTTCTCCCAAGTGGGAAAGCACACCGGGATGGGACAAGACCGGTTTGTGACAGTGAACGATGTAATGCTCATCCTGCGCTCTGTAGCAACAGATCGGCGTCTCGATAGCCTCAAAGGGCGCCAGGCATACCATGGAGACGTCAACCACAACGGGCGCTACTACTACTCTACACGCAACTGGAACAATACAGCTGATACAGCCTACCATCGACGCGCTATACCGACACGATCGCTCTACTACTGGCAGGACCTCCCACAGGATAACTCGCTCCCCTATGTTGGAGGTGATCCTATTCTCTTTTTCGAGGCTACGGAGTATGATGCAGCCATCATCATGCTCTACATGGCGGGCCGTGTGCCGTATCTGCCGTGGCTGCTGGATTTGACAGTACTCCCACCATACGGTCGGGGGGCAGCAGCTGCAGGTATTGCCTCGAATCTCCACATTGCGCAACCGCACAGTAGTGCTCCTGGAGTATATCGCTTCCCCATCGCCCTCAACGGAGCCTGGGCAGGAGCACTGGGTATTCGAGTACAATTCAATGGGGTCATCAGTGGAGTTGAGATTGCACCGCGCTTTGCAGACAGGCTGACGGTTGCCTACGACGCTGGGCGTATGGCGATTGCGGGTGTGATAGAGTGTGAGGCGGGGGAGCCGATACTGTATGTGACGCTGCGCGTAGAAGATGCTCAGCTGCGGGTAAGCAATGTCCGCTTGAATGACGAAGAGCTGCCTGAGCTCGTAGTGCCGCTGGCTGTCACAGCAGCTCCGACGACGGTAGGCCATGTTGCCCCCAACCCCGTTATTGATCGGACAGCCATCCGACTCCATGTACCGGAGGCGGGGCGATATCGGGTGCTCCTCTATGACGCCATGGGCCGCTATGTACGGACACTTGCTGATGCGGAGTATTCGAGCGGTTCCTACGAGGTAGAGTGGGATGGGACGAACGGGCTCGGCGAGCGGGTCAGCCCGGGCATGTATATGTGCCGGATTGAAGGTCCAACAGGTATCCGAGAGCTCGAACCAATCGTGGTGCTGCGTTAATGGGGTATGATGTCCTGCAGGGCATGCTTACCATCATGGATAGTGATGGCTCTGTGCGGCATGGGGCAGCTCATAGCCCAGACGACAGCACGGCTTGCCCTGCGGGTCTGGGATACGGTAGATGTGTGCGGGAGACGCGAGTGTATCTTGATCGTTGAGATCAGTCCAGTACAGCCAACGGACAGCTTGATGGGCTTCAATCTTGCCATACAGTACAATCCAGAGAAGTTTGCCTTCCATACGATGCTAGTCAGCGGTACGTTGGCAGAAGGAATGGAACAGCGAGCCTTTAGTGCGCTGTATGGCGAGATTCGGGCATATGCATTCACGCTCACACGACGAATCTCTGGGGCGAAGCCGTTGGTGGCCTTCCTTGGAGATTATCGTCGGGAGTGTCCTGATACGGCTGTCATTCAACTGAAGTATGTGGAATTCAACGAAGAGTTCGAACGGAGGCGGGTGGTGCAGGTTGATACAACGCCTGTAATCGTCTATGCCCGTATCGTTGACACGCCTGACCGTACTCTGTGGACGCAAAGTCTGACGCGGGAGTGCAACCTAGTGGGGACGGATACCTCGTGTTTGTGGGTAGTGCAAGTGGGCTGTCCTCCAGCTCTGGAACTCCGTTCGGTGGCAACAGTCATAACGGGTCTGCCGTCGTGGCTACAGGTAGAGAATATTGCTGTAGGCGAAGGTGTTGAGTTGCAAACGTGGGAGCGCAGTGGCGACACACTGAGCATAAAATGGACTTCCCAGCGGGAGAGGTCCGAGCTTATCGTGGAATTGTCTGCCCGCATACAGTGGGCGGATACGGTCACCCTTCGTCTTCTGTCTTATCCCCTGGATCCGTGTGCTTGCCTTACTCGTTGGATAGGAGATAGTTTGGTAGTGATGGCTGCGCCATCGCAGCCTTCAGCCGTCAGCGAGCGTTGCCAGAGGGTGATGGTGTATCCTTCTGGCCTGTTGTACCTAGAGCCGGGCGAACGGCTGGAGCTCTACGATGTCCTAGGTAGGCTCCTGCGATCTGTACATGCCGAAGGGAAGCCGTTCGAGGTGTCCCTTCAAGGGCTACCTACAGGTATATACGTTGGACGATGGCAACGAATCGGGGGAGCACAGCTCCCCGTGGCCTTCATTGTGGAATGAAGTCTGTTGAATTTGCTCCGTGAGGAGAGAGGCAATGCGACAGTGGGTATCTCTGTGGACAGTGGCTGTAGGTATTATCCTCGCCGGAAGCCCCCTGCTGTGGGGACAGACGGTCGACGTGAAACTGCCGGTGCTTAGTTTGACAGGCAGCGGCCCAGGGTACGATGCGCAAGTCTATCCTGCGGGCTTTATCGTGGTACCTCAACAAGCAGATCCACGGCAGCCACGGGAGTTGTTGGTTCCAGTCTACATCCGAAACTGTTGGGTTCCTACAACCCACCCTGTGTGGGGACAGGTGTGGCCGATCTACAGTTTCGAATTCAAACTCAAGTACGATGGGCGCTTCTTGGAGTTTCTGGGGCTCCAAAAGGTCAGTCCAGCGGGTGATAGCGTTTTAGCAAAGGATTTCACGTTTGCCTTCGATGATGTTGCGATCACATCTCAGGATATGTTAGGAGCACTCGTTGCATGGCACAACCTGGGGAGCGTTCCCCCAGTCTTCGATCCCCGTCGAATCCGCATTGTTGCTAGCTCTGCAAAACCACTGCCTCCGAGCCCTGCTGGACTGGGACAGGATCCGTGGGATCCAACTATTCAGTGTGATAACCGGCAGTATGTTCCGGTTGTGTACTTACGGTTCCGGGTAACGGGGCCTGAGGGTTCGGTTGCACGGTTGATACTCTCCAACGACACGCTGAAGTACAACGATCTCAACCTGAGCGTTTTTCCTGCGGAACCCTTCCCAGCTAATTCAGTGGGATCACGGTATCGGGACTTTGTAACATATCGTACCGGTGGGGCTTCCGGGAATGTGTCGTATGAGGGATTAGAGGGGGTTGACAATCGCGGTCTGCTGCCAATTGCCAATCTCTATCCGAGTATGCCGGGCATGATCTACGTCCTTGTCACGAGTGTTCCGCAGATGGGCTTTGAACCACGGATAGGGGTTGACGCAGTTGTTCGACAAGTTTCTCTCTCTGGCGATGAGTGGGAAGTCATTCATCCCATTGTGTTGGATTCGGCTTCGTGGACGCGAGGGGTCTTCTTCGGACGGCGGGAATTAGTGGTAACTAACGAGGTGGAGGGTACGCGATTGACGGATATCGTGGTGGAGTCTAACGCACGGTGGCTTAAGTTTCAGACCTTTGCTGCTGGCCCCGGCGACCGAAACCCCATCCCGACTATCACACGCCGGGGAGTGATTGATTACATCGATCGGACGCTCGGTGAGACCATTCTCCAAGACATCCAAAACAACCCACAATCCCCGTCACGTCCTCAGAATTTCCGAATTCTCTGTGATCCGCAGGAGTTGCCCCAGAACATAGATGCGGCAGGTATTTACGTTGGCTACATTACATTCCGCAGCCTCTCTGCGTCGGTATCACCGGTGCGCTTGCGGGTAACATTTATCTACGTGCGGAACCCTGTGGAGCCGAACAATGATCCCCGTAATCTAGCGGTCCTGGGCCGGGGAATCCGGATCACGGTGAGCAACTCGGCTGCAATTCCACAGTCAGCAACACTGGTCTTTGGGTTGGGGATTCGCGCAACAGACGGAGTCGACACTCTCTTTGGAGAGACGGTGTATGATAATCCGCCAGTGGCGGGGAGCTTCTATGCGCGCTGGTATCTCGACGGGGTAGCCAATGTCCCGCCAGGTACTGCGCCGTATGGATTGCGGGACTTGGTAGGGATCTATGCTTCGCGTGACATTCGCAATGTGTTTTCCGATTCAACCGTGGTCTTTCTGTGCCGCTTCGATGCCGGTGGGGCTCCGAATTACCCCGTGGTACTGACGTGGGATACGACAGATTTTCCAGCAGGGGCGCGCCTCTTCTTGCGAGATACACTCAACGGCTTGATCTTTGGTGTCGATATGCGGCAGGCAACCCCGGCAGGGGGTACGCGGATGTCCTATACGATCACGGATGCCCGGATCCGCTCGTTTGTCATCGAGTACACGTATCCGCTCGTCGTCCAGTATCCTGTCATCCGAAAAGGGTGGAACTTGCTCTCGCTGCCAGTGCGGCCGGCGAATCCTCACTGGCGGATGGTCTATCCGCGGGCTATCAATATCCCCTTCTGGTTCTCGCAGAACCAGTATCAGGCCTCGGAAAACCTCCAGGTGGGCTACGGCTACTACGTCAAGTATAGCGATTCCGTGGATCGCCAGATTGCGGGTGTTCGTCTGCTTCGGATAGACCGGAACGACAATGTGCTGCTCTACGATGGGTGGAATACTATCGGTGGGCTATCGGTTCCTGTAAGCATTGAGCGGATTCAGTTCGAGAACTATGGTGCTGAGCCACTACCACAGCGGGTCGGGGGTGTGTACAAATACGAGCCGGATCGTGGTTTCATGGAAGTCTCAGAGTTGACCCCCGGCTTAGGGTATTGGATCAAGATTCGGGGCAGGGGCTACCTCAAGCTGGAGGCTCCTGGCACGCCGCGTGCGACGGCCTATCGGGACGAGTACCGGGAGTACGTGGTGCAGCAGAGTGCCCCAGTGGCCGTGCGCGATGCGGCTGGGAGGGAGGCGATTCTCTACCTCAGTCAGCAGCCGATCGATCGGGAGCGGTTCGAGTTGCCACCGCTGCCTCCACAGGGAATCTTCGATGTCCGTTTCGGGAGTGGGACCTACGTGGAGGATGCCGCCTCGCCGGTGATCCGATTCCAGGGTGTGCAGTACCCCGTGACTCTGCACCTAGGGAGTGGCGCAACGGAGTATACCGTTGTTGATGCCTCCGGACGTGTGTGGGGAACGCTCAGTGGGCAGAACCAGGTGCAGATCACAGATCCAAATGTAACGGCAGTCCAGCTGCTGAGTGTTCCTGCAGGCACTGAATTTCGGGTTGAAGTGAGGCCGCAGCCGGTGCTCGAGCGCGCAACGGTCACACTCGTTGTACCAGAGGCAGCCCCGGTTGTGCTCACACTTTACAACCTGATGGGTGAAGAGGTGATGCGAGTGTACGAGGGTGAGCTCGCCGCTGGTTCGCACACATTCTTGCTCCCAGTAGAAGCTCTGTCGAGCGGACGGTATCTGTTGCGGGCAGCAGCGGGCGAGCGAAGAACTGTGGTGCCCGTTTCAGTGGTCCGCTAAAACACGCTGAAGCCTTCACGTGCTGGGTGGTGGTCCGCTAGGGCTACCACCCAGTTTTGTTGTCCGTGGGCAACCTGTGGGTGGAATGTGGCGGCATACGGTGATCAGTCTTAGCATTGTGTGCACTGCGGCGGCGCAGCTTCGCGTCGAACTCCCTTTTACTGTCGGGAACGAATTAGGAGAGCGGATCCGACTTGTGGTTGGGGTAGATGAGCGAGCTACCGACGGGATCGATACCGCACTCGGTGAGCGGGAAATCCCACCTTTCCACCCGCCCCAGGACATCTTCCATGCCGCCTTACGCTTTTACGACTCCATTGAGGGTGAGTGGAAGTGGAGCTACGTAGATTTTCGCCCATTGCGGAGACAGGATACCTTCGCGGTGGCATACCGTTTCGTAGTCCAACGCGGGCGAGGACGCACAATCGTGCTCCAGTGGAACCACCCCTTGCCCGAGCACGTTGACTCGGCCGTAGTGAGTGATCGCATTACCGGGACGCTCGTGCGGATTCCGTTTGGAGAGCAACAGCAGGGGGTCATTACCAACGAGTTCCTCGAAGAGTTTGTTCTCACGGTCTGGTACCGCTTTGGGCCAGTATCGGTCCCCGAAGGTCGAGAAGGGCTCCCATTGGCCCGGCGTATTGTGCTCTACGACCTCACGGGACGGCTCTGCTGGGCTGGGGACGTAGTGCCTGAGCGGGGAGCCTCTGGGGTATACGTAGGGTTCATCTGGGAGGAGGGACGGTGGAGGCCTCTCCTATGGGTGCGGCCCTAAGGGGATGGGGCGCCGGAAAAAGTGTAATTTTGCAATCACAGCACGTTCAACTGTCGGGGGACGAGGATGGCAACAGCGCGACGCCGTCGGCGAGTCCGCAAGTACGTCATGCTGTATTGTCCAGTCCTAATGCGTGTGACCCGACATGAGTTCATCGGGACTCCCATTGATACGCCGAATGGGCGTCACCAGTGGGCGCGATGTGTTGTCAGCCATCATGTGCAGCTGGTCAATCTGGATCTTCTGGAGGGGAATGGGCGGAATGATGGCGCTGTCGTTCAGCTGACCCCGGAAGATTCCAAGCGCTACCAGCCAGAAGGCGAGTATCAAGTTGGCGACGTCATCTACCATCCGGCCTGGGATGACTACGGGGTTGTACGCAGCAAGGAAGTGCTCTCCAACGGTTTGCACGCCATTGTGGTGCTGTTCAAGAAAAACAAAGAAAAACGGCTCATCGAGCGGTTGCAGTAAGTAGTGGCAGAGCATGGCAGTTGGGATTATTGTGCAGCCCAATGAATCGATTGACCGAGCGCTGCGCCGTTTCAAGAAAAAATATGAGCGGAGCAAGGTGCTGCGCGAGTATCGACGCCATTCGGTGTATTTGAAGCCGTCGGAGGAGCGTCGCCTAGAGATGATCCGTGCTAAGCGGCGGCAGCGGAGGGCAGCAGCGGAAGAGTAGCAGAAACGGGAAGAACTCCCTTTTCCTGAGCCCTAGCTCTAGAACGGATGCTCCCCATTGGGGTTCTCATTCTTACGCGGGATAGCGCCGCAACGATCGAGCGCACTCTGCGCTCTGTGCACTCGATTGCACAGCAGATTGTTGTCCTCGATACAGGATCACAGGATGATACACCGAGCCGCTGTCTACAGCTAGGGGCTGAGGTATACTCGGCTCCCTGGACGGGCGATTTCTCTGCTGCCCGGAATACGGCACTGCGCTACATCCGTACACCCTGGGTTCTGGCATTGGACAGCGATGAGGAGTTGGAGACCGAGACCCTCCAGGAACAGGCGCACCTTTTGCAGGATCCCACAATCGGGGGCATAGAGATCCAAATTCGGAGTGTGGCCTCCGCCCATAGTCGGGAGCAGCTCTTGCAGTTGCACTGGTATCCCCGGCTCTTTCGATATGCCGAGGGTGTGGCGTACGTGGGGCGCGTCCATGAACAGATTCGCCCGGCCTTGGAGAGACGTGGATGGCGAATCGTGCGCGCACCAATTCTCATTTGGCACTACGGATATTCGGCAGAACAATTCTACGAGAAAGCGCGCCGTAATGCGGAGCTTCTCCAGCGCGAGGTGGAAACTTCGCCCGATGATGTGTGGCTGCTGTACCACTTAGGTATGACCCTCTTTACCCTCGGCGAGTGCGAGCGGGCATCCGAAGTGCTTGAGCGGTGTTATGGCAATGACCAACTCCAACCTGAACAGCGCCTATGGGCTCGGTTACGGTTGGCTCAGGCAGCGCTCAAACTGGATCGCAGCGAGCGTGTTGAGGAACTCCTTAAAGACCCCTTCCCTGATCCAGAGTTGGAGGGATTACGGCGGTACGTGCTGGCGGCGGCATTACTCCAGCAGCATCGATTTGTTCAAGCGCTGCGGTTGCTGGATTCTCCTGTGGTGTTGCAAAGCCCCTTTGTCGAGAGGGGGCAAGTGGAGCAATTTCTGTACCTCCTACGTCAGTTCCTCGGAGGAGCCGTATAGCTCAGAAGCGCTTCAGCAGACCGGTAGAACTCGAGCACATCGCCGAAGCTGTATGTAGCCAGGAGTTCACGGCAGGGAAGTCCGCTCCCACGGTGGCGGAGTGCCTCTAACATACCCTGCTGCTGCCACATATAGCGCTGAGGGAAAGTGGGGAAGGCACGGCGGAGGTGCCCGTAGCGCACGCGAGCAGGGGCTGACCAGTACCATGACAGTAGCTCTATGCGCTGTTCGGGCGTGGCACGAACGAGGAGGTATGGGAGGAGGCAGTTGAGCAAGATTTCCAAGCGGAGATGGGCTCCCTCAGTGGTAATACGCTGGCGTGCAAGCTCGTGCAGTTGGAGGGTGAGCGTGGGGGCTGAGCCGGCATGGAACGCTTCCAGGAAACGAAAGAGAGGGGAGGTGGGAAGGGCACGCACGAACTCAGCAAGGGTGTGCTCCGTATGCACTGGACGACGCCGCTTCTGGAGGTAGCGTTGGAAAAAGTCAGCAACCATGTGCGCAAAGCCGGGCAGGAAGCCCCAGCGCTGTACGTAGAGCCGGGCTTCGCTCGTGCGGCGCAGGAGGCGGAGGAGAGCAAAGTATTGCAGCTCATAGAGTGACAGGAGTGCTTCTGGGGAAGTTTCTGCGTCAGTGGCTTCGGCAAGGTGTTGTAGGGCTTGTTCGATCTCTACTGCCGGTACGACGAGAATCTCTGGTGGGCCGGGAGGAGGAAGCGTTGTGGGAGGGGCCATGACGATGTGGAGAAGGACGCGCTCGTAGCGAGGGTCGTGGGCGTGGCCGTGCTCCTGCCATTCCTGAGGGGTGCGGTGGAATTCGCCATCCCCGACGCAAATCATGCTGTCGAGTAGGAGCACCATGTTGCGCAGATCCGGCCCCTCATGCACGTTGAGTTCGCCTGGAGCCAGGATCTGGAGTCGCTTCCCAGAGAAGGTCTGCCAGACACGAGCAGGATCGGCCAGGAGATGGCGAACGGCTTCCTGGAGTCTGCGTTCAGGGAGGTGATGCATGGTCATCCTCCGGTAGCTAAGCTCACAGCTTGGGCAAAAGAAGCGGCAGCGCACGCAGCAGCTGCGGCGAAATCGGCTTGGTCAGAAGCGTAGAGGATAGCCCGACCAACGTTGACAACTAATGGGCCTTCACAGTTCAGCTCCATCAGCGTGGCAATGTTACCGCCTTGCGTGCCGATCCCCGGTACCAGGAGCCATACTTGGGGGGCCAGGCGCCGTATGTGGGCGAAATCGTCTGGAGCTGTGGCCCCGACAACGAATCCGACTTCAGCGCGCCGCGGCCAGCGGAGAACTGAGGAAACGATGTGTGCGTATAAGGGTTTGCCTCTCCGGCAAGGCAGGGTAAGAAACTCCGCAGCGCCTGCGTTCGAGGTTCGTGCCAGCACAAAGACGAGTTTATCCGGATAATCGAGGAAGGGAGCGGCAGCATCTGAGCCAAGGAGAGGGTTGAGCGTGACTGCATCGACGCCGAGCTGCTCAAAACAGAGCTGGGCAGCCTGGGCTGCCGTATGAGGCACATCCCCCCATTTGCCATCCAGGATGGTGAGTATGTCGGGCGGGATGAGTGCAAGGGTGTCCTCCAGCAAGTGCCATCCCTGAAGCCCCAACCGGAGGTAGAAGACAAGGTTGAGCTTGAAGGCGCATGCGTACGGGGCCGTGGCGGGAATCAGTTCTTGGAGGAAGCGTTTCCACGGCCGAGGATCGCGGCGGAGGACAGCCGGGAGGAGGCGCTCGTCGGGGTCAATGCCAATGCAGAGTCGGCTCTGGGTCAACTGTTGGCGCTGAGCGAGCTTTTGGGCAGTAGTCATCCTGGGAGTGAGCGGAGAAAGGCTCTGTAAGGCTCTGCACGCAAGGTCTGTTCTGTAGGAGCTGGAAGGGCTGCCTCTCGGATACGTCGGCGCATCGCCTCAACCCGGTCTTCGGGGAGCGGATGGGTGGACAGAAGGCGCTCCACGGCAGGAAGGCGGGTTTGGCGCTGCTGGGCTAGCTTTTCGAAGAAGAAAACTAGTGCTCCGGGATACCACGGTGTATGGCGCAGATACCGGAATGAGTATTCGTCTGCCTCTGCTTCGTCGTGCCGACTGTTGGCCAGGAGAGCGAGACCTGTGAAGAGGTTAGCTGCCAGCTCTGCTGCGCGACCGGGATATTTGCCCAGCACGATGTCCATAAGGAGCTGGGCGCCGAGGGCTTTCGTCATGCGTTCGGTGGCATGACGCCGCTCTGCATGGGCAATCTCATGGGCGAGCACGGCGGCTAGGGTGGCTTCGTTTTCTACGAATTTGAGGAGCCCAGTGTACACGTAGATGTAGCCTCCTGGCGTGCAGAAGGCGTTGACAGTGCGGTCGTCGTGGAGAAGGGTGACACGGTAGGCAAAAGTGCCGCGGTAGCGGATCTCGGGAGAGCTGAGGATGCGATCGACGATACTCTGCACGTACTGCCGTGCCGATTCTTGTTGTAGGATGGGGTACTGCTGTGGGTTGGCGCGAATTTCCCTGTCTAGCGTAGCGCCGAGGCGTACGTCCTCGCTCGGCGGGAAGATGTTGAGATTGGTGCAGCCTAACAGGCTCAGCACGATGGATACGACAATGCTCACGAGCACAGCGGCGGATCCGCCCATTGTTCATCCTCCCTGTCCCAAAGACGAACGTGGAGATGTTCAGGGTAGAAGACCCGTTCGAGAACAAGCCCCTGTGGAGGGGCCAGTGGGCTAGCATAGCGACGGTTGCGTTGGTGCAGAGCTTGTCGTAGGTCTTCTATACTCAGGCGGCGACGAGCTACCTGTAGCATTGCTCCTACCAGGGCTCGTACCATGCCGTAGAGGAAACGGTCAGCGCGGATGTGAAAGCGCCAGCATGTCGAGCAGAGGCGTTCCCACCGCGCTTCGGTCACAGTGCAGATGGAGTGCCGTTGTGCGGGGTTGTGCTTGGAGAAAGTTGTGAAATCGTGGGTTCCGAGAAAGACAGGGGCAGCTGCGCAGAGGAGCTCTGGGTCAAAGGGATAGCGAACATGCCAGCGGAAGTGGCGGCAGAACACCGAAGGGGCTCGGGAGAGGGTATACGAGTAATAGCGTGCGCAGGCGTCGTAGCGGGCGTGTATGGGCTGTTCGGTCAGCTGGGCTCGCCGGATACGGATGTCCTCGGGGAGGTAGCTATTGAGGGCATAGGGGATCCGCTCTGCGGGGATGCGCCACAGCGACGGTAGGCGTACGTGGACTACTTGGCCGCGGGCGTGAACACCGGCGTCAGTACGTCCAGCGGCAACAGCATGGAGCGGCTGTCCGGCTACTTTCCCGAGAGCTTCCTCCAGCACGGCCTGGATTGTGATGGCATTAGGTTGCCGTTGCCATCCAGCATAGCGCGTTCCGTCGTACTCAAGGAGCAAGAGGAGTGTGCGTGGCATACCGCTCCAGATCACGTTCGATGTGCCGTTTGAGCTCTGGGTACAGGGTGTGGGCTTCCTGTTGGAGCTGATGCCAAAAGGCAGGAGGGCGTCCGGAGGGGTGCCACGGCTCCAGTTGTGGATACGAGCGCAGCCAGAGAACGGCCAGTTCGGTTACATCGGCGCCATAGCGGTCAATGGACCAGTAGAGGTTGCGCACCGGTGTGGTATGACGAAGGTCGGAGACCTCTCCCTCGTAGATAGGGATACGCCACTGAGCGATGGAGTCAGAGAGTTCACTGCGGTTGAGGATGCTCTGCAGGAGTTCCTTCTGGGCTGGGCGGAGCGGTCCGGCGAAACGCCCGAGAAATTCTTGCCATGCGGCAACGTAGAGTGGTGCGCGTGGATCGGCGGGGCGGAAGAGGAAGAACGGAATGTAGCGTGCTTGGGCAAAGTGCACGGAGTCCCAGCATTCGTAGACGTACACAGGTATATGGGTGCGCGTGGTAAACGTGTCGTACAGCCGCAGTGGAGTCGAAAGAGGGCGCATCGGTACGCTACAGCCAGGCAGGGTACCTATGCAGATGATGAAGACGATGGCGGTGCAGCGCATGGTTCGGTGAGAATCGGCAGTGGGGTGTACGAGTTGTCTGCTACAACGCCTACGACGGCATCTGCCTCAAGCCAACATAGGCGGATTGCGAGCGGCTCATGCGGAAGCGTGGGTGGAGCAGCGAAGCGGACGCGGATGTAGTTTTCCGTCCACCCCTCCCACATACCGGTGGTCGGATTGTAGGTTTCCGGGATTACGGTGCGCAGAGAACCCAGGGCAGATCGGTAGAACTGCTGCCGTTTCAAGTCTGAAAGGAGTCTCAGTTGATGGGTCCGGGCCTTGCGTACACGCTGTGGCACTGGATGGGGCAATGTAGCAGCTGGCGTTCCCTCGCGTTCGGAGTACGTGAACACGTGTAGATAGCTTATCGGCAGCTCCTCTACGAGGCGGTATGTCTGCTCGAAGTGCTCTTCAGTTTCGCCAGGGAAGCCGGTCAGCACGTCTGCACCGATGGCACACCCGGGGATCCGCTCGTTGATGGTGAGTACAAGCCTCCGGTATTGTTCGGCGGTGTAACGCCGGCGCATGCGGCGCAGGATTTCCGGGGAGCCGCTCTGCAGGGGAATATGGAAATGAGGGCAGAAGTACTCAGAGCGCGCCACCAGCTCGATAATCTCTGGGGTCAGGAGGTTGGGCTCAATAGAGGAGAGACGGATCCGAAATGGGGGGGCTATACGCTCGAGAAGGCGGAGGACATCGATGAGACGTTCCCCTGTGGGGGCCCGGTAGGTGCCGAGATTGATTCCAGTGAGCACGACTTCGCGGTAACCGGCTGCCGCCAGAGCGTGAATGTGCTCGGTGAGCTGCTCAAAGGGCATACTCCGGCTCGGCCCGCGAGCTGCCGGAATGGTGCAGAAGCTACATCGGTAGCTGCAGCCATCTTGGATTTTCAGAAATGCCCGGGTGCGGCTATCCTCATCCGCAGAGCGAGCTGGCTGGAAGCAAGGTGTATGGAAGGGGGATACCAGAACGTGTGGGCCTCCCCCGAGCTGCCGAAGCCGTTCAATGAGCTCAACAAGGTAACCTTTCTCCTGATTCCCGAAGACGGCTGAAACCCCTTCCAGGCGGGCCACCTCTTCGGGCTTCAGCTGTGCGTAACAGCCAGTGACTCCGATGAAAGCGTTGGGCCATAGGCGCACCGCCCGCCGAATAAGTTTTCGGCACTCTGCATCGGCTGTTTCCGTGACTGTGCACGTGTTGATAAGCACAACGTCAGCTGGCTCTCCGAAGGCGACAACTCTGTAGCCTGCCTCCTCGAACTGCTGCCGTAGGTGCGAGCTCTCTGCGTAGTTGAGTTTGCAGCCGAGCGTGTAAAACGCAATCCGGGGCATTTCCTGAGAGGCTGACACGAACAGCTTTAGCGACGAACGACGCAGGGCCTTTCGTGCCTGTTGTACGTCTCCACAGGAGCTTTGTTCGTCTCTGGGCTCTCGGTAGCACGCATAGTTCGGACAACAATGCGGCAGAATCGCTGGATACGTGCGCTCTTCATTGGGGTAGGACTCTTCGGGCTCATACAGCTCATTCCCTATGGCCGCCCTACGCAGAACCCACCCGTTGTGCAGGAACCGCCATGGGACAGCCCGCAGACGCGCCAGTTCTTCTTCCGGGTGTGCAAGGATTGCCATAGCAATCAGACGGAATACCCGTGGTATGCCTGGGTTGCTCCGATTTCATGGCTCATTGCCCGCGATGTTCAGGAAGGGCGTCGGCACTTCAACGTGTCCGAGTGGCATCGGCCGCAAAAGGATGCCGATGAAGCAGCCGAAGAATATCGCAAAGGTACGATGCCGCCTCCCCTCTACCGTTGGATGCATCCAGAAGTCAATCTATCGGCTGCCGAACGGCGAAAGTTCTTGCAAGGGCTGGAGGCCACCTTTGGGAGCTCGAGCGTAGAGGAGCACTCTACCCGTGTGAAGTCGGTGAAGTGAAGACATGCCAGAGGGAAGCTCATGAGTACGGTACCGCGACTGCCGCTACGAGACTTCTTCCGCAATCCAGAGCGAGCTGCGTACTCACTCTCTCCCGATGGACGGTATCTGGCCTGGCTAGCCCCCGTGGAGCAGCGGATGAATCTCTTTGTGCTCGATCGCTACACAGGGGAGGAGCGGCAGCTAACGGCTGAGACAACCCGTGACATAGCCTTCTACCATTGGGTCAGCGACACCCTCATCCTCTATGGCCGTGATGTTGGGGGAGATGAGAACTACCGCTTAGCGCTCGTGGATGTGCTCGAGCAGCGTCCTCCGCGCTGGATCACGCCTGAGGGCTGTCGGGCAGAGGTTGTGGATCCGCTTCCCTTGGAGCCAACGGTGGCTCTCATTGCTACCAATGAGCGGCAGGCGGAGCTCTTCGATCTCTACCGTCTCCATCTGCCGAGCGGGGAACGGGAATTAGTCACGGAAAATCCCGGAGATATTATCAGCTGGATTGCCGACCACCAGGGGCGTGTGCGCGCGGCCGTGTCTGTGCGCGGGACGGATACGAGCCTCCTCTTCCGCGGCGAGGAAACTGAGCCATTCCGCACGGTACTGACGGTTGATTTTCGGACACACGTGGAGCCACTCTTCTTCAGCTTCGACAATCAGTGCCTCTATGCCCTCTCCGATCGCGGACGGGACAGGCGTGCTCTGGTTCTGGTGGATCCCCAAACGGGTGCGGAGAAGCTCATTGCTGAGCATCCGGAAGTGGATCTCGATGGGGCAGGCTACTCTCGTAAGCGCAAGGTGGTCACTCATGTAACGTACGTGACGTGGAAGCGGGGATACACATTCCTGGATGCCCGTACGGAACAGCTCTACGAACGCCTCCAGCGGGAGCTCGAAGATTATGAGGTCGTCATTGTCTCCCACGACCGGGATGAACGGCTCTTCGTCGTGCGCACCTATAGCGATCGCTCGCTCGGGGCATATTGGCTCTACGATAGCGGCAGCGACCAGCTGCAGAAGCTGGCCGACCTCAGCCCGTGGCTTCGAGAAGAGTGGATGGCTCCAATGCGCCCTGTACAGTATCGCTCACGCGATGGCTGGACTATCCACGGGTATCTGACCCTTCCCGTCGGGGTAGAGCCGCGCAGCTTACCCGTTGTCGTCCACCCTCACGGAGGGCCGTGGACACGTGATGTGTGGGGCTTCAATCCAGTAGTCCAGTTTCTGGCCAACCGTGGGTATGCCGTCTTTCAGATGAACTTTCGGGGCTCGACCGGCTATGGACGCGCCTTTTGGGAAGCCTCCTTCAAGCAGTGGGGACGGGCTATGCAGGACGACATTACCGACGGAGTTCTCTGGCTCATCGAGCAGGGTATTGCCGATCCGAAACGGATTGCCATCTACGGCGGGAGCTACGGAGGCTATGCTGTCTTGGCAGGTCTTGCCTTCACCCCAGAGCTTTACGCCTGTGGCATCGACTTCGTCGGCGTTTCGAACCTCTTGACATTCATGCAGACCATACCGCCGTACTGGGAGCCCCTTCGGCCAATGCTCTACGCTATGGTAGGGGATCCGGAGCAGGAAGCCGACCTACTGCGGGCGGTCTCTCCGGTGTTCCATGCCGATCGTATCCGGGCTCCACTTCTGGTAGCCCAAGGAGCGCGCGATCCGCGGGTCAACATCAACGAGTCTAACCAAATAGTGGAAGCCTTACGGCGTCGCGGCGTGCCTGTGGAGTACCTCGTCAAAGAGGATGAGGGGCATGGCTTTCGCAATGAGGAACATCGCTTTGAGTTCTACGAGGCCATGGAGCGCTTCTTGGAACGCTACCTCGGGCCAACCGAGAGGGGTACGGCGTGCAGTTCTGCGGAGTCTTCGGGCACGTAAATTTGTGTGGGGCATGTTGCACTGTATCCTGAGGAGCGATGTCGGGGCGAGTTGTCTCCAATCGGGATGAGACCGTACCGCTGTTTTCCAACCCGTGGCTTGAGCGGCTCACGCATGTCCATCCCGTAACTCCGCTGGTGCTGTATATGCCCGTAGTTGGATACTTCGCTTACCGGGCGCTCGGGACACTTCCGTGGTATACGTTTGCTCTTTGCTTCCTCGGGGGGGTATTCCTCTGGACACTGGCCGAATATTGGATCCATCGGGCCATCTTCCACTATGAGCCGAAGTCGGCATGGGGACAGCGCTTGCACTTCCTCGTGCACGGCGTGCACCACGCCTATCCGCGTGACAGCACGCGTCTGGTCATGCCACCGGTGGTGAGTATCCCGTTGGCGGTGCTCTTCTATGGGCTCTTCCAGTGGGTGTTTGGCGACCTCCAACCGGCGGTGTTTGCAGGGTTCGTGCTGGGCTATGTCATCTACGACTCCATCCACTACGCCACGCACCATCTGCCCATGCGCGGGCGTATTGGACGCTTCCTGAAAGCGCACCATATGCGGCATCACTACGTCGATGAGCGTGCCTCTTTTGGGATCAGCACACCTCTGTGGGATTGGGTCTTCGGTACCTATCAGCCTGTCAGGAGAGTAGGCGGCAGTGCACCGCAGCTTGGAGAGGGCTGAGGGGTGCCGCACGAGACATTGTGCTAGCATGGAAAATGGCGTGGTGGTATGTCCTACGGCGCAGGGGAAATGTATGCCCGCACCTTCCAAGGAGCTTCTGGTAGAAATTGTACAGCCGTGGTGCCCTGAGGTGGAAACGTACGAGCATCGCGGCCAGTTGGCGCTCATCATTACGCGGGAGAGTCTCCTGGATGTTGCCCGGGAGCTGCGAGACAACCCACAGACGCAATTCGATATGCTGGTGGATATAACGGCCATCGACTGGTACCACCCACATCGAATGCACTGGTACCGGCCCAAGGAACGCTTTGAGGTAGTCTATTTCCTCTGGTCCAATCCCTACAAGGCGCGGCTGCGCTTAAAGGTGCCTGTGCCGGAAAAGCATCCGACGTGCCCTTCGCTGGTATCGGTATGGGAGAGCGCCAACTGGTACGAACGGGAGACCTATGACATGTACGGCATCATCTTTGAGGGGCATCCGGACTTACGTCGCTTCTACATGCCGGAGGATTTCGTCGATCCCGAAACAGGGCAGCCGTTGTATCCGCTGCGGAAGGATTTCCCCGTGATGGGGATTCCGGGTTCGCTGCCGCTGCCGCCCTTTCCGGAGAAGGAGCAGAGAGGGTGACCGTGCCTGATGCCGCAGCTAACTTATCTGGAGGCGATTTCGGACGCTCTGCGCCAGGAGATGCGCCGCGACCCGACGGTATTCCTGCTCGGGGAGGACATCGGTGTGTACGGGGGAGCTTTCAAAGTGACCAAAGGCTTTCTGGCTGAGTTCGGTCCAGCCCGTGTTTTGGACACGCCCGTTTCGGAGGCGGCCATCATTGGGGCAGCCATTGGCGCTGCACTCAACGGGCTGCGGCCAGTGGTGGAGATGCAGTACATGGACTTTGTCACCAATGGCTTCAACCAGCTGGTGAATGTTGCTGCTACGATAGCCTATCGGTGGAGCATTCCTGTGCCAATCGTG
Source organism: Candidatus Kapaibacterium sp. (assembly GCA_938084565.1). GTDB lineage: Bacteria > Bacteroidota > Ignavibacteria > Kapaibacteriales > HRBIN21 > HRBIN21. Next base: position 232,836 of record CALKEU010000001.1, on the reverse strand, counting down.
GTGCGGGGGCCTGCCGGAGGAGGGGTTGGGGCAGGCCCCTTTCACTCGCGCAATCCCGAGGCATGGTTTGCCCACACGCCAGGCCTGAAGGTGGTCTATCCGGCTTTTCCAGCAGACGCACGAGGCCTGCTGATTTCGGCAATTCGAGATCCAAACCCGGTTGTCTTCCTCGAGCACAAAGGGCTCTACCGCAAACTACGCCAGGAACTACCTGAGGAGGCTGAGCCAATTCCACTGGGGCACGCACAGTGTGTGCGCCGCGGAACCGATCTGACTGTGATTGCCTATGGCAGTGCCGTGCACATAGGACTGCAAGCCGCTGAGCGGCTTGCCGACGAGGGCATTGATGTAGAGGTGCTCGACGTGCGAACATTGATTCCCTTGGATGAGGCTGCACTGTTGGAGTCCGTTCGCCGTACGAATCGAGTGCTGATCGTGCACGAGGCCAATCTGACGTGCGGTTTTGGGGCAGAGATTGCCGCCCGTATTGCGGAGAAAGCTTTTTCCTTTCTCGATGCGCCGGTGGTGCGCATTGCAGCCGCTGATGTGCCTACGCCCTTTGCTCCGCCGCTCGAGCAGGCGGTTCTACCGTCGGTGGAGCAGGTACTCCGCGCTGCACGGCAGCTTGTACGCTTTTGAGTCAAGAGCTTTGCAGCAAGCTGCCGGCTTCTATGCGGATGCAGTGGGCCTTCTGGTGTAGTTGTGCAGGCAGATGCAGAGGGTCGGTGGCGGTGATGAAGGTTTGAACGCCGTAGGCCTGCAGGAGGCTCAGAGCGGCATGGGCGCGTATCTCATCGAGCTCTCCAAAGACGTCGTCGAGAAGCATGATGGGGGTTTCGCCATGGTGGTGTCGGAGGTAGAGCAGCTCTGCCAGTTTGAGGCTGAGGAGGAGCGATTTGTGTTGCCCTTGGGAGGCCGTCTCCCGGGCCAGCATACCGTTGAGGAGGAAGAGAACATCGTCCTTTTGGGGCCCAAAGAGGGTCGTTCCGCGGCGCAGCTCTTCAGCTTCCAGTTCTGCAGCGCGTCGGGAGAGGCAGGAGGAGATCGCTCCGGGCCCTTGGTCAGCGCATTCTGGGGGAACGCTGTCGGGCACGTAGCGGACCTGGAGGCTTTCCGTAGGGGCAATGCGCCGGTAGTGTTCTTGGATGAGGGGTTCAAATTCTCGGATGAACTGCCAGCGGCGCCAGATAAGCTGCGCACTGAGCTCGATGAACAGCTCAGTCCAGCTCTGCCACTGGGGGAGGAAGTGGGCTTCTGCCTGGTAGTGCTGCAGGAGGGCATTCCGCTGACGGAGCGTCCGCCGGTGTTCGAGAAGTGTCTCAAGGTAGGGGCGACTGCATTGGCTAAGGACAACGTCCAGAAAGCGGCGTCGTTCATGTGGAGGGCCGGTGGTGATAGCTCGCAGCGCAGGCCCGAGGAAGACCACCGGCAGTATGCCAATGAGTTCCTTAGGCGTCAGACTGCTGCGGTGGGAGGAGCGGATCCGCTTACCGTGGTCGAGGCTGTACTCGACTTCCACCCAGTACGGGACCCCAACATCGGAGCAGGCCTCCAGCCGAATCCAATACTGAGGAGCTCCGCGCTGTACCAGGAGGGCATCGGGAGTGTCGAAGGCTTTGCCCCAGGCTCCTACGCAAATAGCCTCCAGGAGTGTGGTCTTGCCCGAGCCATTGGGTCCCCACAGCAGGTTCAGTCCCGGTTTGCACGGTAGGACTGCGGACGTATAGAGCCGAACGTTCCGGACCTGCACCCGCTCAAGGAGCATGCAGAGGGCTACAGCCGGACCGGCATAACCACTATCACCAAGGGGGATTCCAGCACCGGCAGCTCTTCCGAGTCCGCCCACCGAATGACGACCGGGCGGGTAGGCTCGGTAAACTCCAACAGGAGCGAGTCCTTCTGGGCAGCTTTCACGGCTTCGGTTAAGAATGTGGCATTGAAACCAATCAGCAAGGGCTCCCCAGAGTACTGGCAGGGAACGGCTTCGTGGGCGCGGTCGCCGCGTGCCTCATCCTCGGCTTGGAGCTGAAGAGTGTCGCTCTGTAGGTGGAGACGGACGATGCGAGCAGAGGTCGGAGCAAAGAGAGACACGCGTTCGAGAGCTTTGAGCAGACGCTCTCGATTTATCACACAGCGCCGGGTGCTCTCGGTGGGGATAACCCGCTCGTAGTCGGGGAATTTCTCGCCGATCAGTCGGCTCCAGAGCGTGAAATGGCTATCGGCAATGACGACGTGTGTCGTATTCCACCCGATGCGTATCGGGTCAGTGATCCGGCGGAGTAGATCGAGAGTGTCGGCAGGGATGAGCACGCTGCCGTGGTAGTCCAGCGGTATTGGGAAGCGGAAGCGGCTCAGGCGGTAGCCGTCGGTCCCAACGACAATGACCGCTTCAGGCCGAAATTCCCAGAGGATGCCCGTCAGGGCAGGGCGGAGAGGTTCCTCAGAGGCGGCAAAGCGTACGTGATGGAGGACGTTGTTGACGACCTCAGCAGGAAGCTCGAGAGAGGGCTCGGGAAGCTCCGAAACGGTCGGGAATTCCTCGGGAGAGAGGCCTGCTATTTGGAATCGCCCATAGGCGGTCTCCAGGATAGCGGTGGTTCCCTGCCAGAGGAGCGCAACGTCTTCATCCTCATCCAATCGGCGGACAATGTCCCAGAGGAGTTTAGCTGGGACGAGAGCGGAGCCTTCCGTCACAATACGAGCCGGACAGCAGATACGGAGACGAATTTCGGCATTTGCAGCCGTCAGCTCCAGGGAGTCGGACTGCGTCGATATATGAATACACTCGAGCGCAGGGGTTGTGGTACGGCTGGGGATGACCGGATGCAGGAGGGAGAGAGCCTCACGAAGTGTAGCAACGGAACAGTACACATGGAGTTGTGATGCCATGGCAATAGCTCTCAGGTGCAACGACAGAACCCCTACGGCAGGATGCAAACTTAACTAACTCTGCTGCCCTGGGGTGGCAGTAATTTTGCAGGCCATTACAACTGCTGTGGGTGGCTTCTGCATGCCGGTTATAACGCCATACGGGCGAGACAACGCAGTAGTACTGATGGGGGTAGCACTCCTGATGGCTTCAGTAGGGGTGGCCCTCGGAGGTGGTGTTGGTTGGGGGCTCGGTGTCGGGGCTATGGCGGTGGTGGGCACTACGCTCTGGTTCTTCCGAGATCCAGAGCGAACGATCCCGGCCGAGGGTGAGCAGCCCGGAGTTATTCTGGCACCAGCGGACGGACGCATTGTGGAAATTCGCCGTGTCGTAGAGCCGGAGTTTCTGGCAGGCGAAGCAATCCAGGTGAGCATTTTTCTGTCCGTGCTCGATGTGCATGTCAACCGAGTACCGATTTCCGGTACGGTCCGTCTGTGTCGCTACGTACCGGGCCGCTTCTATGCAGCATTCCGACCGGAGGCTTCGCGGCAGAATGAGCAGATGCTCATCGGGATAGAGAGTCCCCACGGGCGGCTCCTCTTCAAGCAAATCACCGGCATTTTAGCTCGGCGGATTGTGTGTACGCTCCGTGAAGGGCAGGCAGTACGGGCGGGCGATCGCTTTGGAATGATGAAATTCGGTTCTCGCATAGACATTCTCGTCCCTGCTGAACAGACTCGCTTGTGTGTGCAAGAGCAGATGCGGGTCCGCGCCGGGCAGACCATCATCGGCTACTTGCAGCCACAAGAGACCAATGCTGGACAGCTACACGAGGGGCGGTAGTGCAGTATGCGGCTCTTTCGCCAGCTGGTCCCTCATTTGTTCACGTTGGCCAATCTCTTCGCCGGCTTTCACGCCATTGTGCTTATTGCTCAGCAGCAGCTGGTGGAAGGCTTTGCCTTCATCGTCTTAGCGGCCCTCTTCGATATGCTCGACGGCATACTCTCGCGCGCCATAGGGGTTGCTTCCGAATTTGGCGTGGAGCTAGATTCGCTCAGCGATGTTGTCTCCTTCGGGGTGGCGCCGGCATATCTCCTCTGGGTTGCCCATTTCCATAGTCTCGGTGGAGTGGGGATGTTGCTAGCGGCGGTGCCGGCGTTGGCAGGAGCACTGCGCCTAGCTCGGTTTAATGTGCAGTTGACAAGCTTGGCCGATAAGCTGAGCTTTGTCGGCTTACCGATTCCGGCGGCGGCGCTGACGTTGGGTTCCTATGTAGTCTTCTTCCATCCCCGAGGGATAGCGGCGCCGTGGGACACAGTGGTGCTGACGGGACTTGTGCTCTCGGTGGCAGGGCTGATGCTCAGTCGGGTTGCTTTCCTGAATGTGCCGCGCTATACGAGGCGCTTCATCCGCCAACATCCGGTGCAAACACTCGTCTTTACTCTCGGTGTCCTTGCGGCTGTGCTGACAGGTGGCTGGGCTCTCTTCCCGCTGCTGATGGTCTACATCGTGGGGAGTCTGGGATGGGAGGGCTTGCGGCGCTGGCGCCGGCGTCGGGTGGAGGAGGAAGATGCTGAAAGTCTTGCCGGGTAGGGGCCGATAATGGACCGTTTCCGAGTTGCTGCTGTCGTGACGCTCCGGCGTTCGATTGCCGATGTTCAAGGAACGACTGTTGAGCAGGCGCTCCACGCCCTGGGGTTTAGGGCTATCGAGAATGTGCGTATCGGCAAGTACGTGGAGATGGAAATTCGGGCTGCCTCGGCCGAGGAGGCTCACAGGCACGCTGAACAGGCCTGCCAGCGTCTGCTGGCTAACCCTGTCATCGAAGATTACCAGATTCTGGCAGTGACCCCAGCGGTAGCCAAGGAGGTGCCGTGAGCGATGAAGTTTGGCATCGTAGTGTTTCCGGGCTCAAATTGTGATTGGGATGTCTACTGGGCTGTGCGGGCAGGCCTGGGCGAGGAGGCTGAGTTTCTCTGGCACAAGGAGGAGAGCATTCCGGGCGATATTGACTGCGTGGTACTGCCGGGCGGGTTCTCGTACGGGGACTACCTTCGCAGCGGTGCTATTGCCCGCTTTGCACCCATTATGGGCGCGGTAGCTCGGTTCGCCCGGGCAGGTGGGCTGGTTTTAGGGATCTGCAATGGCTTCCAGATCCTCTGTGAGGCGGGGCTCCTCCCGGGGGCATTTTTGCGAAATCGGCAGCTGCGCTTTGTCTGCCGGTCGGTGTTCGTCCGGGTAGAGCGCTCCGATACGCCTTTTACCAATTTGCTACAGCCAGGGGCAGTGCTGCGCCTTCCCGTCGCCCACGGAGAAGGGAATTATTATGCCGAACCGTCGGTGCTGCGGGAGTTAGAGCGGCGGGGCCAGATCCTCTTCCGCTACTGCGATGCTGCCGGGCAGCTTACCGAGGATGCGAACCCCAACGGCTCGGTGGCCAATATCGCAGGTGTACTCAGCCCCGAGGGGAATGTGCTTGGAATGATGCCGCACCCGGAGCGAGCATGTGAGACTCTCCTCGGGGGCACCGATGGACTTACCGTATTTGAGTCGCTCCAACGTCACTGCACCATGGCAGTGGCGACTTCAGCAGTGCTTTAAACGGGGAGAGGGAACTATGTTCGGGATCGGACCGACGGAGCTCCTCCTGATTGCGCTGGTGTTGCTGCTCTTATTTGGCGGGCGGAAAATTCCGGAGTTGATGCGGGGATTGGGCGCGGGGATTCGGGAGTTCAAGCGGGCAGCGTCGGTGGATGACGAGGCTGCTCGGACTGAGCTTCCTCGAGGTGGAGCGGAGCAGTCTCCATCGGGTCAGCGGTCGGGGAACTCGGGGTAGGGAGCCATGTTTGATGTCGGCGGTGGGGAGCTGCTGCTGATTGTGCTGGCAATCCTGCTGCTGTTTGGGCCAAAGCATCTGCCCGAACTATCTCGGACGCTGGGCAAGGGATGGCGGCAGTTGCAGCGGGCACAGGAGGAATTGCGGCAGCAGCTGCGGGAGCTCTCCTCTGAGTTGGCAGAAGCGCCCACATCGGTCGAGCGGCGGAGGCCGAGCGAACGTGTTCCACCGGCGGCTCGGGAAGGACAATGACCTATGCGGAGTTCCGCCAACGGCGCCTCAGGGGAGAGGTGCGCTGTCGGCAGGTGGTCGAAGAGTTCCTGCACCGCATTGCCGAGCACTCAGCCTTGAATGCCTTCATTACCGTTGTCCCTGAGCTGGCTCTCCAGGCCGCTGAGGAGAGCGATGCCCGCTTCGATGCTGGTCAAGCTCGTCCACTGGAGGGGTGCGTTGTAGCTGTCAAGGATAACATCTCCACTCGGGGGATCCGAACGACGTGCGCCTCCCGGATGCTGGAGAACTTCATACCGGTCTACGATGCAACGGCTGTAGCCCGCTTGAAGCAGGCGGGAGCGATTCTGATTGGCAAAACCAATATGGACGAGTTTGCCATGGGCTCGTCCAATGAACATTCAGCGTTTGGGGCTGTACGGAATCCGCACAATCCTGCCTATGTCCCCGGGGGCTCTTCGGGAGGATCGGCTGTGGCTGTGGCGGCTCAACTCTGCCATGTGGCTTTGGGATCCGACACCGGCGGATCGGTGCGGCAGCCTGCGGCTTTCTGTGGTGTTGTCGGCTTCAAGCCGAGCTACGGTCGGATTTCCCGCTATGGCTTGGTTGCCTTCGCCTCTTCGCTGGACCAGATTGGGATCTTTGCCCATACGGTGGAGGACGTTGCTGGGGTGCTGGATGTCATCTCGGGGCACGATCCATATGATGCCACGACTCTTCCAGAGCCGCCAACCCGAACCCCCCTTGCGGAAGATTTCTCCGTGGCAGAGCTCCACGTTGGTACAATGCCGCAGGCGCTCCTGGAGGAGTGCCATCCTGATGTCCGCGCCGCTTACGATCGCTGCGTGGCAGCCCTGCGGGCAGCTGGAGCTCATATCAAACCGGTGGAGCTTCCCTTTAGCCACGTCTGGGTGCCAACTTACTATGTGATTGCTACCGCGGAAGCCTCCTCGAATCTGGCGCGCTATGACGGTATTCGCTACGGCTTTCGAGCTCCGGTTGAGGAAGGGGAGGATGTCATTGCGGCAACGCGCACGAGCGGTTTTGGTGCGGAGGTCAAACGCCGCATTATGATAGGCACATATGTGCTCTCGGCGGGCTACTACGATGCATACTATCGCAAGGCTCTGAAGGCGCGCCGGCTAATTGCCGAAGCCTATGCGCAAATCTTTACTACAGCGCACGTGCTCTTGCTCCCAACCTCGCCTGTTCCTCCCTTCCGGTTAGGCGAGCGTCTGGAGGACCCGGTTGCTATGTACCTGGCTGACTTCTTCACCGTTTCGGCGAATCTGGCTGGTATCCCAGCCATCAATGTGCCAGCGGGTGTCAGTTCAGAAGGGCTTCCGTTGGGGATGCAACTCCAGGCTCCATACGGAGCGGATGTCCGCCTCTTGCAGTATGCGCATGCTTGTGCTCGTCTCTGGGGGGGTGGAGAGGCGCTGGAGCCTCGCTGACGTCGGCGGTGTGGGAGTCTCAGCAGTGTTCGAAGAGGCCGGGTGTGGTTCAGAGCAGGGGTGTGTATGGATACTCCCTTAGGGGATGGCTGGGGGAACGATACGTGTAGGGTGGAGGCTCCTGGCTGCAGCGGCTTGCTCTGGGATACTGCTTGGGGCTTCCTTCCCCCCATCTCCACTGGGTAGTCTGGCATTTGGGGCATTGGTGCCTCTGCTGTGGGTATTAGCACAGCCACTCGAGTTCTCGCACGTTGTGCAAGTCGGCTATATCTTCGGCTTCTGCTACCATGGCGTAGCCAATTGGTGGGTCAGCAGCTGGCAATCAGAGGCGGATCCCTACCTGCTTATTGCTGGTCTTGCTCTATGGCTTGGGCATCCCCTCTTCTTCCTTCTGCCCTTGGTAGGGGCATGGTGGGTGGGGCAGTACAGAGGTCGGCACTGGGGGATAAGGGTCTTTCCGGTATTTTGGGGGGCCTTTGAGTGGCTCCACAGCTTGGGGGAGATAGGCTACCCATGGCTGACGGTGGGCTACACGCAGGCGGAGAACATCCGCTGGATCCAAGTTGTCGACCTTGCAGGCATCTGGGGAGCAAGCTTCCTTGTGCTGTGGGCCAATGTTGCCCTCTTTGAGCTTCTCCGCGCATGGGTGCATGCTCCATCGCCCTCGTTGTGGCGGTGGATACGGAGGCGGGAGATCCTGCAGTGGGTGGGTCTTCACCTTGCCGCAGTTGGGTTTCCACTGATTTACGGGAGTATACGGCTGGAGCAGCTACGGGCTGTTCCGGCAGAGCGTGTGTTGCGGGCGGTGTTGGTACAGCCTGCACTGAACCCATGGGCGAAATGGGAGCGCGATGGGCTCGAGCAGATCGGGATCCAGCAGCGGCTATCGGATAGCGTATTGGCTTTCTTTGCTGCCGATGTAGTCATCTGGAACGAAACGGCCATACCGGTACCGGTGACACTTCCAGAGTACCGCTGGCTGTGGGAGGGGCTACAGGCGTGGGTACGCAACCACGGTGTTGCATTGCTGAGTGGCTTTGCTGAGCTACGCCTGTATCAGGCGGATGCTGCACCACGGCTGAGCCGAACTCTGCCGTGGGATTCGACGCAGTTTTATGAGGCCTATAATGCTGCCTTTCTGCTGGCAGCTTCGGGAGAGCTCGCCGGAGTGCATCGGAAGATTCGGCTGACTCCATTCGCTGAACGCTTTCCCTATGCGGAGTTCTTCGGTACGCTGACGCGGTGGTTCGAATGGGGGGTGGGAATTTCTGCCTGGGCGAAGGGAGCTGAGCAGCAGCTCCTCCGGCTCCCACGCCGGCAGGACACCGTCTCTTTGGGTATTGCCATCTGCATCGAGTCAATCTTTTCCGACTTTGCTCGGAGGTATGCTCAGCAGGGATGCGATGTGCTCGTGGTCATCAGCAACGACGCCTGGTTCGATCATACTCCAGGACCGGCACAGCATTTTGCGCTGGCCCGTGTTCGAGCTCTCGAGCTCCGGCGTCCCGTTCTGCGATGTGCCAATAGTGGTATTACGGCTGCTGTGCTGCCCACGGGGGAGGTTCTGGCGCAACTACCGCAGTACATTTCCGCAGCGCTTCCGGTTGTTCTGCCCCTCGGGCACAGCGGAAGCCTCTACCAAAGCATCGGGGATGCCCTACCACAGGCTTTGACAGCAGTAAGTTGCCTGCTCCTGGCTGCTGTGGGCTTGCTACGCCGTTTCTCGGCAAAAAGTCGATAGTTTTGTTCGTCTGCTCCTGTGTCTAAGGCGTGAGAGGGATCGATGGGACGGAGGGTAGTCTGGGCAGTTCTAGCCAGCGTTGCCGCGGGTGTAGTCTGGGCACAGACGAGTTTCTATCCCATTCGCTTCACGGAATTTACGTTGGCCAATGGGCTCCATGTCATCGTACAGCGTGATACCTCTGCCCCTGTTGTTGCAACGGTGTTGCACTACAAGGTCGGATCGAGCAACGAGGAGCCGGGACGCACGGGTTTTGCGCACTTCTTCGAGCATTTGATGTTTGAGGGGACAGAGCACATTCCCCGGGCTTCCATCGACAAGTACATCCAACAGGCTGGTGGAACGCTCAACGCCTTTACAAGCTTTGATGCTACCGTTTATCACTTCCAGCTGCCGGCACACCAGTTGCCACTTGCGCTCTGGATTGAGGCCGAGCGCATGCGACGGCTGCGGATCGATAGCGTCGGGGTCGAGACTCAGCGTGGGGTGGTGAAAGAAGAGCGGAAGATGCGCTATGACAATTCCCCATACGGGGGCTGGCTGGAACGAATGTTTGCTCGTCTCTTTGCGGGTTCGCCCTATGGGTGGACTCCTATTGGGGCGGCTCAACACATCGATAGTGCTCGTCTCGAGGAGTTTCTGGGCTTCTACAACACCTACTACCATCCCAACAATGCCGTCCTTGCCATCGTGGGAGACGTAGAGCCAGATCAAGTGAAGCAGCTTGTGGAGATGTACTTTGGGCAGTATCCGCCGGGTCCTGCAGTCCGGCCTGTGGAGTTCCAGCTCTCTCCGCTGTCGGGCCAGCAGCGGGATACGGTTCTGGATCCCAAAGCTCCCCATCCGGCCGTCTTCATCGGGTGGCGGGGACCAAAGGCGGGAGATCCCGATGCCTATGCTCTCGAAATGCTCCTGGATATTGTTGCTCGTGGGGAGAGCTCGCGACTGTATCGCCGTTTGGTCGATGAGACACAACTGGCTGTGCAGGCATCGGCATTCCTCTATGACCTGCGCCACGCGGGGGCCATTTTGGCTCTGGGTATTGCGGCCCCGGGCAAACCTCTCGGTGAGGTAGAGCGAGAAATGCTGGCCGTGCTCGAGCGCATCAAGCGCGAAGGAGTGACAGAGGCAGAGTTTCAAAAGGCGCGCAACATACGTGAGGCGCGATTTGTGATGAACAAAAAAGGCGCTCTCGAGAAGGCCCTGTCATTGGCCTCGTATTGGGCAACCTTCGGGGATGCCAATCTCATCAATACGGAGCTCGGGCACTATCTACGCCTGACGCGGCAGGATTTGCAGCGCGTGGCCCAGAAGTACTTTACCGAAGACCGCGTTGTGCTCACGTACTTGCCGGCGCGCTCCCAGCAGTGAGTTCTGGTTGCAGGAGGGATGGCGATGAGGAAATACGGTAGTTACGGTGTACTTGCTCTCGCAGCTTCTCTGGTGGGTACAGCGCAGGGGATCGATTGGACGAAACCCCCAGAGCCGCTTCCAGTCAAGGCATTCCGCTTCCCAGCCTATACGGAGACGGAGCTGCCCAACGGTTTGAAGATCTTCCTCATCGAGGACCATGAGCAGCCGACCGTGACCCTCCGGCTCCAAATCAATGCTGGGGATGCGCAGGATGACATTCCCGGCACGGCCGCCATGACGGCGATGATGTTGACGAAAGGGGCCGGTAAGCGCACAGCCCAACAAATTGCTGCTGCCATCGATAGCGTGGGTGCTACGCTCGAGGCCTCTTCCGCTGGGGATTTCTCTGCTGTCGTTGCTACGACGTTGAAGAAACATCTGCCCTTCGTGTTGGAGATTTTCGCTGATGTGGTGCTCCGCCCGACCTTTCCGGAGGGAGAGCTGGAGAAGCTCCGCCCTCAGGTTATTGCAGAGATTCAGCAGGAGCGCGCGCGTCCGGCCTCTCTAGCGCAGGCGCTAGCTCGGAGGGTAGTCTATGGGCCTAACCATCCATATGCTCGGCGGCGGACCGAGGAGAGCGTTGCGAAGATCCGCGTGCGGGATCTACGAGAATTCTATGATCGCTTCTATCGGCCGCAGAACGCCACATTGGCCGTCGTGGGCGATATTACCGAACGGGAGTTGTTGCCCCTCTTACGGCGTGCCTTCGGAGGATGGAAGCGAAGGGAAGTCTCTCTTGCTCCGTTCCCCCCACCGCAGCCGATGCCTAACGGAATCTACTTTATCGCTCGTCCGGGCTCTGTCCAGTCGTCGCTGGTAGTCAGCGCAGTGACGGTCCCCTATACTCACCCCGATCATGAAGTCATCGAGGTGCTTTCAGAACTTTTGGGCTCTGCATTCGGGGGGCGCCTCTTCCGGAGCCTCCGCGAGACGTACGCCTATACATATGCTCCTTTTGCCTTCCAGACGGAGGCTCGATATATCAACCGCATTGCTCTCGGGGCAGATGTACGTACGGCGGTCACAGATTCGGCGCTGCTTGTTATACAGCGGGAAGTCGAGCGCCTCATGCAAGAGGCTCCAAGCCAGGAGGAGCTTGAGCGCATTAAGCAAGCCATGGTTGGGGCGTATCTTCGTTCGTTTGAGCGTCCGGAGTTTATTGCGACGCTCCTTCAACGGGCTGAACTGTATGGGATGCCGAAGGAGCGGCTCCAGCATTACCCAGAGCGTCTTCTGAGCATCATTCCCTGGCAGATTCGGGAGGTGGCCGAGCGGTATTTACAACCGGTCGCCCTCCGCACAGTCGTGGTTGGAGCTCCGGAGGTTCTTCCGCGCCTGCAGGCGTTAGGAAAGGTGTACGAGTATACGGCGGAATTGCAACCGGCCTCGGCGTACCAGCCAGTCGACCTCAGCGCTGCAGAGCTCCTGCAACGCTATGTTGCCGCTGTTGGGGGGGCAGAGGCCCTGGGGAAACTCCAGGCGCTATTGGTGCAGGCAAAGGTGGGTCTGCGTGTGCGCGATCTCTCGGTAGAAGGGGAGCTAGTCCGCAAGTGGAAAGCACCGGATAGGAGCGTGGAACTGTTGAAAACCCCCTTCTTCCAGCAGCAGACATGGTCGGACGGGCGCTCTGTTCGAGTAGAGCTCAACGGAGTACCCCATGACGTCTCCGACCGTGAGCGGGAGAAGGTTCTCCTGCAGGCACATCCGTTCTACGTTGCATTCCTGCTTGACCGGGGCTTTCGCTGCACGGTGCTCGGAAAAAGAGGTGATCACATCGTGCTGAAGGCTGAGCCACCATACGGGGGCGAGCACCTCTACTATTTCAATGCAACCAGCTACCTGCTCGAGCGGGCGGAGAAAACTGAACCGACAGCGCAGGGCGATCAGGCTATAACGGAGCTTTACGGTGACTACCTCGAGCTTAAAGGGCTCCGCTTCCCAAAGCGGATAACCGTCCAGACGCCGTGGGGCTCACTGCAGATGGAGAACGCCTACCAGCTAAATCCGCCGCTTGAGGAGAGTGAATTTCAGCCTTCTCCGCAGCGCTGAGTGCGTAGCGGACCCCTCCGAAAGTAGCTGCCGAGTATCCCTACTTCTCGTAATATGGGGTTTCACGCTCGCTGCGGGGTCCCCGTTCTTTCCAGTACTGCTGCCAGCGCTTACGGCGTTCCTGGCGTAACTGCTGCCACTTCTGCCACTGCTCAGGGGAGAGGATTTCCTGAAGGCGCTCACGGAAGAGCCGACGTTCACGCTGTTGCTGTTCCCAGCGTTCGCGAAGGAGAGTGCGGATACGGTCACGCTGTTGAGATGTGAGCTCCAGATGTTTCTGCAGATGGTTCAGCCAGCGCTCCCAGCGCTGCTCCGGAGGGGCAGGGGTATGGGTGGACTCTTGTGCACGGAGCGGTAAGCATACAGCGAAGGCCAATGCGGCCACAGCAGCTCCACGGATGACTGACATAGCTACAGCCCTCTGCAAGCGGTGCGACATTGACTTCATGCGCTTAGAGCCCTCAAGGCACGGCTTGGTTTAGCCGGGAAGGTGCAACGGGGATGGGGCGCTAATTTTGTTTGCGACCCTGCGGGAGAGTTCTATGGCAGCGCCGCTGGTACTCAAATGTGGGGGAGCTGTACTGCGTACGCCGAAGGGTTTTACGGCTCTGGCTGAGCGCCTTCGGGAGTACACTGCGGCGGCTCCGTTGGTAGTAGTCGTGTCGGCTCTGGGACATGTGACACGCCAGCTTGAGTCGATTGCCCGCATGGCGCAGGCGGGGCAGCTGGAGGGGGCGCTCGAAGCTGTTGCCCGTGTTGTCGCGTACCACCGGGAATATGCAGCGCAGCTTTTAGATACGGACGGGCAGCAAGCCATAGGCAAATTACTTTCGCACACTGCGTGTCAATTGGAGGAGTACGTGCACGGGATCGCTATTACAGGGGAATTGACCCCACGGACGCTCGATCTTGTGCGCTCCTTTGGGGAGAGCTGGGCTCTGGCATTGGTAGTGGCTTTCCTGCGCCGGTGGGGTTTCCCGATCACGGTAATCGAAGCCACTGAAGTGCTCTGCACAGACACGCGCCATGGTATGGCACAGCCGCTCATTGAGGAAACAGCCCGGAGGGTTGAAGAACGTCTCTGCCCCCTGCTTCGTGCTGGCAGCATTGTGCTCACTCAGGGCTTTGTTGCTCGGTCTGTGCGGGGGGATATCACGACCATGGGGCAGGAGAGTTCCTCGCTGACGGCTGTACTCCTGGCCGCGCTGGTGGGAGCCCCGGAAGTCCATCTCTGGACCGATGTTGCCGGCATTCGGGTGTGTGATCCTGCAATTGTCCCTCATGCGGCGCTAGTACCGCAGCTGTCGTACGGACAGGCTGCCCATATTGGGCGAGCAGGGCTGCGTTTACTCTACCCCCGGATGCTGGAGGTAGCGGAGCGATGGGGGGTGCGGCTCCGTATCCGTTCGGCCTTTGCTCCAACAGCAGGGGCGACCGATATCTCGAGTGTTCCGGGACAGCTGCCCCCGCTCATTGTGGGTCGGGAAAAGGTCTGGTTGCGGAAGGCCCCATCGGCGGTGATACCTCCTGAGTTACGCCTGCAGCCGGTCGATGGTAGTACGGTCTTTGCCCGGTGGGAGGACGGGGAGTACGTCTGGATGCTGACCAATTCCGATATCCCAGCTCTGGAGCCGGTAGAGGAAGGGGGTATGGTAACACTGCTCTCTGCCGCACCATCGCACAGAGGCGAATTTGTGCGGTTGTGTGCACGTCTGCTCGAGAAGGGAGTGTCTGTGCGATTTGCTGGAGGGGAGTACGTACGCTGCTTTGTTCCGGAAGCCTCCTATGGCCCTCTGGTGCGGACGTTGTGGGAGGCGCTGTATGAGGCCGTGCACGAAGGCGGAGGAGGCTGCGTCCTAGAAGTAGAGCCAGGAGAGAGGCATGAGTCCGACGCTATTTGAGCGGCTGCAGCAACGTCTGCGCTCTAGCGCTGAAGCGGAGGGCATTCGGTACTCTGCATCGCTCAAGGTGGTAATTCTCGGCGGTACGGTGCTCCTCTGTGGACTCTTCTTCCCGGGGTGGGTGGAGGGGTTACTCCCACAACAACAGAGGCTGCTGAAGGCAGCTCCAGGCGAGCGCTGGCAGGGGCCTCCGATTGTGGCAGAGTACACGTTCGTTGTGCAGAAGCCAGCGGAGGTATACGAGCGGGAACAACAGCAAGCGGCTGAAGGCATTCTCCCGATTTTTTCCCGGAGGCCGTATCAGAGGCAGGAGCTCGAGCAGCGACTCTCCAGCCTCCTCGATAGCCTGGAGCAGGGGATGCTGCCGCTGTCGCCTGAGATAGCAGAGATGTGGACAGAGGTCCCGCCGGTATGGCGTACGGAAGAGCTCAAGCGCCTGCGACAGGGGCTCGAAACGGTGCTCAGCGAGCTCGTACGCCGAGGCGATATTCTCAATGTCCCCAAGAATGGGCTTTCGAGCAGTCGGATTGCTCTTCGTCCGAGCCCGGTTGTAGAGACGGTACTGCCTCTGGAGGCGGTGATGGATTCAGCGGAAGCGCTTCTGATGCTGGCCACGCTCATCCGGCAGCAGATTGCGCCGGAGCAGCAGCCAATAGCGTTTGAACTTGCCCGGCGGCTGATACGCCCTACTCTCTTCTACGAAGCAGAGCTGACGGAGATGCTCCGCCGGACCGCTCGTCAGGCGGTCCCACGGACATGGGGCATTGTTCGCGCAGGCGAGCTCATCGTTGCCCCAGGAGAGCCGCTGACGGATACAACCCGTGCAAAGCTGCGCTCGTACGTCAACGTTGGTTTGCTGCACCGAGAGGCACGAGTGTCTTTCTCCACTCTGATGGGAAGCTTCGGACATGCCGCGCTCGTCTGCTCGGTGCTCTTCGTCTACCTTGGGTTTTTGCGCCCGCGCATCTTTCGTGATAATCTCCAACTGGCTGGGCTTGCGCTGGGGCTGGTCAGCATAGCAGCGCTGGCCTGGGCTTCCCAGGCTGTTGCGTCACGGTTGCCGCTGCAGTATCTGATTGTGCTCCCCGTTTTCTCGATGGTGGTGGCAATTCTCTTGGATTCCCGGACCGCCTTCTATACAACGGTTACGGCAGCTCTGCTCGTAGCAGGAGTGCGGCAGGGCGACTATCCGACGGCTTTGGCGCTCATGCTCGGAGGGATGTTGGCTGCGTACACGGTGCGCGACCTTGAGAGCAGCCGACAGCTGTTCCGTTCGTTTTTCTTCACATTGCTGGGGATGGGAACGGCTGTTCTGGTCTTTGGGGTTGCCCATGGGCATAGCGTTGAAGAAGTTGCCCTGCAGTGCGGCTTTGTGGGTCTCAATGCAGCGCTGTCGCCTGCATGCACGTTCGGTATCTTGCTCTTCCTGGAGCGCGTCTTCAACATCGTCACCGATATGCGCCTGCTCGAGTATAGTTCGCTCGAGCATCCGCTTCTGGAGGAGCTCCAGCGCAAGGCGCCTGGTACGTATCAGCACTCCCTCACGGTTGCGCGCCTGGCCGAACACGCTGCCCGAGCCATCGGGGCTCGAACCCTTTTGGTCCGTGTCGGTGCGTACTTTCACGATATCGGGAAGCTGACAAAGCCGGAGTATTTCGCCGAGAACCAGATTGGGCTCGATAACAAGCATGATCGGCTCCCTCCCAAGAAGAGCGCTGCCATCATCCGGGAGCATGTCAGCGAGGGTATCGAACTGGCACGGGCTTATGGGCTGCCGCAGCAGATAATCGATTTCATCCCACAGCACCACGGCACGATGCTCATTCGGGTCTTTTGGCAGAAAGCTCTTGAGCAGGCGCGGGCTCGTCAGGAAGCGCTGCCCCAGGAGCAGGATTTCCGCTATCCGGGGCCAAAGCCACAGACAAAGGAAGCAGCCATCCTCATGCTAGCCGATGCGGCCGAGGCACTGACTCATGTGATCCCAGCCGATGAACCCGAGCGTTTGGCAGCTGCGTTGGATGAGGTAGTGCGGGAACGCATTCTGGACGGGCAGCTGGAGGAGTGTCCTCTCACCTTCCGTGAGCTGTCCCGCGTCCGTGAAGCACTGCTGGAAGGTATGGTAGGAATTCAACATCGGCGAGTTGCCTATGGCCCGATCTCGGCTGGCGCAGAGGCATCAGGATGAGCCGCAATGGATGCGGGAGTTTGCTAACCACTTACGTTTCGAGCATGGGTTGGCCGAGAACACCGTACAAGCTTACACACATCACCTCCACTGCTTTCGGGAATTCCTGCATCGGTGCGGGATATCCCATCCTGCCAAAGCCACAATGCGGCAGGTTGAAGAGTTCCTCGAAGAGCTCGCCGAGCGAGGGTTAAGTGTGGCTTCCCGAGCTCAGTATGTAGCGGCCCTCCGGGCTTTCTACCGCTTTTTGGCCTTTGAAGAGCAACTGGAGAGCGATCCGACCGAGCTCCTCGTGCTGCCGCGCCGTCGGCGTCCGCTGCCGGAGGTGCTGAGCATAGCTGAGGTGGAACGCCTTCTCCAGCAGCCGGATGAGAGCACACCGCGAGGACTGCGCGACCGGGCAATACTGGAGATGCTGTACAGCTGTGGGTTACGGGTTTCCGAACTCTGCAACCTTCGGCTTAGCGATCTTTTGACGACCGAAGAGCTTGTGCGCGTGCGGGGGAAAGGAGGGCGGGAGCGTTTGGTCCCCATTGGGAAGGTAGCACTGGAGTGGGTGGAACGGTACCGTTCCCAAGCGCGTCCGCTGCTGCAGCGGCGTCCGACAGATATTCTCTTTCTGAACGTTCGCGGTGGGCGCCTCTCGCGCATGGCCATATGGAAGCTCATCCAATGGGCGGCTCAGCGAGCCAGGATTCAGCGAGCTATCCATCCGCATACACTCCGCCATAGCTTCGCTACGCATTTGCTCGAAGGTGGAGCAGATCTGCGAGCAGTGCAGGAGATGCTTGGGCATGCGAACATTTCAACCACGCAAATCTATGTGCATGTGGATCGGCTCTACTTGCAGGAGGTCCATCGCACTTTCCATCCTCGGGCCCAATGATGTGGTGGGCGATATTCCTGGGACCTGTCGTTGGGGGGCTCAGCTATGGCGCAGACGTGCAGCTCGGGGTGGAGCGGTTCGTGGAGCTCTACCGTGACTCCCTCAGGGGCAGGCGCCTGGCCATCGTAACCCATGCTGCAGCACGCCTGCCGGACGGGCGTCTCAGTGTGGAGCTGCTCAGAGAACACTTCCGCATTGTGGCTATTTGGGCGCCAGAGCATGGCTTTTGGGCGGCGCTACCTGCAGGCACGCCGGTTCCGGATGATTCTATTGCCGGGATACCAGTTTTGTCGCTGTACGGCCCACGTCGATATCCCACAGAAGAGCTCTTCCAAGGGGTGGATGCCGTCGTTGTGGAGCTACAGGATATCGGCATCCGGCCGTACACGTACGTGAGTACGCTTGTGGCTGTCATGGCTGCCTGTGCCGAACGGGGCGTTCCCGTCTATGTTTTGGATCGCCCGAACCCACTAGGGGGTACGGTCGTGGAAGGGGCAGTGGTAGACACGGGGTGGCGATCATTTGTTGGGATGCTACCAATCCCATATCGGCACGGATGCACGCTTGGGGAGCTAGCCCTCATGGCCAATGAGGAGGGATGGTTACCCTCTCTCCGTCAGGATGGCCGCCGCTGTTCTCTCACAGTGGTCCCTCTCCGTGGGTGGCGTCGCACGATGGTATGGGAAGAGACTGGACTCCCCTGGTTTCCTCCCTCGCCGAACATACCGACTCCGACAGCTGCCCGAGCCGCCATTATCACGGGCATCTTTGGTGAAATGGGGCTGTGGAACATCGGTGTTGGGGGTCCGACTCCCTTTCAACTTCTCGGTGCTCCGCAGCTGCCCGCTGAATCTCTGGTGGAACAGCTGCGAGACACGCTGCGCCAATTAGGGGTACGGGTTGGAGCCACGCGTTTTGTGCCGTCGAGTGGGCCGCATGCTCGTCGGGAGTGCCGTGGGATCTTTTTCGTGCCAGAGCCGCGCCACGATGGGCGGTTGTTTGAAGCCTTTACCCTTGTTGCAGCAGCGCTTATGCGCTACGATCCCGAGCTATGCCAGCGCCTGAGTCCGAAGGCGTGGGATATGGTGCAGAAAGTTGTGGGCGGCAGTGCTTTTGCTCAGGCGCTCTGCCACGGAGAGGGGCTCTCCCAGAGGGGGCAATGGGGGGTACGGGAGTTCCGCATGAAGCGGCAGCGTTATCTACTCTATCGGTGAAGCTGCGCTGAGGCAAATGCGTAATTTTGCACGCTTTCTGAGGTAAGCTCAGCTAAGGAGCCGGGCAATGGCGTCGCCAAAGCTGGCAGTGGTAGAGGAAATGCTCAAAGCCGAAGGGGAGGAGCTGCGTCGTAGCAGCGCTGGAGAAAGCGCACAGATCGAGGACTTCGGGCCTGGGGACTTCGTGGAGGTCTCTTTCCGAGTGGTCGAAGGTGATAAGGAGCGTAGCCAGCGCTTTCAGGGCATCGTGGTGTATCGGCGGGGACAAGGGCCGAGCACAACGGTATGTGTGCGGAAGATTTCGCATGGAGTTGGAGTAGAGCGCATCTTTCCGCTCTTCTCTCCGGTGGTGGAGAGCATCCGCGTATTGCGGCGAGGCCGTGTGCGTCGGGCACGGATTTACTTCATTCGGCAGATGTCCGAGAAGCGCATTCGGCAGAAGCTGCGCTATAGTTCCTGAACTGGCGCGGTATGCTCCAAGTCGTTCAACACCAGCGCACGGGTGACATTGCCGTCGTAGAGGTTCCCGCGCCCGAGTGTCTGCCCGAAGGGGTGAAGGTTCGTACGGCCTTTTCACTCATCAGTGCTGGGACAGAGCGGACGAGCGTTGCAACGGCGCGGGCATCGCTGGTGCGGAAGGCTCTGGAGCGGCCAGATTTAGTGCGACTTGTCTGGCAGAGTATTCAGCGCGAAGGGCTTTCGGCCACGGTAGAGAAGGTGCGGGCGCGACTGGCAGCATACCGGGCGCTGGGCTATAGCGTAGCTGGTGTTGTGGTCGAATCCCGTGTGCCGGAGTTTTCCCCAGGCGATCGGGTTGCTTGCGCAGGGGCAGGCTATGCTGTCCACGCTGAGTACGTCACTGTCCCGCGTCGACTCGTTGTTCGGGTGCCAGAGGGGGTTTCGCTGGAGGCGGCAGCCTATACAACGCTTGGGGCCATAGCGCTCAACGGGGTCCGCCAAGCGGATGTGCGGATTGGGGAACGTGTGGTCGTCATCGGGTTAGGTTTGTTGGGGTTATTGACCGTTCAGCTGCTACGGGCGGCTGGGTGTCGGGTGGCGGGTATGGACAGGGATCCAGCTACATTTGCGTTAGCACAGCAGCTTGGCTGCGAACTTGTTGTGCCCAATACGTGGGAAGCGGTTGCTGAACTCCAGGCCTGGGCACAGGCTATCGGTGCCGATGCGGTCATCCTCACAGCCGGCACCCCCTCTAATGAGCCGCTGGAGTACGCCATTGGCATGGCGCGCAAGAGAGGCAGACTTGTGGTCGTAGGGGCTGTAGGGATGAATATCCCGCGACAGCCCTTCTACGAGAAGGAGCTGGAATTGCGTATTGCAACAGGGTATGGGCCGGGACGCTATGATCCAAGCTACGAGGAGCAGGGGCATGACTACCCGATTGCTTACGTCCGGTGGACCGAGCAACGGAACATGGAGGCGTTCCTGCAGCTGGTGGCAGCAGGATCGGTGCGGACGGAGCCGCTGACTACCCACCGGTTTCCCCTCGATCGAGCACCAGAGGCATACGAACTGCTTGTGCGCGGACGGGAGCGTGCTATTGGTATTCTCTTGGAGTACCCAACCGCCGCGCCGGAGAGTCAGACAATACAGCTGCGCAAGCGCAGAGCTCAGCACGCATCGGGGGTCCTCCGTCTTGGAGTAGTTGGAGCTGGGAGTTTTGCGCAAGCGCACTTATTGCCTGCGCTGAAGGAGCTCGGGGTGGCGTTCGTCGGCGTAGCCAACGCAACGCCGGTGTCGGCCCGCAGTGTTGCTGAGCGCTATGGGTTTGCCTGGGCTACCACCGATGGGGATGCGGTTGTGGATTCCCCTGAAGTCGATGTTGTGCTCTGTGCCACGCGGCATGATACACACGCTCACTATGTGGTTCGAGCTCTCCAGGCGGGCAAGCCCATCTTTGTCGAAAAGCCGCTTGCCATTACGCCAGCGCAGTTGCGTGACATCGAGCATGCGCTGGTTCGCTATGGTGGAATGCTCATGGTGGGGTTCAACCGTCGGTTCAGCCGTCCGCTTCAGGATATCAAGGCATTTGTCCGGGAGACTGCGGCCCCGATGAGCATTCTCTACCGGGTCAATGCTGGCCCTCTGGGAGCAGGGCATTGGCTGCTCGATCCGCGACAAGGTGGGCGCATCGTGGGTGAGGCATGCCACTTTATCGACTGTATGGTGTTCCTGACGGATTCCCTTCCTGTTGCGGTTTCGGCCACAGCTGTTTCCTTACCGGGGGCGGAGGCGGGAGAGTGCATCAGTGCGCTACTCCGATTCCGCGATGGCTCGGTGGGCACACTGCTGTATCTGACGCAGGGTGCTTTAGGGTTGGGCAAGGAGTTCTGCGAAGTGTTTGCCGGTGGTCGGGTTGCACGGATGGAGGATTTCCGGCGCGTGGAGTTCCTGGTGGGGCGCCGTCGGTCGGTACGCCGCTACGATGGGACAAAGGGGCATCGGGAGGAGATGCGTGCCTTCGTAGAGGCGTTGCGGGCGGGGGCTCCGGCTCCGATTCCCTATGAGCAGCTCCGGGCAGTGACGGCTGCTACCTTTGCCCTCCAGGAGGCCCTTCGCACCGGTAGGTGGGTGGACGTTGAAGCAGTGCTGGCTCCATCATGGAACGAGCAGAGCTCCTGAACTCAGTGCCATTTCTGGACCTAGCGGCTCAGCACCGTGTTCTGCAGGAGGAGCTCTTCCAGGCGCTCGAGCGCGTCTGGCGGACGCAGCAGTTTGTGCTGGGAGCGGAGGTGGAGGATTTCGAGCGCGAATGCGCTGCCTATCTCGGCGTTCCGGCTGCTGTTGCAGTCTCGAGTGGGACAGATGCCCTGCTGATGCTCTTGATGGCGCTTGGGGTCGGCCCCGGGGATGAGGTCATTGTCCCAACTTGGACCTTCTTTGCCTCGGCAGGTGTTGTGGCTCGGCTCCATGCCCGTCCCGTTTTTGCTGATGTGGAGCCTGTTGGCTTTGGGATGCGTGCAGAAGAGCTGGAGCGGCGCTGGACGAAACGGACACGGGCGGTCATCGTGGTGCACCTCTACGGCCAAATTGCCCCGGAAGTGGAGGCCATTGCAGAGTTCTGCCGGCAGTATGGGGTGGCTCTTGTAGAGGATGCTGCTCAGGCCTTCGGGGCACAGTACCGAGATGGGCGAGGTATAGGCCAGTTCGGCAGAGCGGCTGCGATCTCCTTCTATCCGACGAAGAATCTCGGGGCGTGGGGAGATGCCGGGATGGTGGTGTCCACTGAAGGGGAGCTTGCTCAGCAGCTCCGCCTCCTGCGGAACCATGGCATGCGGGAGCGCTATGTACACCAAGTCGTCGGCGGAAATTTTCGGATGGATGCTCTCCAAGCTGCGGTCTTGCGAGTGAAGCTCCGTTACTTGGAGCGCTGGAATGCTGAGCGCCGGGCCCGGGCTCATCGGTATGCCACACTCTTTCAGGAGGCTGGATTGGCTGAGACAGTTGGTGGACAAGAATTTGATGCCCGCAACCGTGTACTCCTCCCGGCCGAGCTCTACGCCGGCAGCGTGCCGATGCCGCATGTGTACCATCAGTACATCATCCGAGTCCGACGCCGGGACGAATTACGGCGGTACCTTACCGAGCGTGGGATTGGGACGGAGGTGTACTATCCACTTCCGCTACACCGGCAGCCGGCGTTCAGCTTCCTGGGCTATCGGGCAGGGGATTTCCCTGTGGCGGAGCGTCTTGCAGCGGAAGTGTTGGCGCTCCCGATCTACCCAGCTTTGACTGCACAGCAACAGGAGGCGGTGGTGGGGTGCGTGAGCGACTTTTTCCGCCGGTATGATTGAGCGTGCACGCAGCGTAGGGGTTGCACTGCCTATTCCGTCGCTTCCATCGCGATGGGCTATTGGCGATTTAGGGCCGGCAGCTTATGGCTTCGCTGCGCAATTGGCTCAAGCTGGGATTCGCTATTGGTATCTCCTGCCGTGGGGGCCGACGGCGGTGGCGCTGGACAATTCGCCTTACAGTGCGCTCTCTGCTTTTGCGGGCAATCCGCTCTGGATTAGTCCGGAGCTGCTCTATGCAGAGGGGCTGTGTCAACGTCGTGAGCTGAGTTCGCTGCGAGGGTACTCACCATGGATTGATTACGAGCTTGTGTTGCGCGAGCGCTCTGCGTTGCTCCTTCGCTGTTTTGCGCAGAGCTCGCGCTGGCGTGTCCTGGAGGCAGAGCTGGAGCGCTTCTGGCAGGAGCAGCGCGATTGGGTCGAGGAGTGGGCTCTCTTTGCCTTGTTGCGTGAGCTCAGTGGAGGAAAACCGTGGTATCAGTGGGAGGCTCCCTACCGGGAGCGCCATCCGAAGGCCGTAGCAGCTGTGCGGCGGCGGTATGCCCGGCAGCTTCGCTTCCATGTCTGGGTGCAGTTGCTCTTCTTCCGACAGCTTCGGCAGCTAGCGGCGTGGTGTCGGAGGCACGGTGTGGAGCTCATCGGGGATCTGCCGCTGTTTGTGGCGCATGATAGTGCCGATGTCTGGGCGCATCGGGAGTATTTCCTCCTCGAGCCCGATGGGGAGCTCAAGGAGGTTGCGGGGGCACCGCCAGATGCTTTTAATCCCGATGGGCAGCGGTGGGGGCAGCCTTTGTATCGCTGGGAAACGCACCAGGCTGAGAACTTTCGCTGGTGGCAACGCCGCCTCGAGCATGCATTGCAGTACGTTCAGTGGCTCCGATTAGACCACTTTCGGGGCTATGTTGCCTGCTGGGCCATTCCAGCAGAGGCTCGAACGGCTGCTACGGGCACGTGGCGGAGCACACCAGGCCGAGACCTCCTCCGTACGCTGCAGCGTCGATGGATGCCCTTGCCCCTCATACCGGAGGATTTGGGAAGCATTACAGCTGAGGTAGAGCTCCTGCGCCGGGACTTTGGGCTGTCGAGCATGCGGGTGTTGGTATTTGCCTTTCCTGACCCTGCCTCCAGCCCCCATGCTCCACACACCTTCGGGCCCGAGTGTGTGGCCTGGACGAGTCTGCACGATACACCGCCGGTCCGGGGGTGGTTCCGGCATAGCTCCGAACAGGCTCGGCGCGACCTATGGCGGTACTGTGGATGGCGCGTGCCCGAGAGGGCAGTGCACCGAGAGCTCCTCCGTTTGGCCCTCCAGTCTGCTGCGTGGTTGGTTATGGTCCCGGTACAGGACATATGTGGCTTTGGAGAGGAAGCCCAGCTGAATCGTCCTGGTACGCAGCAGGGCAATTGGCGCTGGCGCCTTCCACTGGGTATGCCGCAGCGCCGTCACTGGGATATAGTAGCAGAGATGTCGGCCCTCTATGGTCGTCGGGGATAGCCATGAGGCAGCCTCTGTTCGTAGACGCTACGGGCTGGTTTGGACGCACGTCGCCGATATCACGGCGGGCCTGGCAGATTGAAGATGCTGCTGAGCTTTACAACATCGCCGGCTGGGGCGCCGGATACTTTGGCATCAATGAGCGGGGCAACGTCGTTGTGCGCCCGCGCAAGGACCGCGCCGTGGAAGTCGATCTCAAAGAGCTCATGGACGAACTCCTGCTGCGGGATATCACTCCACCGGTGCTCGTCCGCTTCCTGGATATTCTCGGGGATCGGATCGAGAAGCTGTGGACATGCTTCCAGCAGGCAATGGCAGAGTACGGCTACGGTGGGCAGTACTACAACGTCTACCCCATCAAGGTCAACCAGCAGCGACCGGTCGTTGAGGAGGTTGTGCGCCACGGGCGGGAATTCAACGTCGGCTTGGAAGCAGGCTCGAAACCGGAGTTGCATGCCGTGTTGGGGATCATGGATAATCCGGAAGCGCTCATCATCTGCAACGGGTACAAGGACAGCGACTTTATCGAACTGGCCTTGCTGGCGCAGAAGATGGGTAAGCGGGTCTTGCTGGTGGTTGAAAAGCTCAGCGAACTTCACCTGATTGCTGACATTGCTGAGCGAGTGCGCGTTTGCCCCGCCTTAGGTATCCGGGTCAAGCTAGCCAGCTCCGGTAGCGGGCGATGGGAGGAGTCGGGTGGGGATCGCAGCAAGTTTGGTCTCAACTCGAGTGAGTTGCTGGAAGCGCTTGAATTTGCGCAGGCTCGCAACCTAGCCTCCAGTCTGCGTCTCCTTCATTTCCACCTAGGGAGCCAGATTACAAACATTCGGCGCATTAAGGGCGCGCTCCGGGAAGCTGCGCAGTTCTACGTTCAGCTCCGTTCGATGGGGTATCCGATCGAGTACGTCGATGTCGGCGGGGGATTAGGGGTGGATTACGATGGGACACGCTCTTCGGCTCCGAGCAGCGCTAACTATTCCATCCAGGAATATGCCAATGACGTCATCTCGGCCCTAGCGGAGGCGTCCACCGCTCGGGGACTGCCTCACCCGCACGTCATTACGGAAGCAGGGCGGGCGCTGACGGCGCACCATTCTGTACTTGTTGTCAACGTCCTGGAGACGACGCACCTGCCGTGCTGGAGCGAAGAGGAAAGTGTACCCGAGGACACGGAGCATCCGCTCGTGCATGAGCTCTCTGAGCTCCTGCAAACACTCTCTTCCCGTACAATGCTGGAGGCTTGGCACGATGCGCAGCAGTACCGCGAACAGCTCCTGGAGCTCTTCAATGTCGGGCTGATCGACCTACGGACTCGCGCACTCGGGGAGCGCCTCTTCTGGAGTATTGCTCGTCGGGTCTATCTGCTGAGCCTGGAGATGAAGCATCCGCCCGAGGAGCTCCGCTACTTGCCCCACATGCTGGCAGACAAGTATTTTGCCAATTTTTCCCTCTTCCAATCCTTGCCCGATGCATGGGCGGTTGACCAGCTCTTTCCCGTCATGCCCATCCACCGGCTCACAGAACCTCCGACGCGCATTGCAACCATACAGGACATTACGTGCGATTCTGATGGGCATCTGGACTCTTTTGTCTGTGCCCGCATGCGCCTGCCGTACCTACCTGTCCACGAGCTCCATCCTAACGAGCCGTACTACCTCGGCATCTTTCTCGTGGGGGCCTACCAGGAAATCTTGGGGGATTTGCACAATCTGTTTGGCGATACGAATGTTGTGCACATCCGCGTCGATGCTGACGGCTACCGCATCGAGCACGTGATCGACGGGGAGACGGTTGCCGATGTCCTCAGCTATGTCCAGTTTCATCCAAAGCGCCTGGTGCGGACCATGGAGGCCTGGGTTACCTCCGCGGTCAAAGAGGGGCGAATTTCGCTGCAGGAGGGGCGGGAATTTCTCGCCATCTATCGCTCTGGGCTGTATGGCTACACGTATCTGGAGTAATGCCACCCCGAGTGCTCCTGGTAGGAATCGGTGCTCTCGGACTATCGGCGCAGGAGCTGGTGACATTCCACCACGAGTACTCCCCCGATAGCCGTACGGCAGTGTTCCATCGCGGTTTCAGGTCTGCTGGGGATGAACGCGCCTGGACACTGGTCCTGGCTCTATCTCTGCCTCTGTCGCAGCTGCGCGACAACCTCTGGCTCCTCGGCGTTGCAAGCCACCTCTTGCAGGCCAATGCTCTCAATGACATCGGCTTCAATCCGCGGGCAGCTCGCTGGGAGGAACAGCTGCTCCTGCTGTGGCATCACGCACCGTGGAAGCTCTACGGTGGACTGCTCCACTTCTGCAAGCACGAAATTGACAATGCCGATCCTCCCGATACGGATGAGCCCACAGTGGGCTATCAGCCTACCAAGCGCGTCATTATCTTGCACGGACCTTTTGCAGGTGCGCAGTATCGATATCGATGGACCCCTTGGTGGGAAAGCGCTGTGGAGGCTCGTGTACACTTTTTCGTAATTGCCCAGGACTACCGAATCCGCGGTACCGATGAGCTCCGCTGGCGTTCTCTCCGGGGTTCACTGATGGTGCGCGCTCGCGCGTCGTGGCAAGTAGAAAAGTTGCATAAATTTAGCAGCCTAGGTTATCGGCTAGCGCTCTTCGGCGCGCCTGTACGGGCACGACACGAGTATCGGGCAGAGTTCGGTCTAGCAATGGGTCGAGTCCCCATAGGAGTTTTTGTGTACGGGGAGCAGCTCTTCGATGACCTGTCGCGTCCCTTCCCACACCCTTCGCGCAGCTTCGGTATCGGGCTGCGATGGATGCAGGAGAACGCTAACAGCATGTCACAATAGTGGAGCAGAGTCATGACCCGAGTGTTGTGGGTGCTTATCCTGAGTGCCAGTACTGCTCTTGCGCTACCCCTGCCCTGGGTCCGAGGATTTGTGGAGAATCACGGACAGTGGGACGTTCCCTATCTCTACGTTTGGGCTCAGCCTTCGATGACGGTAGGCGTCCTCCCGACGGCCCTCGTCTTCGAGGCTTATGAGCAGACTGTCGAGCTTCTCTGCCAAGACCGTTATGAACTGCCGCGCAGGCGCATTCACCGCCGTGGAGAAGTCATCTGGCTCATTGCTGAGGGGGCAACCCCAGCATTGGCCCGGGCGCAGCGTATCGAAGATGTAGCGCTGCACTTCTTCCGAGGCAACTCGCCTCGGCGGTGGCGGAGTTCCGTACCTGTGGCTCACGTGGTGGAGCTCAGCGAGCTCTACCCTGGCGTCGATCTGCGCTTGCGGGTGGTGCCGGAAGGGGTACGTTACGACTTCATCATACGGCCAGGAGCTAATCCTCACCATATCCGACTGCGGTTGGTCGGCGCAACGGCTGCTACCCTTGCTGCCAACGGCACGGAGCTTCGGCTCTTTGGAACTCGAGGGCTCGTGCTCTCCCATGCCAACCTACAGGCTTACCAAGAGATCGGAGGGTACACCATCCCCATCCCTGTTCAATTCCAGCTCGAACCAGCTGAGTCTGGCACCTACTATGTGAGCTTTGCTCTCGGTACGTACGATTCACGGTACCCGCTCATCATCGACCCGGTCGTCTATGGTACCTGTGTTGGCTCTGGGGCCGATGAGCGAGCTCCTTCGCTACAGCGCCTGCCCGATGGAAGTATTTTGACGGTCGTTCAGGCCGAAGAACTCGCCTTCCGTATGACCCCGGGGGCATACGATACAACCTATAACGGGCTGACGGATGCGGTCGTGCTCAAGTTCGATCCAACACTGCACCGCTTGCTCTTTGCAACATATCTCGGGGGCAGCGGATCGGAGTTCCCGGTCGTCGTTGGCCTGGAGGCGGACGGTGAAATTCTGGTAGCGGGTACGACGAATTCGCCTGACTTTCCTATCCGGAATGCGTATCAACAGCAGTTGCGTGGGGGCGCCGATCTGTTTGTCACACGTTTGTTGTCTACCGGAGCTGTACTGCGGTGGTCGACATACGTCGGGGGCAGCAGTGATGACATTGCTACGGCGGGTTCTGTGCGGCCGGATGGGATCGTGGTCTTGGTTGGACGGACGCAGTCGTCGAATTATCCGACGACTTCTGCGGCATACCAACGCACGTATGCCGGGAATTGGGATGTGTTCGTCACAGGGGTGAGCAATACAGGGGCATCGTTGAGCTTTTCAACTTTTCTGGGGGGCTCGGATAACGAGACAGCATGGGGGGTCTATACCGACGCAAGCGGTTACACCTATGTCTGTGGGGAGACCTCCTCGTCTAACTTCCCCAACTACCCCGTGCCAACATTCACAAATCCCGGCAACCGCCCCTACGACCGGGACTACAACGGTGGTCCGCGCGATGCATTCGTGGCCAAATTCCGTCCCACGAGTGCGACACTGCAGTACTGCACCTTTCTCGGGGGAAATCAGGAAGATTATGCAACGGGCATTGTGGCTCGCAGCAACGGGGAGGTCTGGGTAGTTGGTGCCACCCGTTCGGCGAACTTCCCCGTTACTGGTCCGCCGTACCAGCAGCAGCTGGCTGGTGGCTTGGATGCTTTCCTATGTCGGTTTTCAAGTTCTGGGCTGGGGACAGCGGCGCTTATGTACTCCACCTTCCTGGGGGGGACTAGCGATGAGGAGCCACGCATCGTGTTGGAATACTCCAATGCCCCCATCGTCATTGGGTGGACTCGCTCGGGCAACTTCCCCGTAACGCAGGATGCCCACAGTCGGAGGCTGGCAGGGGGGCAGGACATCTTCATCACCGTCTTCCCCGATCTGATGCCCTTACAGCTGGGCTACAGCAGCTTTCTCGGCACACTGCTCGATGAACGTCCGCTGAGCGCTGTCCTTGATGCGCGAGGCGATCTCTATATTGCGGGCGAGACAAACTCTGCGAGCCTGTGTGCTATGGCTGGAAGCGGCTTTCAGACGGGGTACGGTGGAGGTGCAACGGACGCATTTCTGCTCAAATACGTGCGGGCCACTCTGACGATGTTCAGCCCGCGTGGGGGTGAGCGTTTCTGCGCAGGTTCGAGCGTTTCGATTTCATGGCTCTCGTCAGGGACAGCGGCGGGGGATACATTCCGGATTGAGCTCAGCACAGATGGGCAGCAGTGGGTATTGCTGGCTACAACGACAGGCACCAGTTACACGTGGTCGATCCCTGTGACGCAGCCGGCCGGTCGGTACTGGCTGCGTGTTGTACACGCTGTCACAGGGCTACGGAGCCAGACCGATTCAGCCTTTACCATCGTACAGCCTCCCAGCATTACGCAGCAGCCTCCGGATACAGTGAGGCTGTGTGTGGGAGACACCCTCGTCTTGAGCGTCGGCGCTACGGGGGATTCGCTAAGCTATCAGTGGTACCGCTCAGGGAGCGAAATCCCCGGGGCGCGGCAGCCAACCTTGCGCTTGGCGATAACGAGCTTGGCGCAGGCAGGGGCGTATAGCGTGCGCATACGTGGGCTATGCCCGCCGGAGCTCTCAAGTCGCACTACCCATGTCCTCCTCGAAGAGCGTCCTCAGATCGTACAACAGCCTCAGGATATTGAGGGTAGGCCCGGCGAACGAGTCTGCTTTGTGGTAGCAGCAGCCGGAGGCCTCATGCGCCAGTACCAGTGGCTCAAGGACGGCGTGCCTATAGCAGGTGCCCGGGATACGGTGTACTGTATCTCGGCGGTGTCGGTGGCTGACACGGGAAGGTACCAATGTGTGGTGTGGAATCGGTGTGGGGGAGACACAAGTCGAGCAGCGCAGTTGCGGCTCGCAGTTGGTATAGCCGATAGTAGCCCAGAGGCAAGCGAGCTGAGACTGCAGTGGCTGCCGTCAGCACTGATCCCTCAGCGACTTCTCGTATGGCCTGCTGAGCCGAGGCAGATACGCAGCGTGCTCTACTCCATTCTCGGGCAGCCCGTCGCTGAGGGCACAACCGAACTTGTGGTCGAGCATCTGCCCAGCGGCATGTACTGGCTCGTCGTAGAGGGAGGGGGAAGGCGATGGGTGCGTGCACTCAGCCTTGTGCGCTAACGTTTCCAGATCTCTTTGCCGGAAAACGGGCTGGGTAGGAGTTCGTCGAGCCACCAGAGGGCACGTCGTTGCCCCCGAGCCCCTTGGGATGAGATGAGAAGGGTGGGGGCGAAATCGTACAGTATCTGACGGCACGCCCCACAAGGGGTGAGAGGGGTTTCCGTGTCCGTGACGAGCGCTAAGAACACAAACTCTCGTCGTCCGTGCGTGATGGCGTGTCCGAGGGCAACACGTTCGGCACAGAGGGTTAAGCCGAAGCTACTGCACTCTACATTGCAGCCCTGCCAGAGACTGCCGTCGGTGGCTAGGAGTGCTGCTCCAACCGGGAAGCGTGAATATGGCGCCCAGGCGTAGTGAAGAGCAGCCGAAGCCAGCCGGTGAGCCTCTTCAACGCAGGTGATGAACGTGTCGTAGAGACTCCGGTGAGTCTGGCTCCAGCGTTGGGCCTCCTCCTGGTCACAGGGGCTTACAGATGAATGGAGTAGGTAGTAGGCCCTGGCGGCGGCATACCATGTCTGCTCATGCAGGGGAAGACTTGGCATTCAGGAAGTTGGAGCAGCTTCTACAGCTTCCGTCCGTCCCTGCCATGCCACATCGAGGACCCGGGCAGCTGCTGCGTCATTGAGCCGCCGCACGGGGGTTCGGTGGGGTGCGGAACGGAGTATTTCCGCATTGGTGCGTGCCTCATCTGCAATGCTCAGAAGTGCGTCAGCAAAGGCATCTAGCGTTTGCTTAGTTTCGGTTTCCGTTGGCTCAATGAGCATAGCCTCTGGCACAATGAGAGGGAAGTAAACCGTCGGGGCGTGGAAGCCATAGTCGAGGAGACGCTTGGCAATATCCATCGTGCGGATGCCCAAGGATTTGAAATCAGCAGCCGTGACGACGAACTCGTGCATTGGGGTTTCCGGATAGGGTTGCCGATAGATATGGCGGATGCGGCTGAGGAGGTAGTTAGCATTGAGGATGGCGTCGCGGCTGACCCGTTGGAGACCTTCGGCTCCCAGCATACGGATATAGGCGTAGGCTCGGATCAGGACGCTCACATTGCCGAAGAAGCTGTGCACACGGCCGATGCTCTTTGGGGCATCCCAGTCAAGCGCATAACGGCCATCTCGATGGATGATACGCGGTACGGGGAGGTAGGGGCGCAGGCGTTCGCTGACGCACACTGGGCCAGCTCCGGGGCCACCACCACCGTGGGGAGTGGAGAAGGTCTTATGCAGATTGATGTGGAGGCAATCGACTCCCATGTCGCCGGGGCGGACGATCCCAACGAGGGCATTGAGGTTTGCCCCATCCATGTAGAAGAGAGCTCCTGCTTCGTGGACGAGGTGTTCGATAGTGAGGACTTCGCGTTCGAAAATGCCCAAAGTGTTGGGATTGGTCAGCATGAGCGCAGCCACATCGTCTCCGAGGTGGCGTTCGAGGTCAGCCAGATCGATACGGCCAGCATCGTTGGAACGGATCGTCACAACCTCGAAGCCTGCCATAGCTGCAGAGGCTGGATTCGTCCCGTGGGCCGAATCGGGGATGAGTACTTTCCGCCGCCAGGGCTCACCGCGATCGTGGTGGTAGGCCCGGATCATCAGTATGCCTGTTAGCTCTCCTTGGGCTCCTGCGGCTGGCTGGAGTGTCACGTCAGCCAACCCTGTGATGGTCTTCAGTGTTTCGCCGAGCTCATACAGGAGCTGTAGGAGACCTTGGACGGTCTCGTCTGGTTGCAGGGGGTGGAGAGCCCGGAAGCCTTCTAAAGCGGCAACGCGCTCGTTGAGCTTCGGGTTATACTTCATCGTGCACGAACCCAGGGGGTAGAAGCCGGTATCGACGGAGTAGTTGAGCTGGGAGAGCCGGACGTAGTGACGGAGGAGCTCGGGTTCAGAGACTTCCGGCAGTTCAGCAGGCTGTTGACGGAGCAGATGGAGAGGGAGGAGCTCTTCGAGGGGCCGTGTGGGGACGTCCAGAGCTGGCAGCGAGTAGGCACGGCGTCCGGGCTGGCTTTTCTCAAAGATGAGCGGTTCCATGGGCGTTTTCCTGAGAGGGGGACTTTGCTATCTGTAGTGCTTTGCGGGCAGCATGCTGCTCGGCTTCTTTTTTGCTACGTCCGACGCCGATGCCCCAGCAGTGGTCTCCAACGTAGACTCCCACGACAAATTCCTTGGCATGGTCAGGCCCACGCTCTTCGAGCACTCGGTACTGTGGGATGCCGTCGCCGTGGGCTTGGGCATACTCCAGCAGTAGACTCTTGTAGTTGGTATCGTGCAGCAGCTGTTCCTGCTCGGCTATCGGGAGGAGCCGTTCTCGAACCAGACGCCGAGCAGCGTCGAGCCCTTGATCCAGGTACACGGCTGCTAGGAGAGCTTCGAAGGCATCGGCCAAAACGGTCGTATTGCCCTGTTGTAGGGCGCGTCGGGCGCTTGGACTCAGCGTCAGCACGCGCTCGAGTCCAAGACGCCGGGCACAGATGGCGAGTGTCTGTCGATTCACGAGCCACGTTCGGCGCTTCGTCAGCTCTCCTTCGGGAAGCTCGGGATGGTGGGTGAAGAGGTATTCAGCAGTGAGAAAGCCCAGGAGGGCATCGCCTAAGAATTCCAGGCGTTCGTTCGACAGCGTCTCTGGTATCTGGAGCTGTGGGAGCGCCGAACGATGGAGCAGGGCTTGCTCGTAGTAGGCCGTGTGTCGGATTGAGAACCCCAAGGCCTGTTCGAGCCAGTTGCGCTGCTGCGGAGAGAGCGTTCCTAAGGGTGGGAAGAGGAGCGAAGGGGTGGACCGTGCAGATCGGCCATTTCTCCCCAAGAGCACATGCTGTAGGCTCTGCAGGAGAGCGCGTAGCCTACTCTTGAAACTCCGTAAAGCAGAGAGTCGCATTGTGACCGCCGAAGCCGAAAGCGTTGCTCAGTGCTGCGCGCACACGGCGTCGGACAGGAACATTAGGGACGTAGAAGAGATCGCATTCAGGATCGGGCGTTTGGTAGTTGATGGTCGGTGGCAGTGTTTGGTGGACGAGAGCGAGCACGGTTGCAATGGCCTCGACTGCACCAGCAGCCCCCAACAGATGGCCCGTCATGGATTTCGTAGAGCTTACGGCCAGACGGTATGCGTGCTCGCCGAAGACCGCCTTGATGGCCAGGGTTTCCGTTTTGTCGTTGTAAGGGGTGGAGGTGCCGTGGGCGTTAATGTAGTCGATGTCGGTAGGATGGAGTTCGGCATCTTCCAGGGCCCACCGCATGGAGAGGATAGCTCCTTCCCCATTGGGGATGGGTTGGGTGATGTGGTAGGCATCATCGCTGAGACCAATGCCTGCCAGTTCGGCGTAGATCTTTGGGGCATTGCGGCGGATGGCATGATCGAGGGCTTCCAGAATGAGGATGCCAGCCCCTTCTCCCATGACGAAGCCGTCGCGATGCGCATCAAAGGGCCGACTGGCAGTCTGTGGGGAATCGTTTCGGGTGGAGAGTGCTTTCATTGCGTTGAAGCCCGCTACGCCCATTGGGCAGATAGCAGCCTCACTTCCCCCGGCGATGACAACATCGGCCAGACCACGCTGGATGAGCATTACGCCATCGGCAATCGCGTGGGCCGACGTAGCACAGGCAGAAACAGTGCTGTAATTGGGGCCTTTGAGTCCGTAGCGGATGGCAATCAGACCCGGTACAATGTCGACAATGAACATCGGGACGAAGTATGGAGAGATACGGTCGGGTTTTCCGTTCCGCTCAAACAGGCGTTGCTGCTGCTCGTGGTATGTCCACATACCGCCGACCCCAGAGCCGACGACGACACCGACCCGCCGTGTATCCACTTGCGAGAAATCCAGCTCAGCGTCTTCGACAGCCATCACGGCTGCGGACATGGCAAACTGTGCAAAGAGGTCCATCCGCTGGACATCTTTGCGGCTCATGTGCAGCAGCGGGTCATAGTTTTTGACCTCGCATGCAAAGCGAGTTTCAAACAGCGAGGCATCAAATCGTGTAATGGGGGCAGCGCCACTACAGCCTTCTAGCATTGCTTGCCAGAACTCAGCAACGGAGTTGCCAATGGGCGTCACTGCCCCCATACCAGTGACGACGACACGACGGCGCTGTCGACGCATCATGACGTCTTCGATCAGTTCCCGCCCGTACCACCTTGTTCGGCTAGACGCTGCTCAATGTAGCGGACAGCGTCACCGACCGTCCGAATCTGCTCGGCGTCGGAGTCCTCGATGGTCAGATTGAACTCCCGCTCGAACTCCATAATGAGCTCGACGATGTCCAGCGAGTCGGCCCCCAGATCGTGCATGAAGGAAGCTTCTGGGGTTACTTGCGACTCCTCCACACCGAGCTTGCGCACGATGATGTCTCGGACACGCTGTTCGACGCTGTTCATTCTGCCTGCTCCAATTGTGAGACCAACCCACTGGGTAGGCTATCTACAGCGAGAGCCCACCATCGACAACGATGGTCTGTCCCGTGATGTAGGAGGCGTCCGGGGAGGCCAGGAAAGCTACAACAGCGGCGATTTCATCCGGCATTGCTACTCGCCCAAGCGGAATAGCTTCCCGCAGAGTGTTCTGCTGTTGGGCGGATAGCTGCGCTGTCATAGCTGTCTCTACGTAGCCGGGCGCCACGCAGTTTACTAAAATATTGCGTGAGGCCAATTCCTTGGCTGCAGCGCGTGTCAGCCCGATAAGCCCAGCCTTCGAGGCAGCGTAGTTTGCCTGTCCAGCATTGCCTATGAGGCCGACGACGGAGCCGATATTGATAATACGCCCGTACCGTTGTGGCAGCATCAAGCGTACGGCCGCTCGCATCCAGAGGAAGGCTCCGCGCAGATTTGTCTGGACGACACGATCCCACTCTTCGGCTGTCATACGGATGAGGAGCCGGTCGGCCGTGACGCCAGCGTTGTTCACCAGAACATCCAAGCGGCGAGCCTCTTGTCGGATGTGTTCAAAGCATCTCTCCACGTCCTCTTCCCGGGCGACATCGGCCTGGAGGAAGGAGACACAGTGTCGCTCCTGGTTGAGCTCTCGCTGGAGTTGACTGGCGCGCTCGCCGCTAGTGTGATAGGTTGCATAGACGAAAGCGCCCTCACTGACCAGGCGGCGGACGATGGCCTCACCAATGCCGCGTGAGCCCCCGGTGACGAGCGCAATCTGCCCCTCAAGTCGTCCCATGAGCGCGCTCCAGGACTCGGTACACATCCTCTGCCGTATCCAAGCCGAAGGTGGTGACCCCGTGGAGTGTACGGCGAACAAGCCCTTGGAGTACTCTCCCCGGGCCGAGCTCGACGAACTCTCGGATACCGTCAGCGTAGAGGCGCTGCAGAGTTTGCTTCCAGCGAACCGGTGAGGTCAGCTGTGCTATCAGCGCTTCCCGCAGATGCTCTACGTCGTATAGCGGCTCAGCGGACACATTGCAGTAGATCGGCACTCGAGGGGGGTGAAATGGGGTTTCAGCAATGGCCTGAGCCAGGCGCTGACGGGCCGGCTCCATCAGGGGAGAGTGGAAGGCTCCGCTGACGGGAAGCAGCACAACCTTGAGCGCTCCAGCAGCCCGCAACCGCTGGAGTGCTTCTTGGATGAGGTCTACAGAGCCGGAAATCACCACTTGGCCCGGCGCATTGTAATTGGCCGGTACAATGACTCCACCATCGTGGCTCAGCTGGGTGCAGAGCTCCTCGACAATGGCATCCTCAAGACCGAGAACAGCGGCCATAGCTCCGGGCTGTTGAGTCCCTGCCTCTGCCATTAGTTGCCCCCGGAGCTGAACGAGCCGGAGAGCACTTTCGAAGTCCAGAACCCCTGCGGCGTAGAAGGCGGTGTATTCCCCGAGGGAATGGCCAGCGACAGCAGCTGCCGGTAAGATGTCTTGGACCAGCTCCACTACGATAGCCTCGTGAAGAAAGAGGGCTGGCTGTGTATAGTGTGTCTGCTGCAGCAGTTCTGCCGGTCCTTCGAAGCAAATCCGACCTATGTCGAAGCCCAGAAGCTCTTCGGCCTGTTGCAGACGCTGCCGTGCCTGGGGAAAGGCATCGACCAAGTCACGGAGCATACCGACATACTGAGAGCCCTGTCCAGGAAAGAGCCAGCTACGCATTGCAAGGGGTTAGTCCAGTTTGGGCAAACTCCACCGCAGGTAAATAGCACCCCACGTGTAGCCGGCACCGAAGCTAACCAGGATGAGGCGGTCGCCGTAGTGTAGCTTGCCGGCCTGGTACCATTCCGACAGGCACAGTGGGATAGTGGCAGCGGTCGTGTTGCCGTAGCGGTCAATATTGACCATCACCCGGTCCATACTCAAGCCCATGCGCTCTGCCGTTGCAGTGATGATACGCAGATTGGCCTGGTGGGGCACAAGCCATACAATATCGTCAGCCTGCAGCCCGTTGCGCTGCATGATCTCAAGGGTGACTTCCGCCATGCGGATGACGGCCTCTTTGAAGACGGTCCGCCCTTCCTGGAAGACGTAATGCTCTTTGTTCCTGACGGTTTCCTCTGAGGGTGGCTTCGCGCTCCCCCCGGCGGGCATGTAGAGGTATTTACCCCCCTCCCCATTCATGTAGAGGACGCAATCGAGGATGCCTATGTCGGGTTCCTCGGTGGGCTCCAGGAGGACAACGCCACCGGCATCCCCGAAGAGGACGGCCGTTGCACGATCTTCGAAGTTGGTGATTGCGCTCATCTTGTCAGCTCCGCAGAGGAGCAGACGCCGAGAAAGCCCTGTTTCGATGAGCTTGGCAGCGACGGCCAGTGCATAGATGAAGCCTGAACATGCCGCCGAAAGATCAAATCCCCAGGCCCGGGTGGCTCCGAGCTTGTGCTGCACGACAGCAGCAGTGTTGGGAAAGAAGTAATCCGGCGTCACGGTAGCCACGATGATACAATCGATTTCCTCCGGACCTATGCCGCGCTGTTCCAGACAGCGGCGAGCCGCCGGTACGATGAGATCAGAGGTTGCTCCGTTACAGGCAAAGCGGCGCTCGCGAATGCCTGTGCGCTCAACAATCCAGGCATCACTCGTGTCGAGGTACTGCTC
Organism: Candidatus Kapaibacterium sp.; assembly: GCA_938084565.1. Lineage (GTDB taxonomy): Bacteria > Bacteroidota > Ignavibacteria > Kapaibacteriales > HRBIN21 > HRBIN21. The sequence continues at coordinate 195,739 of CALKEU010000001.1, read as the reverse complement.
AAAGTAACTGTTTGGGTAGACTGTCTCAGGCACGTAGTGCCCAACCGCGGTGATTGCAGCACGCTTCATCATTCCCCCGGTGGATTATGCCTGGATGAGGCTTGGCTGGAAAGCTGCTTCCAAGCGCTGGACAAGGGCACGCTGGAGCGATTCATGGGCTCGCATGATCATGTTACGAATAGCAAGTGGCGTCGAACGGCCATGGCCGACGATCACGATCCCTCGGACCCCCAGCAGCGGGACACCACCGTAGCTTTGGTAGTCGAAGTCTCGGAAGAAGCGTCGCAGAGTTGGCCGCAGGAGCCAGAAGAGCACACGGCGCCAGAGATCGCGCCGACTCAGCATTCGGAGGCGTGCCCTCCAGGTTGCAACGAGGCTTTCGCCGAATTTGAGGAGGGTGTTGCCGACGAACCCATCACAGACCACCACATCGGCAATACCGCGCAGGAGATCCCTGCCTTCGACATTGCCGATGAAGTTCAGGCAGCTGCTCTTGAGTAATCGGTAAGTCTCCCGGAGCGTGGAGGTGCCCTTCGTCTCTTCCTCTCCAATGTTGAGTAAGGCCACCCGCGGACGTTCAATACCGAGGAGCTCACGGGCATAGACCTCTCCCATGAGGGCAAATTCATAGAGGTGGCGGGGTTTGCAGTCAATGTTTGCCCCTACGTCCAATAGCACTGAAGGCCGGTACTGCTCTGTGGGTACTAGCGTTGCAATGGTCGGGCGCGAAATGCCGGGAATTTTGCCGAGCCGCAGGGTTGCTGCTGTCAGGACGGCACCGGTGTTTCCAGTCGAGACGACAGCATCGACCTCTCCTTGAGCGTGCAGCTCAATAGCCACCGCCAGGGAGGAGTTCTGCTTGAGGCGCACCGCCACGGTGGGTTCATCCTCCATCGTGATGGCCTCCTCAGCATGGACAAGAGGGAGGCGGTGATGAGGGAGTCCCAAGCGTTGAGCCGTTTCCAGAACCCGCTCTCGATGACCGATGAGAATGAGCTCCACGCCCTTGCGCTCCAGCTCTCTCAGAGCTTGGAAGGCGCCCAGGAGTTCGTGTGCAGGGGCGAAGTCACCCCCCATGACGTCGAGGGCAATCCGTGGCGGACGCGTTCGCATTTTAGAGGGCGACCACTTTCCGTCCCCGGTAGAACCCACACGCCGGGCACGCGCGATGGGGTTCCTTGGCCTCCCCGCAGTGCGGGCATGCCTGCAGTTGTAAGTGTGGATGTTTGTAGTGCGTGCGTCGCTTATCGCGGCGCGACGGCGAGTGGCGGCGCTTCGGATTTGGCATGGTTTCTACGTCATCTTATTTAACAACTCCCGCAGCGGCCTCCAGCGATCGTCCTCTCCCGCTGGAGTTGCAGCGTACTGGGGATAGAGTTGCTCGAAGGGAATCTCACGGTACTGCGGTGCAACACGCTTCATTGGAAGGTGCACGGCGAGCTCTTGGCGCACCTCCTCGGCCAGATCGATGTAGGTATCATCTTCGCGGATGAGTTGCACTTCGTACGTTCGGTCACGCCGCTCCCCCTGCCGGAGGAGGTAGAGATCCGTATCGGCCAGGTAGGCGACCTCGATTGAGGCCTCAATCCATTCGGTGTAGTGTTCGAGCGTGCGATCGCATATCAAGTGTGCTTGGCATCGCGCAGTTCCGCTAAACGTATAGCGGCGCCCGACTTTTTCGAGTGTCCCTACAAGGAAAATCTCCCCGAAGAACTCCGGCGCCATATCGGCAATGCTTTCAACAGGGGCGGAAAGGACAATATCGTAGTGACCGTCTCGTAGACCCTGAATGCGGATGGCCAAGGTCGACGGCATTGTTTGGCGTGATAGGCTGTTGGCAAAGTGCAAATATACAATGCCGCTAGCCCTCGTAGGGCTTGCCTGAGGGGCTAGCGGACTTTGGTAATTTTGCTGTCCACTTGGGCAGCGTAGTGCGTGGTTGGGCGTTGGATACAGAGTCTCCTCTGCGCAAGCCTCCTTACCGGTGGGGTTGCTGCTGAGCAAATTGTGGTAATTCCCGATACTGTCCTCTGGCAGGGGCAGCGGTCGGCATTGCCTATCTGGGTACGGCTCCAGCTGCCAGAGCAGCCAACGGAGCTCCAGATTAGCCTACTCTATAGCGCCCAACGCTTGCGGATTCTTGGCCTTCGAACCGGCGGGGCAGAGAGCATATGCCCAGAGCTCTCCTTCCGGGACACCATCTTCAACGGTGATACGGGCCGAGTGGATCTTCTCTGCCCAATGGCTGGGGGAGTTTACGCAGGCATCTTGGCATGGCTGGAGGTGGAGATACTGGCAGGACGAGATACGAGCGCTTGGATCGAGCCGCTTCTGGTGCGGAGCGGTGAGCATGAGTTGCCTCTCGTAGGCACAAGGGCATGGATCCGCATCGAGGGGGGAATGCCAGTAGAGCCTGTCGGTGTGGATGAGCTTCGGATAGCTGTCCCGAGCCCCTTTGCCAGCGAGCTATGGGTGTACTACGCAGTTGCGCAGCCTGGTTGGGTTGAGTTCCGTCTCTTCTCGGTCACGGGACAGGAGCTTGTGCTGGAACCCTCGCGTGTCTATGTGTTGCAGCGGGGCAGCCACGTGCTTCGGTTCCGCTTCAGCCCATGGCAGGTCTCCAGTGGAGGATATCTGCTGCGGATGGTAACAGAGCGGGGTGTCGTGCGCTTCCTGTGGCTCCTCTGTGAGAGATGAGGATGCCTCGTAGGGGAATACTCCGCGGTTGGCTGCTTGGTCTGCTGGGGAGCGTGTCGGTGATTGCTACTCCCGTGAGAACGTCGGAGGGAACCGAATTCTGGGTCTGCTTCCAACGCAATCACGAGGAAAGTGGGGCCGACACACTCACACTCATGCTCTTCTTGACGAGCCAGTGGGAGGCGACTGTACGTATCCAGCTTCGCGGTCTTGGGCTCGATACCCTCGTACGGCTCCAGCCACGCCAGGTTCTCCCTTTCTTGGTGCCCTCGCAAGCAGAGCTCAAGACGGGAGGGAAGCCTGAGTTCCTGGCGATCCATATCCGAGCAGATACCCCCATAGCAGTCTACGGCCTGAATCGGCGGCGGCAGAGTACGGACACCTACATGGGGCTTCCCGTTCCGGTGCTTGGCACGGAGTACCGCATCATGACGTACCGCCGTCTCTCATCAAGCTTCCTCCCCCAGGTAGCGCTCATTGCCGTGGAAGATAGTACAGATGTGCTGATTGAACCCCCGGGTATGTCCGCCAATGATATGGCCATACCTCTGGAGCCAGTACGGTACGAGGCTTTTCTGACCCGCCCGCTGCGTTTGCGTCTCCATCGTGGCCAGGTCTACCAACTTTTTGGCCCACCGGTGGGTGAGCCGTCGGATTTGACAGGGACACGCATTCGGGCCTCTCGGCCTGTAGCTGTGTTCAGCGGGCATGTCTGCGCTTATATACCGTTGACGGTGCCGGCATGCAACCATTTGGTTGAACAGATTCCACCCGTTCATGCTTGGGGGCGCCACTACTATGCGGGCAAATTCCGGTGGCGTTCACGCTATGTCGTTCGCGTCCTGGCTCATTATCCCAACACACAGCTCTTCCTCAATGACCGCCCTATCCGGAAGCTGGAGGCAGGCGAGTTCTGGGAACAGACGCTGACGGAGAACGTACAGATTACAGCGGACAAGCCCATTTTGGTGGCACAGTTTTCCGAGGGCTACCAGAATGGGGACTCGATTGGCGACCCGATGATGCTCCTTTTGACACCGACGCAGCAGTTTCTTTCCCACTATCGATTGGCCACCCCTGTGCAGGGTATGTGGCGCCACTTCCTCAACCTCGTCGTGCCCATGTCAGTGGTGTCTTCTCTCCGTTTCAATGGGGCTCCGGTGCGGGCAGCTTTTGAGCGTGTCGGATCCAGCCAGTATGCAATTGCCACTATCGAGATTCCGTACGGTTCGCATACCCTCGAGGCGGATCAGCCCTTTGGGGTCTACGCATATGGCTTTGGCTACGGCGCTGATTCTTACGATGCGTACGGCAACCCAGTGGGACAGGCGTTTCACGACGTCGAGCGGCAACAAGATGTTTTGCCGCCCTTGGCAGACATTTCTCAGCAGTTGGGCACTCTGCGCGTCTTCATCCGGGACGACCGGCCTGCAGATCGTGGGCTGCAGGAAGTTCGAGTTCTCCGCAGTGAGAATCTCCGTGGAGCTCTCCCTCTGGTAACGCCGGGTATGCTCCGGCTGGAGGGGGAATTTGCACCTATCGAGGCCAATCGTTCCGGCTATGCTGTACTGGCGGCAACGGATGTGGCCGGGAACCGCTCTGTGGTGACTCTGTGTTATGCCTATGACATGCGAGAGGAGCGCTTCACGTTTGTGCTCTGTGAGGGCGATCAGCCCAACTGCGCCCCGGTGCAGCGTCTATGGTTCATCGGGGCATACGCCCAGCTGAGCAACGTGCAGCACAGGGCGTCTGTGCCGCGCATTGGGAATTTGCCGACCATGTATGGTGTGTTTCGGGATGCAACCGGCTGGGGAGGCCTGGGGGGTATTGTTGGAGGGGGGCGACTCTCGCCGCGCTGGGGCGTATTGGCGCGACTTGGCCTTGAAACCTACGGTGGGACCCTCAGTGCACCGGATACCCTTCTCCAGCGGGTGCGGCAGCCGGATGGGACAGTTGTCCCCTTTCAAGAGGAGCATCGCTTACAGCTTCGAGCACCATATGCCGCAATTGGCGTCGGTATAATGTGGTATCCGCTTGCCCGAGTATACGTAACAGCAGAACTGCAGGGACATCTGCGCCTGAGCCGCTCGATTACCCTCCAGCGCTCCATTGTCCAGCCGGCCGGGTACGTATACAGCCACACCCAGACGCCCGTCTTCGAGGAGGCAGTGGATGGGTTCTCCGCTCTACGACTGCTCTTTGGGAGTGGGGCCGTTTCTGTCGGTGTACACTACCCCTTGTTGCCAGAGTGGCATTTCGTGGCAGAGCTCTTTCATGCGCGTGGTCTGACTGGCCTCGTCAAAGGCGGCAGCTGGCGTATTGATCAGCTGGGGCTGCGCCTAGGTATGCTCTATCGCTCCTGGCGCTAATCACTGGGCCCCCTCGCTCTCCGATACGGTCGGTGCCACCACGGTGACGATAACGGTCTCGGGATGCTCCAGAATGCGGATGTGTGGTATGCGGAGATCGCGGACGTGCAAGGAGTGCCCAATATCTAGGGCTGAGATATCCACCTCGAGGTGCTCCGGTAGCGAGCGTGGGAGACATTCGATGCGTAGGGTATGCGCGAAGTGTTCTACGATCCCGCCCTTTGTAACCCCGACCGGAGTGCCAATGAGCACGACTGGGATGTCAACCTCAATGGGGCGATCGGCTGTAACGACCTGGAGATCGAAGTGGATGAGAACATCAGTGACAGGGTCGAAGGCAGTATCTTTCAGGACGCACTCGTATGTGGCCGATTCTCCTTCGAGGATGACGTGAACCAGGTGGGCTTCACGCGTCAGGAGGGGGCGAAGAGCGAGGGCACGTGCGGCGATAGGGATTGGCTCGATTCCGTTGCCGTAGATGATACCTGGGATGAGACCTGTGCGTCGCAAGGCACGGACAGCAGCTCTGCCTGTGGGGCGACGCTGGACAGTCAGGGTGTACGTTTCTGCCATGGTTCTGCGCAATCGTGGGACTACCGGACAATCTCGAAGAGGGAACTGATGGAGGTATTCTCGTGCGTGCGGACGATGGCCTCGGCAAAAAGGTGCGCCACAGAAATGACCCGCAGCTTAGGAGAGGGGCGCCGCAAGGGGATGGTGTCAGTGACGTAGACGTGGCTAATGGCATCGCACATCTCTATACGCTCGATTGCATTGCCGGAGAGCACAGCGTGGGTGCACGCACCGATGACCTGTCGGGCGCCAGCTTCTTTGAGTGCCTCGGCGCAATTGACGAAGGTCCCCCCCGTGTCGATGATGTCGTCAACGATGACAGCATTCTTGCCCTCTACGTCGCCAATGACGGTCAGCACTTCAGCCACGTTGTGCGTCGGACGCCGTTTATCGACTAGCACCAGGTCTGCTTCCAATCGTTTAGCGTACGACCGTGCAAGGCGTGCGCTCCCGACATCGGGAGCTACAACGGCCACATTGTCCAAATGCTCGTCCCAGAGAACTTTCGTCAACACTGTTGAAGCATAGAGGTGGTCGAGCGGGATATCGAAGAAACCCTGAATTTGGGGGGAATGGAGGTCCATCGTAATGACGCGATCGGCACCCGCTTTGGTGATGAGATTTGCAATCAGTTTGGCCGTAATCGAGACGCGGGGCTGGTCTTTACGGTCTTGGCGGGCGTAGCCGAAATAGGGAATGACGGCTGTAATACGCCGAGCTGAGGCTCGGCGGGCAGCATCGATGAGGATCAAGAGCTCTAGCACGTTCTCAGCAGGGGCAAAAGTGGATTGGATGATGAAGAGATCGACACCGCGGATGTTCTCCTCGTACTTGACCCAAATTTCGCCGTCGCTGAAGTTGCGGATTGTGACAGAGCCTAAGGGGCGTCCGAGCGCTTCAGCGATGCGTTGCGCCAGCTCTGGGTTAGAGCGCCCAGCAACGATTTTCAGCTCTTCCATTGGGCATTGGGCTGGCCAGCTCTTCGACGAGGAGCTGGGGCGGTAGGATTCGAACCTACGCATGGCGGCTCCAAAGGCCGCTGCCTTACCGCTTGGCTACGCCCCAGTAGGAGGATGCAAAATTACAACCTTTGCTCCCTTTGCCCGGGGTATACCAGAGAAGGGTGCAGGAGTTTCTTGCGTAGCTTGTAATTTTGCACCCGATCTTCGGCACCGTTTTGCCCAACAGGGGAAAACGGTGCTGTTTCTCATTTGGGCGAGGACTCGCCCATGCGCTAGCGGCTGGCAGGTTGAAAACGCATGTGGGAATGTCCTAGAGCTGTTCCACCCGCTGAGGTGGGCTGTCTTCCAGCATTCCCCTACCCTTCACCTGCCAGGGCTGCGGTTGCCCGGACAAAGTCCGGTGCAATGATGAGCTCTGCTCCAGAGGGTGGAGCAGGGGGTGCAACAACATGGAGGGGTAGCTATGCAGGCACTTGGAAGACAGATCCTCATCGAACTCTACCAGTGTGACCCAGCGGTGCTCAACTCTGAATGGCAGATTCGGGAGATCCTGGTAGAGGCCACACGCCGCTCAGGTGCCACAATCGTTTCGGACACCTTCCACACGTTCAATCCCCATGGAGTGAGTGGAGTGGTTGTCATTGCTGAATCACACATCTCTATCCACACGTGGCCTGAGTACGGCTATGCAGCTGTGGACGTCTTCACGTGCGGCGAGCATATCGATCCCTGGGTCATCGCAGAGTACCTCCAGCAGCAGCTGCGGGCTCGGAGTAGCTCCTCGATGGAACTCAAGCGAGGGCTCTTCCGGGAAGCGGTCCATCACAAGCCGACGAAAGAGGAAACGGCAATCACGTAGGTAGGGCTTGGTACATCAGAACGGCGTGAGGTACTGTGGGTAGTCAGCTGCAGTATGCTGAATACTTTGCCGCACGTGCGGGTCTGACGACAGATGTTGAGGCGGTCCTCTACGACCGTCGGAGTTCCTTCCAGCGCATCACCGTTCTGCAGACACCAGCATTCGGACGGATGCTGCTCCTGGATGGAGCAGTAATGGTGACTGAGTGGGACGAATTTATCTACCACGAAATGCTGGTGCACCCAGCGCTGTTTCTCATTCCAGAACCACGGAGGGTGGCAGTCATCGGTGGCGGTGACGGAGGGGCTGTGCGAGAGATCTTGCGCCATCCTACGATTGAGCATGTTGATCTGGTCGAAATCGATCCCGATGTCATAGCCGTTGCGCGGGAGTTCCTTCCGACGATAAGCGCAGCGTTGGAGGATGCGCGGGTGCATATCTACCACCGGGATGGAGCCGAGTTCGTCGCTGAAGCCCCGGCAGCGTGCTACGACGCCATTATTGTCGATGCTCCCGATCCGATCGGCATTGCCTCCGGGTTGTTCAGCCAGCACTTCTACGCGCACTGCTGTCGGGTGTTACGGTCGGAGGGCGTATGTGTCTTGCAGTCTGGATCTCCGCTCCATTCGCTCTATCGCCAGGCGCTTCCGCGCATACAGAGGCTGTTGCGAGAACTCTTCCCCGTGGTGGCCATCTATCTTGCTCCCATCCCCACATACCCAGCGGTGCTGTGGTCCTTCACCCTCGCTTCCTCCCGATGGGATCCGTTACAGGACTTTGAGCTCCAGGCTGCGCTAGAGCGCTATCGCCTGCTCAGAGGCTCGCTGCGCTACTATACTCCCTACCTCCACCGTGCGGCATTTGCTCTGCCGGCCTTCGTTACGGAGCTCCTCAGCCGTGATGCATGTGCTTCCTGACTAGTTCGGTGAGTCTCTCGACGACGACTCGAATGTCGAAGGCTCGGCAGGCCAGCTCATAGGCTTTCTGTCCTGCCTGTCGACGGCGTTCGGGATCGGCAATCCAGTCCTGTGTCAGAGTCACAAGCTCTTCCTCGTCGGCAGCAACGGCGCCGATACCGTAGGTGCGGATGAGTCCATCGGGATCATTACGGAGACTGAGTATGGGAACGCCGTGGAGGCAGGCTTGGATGAGAGTATTGGGGAGCCCTTCGAATTCGAATTCGGAGGTTAAGACGAAAAGTTGGGCAGCGGCGAAGAGCCGAGCGGTTTCGCGGAAGGCCACCGCTCCGAGATAGGTCAAGTTTGGGAGCTGCTCTGCCTCGCGGTGAACGAGGGCGCTGAGTTCCGGATTGGGGGCAGCCCCTGCCATGATGAAGCGGGCGTCCATATGGCGGAGACGGCGGGCAAGGCGCAGGAAGACTTGAGGCTGTTTCATGGGGGTTATGTTGGCCAGCCACAGTACCGTCGGAGGGCCTTTGGGGAGCGTGAATGAGGGTGGCGGAGGGAGTGGGTGACCAGAGCCCAAAAGGACTGGTTCCCTGCCCAGGTAGCGATACAGCGTTTGATACTGCCAGCGCGTCTGGGCAATCAGGAGGTCGGCGCAACGCAGGGAACGCTGGATGAGCAGATCGGCTAAGGCCGCTTCAGCCAATCGGGCAGGGAGGAGCCAGAGGGGCTTGCGGCGATACCGGAGACGCTTGCGGACGTATTTCCAGGGGCGGGCGCTGTTGTCGGCATTGCTACACCAGACAAAGAGCCTATGATGGCGCCGAGCATAGCGGGCAGCCAGAATAGTCTCGGGGAGCTTCCCCCGTTGATAGAGTACATCGGGGGAGAAACTTTCGAGCACTGCTGTGGCTTGCCGCATCCAGTAAGGATGAAGCCAACCTCGCAGACCTTTCCCGACGGCGGGAACGGATACTACCCGGAGATTCCCCTCACTCCGTTCCCAGGGAGAGCTGTGGCCGGAGAGAACAACGAGTACGGATTCTCCACGCTGGGCGAGCTCCCGGGCGATGTAGTATACCTGTACGTTTGAGCCAGAGACAACAACATCGGGCTCTTCCGGCCATACCTGTGACAGTAGCGCCCAGCGCATGCTCGGTGTTGCTCAGTCCCGTCGGTAGAAGCGGCGGATTGTTGCCGCGACGAGTTCGACCTCTTCGCGACTCAGTTCCGGAAACATCGGCAGGGCTAGTACCTCGCAAGCAGCGCTCTCAGCTTCTGGAAAATCTCCTTCCCGGTATCCGAGAGCAGCGTATGCAGGTTGGAGATGGGCTGGGATAGGGTAGTAGACGTTTGCCTGAATCCCATGCTCGTCCAAATACTGCCAGAGCTCGTCTCGGCGCTCGGCTCGGATGACATAGAGGTGCCAATTGGGCTGTTGGTCGGAGGGCACAAGAGGATGGCGAACTTCCGGAATATCCAAAAGCTGGCGGTAGAGCTCGGCAATCCGGGCACGCTGCTGATTCCAGCGTTCAAGGTGTGGGAGCTTGACGCGGAGGAAGGCAGCCTGGAGTTCGTCCAGCCGGCTATTGTAGCCGGATATGACACAGCGATAGGGGGAGATCTGCCCGTAGTTGCGTAGCAAACGCAGCCGATGAGCGAGCTCGTCCTCATTGGTAGCCACAGCGCCCCCATCACCGTAAGCCCCCAAGTTTTTCGTCGGGTAAAAGCTAAAGCAGCCCGCTGTCCCGAGCGTTCCGGCGTAGCGCCCGTGGTAGCGGCTGCCATGAGCTTGGGCGGCGTCTTCAATCACAGGCAGCGCTGCCGAGCGGGCGATCTCCAGGATGGGCTCCATTGCGGCACAGTACCCAAACAGGTGTACAGGAACGATAGCTCGTGTGCGGGGGGTGAGAGCTTGAGGCAGATGCTCTGGGTTGAGTGTGTACGTGGTGGGATCAATATCGACGAATACCGGTCGCGCCCCCACCATAACGATGGCAGCAATTGTTGGGATGGCAGTAAAGGGGGAGGTAATGACCTCATCCCCGGCCTGCACGCCGACAGCAACCAATGTCAGCGCTAGAGCTTCCGTCCCGGAAGCAACACCGACAACGTGCTTGACACCCAGCATATGAGCAAACTCAGCTTCAAACTGCTCTAGCTGAGGGCCAAGGATATACGCCCCACGGCGCAGCACTTCTTCCGCTGCTGCAAGGAGCTGCGGCAGTAGCTCTTCGGTATGCCGTCGGAGATTGCAGCGTTCAACGCGCCATGCCGTCATGGGCTGCCTTCTGCACAAGGCCCCTACGGGCTAGAAGTCGATATAGACGTGGCTCCAGCCAGAGGATGCAGAGAGCACAGAGAGCCCCTGCAATGAGGTCGACAACGTAGTGGTAGCGTAAGTAGACCGTCGCTACGATAAGGCTTCCGCCAAGTCCTGCCAAGAGCCAGCGCGTGCGTGAGCGGAAGCGGAAGGCTAGCACAGTGTTAATCAGCGTCATCATTGTATGCCCGCTGGGCATACAGTCTCGATGAACCCAGTCCTCAGGATTGGGGACTCCGTCCGGGATGCCGCCTCCAGCGTTGACGTAAGCCCGCCAGACTGGAGTAAGGTAGAGCCCAGGAAGCTCGGCGTCAAGCTGGTGGAAGTCGTGGAGTGTAAAGCGAGGGCCTATGGCGGGCAAAGCGAAATAGCACAGATAGGAGACGTAGAATCCCAGAGCCATCGAACGTGCGAGCACCGATACTGCCTTCAGCCGCCCTCGAGTGAATAATTCCGCTGCGTGGATGAGGGGCAGGAAGTAGAAGAGCATGTACGTCGTCTGCAAATATTCTGTCAGCAGTGGGTGTGCAAAGCGGGCAATCCAATGCGTCGGGTGGGTGCCAAAGAGGGCATAGTCCCACGCAATGAGAAGCTCATCGTAGAGCTGGGGATTGACGACAGGGATATAGGCGTGCACCTGCTGGTACATGAGGTAAATGACAGGCGGCAGGTAGAGCCAATGGAGAAGCCGTATCCACCGAGGAGCCCAGTGACCTTCAGCCCAGGCCAGCGCAGCAATTAGCATGACAATCAGCCCATTGAGAAGCAGCCATAACGATGCACGCTCCACTTTGGGATAGAGCGCAATCCCTATGGTGCTATACACACCCACGAGAGCGAGCGTATAGATGTCGTGGGCATACCACTTCCATCGGTATTGGGCACGTACGATAGGTGTGCGGTAAACTTGAGAGGCAACCTCAGGCGTGCTCATTGCAGCGCTGGGTGGCAAGTGTATTGTAGAGAGCTACAAAAGCCTCGGGCTCGAGCTCTTCAGCCCGACAGTGGGGATCGATGCCGATGTGCCGGAGGAGCTCCTCAGCCGTACAACAGGGGCACCGATGTGCGAGGTGCCGGCGGAGAGAGTTCCGGAGTTGTTTGCGGCGTTGTTGAAAAGCTGCATGGAGAAGCTCGAGAAAGCCACGGTAGGCTGCCCCAGTCCAAGCGTCCGGGCGGAATCGAAGGGAGACGACAGAGGAGGTAACAGCTGGAGGTGGGACAAATGCTGCGGGGGGCACATGAAAGTGAAGATGTGCTTCGGCAACAGCCCAGCATGCAAGCCGTAGGATCCCATAATCTCGAGTGCCCGGGCGCGCAACGAGCCGTTGGGCGAGCTCTCGCTGTACCATGAGGACCGCTCGAGAGAGCACAGGAGCTGAGTGGAAGAGCCGGAAGAGGAGTGGAGAGCTGATATTGTATGGCAGGTTGCCAAGCACGAGGAGCTTTTTGCCCGTCTGCTGCAGTATGTGCTGTGCCAGCGCTGGTAGGTCAAACTGGAGAATGTCGGCGTGGATGAGCTTCAGGTGAGGAAATAGGGTCTCAGGGAAGCGTTCCCGTAGGAAGGTGATGCAGCGCTCGTCCACTTCGACGGCGAAGGCACAAATGGGCAGACGGAGCACGTGTTCGGTTAAGATGCCCGTCCCTGGCCCAATCTCCAGTACAGAGTCACCAGGGGCGGCATTGAGTAGCCCCACGATGCGCTGGGCTATGTGGCGCTGTTGCAGGAAGTGCTGCCCCCAGCGTTTGCGAGGGATAATACCTGCACGCTTACGGCTGTAGTTCCGTACGGAGCCGTTCGTAGACATCCTCTAGAGCGTGGGAGATGACTTTCAAATCGGCCGTAACGGGGAGAAAGTTGGTGTCGCCGTACCATCGTGGGACGATATGGAGGTGCAGATGGTCGGGCACTCCGGCGCCGGCTGCTCGTCCGAGATTGAGGCCGATATTGAAGCCGTGGGGAGCGAAAGCGCGCTGGAGGGCATCGACGACCTCTCGCATCCGTAGCATGAGCGCGCAGAGCTCCGCTTCGGTCAACTCTGCTAAATCCCCAACATGCCGGTTGGGGGCAACCATGACGTGCCCACTGTTGTAGGGATACCGGTTTAGCATGGCGAAACAGTGCTCCCAGCGAGCCACAACCAGAAGCTCTACATCACGGCTACGCTCGCTCTTGAGGGCCTCGCAGAAGAAGCAGGCCTCCTGATTTGCCTGCGCAACCGAGGAGACATACTGCGCTCGCCAAGGTGCCCATAGACGTTCCATGAAGGCTTGTGTGTCCCCGTTCCTGGGATGACAGTGTAGGCCCTCTATTCAGTATGTGCGGCTCTGACTAGAAGGCTGTCCGGAAGTCAACCCCCATCTGTAAAGCGTTGACGCGCCAGTTTTCCCGTCCCGTTACCTTCGTGACACCGAAGTTGTAAAAGATGCCCGGCAATACACGCCAACGCCCAAGGGTAAGCTCATACTGCAGTCCAGCCTTAATGCCGAGACGGAAGCCGCTTCGCTCCTCAATATCCCCGTCTCGAACGATGATCGTGCGGTCGTTGTTCGTGTATCCCAATGTTGGATCACTCTCGTCGCGAACAAAGACAGGAATGTAGCGGCGACCTCCAATCTCGACGTAGTCTGGGCTGGTCAGCTCGTAGCGCTGTTGGAATGTCCCCTTCACGGGAAAGCCGAACGTAGGGCCAACCACTACCCCTACGGGGAGCTCACCAATGTCCATACGGTAGAGGAGCTCAGCGTTGAGAAGGTAGTAGCTCACCTGTGCCACGTGGCGTGTAGATGTGTTGATGACAATCTGCGTATCGCGCCCCTCTAGAGTAACAGACAACCGGCTGGGATAGTTGTCGCCGACAACTTCAAAAGTGGTGGGCAGGTTGTCGAACAAGAGGCGCAGTATGACCGAAGAGCGCGAGGTGCGTGGATCGCCCAAAATATACTCAGCTGTCACGCCCACGAAGAAGCCGTTGGCTGAACCCCGTTCAAAGACTGGGCATTCGGCCTGTGTTGCGAACGAAGCAATATTGGCTGTGTGGAAGCTACGGTCGTAGCCAGCTGCTGGGCCAATGAAGACACGGGGTGGCACCACCTCCGGTGCCAGTGGGCTCGGCTCTAACTGCGCCCACGTCAGGGATGAGCTTGCGCCGATGGCCGCCGTCAAGAGCAGGAACCTCTGCAGCATTTCCCCTCCTCTACTGTATGACGAGCAGACGCTGCTGTCTGCCCACCGGTGTCAGCAGACGGAAGCAGTAGACACCAGCTGGCAGGTTAGTTACTTCAAATTTACGCAAAGCCGTACCTTCCGGTAGCTGTTCGCCCCATTCGGCAACGATGTCTCCGTGCAGGGTCAGGAGCTGTATGCGGGCCACTGTGGGTATAGAGCTCTGTAGTTCGACAAAGAAGAAGTCAGAAGCAGGTTGTGGCCACAATTGGCCCAGCGCAATTGCTGGGTTCTGCTGCAGGCGGATCGAGCGGATTCGAGGGGCGCACAGTCCACTGAGGAGGACTTCTCCCGTAGTGCTATCTCCCTGGAAGCAGGTGAGAGAATCTGGATGCGTTGCCACAGCGAGCTCGTAACGCTGTTCACGTCCTAGAAACGCCTGTACTGGTATCCGTAGCTGCCACCGCGCGGGAGAATCTGCACCTATGGCGACAGAGGGGATGTAGAAGCAGAAGCCCCACGGGTGTTCTCGTCTCTCTGCCAGGTATGTCCAGTGGGATTGTCCGTCATGTTCCACGACGTATTCGGCTGCCTCGAGGCTCCAGACCTGGGGCGGAATTGTCACACATACGGTCCCGCCGGCTCCTATCCCGTTAGTACTGGGAAGTCTCCCGCTAATGTGGAGGACCGATCGCTCCCCCGGAGATAGTGCAAGGGTGTCTAGCTCCTCAATGCTCCATTGCTGTGGGAAAGCTGATAGCGAGAGGTGCTCTTCCCATACGAGAGGCAGGATGCGCACGGTATCGGCAAAGGTGTACTCAGAATGGAGGGCCAAGCGCAGTGTAATGGCAGTCCGGCCGGCTGGAAGACCCGCCAGAGAGAACCTCAGGCACATAGAGTCTGCGGGGGCAATAGTGATGGGAAAACTTTGCTCAAGCATCCAGAAGGAAGCACCGTAGAGCATCAGGCTGTCTGCAATGAGGAGTGTGTTCCCGCGATTCCACACGCACAGCTGCCCTTGAACTTCCGTACAGGCAACGGCCGTAGATGGCAGCACTGAGCGAGCTTCCCAGCGGACGACGGCAGTATCAACCGGTGGTGCAGCAAGGCCATAGCCTTGGAGAGGAACATGCACCGTATCGGTGAGGGAGGGTGGTTTCCCGTTGTGGTGCAGCACTATCCACGCCACATGGGGCCCCGGCCGTTGCGGGAAAAATCGAACCCGGAGCCAGAGAGCCTCCCCGGGAGCAAAACGTTGAGGCAGGGTGGGCATCGTAGTCAGCTCAAAAGCTGTGCGATCGGGACCTTCGAGCCAGAGCGTATCGAGGAGGGTTTCTTCATTGCCAGCACATCTCGCCACTAGAGCTAGGCTATCGCGAGAACGGCCGACGAGCACGGTGTCAAAATCGACTGCCTCGGGATGCACTTCCGGGGCGCTCCCTTCCCCGAGGAGTGTCACAGTGATCGGGGGATGGAGCGTCCATGAACTCTGCAGAGTGAGGCGCCGCTCGTAGCGCTGGCGATCAAGGGGAGCAAACCAGGCAGCAGCGTACAGCGTGTCGCCTTCGCGGAGTCGGAAGCGCTGGGGAATGGCGTGCCCCAGTGGAGAAGAACCGCTGTCGGCTACAAGATGGACATCCGTTGGAGCATCCCCGGTATTGACCAGCACGACAGTTGAATCGTAGCGCAACCCGATACGACGTCGGCGCCAGTCGAGGGTGACATCAGTGACGGCGGGAGCTATACCCCGACCTTCGATACGAGCGCTGGCACTCGCCGGTGGCACGGTTTGCAACTCGATCTCTTCCCAGAACTGCCCTCGCTGGTATGGTCGGAATCTGATGGGGAGGGACAGTGTATCGCCTGGCGCTAGTACGGTGGGGAAGAGCCCAGCTGTATCCAGCGCAAAGGCTCTCTCGCCTCGGCTGGCTCGGGCTGCTAGCACTTGGAGCGGGCGGGTGCTTGTGTTGATCCACTGTGCAATGCAGGCCCTCTCTTCCCCGACGAGAAGCACTCCTGCGGAGCATCCCTGAGCGCGGAGCCCAACCGAGTCGACCGATCCCTCGAGCGGAATAGCGAACGAGACGGTGCACATTGTGTGGAGCCACAGAGTGTCCCGGAGCGGACGAGCCTCCTCGGCGCGGAAGCAGACCCGTAGGGTGGCCGAGCTACCGGGAGGGAGTGTCAGAGGCAGGAGAATGTCGTAGAGTGCAAGTCGTCGATCACGAGTTGAAAGCTGAACCAGGTGGAGAGTATCCGCCCCGGTATTTGTCAGCGTGATGCTCTGGCATTGTGTCGTGCCGAGCAGGATCCCTGGGAATTGAAGCATTGCAGGATGTGGCTCCAGGCGAGGAGCCCAGTAGCGGTGTCGCACCCATTGGCGCACGCCAGCATTAGTACGGACCTCCGCCATTAACTGGCCATCCTGTGCCGGCTCGATGGGATGTGCCCGCATGAGGGCTTCCCACCGGTTCAACTGCTGGTAGTCCCAAGTGTAGTTCCACGTGCTGTCAGCAAGAGGCTCTATCCATGCAATGCCGGAGCTGCTATCGGAAGCCCGTAATTCGACCATCCCACAAGGCTCTGCCTGGAGCAGTACCTTCGGTGGTACGGTGTCCTTCGATCCCGCTGGGAGAAGCCCACTGCCCAGCACAAGGGCGTATGAGTCAACATATCCCGTCCCGTATAGGATGCCGGTAAAGACTCCGGTGGGGGTATGGAGCTCGTACACTCGGCCCGGTTCTACTGGCAGTGCAATCCAGTGGTACGGCTCCCCCTCGCTGGAAGTCCAGGGTAGCCGTCGAGTAGAAAGTTCTGGGGCTACTTGTGTTATAGGGATTCCATTGAGGCGGAGAGAACGAACGGCAGAAGCGCTGACGACCAAATTGGCCCAGTGACGCTTGAACTGGCTAAAGCCACCGAGAGAGGTATCAGGCACAAAGAAGTGTGCCTGCTGGATGTACTGTTCCTCGGGGGGTACGATCACCATGGAGGGGTCAAAACTCACGTAGGGGTCGGTGAGTGCTCGTGGCCCACCGAGGACAGCAGAGTACATGAGTTGCACGAGTAAGAATGGTTTGTCGGCTTCCCACAGCAACGGTGAGGCTTCGGCAGGGAAATCGGCTACTTCCCCGCGCTGGGACAGCACGGTCTCGACCACCTGTCCGGTAGTAGCGCGGCTCAACCGTATGCGTGTTTGCGGGAAGACGGCGATTGCACGGAACCAGTCTCCTGTCCCGATCGCAAAGGGTGTAGTGATGTAGCGTTTCCCGAGAGCCGGGACAGGCGGGAGCATTTCCACAAGGTGGTCCTTCGTATCAGCCTCGGCTGAGAGCTGCTGTGGGAGGGAAGTACGGACGTGCCCGGAGAGGAGTCCGATAGGCTTCGAACTCTGTACCAGGGTTCCCGTCATGTCCCCGAGACCTCGGGGGGTTGAGTCGGATTGGACGAGATAGCATTCGCCGCGATTGAGCACCACCGTATGCGGAATCCCAGCCGCCTTGCCGCCCGATGTCTGGACCGACGGAGTGAAGGTGACTACCGTTGAGTCATAAGCTGCCACAACCATCCACTGGCTTCGGCGGAGTGTCAGATCCCGTAGGCGATTGGCTGTCGTGTCGCCTGGGCGCGGAGTATAGGCATCGTTGGGGAAGGAGGCAACTACGTATGCTGTGCCCCAGTTGGTGACTGGAATGGCAGTGTAGGCATCCGTGGTGGTCCATTGGCTATTGAAGGCGTAAACCACGATTGGAGCATCGGAGCGGATTTCAACAGCAGCACGCACAGGGCGTTCAGGTGTGCGCACTTCTGCTGCCGGGGGAACGGCAATCCAGGCATAGCCCCCTGCTGAGAGGCGATACTGGCGAGGCTGAGGCTCTGTTGGCAGGTGCACCCAAACGGTAGTCGATCTACGAGCGGCAATGCTCAGCTGCAAGCGCAGCGAGGATCCCCTCTCGATTTCATTCTGCAAAAAGCCGACCAGAAAGTGTGTGCCCGCAAACATCGAGGGACGCTCTGCCTGCGGCTGTCCCAAAAGGGGGCAGAAAAGAAGGGCCATCCCCAGCATCCGATGCACGAAGCTCATTGAGGAGCCTGAACGGCGTGTCTGTGGGAAACTACAAAATTTCCCCTCTCTGCTGAGCGTTCTCCGAGTGTGTGCTGAGGTGGGCTAGGTAGTCTGCATTCAGAAGGGCAAAGCGCACGAGGGCTGCGGTACTTCGGGCGCGGAGTTTCTCCATAAGGTGAGACCGGTGTGTCTCAACCGTCCTCGGGCTTATGCCGAGCCGGAAGGCAATTTCCTTTGTGGTGAGCCCCTCGGCTACGAGTTGTAGGACACGCGCTTCTTGTTGCGTGATGTGCACGAGCGCGTGATCCTCTGTCCCGGGGCGTATTTCTATGCCTTGGATGAAGGCGAGGATAGCGGGGCTAAAGACCTGCTCTCCAGCTATGGCGGCACGGATGGCCTCTATCACCTCTTCGGGTTTCATGCTCTTTGTCAGATACCCGTGAGCACCTGCGCGCAGCGCCTGCTCAACGTGGAAGGCGTCCTCGTAGGAGGTCAGAATCAAGACGCGTATCTCCGGTAGCATAGAGCGCAGGATGCGGGTTGCTTGAATTCCGTTGAGGCGAGGCATAATGATATCCATTAGCACAACATCGGGCCGGTGGTGGCGTGCAAGGGCAATGGCTTCTTCTCCTGTACCGGCTTCGCCAACGATTTCAAACGTGGGCTCTTTGCTCAATAAGTGACGAAGCCCAACGCGTACGATCTCATGGTCGTCAGCAATCAGCACGCGCACAAGGTCACGGGAAATACGAATGCCCTGAGCTGACTTGGTGACGTACATGGCGCTGCTCTCACTGTGCTGCCGTATACGAGAACCGCTTCTCGTTCGATGGAGTTCCACATCAGACGGAAATTACAGCGCATCCGTCTCCGTCAAAAGAATCTGCCAACGGCTGTGCCATACCATGAAAACCTCTCCCTCGGCCAGAGGGCGTGCGGCTGAGGCTCGGGCCGCAGAGTATCTCGAAGAGCGCGGGTACCGCATCATAGGGCGCAACGTACGCATTGGGCGTCTTGGCGAGCTGGATCTTGTTGCTTACGACGGGGAAGTACTGGTCTTCGTCGAAGTCAAAGCACGGACATCGGCACGCTTTGGACTTCCGGAAGAGGCGCTCACTCCTCGAAAGCGGCGTCAGATTCTCCGTGTTGCTCAGGCCTATCGAGCAATAGCCGGTCTGGAGGAGGGGCCGTGTCGGTTCGATGTTATTGCTCTCGATTTAGGGACGCAGCCCCCAACCATACGCCTTTACCAGGATGCCTTTCGCTCAGAGGAAGCGCTCGAGTAACTGCAGGAGGGTACTTGGGAAGATCCCCAGGGCGAGCACTGCCAGGCTGCTGAGCCAGACGGTCAGCGTTGCTGTTCCCCCGAGAGCCGGGACAAGTCGCTCGTGGGGCTCACGGAAGTACATGGCCACTAGCACCCCCAGGTAGAAGTATGCAGAAATCATCGTTCCCACAACGGCAATGACAGCCAACCACGTGTAGCCGGCTTCGATGGCGGCAGTGAAAAGGTAGTACTTCCCGAAGAAGCCGGCAAACGGTGGTAACCCTGTCAGCGAGAAGAGGAATATGGCCATGAGGGCGGCCAGTACGGGATGCCGGCGGCTCAGCCCGGCGTATTCACTGATCTCCAGTCGCTCTTCGTTGTTTGTTTCTACGCTGGCTACGACGACAAAGGCTCCCAGCTGCATGAAGAGGTAGGCGGCAGCATAGAAGAGCATTCCCGCCCAGCCGCGGTCGTTCTGCGCAACCAGGCCCATCAGAAGGTACCCGGCGTGTGCAATGGAGGAGTAAGCTAGCATGCGCTTGATGTTGCTTTGCACAACGGCCGTGATGTTCCCGAGCAGAATCGTAGCGGCTGCCAGGGTGGCCACAGCCAGCTGGAGCTTGGTCTCAACGGCCGGCTGCAGAGCGCGAAAGAGGGGCACTAACGCAATCACTACAGCAGCCTTGCCTACGGTGCTCATGAAAGCGGTCACCACCGTTGGAGCCCCCTGGTAGACATCGGGCACCCATTGGTGGAAGGGCACAATGGCGATTTTGAACCCGACGCCAACCACGAGGAGTCCAATGCCGATGAGGAGTAATGTTGGGAGGGCCGAGCCATGGCGTAACTGCTCCTGGATTGCTGCGTAGGCGAGAGCTCCGCTGCTTCCGTACACCATGGCAATACCGTAGAGCAGAAAGCCCGTTGCGAAAGCCCCCAGGAGGAAGTACTTCAGCGCTGCCTCAACCGAGCGAGTTTGCCGTCGAAAGTACCCCGCTAGCACGTAGAAAGCTACAGACATCAGCTCGATGCCGAGGAAGAAGATGACCAGATGCGCGGCATGGACCAAAAGCATTGCCCCAGCCAGGGCAAAGAGCAAGAGGGTGTAAAACTCATCGTACTCCTGTCCCTCACGCCGCAGATAGGGGCGGGCAGCCAACAACGTGAGAATCCCTGCCATCGATAGGAGTGTGTCGAAGAGCGCTGCAGTGCCGCCAGCAGCCAGCATCCCATTGAAGACAGTGCCTGATGCCGAAAGGGTTGCCAGCCCAGCAATAGCGCTCCCTATAAGTCCTGCTAGGCTCATCCAGAAGGTCCAGCGTGTGCTGTCGCGGACGAGTGCATCCACAAGCATAACAACTGTTGCGAGCCCACCGACTAGCACGACCGGTGCTACGGAGAGAAGCTGGCTTCCCATGTCCATTGCCAACTGCCTGTGCTTGGTCTGACTTCGTCAAAAGAAGAGGATTGCCCCGGGATTGACGCCGACAGCAAAACGGCGTATTTGACCTGTAGTTCTCTGAATGCGGAGGACTTCCCCTGCAACAGTAAAGCTCCGGGCATTCCCGATCCAGAGTGCGCCTTCGGGATCTACCGCTACGGTGTACCAGTTGTCATAGTGCGGCTGCGGGTTGGGCCAGATTGCCATTGGGGTAGAGCTCGTATCGGCTAGTGCAATGCCCCAAACCCCCTGGGGGGTTAGGAAGAGCAGAGTATCGTAACGTGTTGTCCACGCAACATCATAGCCCGCAATGGGAGCGCGCCATGTGCGCAACCGTTGCAGCGAGGGAAGACCGTATTCCACGATTCCGCCAAGAGAGTCGTGCGACCATGCGCTCGGCACGTGGAGATAGAGGACGTAGAGGCGTTGCCACCGAGGATTGACAGTCACCGTGACTGGGTTAGGCCCTACGGCCAGGGTGGCAATTTCGGTCCGCCGGCTAAGGGAAAGCACGGACAGGGTTCCGGCCTTTGGTTCCTGCGCTCGATAGTCCCCGTATCCGGAATTGGCCACAAAGACCATGTCCCCAAAAGCGGCAATGCCTTCTGGGGCAGGACCGACGACGTAACGCTCCGGAAGTTCCTCCAAGCGCCGTAGGTGAACCGATGTGACAGCATCAGCGTAGAGATCGGTGACGAGCCCGAATGTGTCATTGACGATGCAGAGCTGGCGCGGATAGAGATTGTGCTGGAGTCGAATCCGCCCAATCCAGCGTGCTGTGCTGACCTGGAAGCACTCGATGCTACGCGCACCTGAAACGACCACATAGAGGGTGTCTCCGAGTCGTTGCATGTCGTTCCCGATATCGCCCAAGCGGAGTCCTGTGCCAGCTAAGACGTCGGCAATGACACGCCCGCTGGGCAGTTCAATGCGGGCGAGCGTTGCATTGTCGTGTCCCCACAGCCCTTCACACAGGACATAAGCTCCGTGAGAATCACTCGGATGAGAGGGAGAAAGCGGCGGGATGCTCTCGGTACAGCTGAGACCGATGAGCGCTACCGAACAGACAGCCGGTATGGTACGGCAGGCAATACTCATGGCCGGGGAGGCGGCATACGGCGGAGCTGCTCTTCGAGGAAGCGCTGCGGCTCGAGTGGACTTGGGGAGGGTTGCACCGGCTCTGCTGCTGGAGCTGCCTGTGGGGTTGGAAGCTCAATTGTCGTGATGCCAAACCGCAGTTGTTCGAGCTTGGCTACCATGCTCCGGAAGCTGAGCTCGCTGAGGTGCAAGAATGGGCGCGGGAAGAGCCCGATCCAGACAAAGAGCACCACCAAGGGTATCAGCTGTAAGCGTTCAAGCCAGCCAATGTCTCGTAGATGGTAGTTTTCTGGATTGCTTGGCTCGCCGAACATGAGAGCGTGGTAAAACTTGAGCAGGTATGCTGCCGCAAGAATAACTCCCGACACTCCTATTGCAGCGAACACGAAGTTGTCCAGAAAGCGAGACTGTGCTGCCCCGAGGAGGCTGAGGAATTCCCCGACGAAGCCGTTCAGACCGGGTAGGCCTGCCGATGAGAGTACCGCTAAGGCCAGCAGTACAGCAAAGAGCGGCATTCGTCGGGCTAGCCCGCCGAATTCGGCAAGCTCCCGTGTGTGTCGCCGCTCATAGAGCATACCCACACACAGGAAGAGCATCCCCGTCGAGAGTCCATGGTTGACCATCTGGAGGAGAGCTCCCTGGAGTCCCTCTACCGTCATCGAGAAAATGCCCAGCACGATGAACCCCAAGTGGCTGACGGAGGAGTACGCAATCAACTTCTTCATATCGCTCTGTGCAAATGCCACCAGGGCACCGTAGACAATGCCAATGACCCCTAACCATGCAAGTAGTGGGGCATATTCGAAGCTGGCCTGCGGGAAGAGCTCCAGATTGAAGCGCACCAGACCATAGGTCCCCATCTTGAGCAATACCCCCGCTAGGATAACCGAGCCAGCAGTGGGAGCCTCAACGTGAGCATCGGGCAACCACGTGTGCAGCGGGAAGAGCGGTACTTTGATGCAGAAAGACAGCGCAAAAGCCCAAAACAGCCAGCGCTGGGCCGTCAAGGGCAGAGTGGGCCCGATCTGCTGCAGCCGTTCCAAATCCCCCGTAAAGCCGCCAGCATGCTGCTGGGCATAGACCCCCAGCCAGACGATGCCCACCAGCATCAGGAGCGAGCCCACCAAGGTGTAGAGAAAGAACTTGAGGGCGGCGTAAATGCGGTTGCGCCCTCCCCAGATACCGATGATGAAGTACATCGGGATGAGCACGAGCTCCCAGAAGACGTAGAACAGAAAGGTGTCCGTCGCCACGAATACCCCTAGCATGGCGGTCTCCAGCAGCAGGAGCATGGCGTAGTACTCCTTCTGCCGGTGGCGAATTGCTTCAAGCGAAGCCAGCAGCGCTACCAACGTCAGGAGTGTTGTCAGCACTACAAGCAGGAGCGAGATGCCATCCACTCCAACTCGGAAGCCGATATCCAGCGACTCGATCCACCGAAGTGCGATGCGGAACTGGAAGCCGGGTTGCTCAGGGCGGAAAGCAATCCATAGCGCAATAGCCAAGCCGAATGTGATGAGGCCTACAGCTATGCTGAGAGCATGGATCCACCGGAGGCGCTCACGAGGAAGGAGCAGTATGAGCACAAACCCTACTAGCGGTGTGGCCAAAAGGCCCAGGAGTATCCATTCCATGTGGCCATTCGGGCGACTGTGTCACTTTCAGAAGAGCACCAACCACGACAGCAGGGCGAGAATCCCTACGAGCATGACCATCGCATAGCTCTGCGCAACGCCTGTCTGCAGGCGGCGCACGATGCTACCTAGTTGGCCGACCAAGCGCGCAACACCATTGACTACACCATCGATGAGAGCTGCATCCAGGAAGCGCCAGAAGAAGCGTTCCGAAACCTGCTGTACCGGCTCCACGATGAGTTTCTGGTAGAACTCGTCGACATAGTACTTCCGCCATAGCAGTTGGTAGAGCCGGCCCAGGCGTTGTTGAATCTTCTGCTCAGCGGCCAGACCGTCAGCGCTGAAAAGGCGCCACGCAGAGAGAGCCCCAGCACCACTGACAGCTGTGGCAAGCAGCATGAGCACGTACTCCTCCCAGTGGAGAGCTGGTGCGGAAATTTTCCCAAGCAACGCAGCAGCCGGTGTAAAGAGTGGTTCCAAGAAGTGCTCCAAGAGGTTCGGACTGTCCACGAAGGGTAAGAGAGCATGCGGGATACCCAAGAAGCCTCCAACAACGGAGAGGAAGCCCAGTATCAGAAGCGGCACGCGCATGACGGCAGGAGCTTCGTGCGGGTGTAGATGACGCCGGTCAAACCGCTCCTCACCGTGGAAGACAAGAGCAATCAGGCGAAAGGTGTAGAATGCCGTACAAAAAGCAGCTGCCACAAGCACCAGCCAGCCCAGGATACCCGCCTCCTCAAAGACATGCCAGAGAATGGCGTCCTTAGAGAAAAAGCCGCTCAGGGGCGGGATACCAGCGATGGCTAACCCAGCCACAAGGAAGAGACGATACGTTGTAGGCATGGAGCGCCTGAGGCCGCCCATGGCACGAATGTCTTGCTGCTCATGCAGAGCATGGATTACAGCCCCAGCCCCGAGAAAGAGCAGGGCCTTGAAGAAAGCATGGGTGACAACGTGAAACACTGCTGCTGAGAAGGCCCCAACACCAGCAGCCGTAAACATAAACCCCAGCTGGCTGATGGTCGAGTATGCCAGCACCTTCTTGATGTCTGTCTGTACCAAGCCGATTGTGGCAGCTGTCAGAGCTGTGAGAGCTCCAACAGCCGCTATAATGTTCAGCGTTGCCGGAGCCAGGGCAAAGAGCGGAGCCAATCGAGAAACGAGGAATACCCCCGCTGTTACCATCGTCGCTGCGTGGATGAGGGCTGAGACGGGCGTTGGGCCAGCCATGGCATCGGGAAGCCAGACTGCTAGCGGAATCTGCGCTGATTTCCCAGTGCATGCCAGAAATAGCAGGAGCGTGATAGCTACGATGGTCCCCGAGCCCATGGCGAGTGAGGCGGCTTGCGCATTGATGGTTGAATACTCCAGGCTGCCGAACTGCTGAACAAGCAGAAACATGGCCAGCAGCATTCCAGCATCCCCGATGCGATTCATAATGAAAGCCTTGCGCCCTGCATCGGTCGTCCAGAGGATACCAACCCCCTCAAAGCGTCGGTTGTACCAGAAGCCGATGAGTAGATACGAACAGAGCCCCACCCCTTCCCATCCCAGAAAGGTGAGCAACAGATTGTTGCTCAGCACCAGCACGAGCATCATGAAGATGAACAGGTTCAGATAGGCAAAGAAACGCCAGAAGCCAGCGTCCCCCTGCATGTAGCCAATGGAGTAAACGTGGATGAGGAAGCCCACGCCAGTGACGACCAGAGCAAACACAATCGAGAGTGGATCCACCGTGAAGGCCAGCTCCACGCGAAATGTTCCCGCTTCAATCCAGCGGTAGAGCACGACAGTATACGAGCGCTGAGGCTCGGGCAGCTGGAGAAGCCAGCCCAGCACAATGGTGCTCAAGAGAAACGAAAGTCCAACTGTGCCGCTGCCCAGGGCTCCGAGTACCGTTTCAGAACGCCACCGCCATCCGAAGAGTCCCAGCGTGAGAAATCCTGCTAGCGGAATTAGCGGAATCGCTGCGATGAGGAAATCCATCTGTGCATACCTCACACTACAGCACTTCAACTTCCTCAGCCACAAAGCGCTCGAAGGGGAGCTCGATGGGGAAGAAGCGGATACGCAACGTCTCGTCAATGACCATCATCGTGTTGCGTTCGACCTTAATCCAGTCTGAGTGTGTCCCCGTGAAGGGTTCCGAGGCGATAACGACAGCAGAGGGATGCCCGTAGGTGGGCTCCATCCCGCACCACTCCCCGTCGCAGTAGTAGCGCTTGCCGTACATGTAGTACAGTGTCGCTGGCTGTGCATTGGGATTAGTCGTGTAGCGTGTTGCCACAATGCTGGTGCCGTTCGTCACGCAGAGATTCAGATAGGAGTGTTCCCGCACATTGGCCTCAATGAGCAGATTGCTCAGCTCGTAGAGCATATTCCAGACGGCCTCAACCAGCTCCTCGCAGCTGACCTCTCCGAAGGGATCGCGAAGGAAGTTGAGCAGGAGCCCAAAGAGGTGCTCCGAATCAGTCGATCCCATAATGGCATCGTACGCTGTGTCGTTAAGCTGGCGTAGCAGCTTCCGTCGAATGGCCCGGAAGCTTCCCACAACACCATTGTGCATGAACATGAGGCGTCCGCACCAGAAGGGGTGCGAGTTCACCTCCTCCACCCGAAATCCGGGAGAAGCCGCTCGGACGTGGGCAAAGATGAGCGGAGAGAAGATCTTGCGCGCTAGATTGCGCAGATTTAAGTCGCTCCAGGCCGGCTTAATGCTCCGGAAGACACACGGTTCGTTGTCAAGTTCCGGTACGTACCACCCAACCCCAAACCCATCCCCGTTGACGGTGACCGACATTTCTTCGGCATGAATCGTCTGCGCCCGAATCAGGGAATGCCGAGGCCGATAGAGGAGGTCGGCTGCCAGTACGGGCGGCCCAATGTAGGCCACAAAGCGACACATTCTCAGGAGCGCATGACTAGCTGCTAGAAGGCAAAATTACGCGAAAGCCCATGCACGCCTCCTGAGACAGCCTGGTAGGGCCAGAATCGCCTATTTTTGCACCGACCAGTCAGACAACCGAGAGGGTCGTACCTATGTGGCTGCTCCTCATAGGCGCGGTCTGTCTTGCCATCATATCGGGCTGCGCTGAGGAGGGGACCGGAGCGGGGACGACGGTAGAGGTATCCACGCAGCTTACGGCAACGACTGTGCGCTCTACAGCAGTAGCCCCGAGCCCCACCCCTCTGAGCCAATCGGAGATCGATTCCCTGACGGTGACCCGAGTCCGTATACTCCTGAGCAGGCTCAAGTTGCATCCCGCATCTGATACAGCTTCTGGCGGCTCTGATATTAAAACCGGCCCCTTTGTAGCGGTATTCACCGCACAGACGCAACAACTGGCCCTTGGTAGCCTTCCGCCGGGTACCTATCGCTGGATGAAGCTGGAGTTTCACCGCTTGACGGACGCGGAAGCCGCGCGCTCGGCCAACGATACGCTCTTGCGGGACTTTGCCACGCCCGAGCGCTATAACCTTTTGATCGAGGGCACGGTGTACGTTGGGGACAGCGCTGTTGCTTTTCTGTATCAGACAGGGGTTACGGCCAATGTTGCGCTACAGCTCGAGCCGCCGGTGGAGGTAAGCTCGCAGTCACTGCTCCGACTTCTCCTCCAATTCGATCCGGCCCAAGCTTTTGTCGTAGCAGGGAACTTGGTGGATCCTCGCCGGGAGGCTCATCGTAGCCTCATCGACAGAAATCTGCGTAACGCGCTCAAGGCTCTCAAGCGGACCCCGTAGAGCCCATGGGAGGGAGTGTCCCGCGAGAGTGTCTACTCTCTGTGGTGGTGCCGCTTTACAACGAAGCGGAGTCGCTCCCGGAGCTTGTCCCACGCTTGGAAGCTGTAGCCGAGCGCGTAGCGGGGCAGGCCTACGAGATTTGGCTCGTCGACGATGGTTCAACCGATGGCTCCTTCGAGCTCATCCGCCGTTTCCACCAGCGCAATCCCCGTGTTCGGGGGATACGCTTCCGACGCAACTACGGAAAATCGGCCGCTCTGGCCGTCGGCTTTGCCGAAGCGCAGGGGCAATACGTCGTCACGCTCGATGCCGATTTGCAGGATGAGCCCGAGGAAATCCCACGCCTTCTGGCAAAGCTGGACGAGGGGTATGATTTGGTCTCCGGATGGAAGAAGCAGCGACAGGACCCTTTGAGCAAGACGCTTCCGTCGAAGCTTTTCAATGCCGTTGTATCGCTGGCGAGCGGGATTCGGCTACACGATTTCAACTGTGGTCTGAAGGCGTATCGCCGGGAGGTTGTCAAGGCGCTGCAGATTTACGGTGAAATGCATCGCTACATTCCAGCTCTCGCTCACTGGGAGGGCTTCCGCGTGACCGAGCTACCCGTACGCCACCACCGGCGCAAGTACGGACGTTCGAAATTCGGTGCCAGTCGCTTCATTAAGGGCTTTCTGGATTTGCTGACGGTTCTCTTCACCACGCGCTTTATCAAGCGTCCGCTCCACCTCTTTGGCACCGTGGGGGTGCTCTTTGCGGCTGTGGGCTTTCTAATTGATGCGTACCTGGCCGTGGAATGGGCTCTCCGGCGTACTGCGTTGAGCAACCGTCCGCTGCTCTTCTTCGGGCTTGGGCTCATTATTGTTGGAGTTCAGCTCATCTCGCTTGGGTTGCTCGGGGAGCTGATCGTCAGGGGGGCTCTGGGGCAGGCGAGCTACAACGTGGCTGAACGGCTGTGAGGTGAGCGATGGTGCGTTTGGCTCTGGGCTTTGTGCTGGCGGTATTGGCGCGGGCGCAGCCGACGGTCGAACTCGGTGGAGGGTTGGCAACGACGTGGCTCGTAGGCGACAATCCGGCGCGGACACCGATTATCTCCCGTGACACGGCACAGCGGACACTTGGGGCCGGCTTTGCTGGCATACAGCCCGGGGCTGCTGTCCAACTGCTCCATCCCTTTGCGACAGACTGGCGGGTTGGGATCGGCGTGGAGCAGACCTACTTTGAAGGGCTCCAACGCTTTCGATTGCGCACTCTCAATATCTACCTTCGCTACACCCAAACGGTGACCACCCTTGCCGCACTGCTGGAGTACGTTCTGCTGAGCTTTCCGCTGGCGCGGGGCTATGTGTTCGTGGGAGTAGAACCGCGCTGGAGTAGTATCTCCCGTGGGCATTATGTGTACGAGCAGGTCGATACTCGGCAGGGCCGGGTTGTAGAGCGGCTCGATACCCTGATTAGCAAGCCACCTGAGCCGGTTTTCCGTTTCGGTCTGGTCGGGCGATGTGGTCTCGGGGGTGAGTTGACTGAATTATGGCACTTCCGGGCAACGGTTGGCTTTGGCGTGCTCAATCTTCTCGGACGTCGTCCGGAGCGTGGCGAACTGCTCACTCCGGTCAGACTGGAGGAGCGGAACGAGAGTTATGCACCGGTTGTGGTTGTGGCTCTCATGCTCTACTATCGCTTCCGTATCCCGTGAGCGGGTGTATCCTGGGACGGAAAGACCGCAATGGGGACGGATCCGAAACTCATTGAGCTGCTGGAGGAGATTGCCCTGCTGCTAGAATTGCAGGGGGAGAATCCCTACAAGGCCCAAGCCTATGCTCGTGCTGCTCGGACGTTGGCAGAACAGGAGGTAGATGTGCAGCGTGCCGTTGAGGAAGGTACGCTGCGCCAACTGCCCGGTATCGGCCCCTCGTTGGAGGAGGCCATAGCCGAGTACGTTCGGAGAGGCACAATCTCACTCTACGAACAGTTGCGGCAGCAGATTCCCAGCGGGCTGCTCGAGCTGACTCAGTTGCCAGAAGTTGGCCCGAGGCGGGCACGACAGCTCTACGAACAGCTCGGCATTGCAAGTATTGAGGCATTAGAAGAAGCGTGTCGGGAGCATCGTGTAGCGGCCCTGAAGGGATTTGGGCCAAAGCGGGAGCAAGCTCTCTTGGCGGCCGTGCGCCTCTGGAAGGAATCCCGCCGACAGCTGCACGTGCATACGGCCCTCCGTGAAGCACAGCGGTGGCGGGAACTCCTGCTGGCCCTTCCCGAGGTAGCCCAGGTCTCGGTGACGGGCACGCTGCGCCGCTTCGCTGAGACGATCGGCGAGCTGGTTTTTGTCGTTGCCTCTCCTCGCCCCGAGCGCCTCGCAAGGGTGCTCGGTAAACAGCTGCCGGAGCTGCAATCCGCAGGGGAGTGGAGCTTCCGCGGATATGGGGAGCGGGGTGTGGCTGTCCAGATTGAGCTCGTCTCTGTCGAGCATGCTGGCTGGGTGCTTCTCCGCACGACCGGGACTAGGGCGTTCGTAGCCGCGCTCGAGGAAGAGCTCCGTGCACGAGGGTTTGACCCAACCCCGCAGGCTCTCCTTCGCCAAGGGGTTCCGGTACCGCTCCGGACAGAGGAGGAACTCTTTGCGCTCCTTGGGCTTCCAGTTATTCCACCAGAGCTTCGAGAAGAGGCCACTATCATCGGCAGCGTCCGCCGTGAGGGGCTGCCTCGGTTAGTCTTGCCATCGGACTTGCGGGGAATGCTCCACGTTCATTCGACTTGGAGCGACGGCAAGGCCTCGATCCGCCAAATGGCTCTGGCTGCAAAGGCATTAGGGTACTCCTACATTGCCATCTGCGACCACAGCCCCTCGGCTTTCTACGCCGGCGGATTAGATCCAGAACGG
This sequence comes from Candidatus Kapaibacterium sp., assembly GCA_938084565.1. GTDB lineage: Bacteria > Bacteroidota > Ignavibacteria > Kapaibacteriales > HRBIN21 > HRBIN21. The sequence continues at coordinate 165,763 of CALKEU010000001.1, read as the reverse complement.
CTCAGACAGCAGCATGCGGAAATCGATCGCCTCAATGGCCAATCGTTAGGTATTCGCATCCTCAAGGGAGCCGAGGTAGATATCTTGCCCGATGGCTCGCTGGACTACCCGGAGGAGATTCTCGAGCAACTGGAGCTCGTTGTCGCCTCTGTCCATTCGCATTTCAAGCAATCGCGCTCGGCCATGACCGCACGTCTTCTGCGAGCTTTGGAGCACCCCGCCGTTCATATTCTCGGCCATCCCACCGGGCGCCTCTTGCTCTCTCGCCCGCCGTATGAGGTCGATATCGATGCCATCATGGAGGCCGCTCTCCGCTTGGGTAAAGTCATCGAGCTCAACGCACAGCCGTACCGTCTGGACGTATCCTGGCATGTGCTTCGCCGATGGCGCACTCGGGGGGTACGGATTGCCATCAATCCGGACGCTCATACGGTAGCAGAGCTCGAATACGTGGACTTTGGCATGAGGCTGGCGCGGAAGGCGCTCTTCCCGCCCGAACAGGTACTCAATACCTTGACGCTGGAGGAATTGCAGCGTTTCTGCCGGTCCCTCTCCTAGGAGCAGAGCAGCGTTGCAGCTCGTTCAGGCCCCAGCGAGAGCATCCGGACAGGGATGCGGAGAAACTCTTCGATGAAAGCAATGTAGCGTCGGGCAGCCTGCGGAAGATCCTCGACACGGTCGATCCCATTGAGGGGCTGTTGCCAGCCGGGGAGGACAACGTATTCGGGTTCGATCTGTTCAAGGGTTGTGCAGTCTGGGGGGAAATAGCGTAAGGGTTTCCGCCCGATGCGGTAGCCAACGCAGACGGGGATTTCGGCAAAGTAGCTCAGCACATCCAGTTTTGTCAGGGCAAGTTCGGTGATTCCGTTAATCGTGACGGAGTAGCGCAGGGCTACCAAGTCGAGCCATCCGCAGCGGCGTGGGCGCCCTGTGGTAGCGCCGAACTCTTCGCCGAGGCGGCGGAGCTGTTCGCCAATAGGGCCCTTCTGTTCAGTGGGGAAGGGGCCATAACCGACCCGCGTCACATAGGCCTTTGCCACTCCAAGGATGCGAGTAATGGCCGTCGGTGGGATACCAAGGCCGGTGCAAGCGCCGCCGCTTGTGGGATTGGAACTTGTAACATACGGATACGTTCCGTGGTCGACGTCGAGTAAGGCACCCTGGGCCCCTTCGGCGATGATGTGCTTCTGCTGCCGGAGAGCCTCAGCCAGCAGGGCAGCTGTATCGGTGACATAGGGATCGATGAAGGCATCGAAGGCCAGATACTCCTGCACGATAGCTTCTACGTCGAGTTCCTCGGCCTTATACAGCGTGCGCAAGAGCGCATTACTCTCCTCTACGTTGGCTCGGAGCTTGGCCTCCAAAACCTGGCGATGGAGGAGGTCGACAATGCGGATGCCCGTACGGCGGAACTTGTCAATGTAGGCTGGACCGATACCGCGGCCGGTTGTCCCAATGGGCTGTTGGCTCTGCTGCTCATGAGCCTGATCGAGCAGCTTGTGATACGGCATGATGAGGTGGGCGCGGTTACTCACATAGAGACGCCCAACGGTAGTGATGCCGAGCCGCTCGAGCAGAGCAATCTCTTCCCGGAAGGCTACGGGGTCGATGACAACACCGTTGCCGATGACACACTGTACGTGAGGGTGCAGAATTCCTGACGGAATCAAGTGCAGTACGAGACGCTGCGTGTTGTAGGTAACCGTATGCCCGGCGTTAGGTCCGCCCTGGTAACGGGCGACGATATCGGCCTCGCGTGCCAGGAAATCGACCACCTTCCCCTTTCCTTCGTCGCCCCACTGTGCCCCGACGACGACCGTTACCGGCACGAGTTTCCCAATCGTTGAGGATACTTACGCCTGTGCTGCCGCTGCCTGCCGTTCAGCCTCTCGGAGACGACGGTACTCGGTTTCAAGATCTACCTTCCGGACCGTTTGCAAGAACCATATCACGAAGGCGCTGGCGATGAAGATCGAAGAGTAAGTCCCCGTGATAATGCCCACCAGCATCGTGAAGGCGAAGCCCTGAAGCACCTCGCCCCCTAGCGCCAAGATGGCCAGTAGAACGAGCACGGTCGTCAGCACGGTGTTGATTGTCCGGCTCAGCGTCTCGTTGATGCTCAGGTTCATGAGCTTGATGAGGTTCATCCCCTTGTGGCGTTCTCGGTTCTCGCGAATACGGTCGAAGATGATGACGGTATCATTGACCGAGAACCCGACCACCGTCAACAGGGCTGCCAGGACAGATTGGTTGATCTCAATGCGCAAGATGCCAAGGTGGTGGACAATTGAAATGGCCGAGATGGCAATGACGACATCATGGAGCAAGGCCACGGTTGCTCCAAGCCCGTAGACGAACTCGAAGCGGAAGGCGATGTAGAGGAGGATGGCTACAGTAGCCAGGATCACAGCGATGAGCGCATTGAGGCGCATTTCAGCCCCGATTTTCGGGCCGACTTTATCGGATTTGAGCAGTGTCACGCTGCGATCGGGGAAGCGCTGTTTCAGGGCTGACACAACCGCTGCGGTGGGTTCCTCGCCGTGAGCGGTGGTGAGCGATTCCTTGACGCGAATCAGAAATTGGTTGGGCTGTCCGTACGACTTAATCTCGGCTCCGCGAAAGCCAGCGCTGCCGATGGTGGCGCGAAGATCGGCCACATCAGGTGCAGGGCGTACCTCCACAGCGATTTCTGCCCCGCCCTCAAAGTCGATACCGTACTCTAAGCCCCAGATAGCGGTTACCAGCAGCCCGACAACGCTCGTAGTGAGCGACAGGAGGAAGAAGAAGCGTCGCTTGCCGAGAAAATCTATGTTCGTCTTGCTGAAGAACTCCATGAAGAGCCTCTCAGGTTGTCGCTACCAGCCACCGACGTGGAAGTCCATAGCTGAGCTGCAGGTCATAGGCGAGGAGGATCTCGATGAGGGCCCGCGCAACGATGAGCGCTGAAAACAGCGTCATGACAATACCGATCATGAGCGTGATGGCAAAACCTTGGATGGGCCCTGTGCCGAAGAAATAGAGGATGAGCCCCGTGATGAAGGTTGTGATGTTGGAATCCAGAATTGCTGACAGGGCCCGTTTGTGGCCTTCGTCGACGGCAGAGCGCAGCGAGCGCCCTCGACGGAGCTCCTCTCGGATGCGCTCGAAGATGAGAATGTTGGCATCGACAGCCATCCCCATAGTGAGAATGATGCCCGCAATACCGGGCAGCGTCAGGGTGCCTTTGAAGGCGGACAGAAGTGCAAAGATGAGCGTGATGTTGACCAGAAGCCCGAAAATGGCCACAGCTCCGCTGCCAGTATAGTAGCCCACCATGAAGAGCACCACAAGCAGAAACGCCACCAGGCTGGCCAGTAACCCCCGTCGGATCGAGTCTTCCCCGAGCGAAGGCCCGACAATGCGCTCCTCGATAATCTTTACGGGGGCTTTGAGGGCGCCTGCTTTGAGAACGATCTCCAGGAGATGGGCTTCCTGGATGCTGCTCATCCCCGTAATCTGGGAACGTCCGCCCGTAATTTTGGTCTGTACTACGGGGGCGGAATAGACGCGGCCGTCCAGTACGATGGCGATTTTCTTGCCGACATTTGCTCCCGTAATACGTGCCCAACGCTCGGCTCCTTCGGCGTTCATGTCCATGAGCACAATCGGGGCATTCGTGGTAGGGTCGAAGGTGGCTCGAGCATCGGTGACGACATCGCCGGTGAGCTCTGGCTCACGCTTGAGGACGTAGAAGGTGTGGATCTCGTAGCCTTGCCGTTTGAGCCGCTCATCAGGCTTTGCGCTGATGGCGATTTCATAGTCTACGGGCAGCAGCCGCCGGACATCGGGCCGCTCCAGGATAGCTTGAAACTCGGGCAGCTGCTCCTTGGGGAGCTGGAAAAAGTACTCGCCTTCGGGGAAATCGGGCTGGCGGTAGTCAATCGGCACGAAGCGCTCGTTGCGGATGTAGTAGGTGATGAAGAGGGAGGTGAAGGGGAAGTCTTCCCGAATGCGGCGGCGACGTTCCTCTTCTGATAGGCCAGCGTAAGGATCGGCAGTATCGCCTGGGGAGGCCTGGGAAGCTGCTTGCTGAGCCATTGTATCGGCCGTGGCTCCCGCCTCCGCAGATGGCCGAGGAGTGGTGTCGAGGGGCTGGCCTGCGCGTTCCCGCTTGAGGAATTGGTCGATAGCATAGAAGGCACGCACAGCCTCCTCGGTGTTACGGACCAGTTTGAACTCGAGCCGAGCGGTGGTTTGCAGGAGTTGGCGCATCTCGGCTTCATTCGTCACGCCAGGTAGCTCCAGGACAATGCGCCGGCCCCCTTGCTTTTGGATATTGGCTTCGGCGACACCGTACTTATCCACACGCTGGCGGATGACCTCCAGGGCCTGATCGACAGCTCCATCGATGTTACGCCGTAAGCGCTCGAGGATTGCCTCTTCGGTGACTTCGCGAAGATCGCTGACGTCATAGTACGAAATCAGGGAGCGCCCCTGCGGGCGGGCAATGCGGTCGAAATGGCGGAGGAAGGCCTCTAGCACTGGCTGGTCCGTGCGCTCAACATCACGACGGGTGGCATCGAGGACCTGCCTGAAGGTCTCATCGATAGCCTCGCGCTCGGCTGCTTCCTCCAAGAGCTTGAGGACATCAACTTCCAGCGTCACATACATGCCCCCACGCAGGTCGAGTCCAAGCTTGAGGGCGTTCTGTTTGGCGCTCTGGAGGGTAGCTCCGTAGAGCCTCTCGAATTCTTGTAGCTGAACCGAATCCCCGGCCTCTTGGAGGGAAGTCTTCCGGCGTTCGAGGTCCCAGGCACGGTAGGTGGGTATGAGGATGTAAATGCCGAGGGCCAGGGGGAGAACTACCAAGGCCCACTTTGCCCATAGCTGTCGGAAGCGCTTCGGCACGGGTGTTCCCTCGCTGGAGTGAGACAGACGGGCACAGCAGGTGCAAAAATACGGCTTTTGCCCCCGGCTCTGGGGGGGAAGGGCGTATTTTTGTGTGATCCGGCGCAGTGGCAAGCTTCTGCTCATGGGGATTCGTGTTGTGACTGTAGACCTGTGGAATACGCTCGTAGGGGCAGCTGGGAGCAACCGCCGGCAAGCTGATCGCCTGCGGCGCATTCAGGCATATGCAGCTCGTATCGGAGTAGAATTGTCGGAGGGCGCCGTTTTGCAAGCCCTGCAGGAGACGTGGCGCTACTACAGGTCCCTCTGGCGTGGCCAGCAGCGGACACCGACTTCGGAGGAGCTGACGGCTTTCCTCTGGCGCGTTCTCACATTGCCGGAGGAGCCTCGCATGGTACAGCAGCTGGCCGAGGAGCTGGCTTATGGGGTTCTGGAATCCCCGCCACCGCTGTTGCCGCAGGCACAGGAGACAGTGGCAGTCTTGGCCGAGCACTATCGGCTTGGGCTCATCTCTGATACGGCCTTCTCTCCCGGCAGGGTCCTCCGTGAACTGCTCGGCCGCTATGGGCTGGCGGATTTCTTCGCCGTTTACAGCTTCAGCGACGAAACCGGGGTTGCTAAGCCTCACCCCCGAGCCTATACAACTGTGCTGGAGGCGCTCCAGGCACGCCCTGAAGAGGCCCTCCACATTGGAGATTTGGAGGCCACGGACATCCAGGGAGCAAAGCAGCTGGGTATGTACGCTGTGCTCTTTCTCGGGGATCCCGAGAGCGAATTCCCGCCACCTGCGCAGACGAGCGCGGACGCTGTTGCCCATCATTGGCAGCACATTCCACGACTCATCGAGTGTGTCCAGGGGACGGACCGTGACAACGCTCGTGCTCGACCCTCGGCGTGATTCGACAGCGCTGGCGCGCGCGGCAGCGCTGCTGCGTGCGGGCGAGTTGGTTGCCTTCCCCACGGAGACCGTCTATGGTTTAGGGGCGCGTGTGTTCTGCAACGAGGCTCTTGCCCGAGTCTTCGCTGTCAAGGGGCGTCCTGCGGATAATCCGCTCATTGTTCACATTGCTGCTGTCGAGGATATCCATCGCCTTGCCGTCGGCATCCCAGATCATTTCTGGAAGCTGGCAGAGCACTTCTTTCCGGGCCCATTGACGGTGATTCTGCGTCGCCATCCGGATGTTCCGGGGATTGTTTCGGCGGGCCTGGAGACCATAGCGGTGCGCATGCCTCGCCACCCTTATGCCCTCGAGCTGATTCGCCTGACGGGCGAGCCGCTTGCTGCACCGTCGGCGAACCGTTCGGGTCGCCCAAGTCCAACGCAGGTGGAGCATGTGCTCGAGGATCTCGGGGGGCACATTGCTGCCATTGTCGACGGTGGGCCGTGCGAGATTGGGTTGGAATCGACGGTGCTCCACTTGCTGACGCAGCCTCCGCTGGTGATGCGCCCGGGCGCCATCACGGCCGAGGAGCTAGCCTCCGTCCTCGGGCAGCCCGTTGGATACTGGCAGGGCCGAAGCTGCAGGGCTGTGCCATCACCTGGCTTGAAGTACCGACACTATGCACCGAATGCGGCCGTTCTCCTCTTTGCCTCGTGGGACGAGCTTCAACGGTGGGTGGAGGCGCATCCGGCGGCCAATCCTGTCGTACTCTCTGCTGAGGAACCTCCGGAAGGGCTGATACTGCCAGTCCGCCGCTTGCAACCGGCAACGCTCTATGCTGAGTTCCGTCGGGCGGATGCAGAGGGCCGTACGCACGTCCTTGTGCTCTACACTCCGGCAGTCCGTGCACAGCCTGCGCTCTCGGATCGCCTCCGCAAAGCAGCTGCTGCCGCTGCAGAGGAGGGACCGTGAAGACTCATCCCTATGTGCAATGGCCGAGAGGGCAGAGGTGGTATATCTTTTGCGTGCTCTATATTTGCACTCGCATCCAAGAGGGTCGGCCACGGTAGGGGAGCGGTCTCGTGTTGCGGGCGATTGTGGTGGACGACGAATCGGCAGCCCTCGAGACCTTGTGCCTATTGCTTGGGCAGCACTGTGGGGATCTTGTCCATGTAGAGGGGTGTGCGCGCTCTGTTGCAGAGGCGCGCCAGCTCGTGCAGCAGGTCAGGCCGGAGGTGCTCTTTGTGGATGTGGAGATGCCGGGCGAGAGTGGCTTTGAGCTTGTGCGCTCTATGCCACCGCAGGAGATGGCTGTGATCTTCGTGACTGCGCACGAGCACTATGCCATCCAGGCCTTGCGCATGAGTGCAGTGGACTATCTCCTCAAGCCGGTCAATCCGGCGGAGCTGCGCGCAGCTGTCGAGCGAGCTTTGCGGCAGCGCCAATGGCAGCGAGAGAGGCTCCAAGTACTGCTTGGCAATATCGAACAGCCCAAACTGCGGCGGCTTGTGCTTCCGGCACCCGATGGCTTCGAGATTGTATCGGCGGAGGAGGTGCTCTACTGCCAGAGCGAGGGGAGCTATAGCCGTGTTGTGACTGTGCCGAAACGGATTATCTTGACTACGCGGCTTCTCGGACAGTGGGAGGAGCTCCTCGGGCCGGTGGGCTTTCTGCGCATCCATCGGGCTTTCCTGGTCAACGCACAGCACATTCGCAAGGTACGGCGCGATGTGGAGGGCGAGGGCGCAGCGGTTGTTCTGAGCACCGGGGAGGAGTTGCCCATATCCCGCCGACGGCTGGCACTTGTGCTCGAGTGGCTCCAGCGCTGAGGGTAGACGATGGCAGTACAGCTGCCCGATGAGGCGGCCCTAGAGGAGCAGCTGCGGCAGCTCTCGCCGCGGGAGGCTGTAGAGTATCTGAATCAGCTCGCTGAGCTAGCAACGCAGCATTATCCTGCACTCGTTCGTGACCTGGCACAACGTGCATATGAGCGGGCACTCCACGGCGGGTTCCGCTCTGGGATGGCCGAGGCGGCTCGGCTCTTAGGAGTTGCAGCCCTCTTTGCGGGGCAGTACGGGCAGGCTCAGCAGTGGTTTGCTCAAGCGCTAGCTCTCTTCCATGAACTCGGAGATCGGGCGAAGGTACTCCATACACTCGTCAACCGAGCCATGGCCTATCATGCCGTCGGGGAACACGCCCTGGCCGTGGAGGAATTGCAGCAGGTCTTGCAGCAAGGGGTAGCGGATTTTCCCTCAGTCCACCTGAAAGCGCTGCAGAATCTGGCGATTGTATTGGCCGAATTAGGGCAGCACGATCGGGCGTTGCAAATATTCACGGAGCTGATTACGCAAGCCCAGCAGTTGCGGGAGTGGCAGACCTTAGCGCGAGCATACAACAACGCAGCGCTGCTCTTGGCTCGCCGTGGGGAATACGCACAGGCATTAGCATGGCAGCAAGAGAGCCTCCGGCTCAAGGAGCAGCAGGGGGATGTCTACGGTGTTGCTGTGGCCTATGGGACGTTGGGCTACCTCTATGCGAGCATGGGGCGCTGGCAGGAGGCCGAGGCAGCCTATCGGCGCTCGCTCGAAATGCGAAAACAGCTCGGAGACCAGCGGGGCAGAGGTTACGTGTTGGTAAACTTGGGGCAACTGTATCGCCGGCAGGGGCTGGAGGACGCTGCCGAGGAGGCTCTATCGGAAGCGTGGTCGCTCGCCGTTGAGCTCCATGAACGGATGCTCGAGCTAGAGGTAGCCCGGGAGCTCTCCGAGCTGTCTCATCGGCGGGGGGATACCGAGAGAGCCCTCTTTCTCCTTCGCCGCTGCCTGGAGCTGACGGAAGGTTTGCTCTCCGAGCGCATACAGCGGGCTCTCGTGCAAGTAGAAGCGCGCTATGAACTGGAGCGCCAGAGGCGTGAGCAGGAAGAGCTCCGCCGTCTCCTGGTGGAATGGCAGTACCGAGCACTACAGGCGCAGATGAACCCGCACTTCCTCTTCAACGTACTCACCACTGTGCAATACATCGTGGCTCGGGGAGAGCGCACGGAGGCGGAGCAATTCATTGCAGAGTTTGCCGAGCTCGTACGGCGCATTTTGCGGAGTGCCCAGCGCGGCCTTGTCCCGCTGCGGGAGGAGGTGGAGATCGTGGAACTGTACTTGCGCATTGAGCAGACTCGGTTTCGCGGCGCCTTCATCTCTGTGATAGAAGTCGATCCAGGGCTGGAGCTCGACGAAATCTGGATTCCGCCTCTGTTGCTGCAGCCGTTGGTTGAAAATGCGCTCAAGCATGGGCTGGCGCCTCGGGGAGGGCACGGGACAGTACGGGTTGCGATCGCAAGGGATGAGGGGTGTGTCCTCTGTACCATCGAGGACGACGGGGTTGGGCGGCGCAAGAGTAGCCACGAGGGGGTGGGGCTACGCCTGGCGACGGAGCGCCTGCGGCTATTGAGCGAGCATCTCGGCGGGCTGTTCGGATTGCGGATCATGGATCGCTTCGATGCCGAGGGCAGGCCGGCGGGGACACGCGTAGAAGTGACCATACCGCAGGAACTCGATTACACCCGTGCGGCACAATTGCAGCTGTTCGAACCGTTGGGGAGTGTGGCGAAGCCCGTATTTTCGCTGTGAGCTCTCTACGGTAACCGATGCAGGGACGGGTCCTTTCAGGGGTGCTGCTTTTGGGAAGCCTCGTGGGTGGCTGTACGGGCGGGCTGGACCCCACACAGCTGCCCCGGGAAGCATTTCTACGGGGGAGGGTCATCTTCCGCGGGACATGGCCTCCGGCCGACAGTGTGCTCGATTTGCGAGTGGTGGCTTTCCAGCACTACCCACCGCGAAACGTGTTCGAGGAGATCGTGAGCGGGCGAGCGGTTTTCTCCAAGGAACGGCTGCCCTTCAATGTAGAGTTGGCACCGTACGAGCTCACAGTTGAACAGCCGCCGGTTGTGTTCCGCTACATCATCGTAGCGCAACAGTACGGGCCGGATCTATTCCGGCACTGGCGTGTTGTGGGTGTCTATGGTCGGGACAGCTCACAACCGGACAGCCTCTGGGTAGAGCCGGGCGAGGTCTACCCGGGGGTGGACATTGTGGTGGATTTTGACCACTTACCGCCACAGCCGTTTGAGTGATGGTGGATCCGGGACGGTGGGGCGTCCATATAGGGCTTGGGATGCTGCTGGCCGCTGGGCCACTGTTGGCACAGCAGCCGACGGCAGTCCTGCAGGGACACGTTGTGGAAGCCCCAACGGGGCAACCACTCGTGGGTGCTACCATCCGGCTGGAAGGAACGCTCCTTGGGGCAGTCACTACACGCCAGGGGAGCTTTCTGCTGCGGGGAGTCCCGCCGGGGGAGTATGTGCTCAGTGTCTCCATGGTGGGCTATCGAGCTTTACGGCAGGCGGTGCGTCTGCAACCTGGTGATACGCTCCGTCTGCGGCTTGCTCTCGAACCGCAGCCGGTAGGCTTCAGCGAGGTGGTGGTTACGGCAGCCAAGCGCGCGCAGACCCTGCAGGAAGCTCCCGTGAGCATTGCGACGGTAGAGGCTCGTGCCTTTCAGGAACGGAGCTGGAGCCGTTTGGATGAGGTCTTGAGGACGGTGCCGGGGGTGACGATCAGTCGGGACCAGGTCAGTATTCGCGGCTCTTCTGGGTTTGCCTTCGGGGTAGGGTCGCGGACACTCTTGCTCGTGGATGGGATTCCGCTGTTGTCGGGCGATGGTGGGGAGCTCAAGTACGATGCTCTGCCGCTGCTGGCGGTCGGGCGGGTGGAGATCCTTAAAGGGGCTGCTTCGGCCTTATATGGAACGGCGGCTCTCGGGGGGGTCATCCACGTGCTGACGGAGGAGCCTTCTGCAGTGGCGCGGTATCGGTTTCGGCTCTACGGGGGAGTCTACGGGCGCCCGCGCTTTGCCGAATGGGATGTCGGGCAGCGTGGGCTCTGGGGCCTTGATCTGGGCTACGGGCAGCGTTGGGGCTCTGTGGGCCTTGTCCTGAGTGGGGCTACAGTACGTGATGAGAGCTACCGCTCTGCGGGGGATTCCCGTCGGTGGCAACTCTTCGGCAAGCTGCAGTGGGCGCCCTCGGCAGCCAGCACGGTAACGGCTGTGGGATTCTACGCCGACGATGATCGAGGCAACTGGATCTACTGGGCCAGTCTGCGTCGGGCTACGGCACCGGGGAATCCGGACAGTGCGCAGCGAGTTCGTTCGCGCAAGGCGGCCGTGGCAACACAATGGCAGCAGCTCTGGAGCGGCTATCTGACGAGCACGCTACGCTGTGGGCTCTACTGGACCGATTTCGCCAACACCGAGCCGGGTGGGCATGCCGATAGCCTCCCGCAGTCGACAGCGTCTGCGCTCTCGGCCGAGTGGCAGTGGAGCGGGCAGCTGCATCCGCAGCTCCTGTGGACGGCCGGTCTCCACGGACTCCTCAACGGCGTGAAATCGGTGCTCTACGGGGATCGACATCAGCTCATGGGGGCTCTCTATGGGCAGCTCGAGCTAGGGGCAATGCGGCCTGTAGGCATTACGGTTGGAGCGCGGCTTGATTGGGAACGCACAGAGGGGGCCTCCACACAGGCGGTCGAGGCCAGTCCGCGGATTGGCCTTACGTATGCGAGCTGGTTTGGTGTACAGTTCCGCGCCACTCTTGGACGTGCCTTCCGGGCTCCGACAGTGGCCGAACGCTTTGCAGCAGTACGGGCAGCCGGCTTTACGGTGAGCCCCAATCCGGAACTCCGGCCCGAACGGGGATGGAGTGCAGAGCTTGGTGCCATGGATACCCTCTGGCTCTCTCTCTGGAGATGGCGCCTCCGGCTCTTTGCCGATTTGGCCCTCTTTCAGTCGGATTACTACGACTTCATCGAACCCCGCTTCGAGCAGAGCGAGGGAGCCGTAGTAGTGCGGTTTGCGAACCTAACGCGGGCTCGTGTGCAAGGAGCTGAGCTGATTCTTCGGACGTGGTTGGGACCATCTGCGCCGTGGGCGCCGGCAGGGATGCTCCAGCTCGAGGGCGGTCTGACGATGCTCGAGCCACGAGATCTGAGGCAGAATGACTGGCTGCGTTATCGGGCGCGACGGCTTTTCACAATCAGCGGTACACTCTTGCTGCCCTGGGGAGAACTCCAGATGGAGTATCGCTACCAGAGCCGTGTGGAACGGGTCGATGAAGAGCTGCGGAATTTGCAGCTCATCCGCAACGCCGATGTCCGTGTACCGGTGCATGTCCTCGATATCCGGGCAACCGTTACGGGCGCGCGCACGCTCGGTCTTCCCCTGGCGCTGACGCTCAACGTGCGGAACGCGTTGGATTACTACTACACGGAAGTGCCCGGTACGCTCGCACCTCCGCGCCAACTCCTCCTCCAGCTGTCGGGCGAGTGGTAAGATGTCCCGGCTCGGACGGATTGCCCTCTGGGAGTGGCAGCAGCAGTTTCGCCAGTGGAGTTTCGTACTGACCCTTGTACTGCCCTTCGGGTTGGTCGGACTCCTCTGGTGGACTGCAGATCGAGCCGAAGGCGAGGGACCGGTGGTAGTGGCTGTCTGGGATGAGACCGGGCGATGGCTTCGGTGGCTACATGAGGTGGGCAGTGAAGCCATCGGACGGCCACTCGTGGTCTATCCCTTGGCTGCGGAGGATACGATGGTGTGGCAGCAATTGTTGGAGCGGGTTGAGCGTGGGCAGTGGATAGGGCTACTGCACCTCCGTCCAGCAGCAAGTGGGCTGGAGGCTCGTCTCTGGAGCCACCCAGGAACACGGCCGCTTATGCGCGCACTACTCCGCTCCCTCGAGCAGCGTATGCGAGTGGAGATGGTACAACAGAGCGGAGTTCCGGAAGAGCTCACTCGAGAGCTTCTCTGGCCCATCTCGGTCTCTGAGCACCCTCTGCCGCAGCGGACCTTTGGCTCGGCTCAGATTTTGCTGGGTGTTGCTGGACTGATACTGGTGATCGATGCGCTTGTATGGGCTGCTCGTTCGCTGACGGAGGAGCGATTTTCGCGGGTAACCGAACTCCTTGTGAGCATTGTCAGTGCAGGGGAGTTTATAGCCGGTAAGTTTCTTGGGCTGAGTGGGATTGGGTTGGCCCAGACGGCCGTGCTCGTGGGCCTGTTGGAGAGTGCGGGCAAGCTGCAAGGGAACTGGTTGGCCAGTGTGGGCGTACTTGTGGTCAGCTATGGCTTCATGTCAGCTCTAGGGTTGTGGTTGGCTGTGCGGGCTCGCAGTGAGGCACAGCTCCATGGGTTTGTGGTGCTCGTTTTGGCTGGACTCTCTGCCGGGGGCCTGCTCGTCGTGATTGGAGGAGAAGCTCTGGGCTCGACACTGCTTGTTGCCCCCCTGTGGATGATATGGGCAGTGTTGCTGTATCCGGTTGCAGGAACGTACCTCCTGGTAGGAGCGGCACTTGCGGTTGCGCTGACGGCCGCTTTGCTCCGCGATGCAGCCAGGTGTGTGCACTGGCTCATTGCTCCTCCGGCTAGGTAGTCCGATGGAGAGGGAGCCACATCGACTCGGGGAGCTCTTGCACGATTTCCTGCGGGAGTGCGGGATGGAGGAGCTTCTTGTCATGGCTCAGCTGCCGCAGCTGTGGGCAGAAGTAGTCGGGCCACTTGCTGCGCGAGTGAGCCGGATTGTCCGTTTTGCCGATGGGGAGCTTGTCGTTGAAGTTGCTGTTCCGACATGGCAGTTGGAATTGCGCCTCCGTGCCGAGGAACTCCGCAGGCGACTCAATGAGCGCATTGGCGGCGAGCCTGTGCGGCGTCTCGTTATCCGATGAGCATGCCATGGACGTCTATAGCAAGTGTGTGGCATTCCGCATGGAACGAACCCATGGAGCAGCGGGAGGTTGTATCTGCAGTGTGGCGAGCCGATGGCTATACGGAGGAGAGCATCCGTGTCCTGGAAGGCTTGGAGGCCGTACGGCGCCGTCCGGCGATGTACATCGGGGATGTGGGTGAGCGGGGATTGCACCACCTCATCTACGAGGTTGTGGACAACTCCATCGACGAGGCTGTGGCAGGCTTCTGTCGCACCATCACCGTTGTCCTGCACGCCGATGGAGGGTGTTCGGTCGAAGATGATGGGCGCGGAATCCCCGTCGGGATTCACCCGGAGAAGGGGATCTCAACGCTCGAGCTGGTCATGTGCACGCTGCACGCCGGCGGTAAGTTCGAGAAGGGAGCCTACAAGGTCTCTGGTGGATTACACGGGGTGGGAGTCTCGTGCGTGAATGCCCTCTCGGAGTTCCTGCGTGTGAGAGTCTGGCGGGATGGAGCAGTCTGGGAACAAGAGTACAGCCGTGGGATTCCGCAGACGCCCGTTCGGCGCCTTGGGGAGGCCAACCGCACGGGGACGTTGGTCTACTTCCGACCAGACCCAACAATTTTCAAGACAACAGCTTTTCGCTACGAGCGCGTTGCCGATCGGCTCCGGGAGCTTGCCTTTCTGAATCCGGAGGTGACTATCCGCCTGCGGGACGAACGGGAGGGCATCGAAGAGGTCTTCCACTACGAGGGGGGGTTACGGGACTTCGTACGCTATCTCGATGAAGGAGATACCCCGCTGACGCCGGTCATTCTCCTGTCGGGGCGCTCGGCCGGGGAGTCGGGTGCGGATGTCTATGTGGATATCGCTCTGGAGTACACCACCGGCTACGAGGAGCGCGTGCTCTCGTACGTCAACAACATTAACACTGCCGAGGGCGGGACGCATGTGACGGGATTCCGCTCAGGCTTGACCCGTACGCTCAATGCTTACGCGCAGGCCAATAATCTGGCCAAGGTACAGCTCATTGGGGACGACTTCCGCGAAGGGCTCACAGCTGTCATCGCTGTCAAGGTTGCCGAGCCGCAGTTTGAAGGGCAGACCAAGACGAAGCTGGGCAATAGCGATGTCGAGGGTATTGTCCGCTCCCTTGTCAACGAACAGCTCGGGCGCTACCTCGAGGAGCATCCCGCCGTTGCCCGCAAGATTATCGAAAAGGCGCTGTTAGCGGCTGAGGCTCGGATCGCTGCACGCAAGTCACGGGAGCTTGTCCGGCGGAAGAGTGCGCTCGAGAGCGCTACCTTGCCGGGGAAGCTTGCCGACTGTGCCTCACGCGATCCGGACGAGTGTGAGCTCTTCCTCGTCGAAGGAGATTCGGCTGGGGGCTCTGCCAAACAGGCTCGGGACCGCCGCTTCCAAGCTGTGCTCCCGCTGAAGGGCAAAATCCTCAATGTGCAGAAGGCGCGCCTTGTGAAGGTGCTGGAAAACGAAGAGATCAACACCATCATCACCGCTATCGGCGGCGGCTTCGACGAGAGCTTCGATGCCTCGAAGGCCCGCTATGGCAAGATCATCCTGATGGCCGATGCCGATGTGGACGGCTCCCACATTCGGACCCTCCTCCTGACGCTCTTCTTCCGCTACATGCGCGACCTCATCCACGAAGGGCGTCTCTACATTGCCCAGCCACCGCTGTACAGGATCTCCTCAGGCAAGCGAGATTTCTACGCCTACTCGGACCAGGAGCGGGATGCCATCGTGGAGCGCCTCCGTAGCGAAGGAGTCCGGCCGGAGTCGATAACCGTTACCCGCTTCAAAGGCCTCGGCGAGATGAATCCCGAACAGCTCTGGGAGACGACCATGAACCCCGAAACACGCACCCTCCTGCAGGTCACCCTCGAAAATGCCGCCGAGGCAACACGGATCTTCGACATGCTCATGGGCGATAAGGTGGAGCCACGGCGGGAGTTCATCGAGCGCAATGCGCTGTTTGTCAAGAACCTGGACATTTGACCATGACAACGGGGGGACAGCCGTCGAGGCTGCTGGCGCAGCTCCAGCAATGGATCCAGCTGCGGCGTTCCGTAGTGGGGGAGCGGCTCTATGTAGAACCTGCAGCCTCCCGACCGTTTCCCTCTCCCATGGCCGGGTCTCAAGGAACCTCTGAGCAGGAGCTGCCCTTACCGAGCCCACAACGGCCCCGCTTCCATATGCCGGCCATCGGTGGAGAGGATCTTTTCGCGATGGGTCCTCCGTGGCTCCAGAGTCAGAGCCTGTCGGAGCTCTATGCGCTCATTCACACATGTACGGCCTGCTCGCTGGGCCTGCAACGTACGAACTTCGTCTTTGGTTCTGGCAACCCACGGGCGGAGATTGTCGTCATTGGGGAAGCTCCCGGGGCCGAGGAGGATGCTCGTGGAGAGCCCTTTGTCGGAGCAGCGGGACAGCTTCTGACCCGCATGCTGCAAGCCATTCAGCTACGGCGTGAGGATGTCTATATCTGCAACGTCCTCAAATGCCGCCCACCCAACAATCGTCGTCCGACCCCGCAGGAGATCAGCACCTGCCGTCCATATCTGTGGAAGCAGCTGGAGCTGATCCAGCCGGCTTTTCTGCTCGTGCTCGGTGCCACGGCAGCCACAGCGCTTCTGGAGAAGGAGTATAAGATTGCCGAACTCCGGGGACGCCCCATCCCGTTCCATGGGATGGTGATGGTGGTGACCTACCATCCGGCAGCGCTGCTCCGCAACCCGCAGTGGAAATCATTAGCATGGCAGGACTTGCAACTCTTGCGCCGTCTCTATGATGCCTATGTGGATAGGGCCTCATGTCACCCATGCACTCATGGCTCCTCCGGTGGGCTGAGAGATTGCTTGTAGCTGTTTTGCGTTTTGGAGCTCCCCTGCTTCGCTTCGTACCGTGGCAGTGTTACAGGAGGCTGGGATGGGCACTGGGACGGCTGTGGTGGTGGGCCGAGCCTGCTCGACGGCAGACGGCGATAGAGAATCTCCGGCGAGGGTTTCCCCAACGTACGCTCCAGTGGCATCGACACACGGCCCGGGGGTGCTACACGAACAGCGGCATTGTGCTTTTGGAGGTTCTCAGTCTGGCCTGGCTTTCAGAGGAAGAGCTTGAGGAGCGACTGCAGTTCCTCAACGCTGAGCTCTTTGCTGCGTGTGCTGCTCGAGGGCGTGGCATGCTCCTCCTTTCGGCGCACTACGGGAATTGGGAGTGGCTTGCCTGTGCGGCCGGACTGGCACTGCGCCGGCTGGGCATCCCTTTGACCGTTCTGGTCAAGCGGCAGAGCAACCCAGTGGTCCACGCATGGCTCAACCGGTATCGGACTCGATGGGGCAATCGCGTCGTCGAGCTTGAGCAAGCTCCGTGGGCTATTGCTCGGGCCCTGCAACGGCGGGAAGCTGTTGCTCTGTTGGCCGATCAACGCGCAAGGCCTGAGTCGCCACTCTGGCTCCCCTTCTTCGGGGCTGAAGTGCCCGTGCATACCTTTCCGGCAGCCCTGGCCCTGCGCTTCCGTGTTCCCATTATCCTTGGCTTCGCCATCCGTCAGCCGGACGGGCGCTACCTCGTGCCGTTGGAAGAGCTCCCCAGTGCCGATGTCCCCAATACGGCCGATGGAGTACGAGAGTTGACGCTGCGCTATCTGCACCGTGTCGAAACCCTTGTCAGACAACATCCAGAGCTGTGGCTCTGGCAGCACCGCCGGTGGAAATATGCTCGCCCGCTTTACGGGACGCCATCGACCGTATCTGCGTGAATTCAGCCGTATTGCCGTCGTGCAGACGGCCTATCTTGGCGATGTGGTTCTGACACTGCCCTTGCTGGAGGCACTGCGGCAGCTTCATCCAGAAGCGCAGCGTGCACTCATTGTGGGCAGACCGGCAGCGGCTGCTTTGGCTGCGTGCGTGGAGGCTGTCGATGAGGTAATTCTCTACGATAAGCGTGGTGCGGACGCTGGCTGGAGTGGATTGCGCCGCTGTGCACAGCGTGTGCGTCAGTGGGGGGCGGAAGTGCTCTTGGTCCCCCACCGCTCAATGCGGACGGCGCTACTGGCGCTGTGGAGTTCACCGCGCTATGCTGTCGGGAGCAGTCGGAGTGCTCTGCCGTGGGTTTACAACGTGTGTGTCCCCTACCATTGGCATCTGCACGAAGTCGAGCGCACCCTGGCCTTCTTGAGCGCCTTTGCGGATGTAGGGGATCGGTGGCGTGCTTTGGCAGGGGTGGTTGCTGCTCTGCGTCCGCTGGGGGAGGCCGAGCAGAGTGTTACGCAGCTGCTGAGTGCAATCGGCGTCGGAGAACAGAGTCGGCTCGTCGTTCTGGCGCCTGGATCGGCTTGGAAGACCAAGCGCTGGAGTGCACGCCATTATGCTACACTGGCGCATGAACTCGGGCGACGTGGCTGTGCTGTTGTCCTCATCGGCAGTGCGGCTGAGCGGGAGCTGTGCGAGACCATCGCCGATGCCGGCGGGGGTATATCGCTAGCAGGTCGCTTGGAGATACCGCATTTGCTGGCCTTGCTGCGTCGCGCCGGATGCGTTGTCTGCAATGACAGTGCTCCAATTCATCTGGCCGAGCTGGTGGGCACCCCAGTGGTAGCACTCTTTGGGCCGACGATCCCGCAGTTTGGATTTGCTCCGCGGCTGCCTGGCTCGGCTGTGGTGGAACGTTCTCTGCCGTGTCGCCCCTGCTCTCTCCACGGTGGGAATCGCTGTCCTGTGCGGACCCATGCCTGTTTGCAGGAGATCTCCCCGGCAATGGTGCTCCAGCGGGTGCTGGCAGTGCTCGAATAATGAGCAAGCCCCACGTGCGTCTGTGTCCGCTGGAGATTAGGTGTTCTCTGGTGGCCATGGTGCAGCAGCAACGTCGGGAGACGTCGTCTGAGCGCGGCATACGACTGAATAAGTTTCTCGCCGATGCAGGGATTGCCTCGCGGCGCAAGGCCGATGAACTCATTCGGCAGGGGCGCGTCAAGGTCAACGGTCAGCCAGCTGTCATCGGCATGCGGGTCTTCCCCTGGGATGAGGTCACGGTGGACAACAATCGAGTGCGCTCCTCACGACGTCTGGTCTATCTTCTGCTCCACAAGCCGAAGGACTATCTGTGCACGGTCCGGGACGAGAAGGGGCGCAAGACCGTTGTGCAGCTTGTCTGGACGAAGGAGCGCGTCTACCCGGTGGGGCGTCTCGACCGCAATGCCACAGGCGCACTGCTGCTGACCAATGATGGCGAATTGGCCAATCGGCTCTTACACCCGCGCTACAAGGTGCCGCGGACTTACACGGTTACCCTAGACCGTGCCGTGCGTCCGGAGGATCTCCGTCGGCTGCTTGACGGAATCACAATGCGGCAGGGCAGTTTCAAGGCTAACGCTCTTGAGCTCGATCCACACGATCGGCGTCGTGTATATGTAGAGGTGCTCGGAGGCGATCGCTTGCTGCATCGAGCTTTTGCCAAGTTAGGCTATCGCGTGCGTGCTCTCCACCGGCGGGCCTTTGCGTTTTTGACATGCCAGGGGCTTCCGCGAGGGCGAGCGCGACATCTGACGCGGACGGAGATTGCAGCTCTTCGTCAGCTGGTGCAATTAGAGCCGTAATGGGCCGACGTGTTTTCATTGTTGCCGGTGAGCCTTCCGGGGAGCGCTACGCCGCGCGGCTCATGGCAGCCTGGCGACAGCTCGATCCGGAGGTGGAATTCATCGGTATTGGGGGGCCGCGGATGGAGGCAGAGGGCTTGCACTCCCTGGTGTCGCTTTCCCGCCTGAGCGTGGTCGGCTTCTGGGAAGCCATGCGCCACTATGGTTTCTTCCGAGGTCTTCTGCGGCGGTGCGAAGGAATTGTTCGGACCCAAGGGGTGGATGCGGTGCTCCTTGTGGACTATCCCGGCTTCAATCTCCGCTTGGCAGAACGAGTGGCCCGGCTTGGGAAGCCTGTCTACTACTACATTGCCCCGCAGACGTGGGCGTGGGGGCGGTGGCGGTTGCAGACACTGGCCCGTGCGGTCACCCTCCTCCTCGTTGCTTTCCCCTTCGAGGTGGAATTCTTCGGGCAAGCGGGGGTGCGGTGCACCTTTGTGGGACATCCACTCATGGACGAGCCTCAGCTTGCTCATGCTCCCGAACCGCCAGAGAGACGGCCGCTGCAGATTGCCCTCTTTCCCGGCAGTCGTCCTCAGGAACTCCGTTACCATCTGCCCCTCCTGCAGCAAGTGGCGTTAGAGTTGCGGCGGGAGCTCCCGCAGGCGACCGTCGCTGCGGCAATCCCCTCGGCGCCGTGGTCGGCAAGCGTTGCGGCAGAACAGCTCTGGAAGTGGCATGCGGATCCCTATGGGCTCCTGCAGACAAGCCGAGCGGGACTGGTGAAGGTAGGAACATCGACACTGGAGGCGGCTCTGTGCGGCATGCCCTTTGTGGCATTCTATCGAATGTCGTGGCTCTCTTACGGGATTGCCCGACTGCTCGTGCAACTGCCGTCGGTTGTGCTGGTCAATGTACTGCTGAGGGCTCCAATTGTGCCAGAATTCTTGCAGCATCGGGCACGCCCGGCTACGTTGGTCGGAGCGCTCCTGCGCCTTCTCGATCCCGAAGTTGCCCGACACCAATGGGAGAGCTTCCAGCATCTGCGCGCCCTCTTGGGCGGACCAGGGGTAGCACAACGTGCGGCAGCAGTCCTTGCCGCAGAGCTCGAGCGCATCCCTGTCAAAGCTGCGTGAGCAGATCGCCAGAAGTGCAGTCGCCTTAGAAATCCTTCCGTACAAAGCTGCGCATAGCCAGGGCCAGCGGGAGAAGGGTCCAGAGGAGGAGTGCTGCAATCGTGAGCATGATGCCGGCAATATTGCCGACGAAGTGCTGTAGCAGAGCACCGGTGTATCCCAGGAGGGCTGCGGCATCCAGTTGGAGTAATGTCGCAACCCGCACCAGGTCGATGGGATTCAGGAACAGGAGCACCAAGAGCCCATGCTCAATGGGATAGTCCCGCAAGGTGATACCGAGCACGAGGATGACAGCATCGTAGACTACCGCAAGCAGGAACCAGAGAGCTATAGTCATACCGAAGGCTCGCAGACGGTCATCCCACCGCAGTGCAAAGGCCATCCCGAAAGCAGTGCCGATGAGCGTGAGAGCAATGCTCCCACCGGCAAGCGTTGCATAGACTCCCCACAGCTGCCGTACTCCTAAGAGCCAGGGAATACCAAAGCTTACGGGGACAATGAGCGCCAGAGGGGCAGCCATACCCGTGAACACACCCCAGAACAGCACGCGGCGCTCCAGAGGCTGAGCCAGCATGAGCTCGAGGAACTCCCGTGCTTGACTGATCCCGAGAACGCCGTAGAGGAGCGCAATGAGCGGCACGAGCAGGAGGACAACATTGAGGAGGCTCACAACCGCATGTTCAGCCGTGCCCCCGAACCAGATCAGGAGGGTGGTGAGCACGAGCAAGCTCCCCCCGTAGAGGAGCAGCCAGCGGCTGCGGACAGCATGGCGGAGCTGGAAGTCCAGGATGATTCGACCAGTGTTCATAGCCGTTGCCGGAGTCGACCGATGAGGGCTTCGTCGAAGCGGTTCCCCTGAGCGGTAGCCAGTAGATCGGCTACACGTTCGTGGAGGGCAATCCGGCCTTCGAACAGAAAGAAGATTTCGTCGCTCAACTCTGGAACATCAGCAAGTGTGTGGGTTGTCATCATAATCGTGCAGCCGCTGGCGCGGCGACGGTGGAGCTCGTCTTTCAAAGCGCGCAAGGCCAGTGGGTCGAGACTAGCTGTCGGCTCGTCGAGCACGAGGATATCCGTCTCCGCCATAAATGCCAGCACAGCGCTGAGTTTCTGTCGTGTACCTCCAGAAAGGGCGCGAATTGGTTTTGCCAGCTCCGACTCGAGTTGGAAGCGCTCGATATAGGGGGTCTCAACCGGCCCCGATAGACCGCGGACACGCTTGACCAGCTCAATGACTTCAGCAGCCCGGAGGTTGTCCGGAAAGTGGGGATGCTGAGGCATGTAGCCAATGCGCTGGCGGTAGGTGGGCGACTGCGTGATTGGGATACCACCGACAGTAATAGCGCCCGCGTCCGGATGGATCAGTCCTAGCAGGCACTTCAACAGCGTGGTCTTTCCCGAGGCATTGGGCCCGAGGAGAGCCACACTCGTGCCCGACTGCAGGGCGAAGGAGACATCCTGCAGAGCTGTATGTTTCCCGAAGCGCTTCGTGACGTTGTGGAATTCGATCATACGGCAGGCGCAATCAGTGGTGTTGGATCGCTAATGGCTGCTGGGATCAGGACGGGGAAGATACGCTCGGCGAGTTCGAGTAGCTCGACGATGAAGCTCCGTAATAGCATGAGGAGCGCAGGGTAGCGTTCCGTCAGTATGGCAAAGGCATTGACCGGGTAGAAGGGGGTATCGCCGTACCCATCCCGGTTAAGGTCATAGCCCCGATAGCGGCTCCAGTAGTTAGCGCGAAAGGTGTTGAGGGTGTAGGAGCTATTGGTTGCCAGGTCCGTAGTGTTGGCAACGAAGCTATTCGCCACGAAGAGGTTGCCTGTCGAGCTAGCCATCAGGCGCAGAGCCCATCCGTTGGCCTGTAGGCGGTTGCTATCGATGAGATTGTCTGTGGCCGATTCCATATAGAGCCCCGTAGTGTTGCTGAGGAACAGGTTGTGCTGGATTCGGCTGCGGCTAATGTCTTTGAGGAGGAGGCCGTAGGCGGAAGAGCCCCAGTTGTACTCGAAGCGGTTGTGCTGTACGAGGATGGAGTGCGAGTACATCACAGCGACGCCAGATCGGTTGCCGCGAAAGAGGTTATAGGCGTACCGGCAGCTGTCGGAGAACATGAAGTGGAGTCCATAGCGGAGGTTGTTCTCCGATGTGTTGTGTTCGACGAGGCTGTGGCGGACGAATTCGAAATAGATGCCGTCGCGGTGGCGCATGACGACGTTGGCGCGGACGACCAGATCACGGCAGTACCATGCATGGATGCCATTGCCGGAGGTGGCTTCCCGTTGGGCTTGGCCAGCGATGATATTCCCCTCGACCGTACAGCGGGCAGCTTTCGCCAGGTAAATTCCGAAGAAGCATTCCTCCAGTCGGTTCTGCTCGATTCGGCAGTCTGTGGCTCCCTCTACCCGGATGGCAGCATTATCCCGTAGGAAACTCAGGCCTGAGCGGCGAAATGTCAGCCCCCGGATTGTGGTACCGGAGGCGGAGATCTGGAGGATTTGCCCTTTACCCTCTCCGTCGATGATGGCCGAGTGGGTTCCTTCGATGAGGAGCGGAACCGTGACCGTCAGCTCCTGCTCCCGATAGATGCCGGGCAAGAGGCGGAGCGTATCTCCCGGGTGCGCCTGTTGGAGGGCTGCTCGCAACGTCGGTATTTCTGGGGATCCTACGAGGAGAAGCCGAGCTGGAGATGGCACGCAGACGAGCAGGAAGAGAAGGAGCGTGCCGACCCTCCACGAAAGGGACTGGGGCCGTTCACTGTGTCTGTGGTGTGGGAGAGCCACGCGGAGGGCCCTCGCGCCACTGCGTGCGAACCAGCTCGACGACCTCCTGCCAGGTGAGAACGCGGCCCCGTGGGAGCTCCGGATCTTGAACATAGCGCCCTCGGGGAACAGCGTATACATTGAGGCCCATCGGACTGTGCACTTCAACAGTGAAGACGAATTCGGCTGACTCTGCTGCAATGAGCTCCCCCGGTTGGCTGAAGTCAATAACCCAGCGGGAGTGAATACGCTCGACAGGGATGAGTTCAGCATGCTCAAATCCTACCATGCATTCGAGAGCGTCGAAGACGAAAATCTTTCCCTGCTGTGTGACTAGTTCCGCTCCGAACCGCGGGTCGGAAATTCCCATCTGACAGTATGCGCAGACTTCTTCCCCGAACCGAATCGGGCGCGGCTTGGGCTGGCACCCTGCAATGAGCAGCAACCCTGCGCCCATCACTCCCACACTGAAGATACTCCACCGCATCACGCCGTCGGAAGCGTGGCACGACGCTCCAAACACAATAGCCCTTGCTTTCGGGCGTAGAGGCATTCCGCCGTAAACACAGCAGTCCCCACCAGGAAGGAGGCAAAAGCAATGAGCCCACCAGCAGCGGGATAGGAGTAAGCAGTGAAGTTGAGCAACTGCTTTGAGCCGATGAGCGGGGGCTGATATGACATGCCTGGGACCTTGATGGGAGCTCGAGGATCGAGGTTGTGTCCGTACTCGTAGCCCCACCGATAGAAATCGGCCAGGCCAATGAGGATGATGAGCGCAAAGAGGGCATTCCATACCCCGAGCAGCCATCGCCGATTGAGCAGGACTACCAAGAGTCCGCTACCTATGAGGCCGAGGATGAGCCACGGCATGATGGCAAACTCGGGGAAGTCTTCCTGCCGAATAGGGCGCATACCGATGTAGTGGTTGAGGCCGTTGATGAGATCGATCTGCCCACGGAACTCCCTGAGCCAAATTTCCATCACCACCCCTTCTGGATACTGCGGCGCCTGAAGGGTGATACGCCACAGCGGGAGAACGAAGAGGAGCCCAAGCGCTACGACGGCAGCAAGTACGAGGAGGCGCATAACTGGTCGCATGGCAAGACCCTTCCATCGGTTACAAAAATGCCCCCGCATCTGATGTGGCGGATGCGGGGGCGTCCCTTCTTTTACTCAGTTCCGGTCCCGTACGTCAGCGGTACGTTGGCTCCGCGCGGGGAGACCCTCACGTACCCTTGCATCTCTTGGTGGAGCGCTGAGCAGAAGTCAGTGCAGTAGAAGGGATAGACGCCGGGTTTCTTCGGCTCCCACACTAACGTCTTCGTCTGCCCGGGCATAATGAGAAGCTCCGCTGTGTTCGATCCCAGGATAGCAAAGCCGTGCGGGATGTCCCAATCCTGCTCCAGGTTGGTGACATGGAAGTAGACCTTGTCCCCCACCTGTATCCCCTCGATGTTATCGGGGCGGAAGTGGGTACGCACGGCGGTCATGTACACGTGGACCTCATTGCCCTTACGCTCCACCCGGGCCTGCTCAGGAGACTTGACAGCGTAGGGGTGTGCGTTCTCCTGGAGTGGGTAGACTTTGAGGGAGTTCTTCATAACGATCTCAGCCGGGATAGCTTGTGCGTAGTGTGGTTCGCCGAGGGTGGGGAAGTCCAGGAGAAGGCGCATCTTCTCGCCGCTGATATCGATGAGTTGTGCCGATTGCACAAGCTCTGGACCCGTGGGTAAGTAGCGGTCCTTCGTGATCTTGTTCATGGCAACCAGATACTTGCCCCACGGTTTCCGGCTGTCCCCACCGGGGATCATAATGTGGCCAAGGCTATAGTACGTTGGAATGCGGTCGACGACCTCCCATGTTCCCAACTTCCACTTGACCACTTCAGAGGAGACGAAGTGTGACGTGTAAGCATACCCCTTACCGTCGAACTCCGTGTGTAGTGGTCCAAGGCCAGGGGTCTTGACCTCCCCAGCGATTACGGCATCGTACTTGAGAACAGGGATACCGTCGATAATGGTATCGAATTGCCGCTCCTCGATAGCCTTGAGCATCTTTGAGAAGGAGTGGACAGGGATAACTGTTGCGAGCTTGCCCCCCGCCACGATGTACTCACCCGAAGGGTCAACATCGACCCCATGGGGCGACTTCGGTGTTGGTAGGTAGTAAATTATGCCGGGGCATTCGGAAGGTATGAGGACTTTCACCTTCGTCAGTACGCGCGAGGTGGCCATGTGTTTGCGTTCGTCGTAGACATTGTGATAGTACTCTGCCGGCATTTCACGGTACTTACCCTGTGCCAGGTACTCTTCGGCTTTCTTCCAGTTGACGGCGGCAATAAAGTCCTTGTCATGCTGCGAGGCATTGACTTCCAGCAAGGTGTGAGCCTGTTCGGTATTGTAAGCGGTAAAGAAAGCCCAGCCATGGGATGGGCCCTTGCCTGCGTGCGAAAGATCGTAGTTGTATCCCGGAACCAAGATCTGGAAAGCAAGCTCCATCCGTCCGGTCTGTGGGTCAACTTTGATGAAGCTGATGGTCCCGTTGAAGTTCTGCTTGTAGGTGGCAATGGGGACATCTTTCTGGGGAATCGGTACACTGAAGCGTGTAGAGGCCACGACGTATTCGGTATTCTGCGTTACGAATGGTGAGGCATGGTTCCCCGCCGAGTTGGGAATTTCCAGGATCTCCACTGTCTCAAAGGTTCGGAGATCGATGCGGGCTACGCGTGGGGTGTTGTTCGAATTGATGAATAACCAGCGCCCATCGGGAACTCCGTCTGTTTGGGAGAGCTCTGGGTGGTGCGTGTCATCCCATGGGATGAACCCATAGGATGTCATCAGGAGCGGTTGCGTCTCCGGTGTATAGCCATATCCGTTCTCAGGGTGGACGGCAAAGACGGGGATGATTTTGAAGAGGCGTCCACTTGGTAAGCCGTAGACTGTAACCTGCCCGCTGAAGCCACCGGAGAGGAAGGCGTAGAATTCATCGTACTGTCCCGGTGGAACATAGACAAGCGATGCTGCATCGCCTGTCGCGACCGTCTGCTTTGGGCCGGGGCACCCACTTAGGAAAATGGCGATGCTTGCAACGCATACTGGCAATAGCCACAGTGCTGTCCGAGAAAGTGTCCGAGCTGTCATAGGAGTACCCTCCTGATGTTGTACCTCTGGACAGGCTTGCACAGAGAGGATCTCTTGTGGCTGCCTGACGCAAACTTCTGGTGGACACATCGGATTGCCAATGATATAGAGCATGGAGGGGGTTGATGGAGGTCAGCTCCTGTGCTGTGCGCGCAAAGTCTGCGGTTCGGGCGATTTGCTAGCGCGGTGTAACTTTGTAGGTTAGCCGTGCAGGAGGGCACCATGGCACGCATGGCAGAGACGCCGTTGATGCGGCAATACCGGGACATTAAACGGCGCTATCCAGACACTATTGTGCTCTTCCGGCTGGGTGACTTCTACGAGACTTTCGAGGAAGATGCCGCGGTAACGGCGCGAGTCTGTGGCATTGCACTCACGCGGCGCAACAATGGAGCTGCAGGTGATGTGCCAATGGCTGGCTTTCCCTACCACCAGTTGGACACGTATTTGCCAAAGCTGGTACAGGCGGGATATCGGGTGGCAGTCTGCGAGCAGTTGGAAGATCCCAAGCTGGCTCGGGGGATAGTCCGTCGAGGAGTTGTCGAGGTAGTCACTCCGGGGGTGGCGCTCTACGATAAGCTGCTCGAGGCCAAGCGGAGTCGATATCTTGCCGCTATTGCTCTTCCCGTACGGGCTGGGCAGCCGGCCGGGATTGCGTGTGCGGAGGCCTCAACGGCGGAGTTCTTCGTCACGGAAGTAGAGCCGGAGCGGGCAGTCAGCATCTTGGAGAGCTTCGCTCCGGCGGAGCTCCTGCTAGCTCGGCGGGACTATCGGACGGTGCAGGGCTGGAGTGAGCAGCTATCGTGGAAGCCAGTGCTCACACGCCTAGAGGATTGGCTGGTAGAGGAGGAATTTGCGCGGCAGCTCCTTCAACGTCACTTTGGCGTGGACAGCTTAAAAGGATTCGGGATAGACCACCTCTCACGGGGGCTGGCAGCGGCTGGGGCAGTGCTCCACTATGTTCGGGAAACCCAGCAGGAGCAGGCACCGCATCTGCGGAGCATCCGCTACTACAACGCCTCCGAGTACATGGAGCTCGATGCGGCCACCCGGCGAAATTTGGAACTCTTGGCCACAGCTGCTGAAGGGAGGCCCGACGGTAGCCTTTGGCGTATTCTCGACAAAACGCAGACCCCGATGGGTGGGCGTTTGCTCAGGTTCTGGCTCCACCGCCCCCTGCGCCGTCCGGAAGCGATCCGACAGCGTCTCTCCGCTGTCCGTCTGCTGGTTGACCATCCCGAACAACGGCAGCGCCTCCGTCAGCTGCTAGCGCAGATGGAGGATCTGGAGCGCCTATTGTCTCGGATTGCTACGGGGCGGGCCCTCCCGCGGGAGTATGTAGGGCTAGGACGGAGCCTGCTGCTGTGCCAGCACCTGGCTAAACTCCTCCAGGAGCTGCCTCTCTGTGGGGTGCTGGCAGACCTTCGGTGGGATGCGTGGCTGGCAACGGTTGTGCCTGTGGCAGAACGTCTCCAGGCTATGTTCCACGACTCCCCGGTATCGGAGTTCGGTAGCGGCACAATCTTCCGGGAGGGCATTTCGCCAGAGCTGGACGAACTGCGCTCGATGGTACGCTCCAGCAAAGAGTGGCTTGCACAGTACCAGGAGGCAGAACGTCGGCGTACGGGTATTCCCTCCCTCAAAGTGGGCTACAATGCCGTCTTCGGTTACTACATCGAGGTCACGCACCCACATCGGGCGAAGGTCCCGGCCGAGTACGAGCGCAAGCAAACCCTCACAAACGCCGAGCGCTACACGACTCCTGCCCTCAAGGAGCTGGAGCTCAAGCTCTTGCGTGCCGAGGAGCGAATTGCTGCCCTTGAGCAGGAGCTCATCGGTCGCATTCGGCACGAGCTCATCGAGCACATGGTGACCTTTCAAGAGGTGGCGCAAGCTGTCGCCACAGTCGATTGCCTCCAGAGTTTGGCAGAGGTTGCCAGTCAATACGGATACTGCGAGCCCGAGGTCGATGATTCCGAAATTATCGAGATCCATGCTGGCCGCCATCCCGTCGTCGAACGGCTGCTGCCACCCGGGGAACAGTATGTGCCCAACGACACGTACCTCGATACAGAGAGCGAGCAACTCCACGTGCTCACCGGCCCCAATATGTCGGGGAAATCCTGCTACCTGCGCCAAGTTGGACTCATCGTCCTCTTGGCCCAAATGGGCAGCTTTGTGCCAGCTCGGCGGGCGCGCATCGGGGTGGTTGACCGGATCTTTACCCGTGTGGGGGCGCACGACAACATCACAGGGGGGGAGAGCACCTTCCTGGTAGAAATGCATGAGGCAGCGGCAATTCTGCACAATGCCACGCGCCGGAGCCTCATTCTTCTAGACGAGGTGGGTCGCGGCACAGCTACCCTCGATGGTATCTCCATCGCATGGGCTATTGCGGAGTATGTGCATGAGGTCGTGCGCGCCCGTACGCTCTTTGCAACGCACTACCATGAGCTCAACGCCCTGGCGGAGCAGTATCCACGAATCCGTGCCTACCACGCCGAAGTTCGGGACATCGATGGGCAGCTGCTCTTTACCCATCGTATCCTCCCCGGCGGGACAGATCACTCCTTCGGCATTCACGTTGCCCGTATGGCGGGTATCCCTGAGTGGGTGGTGCAGCGGGCGGAGGAGATCCTGACTATCTTGGAAGCCAAACACAGTAGCTCCTCAGCAGTGCTGCGTACAGCTGGCCGGCGACAACCCCTGCAGCTGAACATGTTCCCGCTCGGTGAAGATCCGCTCCGGCAACGGCTCCGGGAGATCGATCCACTGAGCTTGACCCCACTGGAGGCCCTGCAACTGCTGGCCCAACTCTGCGAACAGGCCCGCCGGTGAGCCTCTAAACCCCTTGCTCGATAAAGGCACGCAGCCGGGCGGCTACGGGTTCAGGCACCAGGTCGGTGGGCACATAACCGAAGCGGACAAGTTCCCGAACGATGCTTGAGTTGACGTATATGTACCGCTCGCTCGGCGCCAAGAAGAGGGTGCAGACCTCTGGCGCCATTCGGCGGTTGATGAGAGCCATCTGCAGCTCGTATTCGAAGTCGGAGATGGCCCGTAGCCCACGAATGATGGCAATGGCTCCGCATTGCCGGGCGTAGTCAACGATGAGACCGTGATAGATCTCGACGCTGACATTGGGCAGATGGGCAAGCGATGCCGCGGCCATCTGCTGCCGTTCCGCTTCGCTGAAGAGAGGGCGTTTGGCGGGATTTTCGCCAATCAGTACAATGACGTGGTCGAAGAGTTGGGCAGCACGCTCGATGACATCCACATGCCCGTTCGTGATGGGATCAAAGGTTCCCGGATAGAGTGCTCGGCGCATTATGAGCTCCATGCCAATACCACCACTGCAGCCGTGTTTCCCCGAAGAGGCGTTCTCCCTCAAGCTGCCAGCCCGGCGGCGGGTGAGCAATGGTCTCCCACCGACTGAGCTCTAAGCAGAGCAGACCGCCGGGGTAGAGCCAGTGGACTTCGGCAAGCAGCTCGAGCAGACGGCTTGCAACATAGCTCTGGTAGGGGGGATCGGCAAAGATGAGGTGTACTCGGGGTAGCCCCAGCACATCCCACCGCGGTAAGAGGCGAAAGACATCGTCGACCACGATACGGTAGCGACCGGTTTCGAGGCCGAAGAGGCTCAGCGTGTTCTGGAGGAGTGTGGCGACGCGGCGGCTCCGTTCGACGAAGATGCAGTAAGTAGCGCCGCGACTGAGCGCTTCGAGCCCTAGCGTCCCCAAACCGGCGAAGAGATCAGCTACGATGGCGCCGCGTAGGGAAATCATGCCATTCAGCCGGTCGAAGAGGGCTTTCCGCACGCGATCCATCGTAGGACGCACTCCAGTGGGAGCTCCCACGGGAAGACGTCGCCCACGCCAGATACCGCCAGTAATTCGCATCAGAGGACAAAGATGGTGCTCTCCTGCGGGAGACATGCTCCGATGCATCCCCAGAAGAGATGCGCCGTGCGAATGGCATAGTGGCGCACGCGGAGCTCCGCCGGTGGCAGAGACATCCGGAAGGCATTCAGACGGGTACACGGGATTGTAGCCTTCGTCTGCGGGGGAAGGTGCTCGCAGAGGAGCTCGATAAGAGCCCGGTGCACTGCGTGCCCGAAGAGGAAGATGCCCTCTGGTGGAGGTAGTCGGTGGAGCTGCTCGGCCGAAAGGATCTCAAGACACTGCTGCACGAGGGCATCGGGCGTACTGTCGGTGGCAGGCACCGTCTCGAAGAGCACCAAGCGGCCTTGGCTGAGGAAGAAGGCGTCAATGTACGGGGGCTGCAGATGCAAGAGGAGCACATTGCGCTCGGCATAGTCGGGGTAGTTATACCGCCAGAGGGCGGGGATGCTGAAGCAGTCCGGCAGCAGCGTGGTCGGTATCTCCCGGCTGTACGGTGCTCGGAGATATTCCAGCTCGGAGCGGTTGTATGTGATAGTGAGCGCTTCTGTGTGCCCATCGCTACCGAGCGGGAGGACAAACGTAGCGTAGTGCTGACGGGTGTAGTCGGGTACGAAGTGCTGCAGCTCGAATTCAACAGCTTCTCGTACTTCTTCGCTTGACGCAGGGCCCTCCAGCGGGAACGTGTGAACGAGCGCCGCTAGTTCAGCGGAGAGCGCCACGTGTAGCCTTGTAGGAGTAACGGGGAGCTGTTCGAGCCAGTGGCACAGAAGCCCGTGGGCGGTAGAAAAGAGCTGGTCACGGTCCTCGTAAGGAAGCCGTTCTGCCGCATGAAGGCGGAGGCCAGCAGGGGTGTACTCGACGAAGACCACCCAGAGGGCTTCAGCGGTCATATGGGCAGCGGCAGCGTACACGGCTTACTGCACGCGGATATATGGGCGGAGCCGCTCTAGCTTCTTCGGCCCGATTCCTTTGACCTCTATCAGTTCGTCGACGCTCTCAAAGCGCTTGTGGCGGCGATACTCGATGATTCGCTCCGCGATGACCTCCCCGATGCCTGGAAGAGTCATGAGCTCAGCTTTGGTGGCCGTGTTGATATTAATGGGTCTGGCAGAGCGCAGACGGCTGTGGACTGCTTCTGCGGAAGCCGGAGAGGGTGCTGACAATTCTGATGCCGATTCTGCGGCCAGGGTAGCTGAATAGGCAAGGGCAAGGCTATCCAGTAGCTGCTGGAGATTCGGTGGGAGTGCAGCGGGCTCTGGCTGTAAGAACCAGCGGGAGAGAGCTCCAAGCGCTAGGAAGCCGACGATGGCCGTGACGGCCAGCGCTTCCCGTTGGTTGATGCCTAGAAGGCGCTGGAGTGTATTCCAGAGAGCCATGAGCTCTAGGAACGAGCTTTCCGCACTCGTTTCCAGAAGTTATCTCGGCGCTTCTCCTGGGGTTGCTGTGCACGGCGGTCGGGGGGATAGAAGTTCGGGCTCTTCTGCAGGCGTTCGATAAGGTTGAGCTCCTCGTCGGTAAGCGTCTCGGGGATGTAGACAGAGAGATGAACGTAGTGGTCACCGCGCCGGCGTGTATCTGCGATGGGTAGCCCTTGGCCGGACAGCCGTATCACCGTACCTGGCTGGGTGCCGGGTTCGACCGTCAGCGGTACTGTCCCCCAGAGGGTGGGAACTTCTACAGTAGTTCCCAGCACGGCTTCGGGGAAGCTCAGAGTGTAGGAGGCATGAATATCGGCGCCCTCGCGACGGAAGTGAGGATGTTCAGCCTCCTCGATGAGGACGATGAGATCCCCTGCCGGCGCGCCGCGACGCCCGGCGTTGCCCTCACCGCGGAGGATCAGCTGAGTGCCGGTGACGGCCCCAGGCGGGATACGGATAGCAACGGTGGCATGACCGCGCAGGCGGCCTTCACCACCGCATTCTGGGCACGGGCTGCGGGGAATAACTCCGCTGCCGCTGCAGCTCGGGCACGTGAAGAGCTGGATAACGTGTCCGAAGAGCGAGCGAGACACCTGCTGGACCTCCCCCCGGCCTTGACATTGAGGGCAGGGGGAGAATTGTCCGCCCAGACTTCCGCTACCACCACACCGCTGGCAGACATTCCAGCGGGAAATCTCGAGCGTCTTCTCCGCTCCCCGGGCAATCTCTTCCAATGTCACCCGTAGCCGGATCCGCAGATCGGTACCCCGTTCAGCTGTAGCCTGAGCTCGATGCGACGAGGGGCCGAAGAGGTCTCCGAAGAAGTCATCAGCGAAGAAGTTCGCAAAGTAGCTGAAGACATCCTCAAGGGTTGTAAAGTGCGGCACTGGTGAACCGCTGGACTGCAGGCCAGCGTGGCCGTAGCGATCGTAGAGACGTCGCTTTTCCGGATCGCTGAGCACGGCATAGGCTTCAGCAATTTCTTTGAAGCGCTCCTCAGCTTCCGGATTGCCGGGGTTGCGGTCGGGATGGTACTGGAGAGCCAGTCGACGGTATGCAGCTTTGATCTCTTCTGCCGTGGCTGTCCGGGGAACACCGAGGATCTGGTAGTAGTCGCGCATGGCCCTATAGCTCGGGAGAACTCTCTGTGGCGGTGTCCTGGTGGTCAGACGGTGGGCCTGAAGAGACAGCTACTCGCGCATGGCGAAGTACACGGTCTCGGAAGAGATATCCCCGCTGGAGCTCCTTGATGATATGGCCGGCAGAGATTTCCTCCGAGGGGACATGGAGCATGGCCTCGTGGTAGTAGACGTCAAAGGCTTGACCCGGGGTAATCTCGATGGGTTTGACTCCGAGCTGCTCGAGCAGTTTGGTGAGGTTGCGCGCAATGAGTTCCACGCCCTGGCGCAGGGATTCTGGAGAGGCGGCAGATGTTTCCAGGGCTAGCTGCAGCTGATCCACAATGGGGAGGAGATGGTGCAGGAGCTGTTCGGTAAGGGTCTCAGCCCATGCCTCGCGCTCCCGCAGCATCCGTTTGCGGTAGTTTTCAAAATCGGCTGCCAGACGAAGGTAGCGGTCGTGGAGCTCTTCGTACTTCTGCTGAAGTTGCTCCAGTTCAGCTCGTGCAGAGTCAGCAGCTTCAGTTGTCTCGGTCACAGCACTGGCCGTTTCGGCGGAGGATTCGCTCGAGAAAGCTGCCGATGGAGAAGGCTCTTCATGCTGCAGATAGGTCTGCCGTAGCTTTCCTGCTATATCGCCGGTAGAGTAGTCAGGGGCGTGTTGGACATCTGCCATGGTCTCATGGCCCTCGGTGAGGGGACATTTCGTGCGACGGTATAAGACGAATATGGGCCCTACGTCTGTGGGCTCAGCTCTGTGAGGAATCGGGCCACGGAGTGCACAGCCGAAATGGCTTTGGGGTAGAAGATACGCTTTGGACCAATAATGCCTACAACCCCATGGGTTGTCCCGAGCTGGTAACGGCCCAAGATGACGGCATACTCTGCAAGGGCAGCTTCCCCCAGCTCTCGTCCAATGCCAACGAAGATCGGATGTTGCTCGAGCACGGGCCCATATCGGGCCAAGAGCCGCCGCAGGAGAGACCCATGCTCGAGAAGATCAGCCAGGGTGCGCAGCTGCTCGGCAGCGGTGAATTCCGGGTAGTGGAGGAGCCGTGATGTCCCGCTGACATAGATCTGCTCGGGTGTCTCCGACAGTTCGGGCAGTTGCTCGAGCCATTGCTGGAGGGTCTGGGGAAGTGGGTCTGGAAGGGTCGAGAGTTCCTGCTGCAGGGCTGTATAGGCGTGGCGGAGTGTGGCCAACGAATGTCCAGCCAAATACTGGTTGAGCAGGCGCGCCAGTAGCTCCACGTACTTCGGCTTCAACTCTGAGGACAGCTGGGTGATGAGCGTGCGCACAGCTCCCGAGGAGAAGATGAGCACTACGAGCACGTGCGTCAGACTGAGCGAGATGAGCTCAATGCGCCGCAGCGGGAGGCGTTCGATCATGGGGGGCTGGACCAATCCAACAGCCGAAACGAGGGCGCTGAGCACACGTGAGGCTTCCTGCCAGAGGGTTGGCTGCTCAGAGTGGGCGCTCAGTTCACGTTCAATGAAGCTGCGTGCTTGTTCACTGAGCTCCTGGGGAGAGGTGAGACTGTCCACATAGGCTCGGTAGCCCCGATCGGTTGGGATCCGCCCGGCGGACGTGTGGGGATGGGTCAGGTAGCGACGCTCTTCAAGTTCGGCCATAATAGCACGAATGCTCGCAGCGCTCAGATTGAGCCGCCCCCGTAGCCGCCGCGCCACAAGCCGGGAGCTTGCCGGACGCCCAGTGCGAATGTAGAGATGCACAACGGCCTGCAGCACACACCGTTGCCGCTCCGTTAGTGCCTCATGAGCTCGCTGCTGTGGCATCGTCCCCACTATGGCCACGTCTATACCCTCCAATGCGACGAATGAAGGGGAGCGCCTAGGGTAAAACCCACCACAGGCTCGCTACGTAGCGCAAATAAGCACTCAGAGACCCGAAGAGCTCGTAGAGACCAAAACCGATCCCACTCACCAAGAGCAGTCCCCACAGGGCTGCCAAGAGGACAGCCCACAGAGATAGACGCAATATAACGTGCAACCCCTGCAGGATTCGCCATGTGCTCCAGAGTGCTAGAATGCCAAGCGTGCCGAGTGTGGTAATCTGTAACCCCGCCGTCTCTAACAGACGCTCACCGAGCAGGAGGAGAGGAAGGGAAAGGCTCAGCGGAAGTGTTCCCCAAATCAGCAACAGCATGGCTGTCCGCCACGATAAGCGGCGTTGGAGCACACGGGCAGCAAGCCGAATGAAGAGGGCGAGTGTCCCGAGTGTAAGCGGCCAAACAAACGTATTGGCCAGCAGTTGCGCCCATCGGCGGGGCAATATCCAGCCCACAACTTCTCGGAGGGACTCCAGTGGCAAGAGCTGCCACAGTAGGATAACCCACGGCGGCTGCATGCGAAGCCACTCTTGCAAGAGTGACCCAAAAGCAGCAATGCTGAGGCTCGAGAGAGTCAAACATGCCAGCGTTGCCCCGCCATCGATGAAGCGCCCATCTCGGAAGTCCGCAAGAAGGGAGGAACTGCGACTCAGCGCCCGCCAGAGTAAGTGGCGTAACCGTGGCGAGCGGTTGAGCATCCAGCCGCTCAGAAGCAATAGGATCGTAGCCCAGAGGACATATATCGGCAGAGTTCCCCAGGGTGCTTGACCAGGTGCCACAATCGGCTCTAGGTCCTCCTGGAGGAAGGCCTGGAGCGCAGCGTAGGCCGGTCGGGCAATCCCACTGGTATCGATAAGCCCCGTGCGACAGAAGGAGGCGGCCGGAAAGGGAAAACTCACCAGTGGGTAGGCGGTAACATAGTCGTTCCAGCTCCACAGCAGAGCCCCAGCTGTTGCTCGGGCTTTGCAGAGACTGAGGAATTGCCAAATCCAGCGAGCTTGTGCCTCAGCAGAGTTGGGGAGGAGATATCCCGAGGCACTCCGCGGATCGATGGCCAAGCCACCGACGGGAATGAGGGCTGAACCGGCCCGCTGCAACTGTATCCAACGATCCAGCTCCCGTTCGAGGCTATGGCCGTCCACAAACGGTGGGTGGAGACGCACAAAGAGCAAAGGTAGTTGCGAAAACCGTTCTCCATGAGTGCCCCCGTAGAGCTCTGCCCCAAGCAAGAGGTTGTAAGGGCGTAGACGCTGCTGCATAGCCTGTTCATAAGCTCGAAGAGCTGGGTGCTGGGGCAGACCGTGCCAGAGTGTCAGCCCTATGACGGCTGGATTGCCGAACAGAGGAGTGAGGAGCCGGAGGTAGTGTTCGAGCATAAAGCGCGTTGTAGGCCGCCACAGTAACGACGGGGGCAATTCCGTGACCGGTAGCTCAACAATGAGAGCAATGCCGGCTCGAGCACATGCCCAGAGCCACTCCGGATGGGGGAGCACTCCTCGAAGGCGAACAACGCTCATGCCCGTCGTGCGTAAAAGATCAATCTCGGCCGATGTCTGGAGGGGGAAGGATGGTGAAGCGTAGTACTCCACGCCGTAGAGTGGCAAACGCTGGCCGTTGCACGTCACGAAAGAGGTTGTGTCCCCTGAGTGAATACCAATGGTGCGGAATCCAACCGCTGTGCGCGCTCCGTCAATAGGGGTTGTCCCCCTCAGGAGCTCAACAGTCAACGCATAGAGGACAGGGGTCTGCGGTGACCACAATGCTGGATTGGGTACTTCGAGGAAGGCAGTTATGCGCTGGGGCAGTCGTCTCAGGGGAAGAATTTGTTCAGCAACAGCAGCGCTATCTGTGGGGCGGAGGAGACGAATCCGTACCTGCAGAGGTTCCACCGGGGGAGCTGATCCAGTAGCAGTCAGGGCGATGCGGACGCGGCCGAGCCGCCCACCTGCTTCGGCAACAGCGTGAGTTTCCAGATACTGAAGCCATGCGGACGCAGTCCCCAGCAACAGAAGTTCCCGAAAGCAGCCACGCGGTCTGTGAGGTCCCAGAAACGAAGTGCTCAAGGGTTCTGTCGAAAGCCTTAGCTCGAGAGTGTTGTCGCCAACGCGCCACAGCGCTGTTGGCAGAACCACGGTAGTAGGCAGGCCGTAGCTAATCAGTTGTGCAGCATGCCGGCCGTTGAGAAAGACATCGGCCACATCTCCTATGCCGAAGGTTGCAAGGTGCCACTGGCGGTGCAGGGCTGCGCTATCCATGCGGATGGTTCGCCGATACCAGGGTGTACTTGCGGCAGTCGTGTGCGGCAGCGACACTCTCGTCCACGTCCGTCCGCCGTCGGTCGACATCTCCCAGTTTCCCTGCAAAGGGATAGACCACCGCTGCAGCCATTGCTCTGGGAAGGCAGCGGTAGGAGCGGCATTCCAGAGCAGCACAGCGCTGAGAAACACAAACTGCTGCCTCCGAAGACTCAAGAGATCCATTCGTCCACAACCGGAAGTTTGTCGCCGTCTCGATACCACTGAACTGCGCTCGTCCTCATGGTTCTTTCACGTCAAACTGCTTCTGCATCGGCATTGCCTGCACAATAGCAATCTCTGGGCCACAAAGGCTTCGATACGTCGGTTGGCTAAAGCCACAAGTTTGCTACGTTGATACACGCCCGACCACCTGTAACGAGCACACGGTATACTTCCGCCATAACCCGTTTGAGGAAAGCCCTGTACTCGGCCAATGTCAAGTCGTCATCGTATTCCTTGCCAACATTGTAAGGCGGAGAAGTGACCATAAGGTGGACGGAACAATCGGGCAGCTCTTCCATGCTCTCAGAACTTTTGCAAAAAGTGCGGTTGATACATTCAGGCGGTAGAGGGGACTCCCGATACTGAACAACTTGCTCTTGTGGCAGGCCTTCGTAGAGCCGGCGGCTATAGAAGGATGTAGAGTCGTGAGATATGCGAGCAGGGCTTCCAAAGGAGCTCGTTCGTGAGCTTCGTGACGCCATTTTACGTCACTCTCTGACTGCTGGTAGTGGAGCTCAGCGTTACATCCTCTCGAGGGGCTCGAAAACAGAAGAGGGCAAATCTTCCCTCGTGGGCTCTCACGGTACCTCTGTGCTCATCGGGGGAGGTGGCTTGCGTGTGGGGGATTGCACAGGCGGTTCCTTGTAGCAGCATTTTTCTCTCCCACACGGGCACAGAGTGACAGACCATGGACCTACTGGGGCTCCAGTGGTCGAGCGATGGTAACACCAGTGTGTGTCGGAACGCTAGCCAAATATCGGTCCAAGGGCTGGTCTATGAGCACTTTGCGAGCACTCTGGGAGGCGTGGAGGAGGTGGGGTACACCAGCGATCGGGTAGGCCAGACCGAGATGGGCATAGTCTAAACCGCGACGGCTTGTACTAAAGGCGATGATATCGCCGGGTCGGAGATACTCCAGGATGCCAGGGACAGCCTCCCGAGGAATGTACCAATGCTGTTGGGCATTGATCTGCTGCTCGGTGGCGAGAATGTGCTCAAGGAGCTCGGGACGCATGCGGAGAGCCGGGTACTGATGCGGATGGCGCGACATGTAGGAGACAGCTAGCCTCAATGGTTGTCCACCGAGCTCTCGGGTGATGTTGCGGAGAACCCCGCGTCGCTCGTTGTCGTTGAGCCAATCGGCTGTGTAGTGGAGTCGGCTGGGATAATCACCAGGTTGGCCGTTGCGGTAGCGGGTCCAATGTACTTCCTCTCGGAAGCCCTCGTACGTTGGGGTGCCGCGCTTGAATGCTCGAGCCAGGCAGAGTGTGGCTTCGACGAAGGTGAAACAGTCAACCCCGGTGAAGTCCACGCGATATTGCTCCGTGCCATCAGGACTTTCGAGAGTGCCGGGAATATAGAGGGTCCCCACGAAGAGTTCTCCAAAGCGACACATCAGTTCCCCGATTGGCAGTGTGTGCCAGCCTTCGGTGTGAGCTTTCTGCATCATACGAGAGAGAATGAAGCGCGTCAGGGCGCCGTCGGCTGTGTCGCGTTGGCGTTTTTGAAGGGGGCGGAGCACAGGGAGGCTTGTGAGAAAGAGGAGGAACTGGCGGCGCTTCATCCTTCTTTCGGGATGGAGAGAACGAGACCTAATTCGGCAAGCTGTTCAGGCTCCACTGGGGCTGGAGCACCATCGACGAGTGAGAGCCCACTGGTGGTTTTCGGGAAGGCGATGACATCGCGGAGACTTTCAGCACCTGTCATCAGCATAACGATGCGATCTAGGCCGAGCGCAATCCCTCCATGAGGAGGAGCCCCATAGCGGAAGGCTTCAAGCAGAAAGCCAAATTTCTCATGTGCTTGCTCGGGCGAAAGGCCCAGGAGAGTGAATACCTTCTGCTGCAGCTCGGCGGTGTGGATACGGATGCTTCCTCCGCCGATTTCTTCGCCGTTGAGGACCACGTCGTAGGCCTGAGCGCGCACACGTTCGGGGGCCGTCTCTAGCAGAGGTATGTCTTCTTCGAGCGGCGCCGTAAAGGGATGGTGGCGAGCGACATAGCGTCCTTCGGTAGCAGAGTACTCGAACAGTGGGAAATCCAGTATCCAGACGAAGCGATACTCAGCCGAGAGCAATCCAAGACGGCGGGCTAGGATTTGTCGAAGCGCTCCGAGAGCTGAGTAGCACGTCTGCCAGGGAGCAGCCGCCAGCAGGAGCAGATCGCCATGGCGGAGCTGAAAGCGATCCCGCAAGGCTTCAAACTCGCTCGGCTGCAGATGTTTGGCAATCGGGGAATGCCATCCTGAGGCCTCGTACTTGAGCCACACCATGCCTGGGAGCCCATAGGGGCGCACACTCTCGGCCAGCTCTTCCAGCTCGCGGCGTGAGAGAACAGAGCCCCCCTCTACACGGATGCCGGCGATAACATGTCCGAGACGGTGCGCCGACTGGAAGATGGCAAACTGTGTGTCGGCAAAGAGATCAGTCACGGTCTGAATGGCCAGGTCGTAGCGTAAATCGGGCTTATCACTGCCGTAACGCATCATAGCATCGGCATAACTCAGCCGGGGGAAGGGTGTGCGGAGTTCAATACCGAGGAGCTCATACCACAGCTCGACGAAGAGTCCTTCGATCAGCGTGAGGATATCCTCCCGCTCGACGAAGGCCATCTCTACGTCGACTTGCGTGAACTCGGGTTGGCGATCGGCGCGCAGATCCTCATCGCGGAAGCACTTGACAATTTGCACATAGCGGTCGAAGCCTGCCACCATGAGGAGCTGTTTGAACAGTTGCGGCGATTGCGGCAGTGCGTAGAAGCGCCCCGGGTGAAGGCGACTGGGAACGAGGAAGTCTCGAGCCCCCTCTGGGGTCGAGCGAGTCAACAGTGGTGTTTCGATTTCTACAAAGCCATGGCGGTCAAAGTAGCGGTGAATGATCTGGTAGACCCGGTGCCGGGTGCGCAAGTAGCGCTGCATTATGGGGCGGCGCAGATCCAGATAGCGGTAGCGCAGGCGAACCTCTTCCGTCAGCGGTACCTCATCGCTGATCGGGAAGGGTGGGGGGGAGGCAGCATTGAGGATTCCCAGGTGCTCGACAGCTATTTCGACAAAGCCGGTCGGCAGGGCTGGGTTGGGATTTTCCCGCTCTTGAACAGTGCCTTCCAGCCAGATGACGCTTTCGGTGCTCAGCTGCCGGACACGGCGAGCCAGTTCCGGCTGTTGTGCAGGACGCACCAGAGCCTGGCAGAGCCCGCTGTGGTCGCGGATGTCCAGGAAGATCACCCCGCCGAGATCGCGAATACGGGCAATCCAGCCGTTGAGGACCACGCGGCGTCCAACATCGGTAGGACGGAGTTCACCGCAGTATGCCGTCCGTTTCGGGAAGCGCATGAGCAGGAGTCTGCTGCTGTAGGTGCCACCACTTTGCCATCGTCACCAGAATGTTCACGCTGTCGAGCCAGGCTGCCAGGAAACCGGGGAAGCCATCCCGAAAGCCACCTCGGAGGCAGTACCGCTCCACGAAGCGCCGGAGCGAGCGCCACAGGCCGAAGCGAATGAAGGTTCCTACTCGGAACCGTCCATACCGCTGGTGGAACCAGTGCGCCAGAAAATCGGTGTCTCGATCGAGCTTGGCCAGGTAGTGTGAGAGGGTTGGGTAGGGGAAGTGCTCGATGGGGTGCTGCAGGTAGCCTACACGGCCGTGAACGATGAGGTACTCGTGGATATGCCGAGCGGGGAATCGTCCATAGCCGCGTCGGAAGAGGCGGAGTTGGTAGTCGGGATACTGGCCCCCGTACCGAAGGGGACGGCCGAGAAACCAATTGCGTCGGGGAATCCAAAACCCGTTCTCCTGCGGTGAGCGCTCAAGCACGCGCTGGATTTCCTCGGCGAGGGTGGGCGAGAGACGTTCATCGGCATCTAGAGCGAGAATCCACTCTCCGCGGGCCAGCTCGAAGCAGCGATTTTTATTGGCGTTCAGATTGGGCGTATGCTCAGCCCGGTAGACCAATGCTCCGCGGGCGGTAGCGATGTCGGCAGTGTGGTCTGTGCTACCGCAGTCGAGCACGATCCGCTCATCGGCCCAAGCGACACTGTCCAAAGCAGCGGCAATGCGCGATGCTTCATTGCGAGCAATCATGCACACAGAAAGGCGCATGCTTCTACGGCAAAGCAAGCCGCACGTGCTGAGTGCTTCCCTCAGTGGAGAGCCGCAAGAGGTACACCCCAGAAGCTACGCCCGGAAGAGGAATGAGGAAGCTTTGCGTTGGTCCCGGAGTCCTCCACTGTCCAAGGCAACGGCCTACCAGATCGTAGAGGGATACTGCGGCAGTGGTGGCTTCCCGGAAGCTCAGCAGCAGTCCTGCCCCAAGGACGCTGATGGATATCTCTGGACGCCGAGATTCGGCAGTGTGGAGGAGGATGTTCTGCCACAAACCGCGAGGGATCCCCGCCAGGAGGTGCGGATCCAGCTCCAGGAGAGTCTGTATAGGCAGTCCATCGGCAACGACCCCCAGCGAATACCACGTCCGCCCATCGTCAGGCGAGACAAAGACTTCCCCATCCAGTGTCCCGGCGTACCACCGCTGGGGAGCGCGACCAGTTGCCAGGGCAGTCAGCCCGCGAGTGGGCAGCTCCGTTGTGGGAAGCAGGTGCCACGAGGCTCCCCCGTCAGTACTGCGGTAAAGAGAGCCGTTCCGTATCATTGGCCCGGCTGAGCTGGCAAGCAGACTGGATGGTGAGCTCGAATGGAAAGCAAGAAAGTAGCAACTTCCCCCGGGATAGCTCGTCAGCTGGGTCCACGTAACACCGGCGTCCATGCTGTAGAAAATGCCGTCGAACCCGAAAGCGTAGAATGTGGTGCCCTGGCGTTCGAGAGAGCTAACTCGGTGGACCAAGGATAGCGTCTGCCACGTTCTCCCACTGTCGGTTGACCTAATGAGTTCTTCAAGCTCGGAGAGAGCCAGTAGCGTGTCTCCAGAGGGTGAGGCAGCCAACGCGGTGACAGCACCGGCAAGAGGTAGCTCTTCAGCAAGTGTAGTCCACTCTCCGGTAGCGCGGGTATACCGATAGATGCCTATGCGTGTGGCAACAATGAGCCCACCGCGTATGGGAGTCATGCTCATTATGGTGGCAGGCTTCGGGAGGGAGAGAGCAATGTTGTCCAGCCCCGAAATATCAGTATCGGACCAAAAGACTCCGCTGGGGCTACCGACAATGAGCGTAGCCGTTCCGGGCAGATGAAACAACCAGCTAATAGGCGGGGTATCCATGCCGGTCCGGAGTGGTTGCCACTGGGACTGTGGGAACCAACGGTAGAGCTCAACACCGCGGATCTCCGATCCGACAAGCAGCCGATCCGGACCAATGGGAAGGAGTACCGTAATGTGGTCGGTCCATCCCGTGTAGATGGGCTCCCAAGAATTGTCGGGGCGGAGGAGCAACAGGGCACCTGGGGCAACGGCGGCCACCGTACTGCCAGAAGCAAACACAGAACGCAACGCTACTGGTGCATGGGTTGCTGTCCAGGAGAGCCCGTCGCTGGTGCGGTAGACTGTATCCCGGATGAGAACGAAGAGAGTGGCTTCTATGCCACCGGTGGTGGCAAGGCTCGTCGGGGGATAAGGAGGCAGGGAGGTTGTGACTCCCTCCCACGTATTGCCTCCATCAGTGCTGCGGAAGAGTCCTTGGCTGGTCCAGGCGAGGATGTCGGCTATAGCTCCGAAGGGGACTGCTTCGAAGAGGAAACCCGGAGGGAGGGGAATGCTCTCCCATGATGCCCCGGCGTCTGTACTTCGCCACAAGAACTGCCCCCGGAGGCCGAGGACAACGTTAGGATACGTTGGATGGAGCCGTAGCCGAGCACCGCGATCGGCCAAGAGCGGGTGGGTTGCGCTCCAGCTTGCCCCTCCGTCCACGCTACGCCAGAGCCCATAAGGAGTAACAGCCAGCAAAGCTTCCGTTGCCCCATCTAATGCCAGAGCAAGGGTGGTCGTCGGGAGGGGGAAGGAAGTCA
The DNA here is from genome assembly GCA_938084565.1 of Candidatus Kapaibacterium sp. Lineage (GTDB taxonomy): Bacteria > Bacteroidota > Ignavibacteria > Kapaibacteriales > HRBIN21 > HRBIN21. The sequence continues at coordinate 122,851 of CALKEU010000001.1, read as the reverse complement.
CAAGACTCCATGCGGCTCCGACTGTTGAGGCAGTATAGAGTGCCCAGCCCGTACTCACCCAGAGCCGCCCCGTACGGCTCGATTGGACAATAGCAACAGGGGTAGAGGCCTCCAGACGGCCAGTCAGGAGCGTCCATCCCTGCGTCCACACATCGGCCGGGAGAAGCCCCAGACAGCTCAGGAGAAGGAGTGCCTTCCTCATTGCTGCTCCCTCGGTAGCAACTGGCTTCGTTTCGCTCGACGGATGAGGAAGTCCTCGAGTCGTTGGAGAGCCAGCTGGATATTCTCGACGGAGTTAGCGTATGAGAAGCGCACGAAGCCTTCGCCGCATTCCCCGAAAGCAGTTCCGCTCAGGCAGGCTACGCCGGCCTCCAGTAGGAGTGCTTCGGCAAACTCACGCGAACTCATCCCCGTTTCCTCGATATTTGGGAAGGCGTAGAAAGCGCCTTCGGGGCGGACGCAACGAATCCCGGGCAACCGATTCAAACCCTCCACGAGTACATCGCGCCGGCGCTGGAATTCAGAGACAAACTGCCGGACCGCAGGCAGTGTGCGGTCGTGCAGGGCTTCCAGACTAGCAATCTGGGTAAAGGTGGCCGTACAGCTTGTGCAATTAGTCTGTAAACGGGCCACAACCTCGGCGATGTGTTCTGGCATGAGCCCGTATCCGATACGCCAGCCCGTCATGGCGAAGGTCTTCGAGAAGCCATCGAGGACGATGGTGCGTTCCTTCATCCCCTCAAATTGCACGATGCTAACGTGGTGGGCTCCATCGTAGATGATCTGCGAGTAGATCTCGTCGCTGAAAATGATGAGGTCGTGCCGGAGAGCCAGCTCGGCAATCTGTTCGAGATCTTCGGCGCGCAGAATGCTCCCCGTCGGGTTGTGAGGGCTGTTGAGGACGAGCATGCGGGTACGGGGAGTGATTCGAGCTTCGATGTCGGCGACTTCTATCCGGAACTGCTTTTCCTGCCGGAGTGGGAGAGGGATAGGGACGGCTTTGAGGAAGCGGATGACAGATTCGTAGATGGGGAATCCAGGATTCGGGTAGATGACCTCGTCTCCCTCCTCGAGGGTGGCCATCATGCCGAAGAAGATAATTGGCTTGGCGCCAGGGGTCACGACAACCTCTTTGCCTGAGTAGAGCTGGATCCCCCGGGTGCGGTTGAAGTACTGCGCAATAGCCTCTCGGACCTCGGGCAGCCCTGCTGAAGGGCCATAGTGAGTGTAGCCGGCATCGAGGGCCTGTTTTGCTGCTTCACGGATGTTGGCCGGGGTGTCGAAGTCTGGTTCACCGATTTCGAGGTGGATAATGTGGCGGCCTTGTGCTTCGAGTTGGCGTGCACGAGCAAGTACTTCGAAGGCCGTCTCCGTTCCTAGGCGAGCAATGCGGCTGGCAATGTGCATCAGTGTACCGTGGAGGGTTGGACGTGTACGATGCGAATCGTACGGGCTGTGTCCGAGTCGGGGATAAAATCGATAAAGACCGCATAGTGCGGCAGCTCCAGGAGCTGGTCAGCGCGTTCGGACCATTCGACCATCTTGATTGCGTCGGGGGCAGCAACGCACTCGGCAAAGCCAATCTCATGGAGCTCTTTCGGGGACTTGATCCGGTAGAGGTCCACGTGGTACAAGACGATCGTCTCCCCCGTGGGGAGGCTTCCGAAGTACTGGTTGATGATGGCAAAAGTTGGGCTTGTGACCAGCTCTTCGACGTGGAAGTGCTGGCAGATTCCGCGGACGAACTCCGTCTTGCCAGCTCCCAGATCTCCGTAGAGGGCAACGACATCACCAGGCTTGAGGCGCTGAGCGAAGAGTCGGGCAATCCGTACTGTGTCTTCCGTCCCCCGTGAGGTGTACTCTTCAACCGTGCCGTTCGGTATCGGTCCAGACATTGGCTCGCAGCAGCACGCACGCGCTAGGGAACGCAAAAATACGGACACACCATGCCTATGGGCGGGGCTCTAAAATGGCAACGGGGACGATCATCTCCTCGAGGGAAATGCCGCCGTGCTGGAAGCTGTCTCGGTAGCGCTGGGCGTAGTGGTGGTAGTCGTTGGGGTAGACGAAGTAGTAATCTTCCTTGGCAATGAGCATGCTGGTAACGGCACTACTTGTGGGGAGCTGCCACTGGCGCGGATCGCGAAGGCGGACTACAGCGCGGTCGTGATCTGTGCGGACATTGCGTCCGAGCTTGTAGCGGAGGTTGGTCGTCGTCTCTCGGTCGCCGTAAGCCTTCAGCGGGCGCAGACAGCGGATGGAGCCATGGTCAGTGGTGATAATCACGGTGGGTTTGGGTTCTGTGGCGGCCAGGGTACGCAACATGGAAAAGAGAGTCGAGTGCTGGAACCAGGAGCGAGTCAAGGCACGGTAGGCGGCTTCATTGGGAACGATTTCACGCAGAATTGGGACCTCCGAGCGGGAGTGGATGATCATGTCGACGGCGTTGATGACAATGGCAATGAGTCCATAGCGGAGGTGGCGTCCGAGTTCCTGCTCGATCTTGCGGCCGAAGGTAGGGTCGATAATCTTGATGTAGCTTATCCCTCCTGGGATCCCGATGCGACGGCGTTGGAAGTAAGCTTCCAGCAGCTGACGTTCGTAAGCGTTCTGGCTCTGTTCGTCACCAGTGTCCTTCCACCACTGCGGATAGTGCTGCGCAATCTGGAGAGGGAAGAGTCCCGCAAAGATGGCGTTGCGGGCATACATGGTTGCCGTCGGGAGAATCGAGCAGGCGTAGTTGCGCTCTATGGTGTAGAAGGGATGGAGCAACTCTTCAAGGACGAGCCACTGGTCCAGCCGTAGGCAGTCGATGAGGATAAACACTACTGGACGTTCCGGTGAGAGACGTGGCAGGACAAACCGATCCAGGATGAAGGGCGAAAGAGTCGGGACATCCTCCTCCGTTGGATTCTGTATCCAGCGATCGTAGGTGTGCTCGATAAAGCTGCCGAAGGCGGCATTGCATTCCCGCCATTGTGCCGAGAGGGTCTCGTGGAGCTGTAGTTCCGGGTGCTGCTCTAGTTCCATGCTCCAGGTGGTCAGCTGCAAGTAGATGTCCAGCCAGTCGTACCAGCTCAGCGGTGCCTGAAGACGTCGATTGATAGAGTGGAAACCCTGCAGGTATGCCTGCGTCAGACGCTGTCCTGTAATGCGGCGGGCTTCGATGAATTTCTTGCACGCAGCCAGGATTTGTGCCGGATTGACCGGCTTGGTGAGGTAATCGTCGATTTTACGTCCGATAGCCTCCTCCATGAGGGTTTCGGCCTCATTCTTAGTGACCATGACGACGGGAATATGCGGGGCGAGCTCCTTGAGCACTTCGAGTGTTTCCAGCCCTGTTATGCCCATCATCATCTCGTCGAGGAAGATGAGGTCGTAGGGGCGCTGCTGCACGAGCTCGATGGCATCTTCTCCAGAAGTGGTCGTCTCCACCGTGTATCCGTGCTGGCGCAGGAAGAGAAGGTAGGGCTGGAGCAGCTCTACCTCGTCGTCAACCCAGAGAATGGCTCCGCGTGCTGAGTTCATCCTTCCTCCGTGGGAGAGTTTCCTCGAAGAGGACGAATAAGCGCGTAGCCCATTACAGCGGGGGCCAGCTGCCCCGAGGAGATTTTGTAAGTTTGCGTTACTGGACATCTGTCCTCCGTCACCTATGGGCATAGCCCTGGCTGAGTTGCTGGAACGGCTTGAGAGCGAGTTTCCCCAGGATACGGCAATCGATGGCGATGTCACGGGCCTCCAGCTCCAGGCAGGACGTACACGCGTTGAGGCTATTCTCGTGTGCTTGGATGTGACTGAGGATACCGTGGCCGAAGCAGAGGTTGGAGGGTATGATACCATCGTGTGCTTTCACCCGTTGGTATACCATCCTCTGCGGGCACTGACGGAGGATGAGCGTGTTGGAAGGCTCGTTACACGGCTCATCCGGCAGGGGATCGCCGTAATTGCACTCCACACCCGTGTGGATACCCATCCCGATGGGACCAATGCTCGCTTTGCCCATGCTCTCGGATTACGGGTGCGGGGGCCGCTCATCCGGCAGTCTCAGCGGCCGCATTACGGCATGGGGGTCATCGCTGAGGCAGAGCCTCCGCTTGCAGTTGAAGAGCTTTTGGAGCGGGTGACATGTGTGGTGGGTCAACCCATCCGGTATGTGCCTGGTAGAGCTTCTGCCATTGGAACGCTCGCCATCGTCGGCGGCAGCGGTGCAAGCTTTCTCCCAGAGGCTCTAGCCTGTGGTGCAGAGGCTTTCGTCACCGGCGACGTCAAGTACCACGCTTTTCACCAAGCATGGGGGCAGCTCTGGCTCATCGACGCTGGCCATGCAGAAACGGAACGCTTTGCCCCGGAGGCTCTAGCCGATGGGCTCCGCCGATGCCTGCCTCCGGAGGTGCGAGTTGAGGTGAGCAAGAACTGGCGTCCACCTATCAGGTGGTATTGGTCTGATCGGATTAGCGGTTCCATAGCAGACGCGGCTCCTCATGCAGCATCAGATTTACTACCTGGCGCTCGTTGCCGTGATTGATCGCCGTTTGGATGAACTCCACGAGGAGGTGGGGGAGTTGCCGGAGCAATTGCGTCGCGCTCGTCAAGTACTCGAACGGCAGCAGGCGATGGTCAATGAAACACAGAACATCATCGCCGAGCTCCGTGCCTTTCGGGCGAAGGCGCACGTGACGATTCAGGAGCTCCGCGACCGGGAGCAACGGCTTTCGGAGCAACAGTTCCGCGTGCGGAACAATCGTGAATTCGATGCTCTGACGCGGGAGATCCAGACAGTGCGAGCCGAGCGCGAGCGCATCGAACAAGAGCTGCGCAATTCCGTGCTTAAGCTGGAGAACTTGGAGGCCATTCTGCAACGCCAAGAGGAGGAGCTTGCCCAGGCACAGCAGGAGGTAGCCGAGCTGGAACATATGTTGGCTCTGTTCAGCAGTAACCAGAGTGGGGATGTGGTGCGTCTGCAGGAGTGGCGCCAACGGCTGCTGGCTCGGATTCGCCCGGAAGTGATGGCTGAGTACGAACGCATTCGGACCTTCCACCGGGATGCACTCGTTCCGGTCCGCCGTGAGAGCTGCTCGGGCTGTTATAGCCGCATTACTCCACAGCGCTTAGTCGAGATTCGCATGTATCGCGATCGGATCTTCCGCTGCGAGAATTGTGGGCGTCTTCTCTACCCCGAAGAGCGACTCCCTGAGCTACAGGAGGCCGAGACCGTATGAGGCTTGTTGTCTTCATTGATGGGGCGGCCTCGGGAAACCCGGGTCCGGCCGGGATCGGTATTGTCATCACCACAGAGAGTGGGATACCTCTGCTGCAGTGTGCTGAGCCGGTTGGGATAGCCACAAACAATGTGGCCGAGTACCGGGCTTTCCTCCGAGCTATGGAGCTGCTTCAGCAGTGGGATAGCCCGGTAGAGCAGGTGACCATCTACAGCGATAGCCAACTCCTGGTGCGTCAACTGACGGGGAGCTACCAGGTAAAGGCAGTACACCTAGCTCCCCTGTGGAGGGCTGCACGCAAAGCCATGGCGAGCCTCGGTGTGCCAGTACACGTTGAGCATGTTGCTCGGAAGACGAATCATCAGGCGGATCGTCTTGCTCGTCTGGGGGCACGGATAGCGGCGCAGCAGGTCCATACAGAGTAAGCGCCCTCGTTCGTCTTCTCTCGTGGTAGGGCACAGGAGATGCGGGCAGTCGCGGAAGCCCTCCCGAGGGCTTCTGAGGAAAGTCCGAACTCCGCAGAGCAGCGCGCCGGCTAACGGCCGGGCAGCTCTTCCGAGAGGAGGAGCTGACGGAAAGTGCCACAGAAACCAGACCGCCAATCCGCTCGTGTGCCTCTGGTAGCACACGGGGTCATGGAGGCAAGGGTGAAAGGGTGGGGTAAGAGCCCACCAGCACTCCGGGTAACCGGGGTGGCTTGGCAAACCCCGCGCGGAGCAAGACCAAATAGGGATGTAGACCCCGCCTCAGGGGTGACGAGTGGCTCGCTCGTGTGATGCCGTAAGGCATCCCTACATCCGGGTAGGTCGCCGGAGGGTGTGGGAGACCACACCCCCAGATACATGACTGCCTCCCCCGAGATGGGGTAGACAGAATTCGGCTTACAGCATCTCCTGTGCTTCCCTACCACCGAACTCCTGTAAATTCGCCTGCGAACACAGGTGTTGAACCATGCAGCTACCCAATGACCCAATCCTGCGCGAGCTCCTGCCAGAATTTCTCCGCAATTGGCAAGAAGAGGCCATACAAATTGTGCATGCCGCCCAGGAGCACGACGAAGCCAGACTATACCGCTTGGGACATACGCTCAAGGGCAGCAGCCTGCAATTCGGGCTGACCGATGTTGCCGAAGTGGGGATCCAACTCATGGAATGTGCTCGGACGCACCATTGGGACGAGGTTCCCTCCCTCTACGCACGCCTCCTGGCTACGCTCGGATCCCTCCAGCGTATGTTGGAACAGACTGCCAACAAGGGATGATGCAGCAGTGGGCACTCTTCTTCCTCCTCACCTTTGGAGCCTGGGCACAAGTCCGTCTGGCTGTTTTGCCCTTCCGCAACATGGATGGAGACTTACGCTACAACCGCTGGTGCTATCGATTCGCCGATAGTATCGCCGCACTCTTGCAGCAGGCCGATACGGCGCAGCGGCATTACGTACTCATCCCCCGGGATTCCCTGGAGATGGTGCTCGGTGAACTCAATGTGGATCCCACAACGCCGCAGTATGACTCCGATATCTGGAAGGCAGCCCAACTGCTCCGTGCGGACAAGGTGCTCACGGGCAACTTTAACCTGCTACCGGGCAAGATTTTGGTCAATGCCTACATCTACGACGTCCGCACAAAGCGCGAAGAGGCGCAAGCTCGCAATCTCTACCGTGCCGAGGAGCGGGCCGATGAACTCCCAGCACTCATCGTGCAGCGACTCATTTCGCGGCTCACCCATGAGCACTAATGTGCTGCGATATGTGGGGACGCTGATACGGACCCACGGCATCAGCGGTGCACTCGTACTCCAACCAGATCCGGCAGTCCGTCTCGAAGGGCTGCCGCCAGGGGAGCAAGTCTACGTGGGGTACTCGGCTACTTTTGCCCAGCCCTATACGGTGCGTCACTGTCGGCGCCTGCAGCGTGGGTTGTTGGTAGAGTTCGAGGGCGTGACGACCCTCAACGCTGCTCAGCGCCTGCGAGAACAAGGGATATTCGTCAGAGAAGAGCTCCTCGGTGCGACTAACTCCGCCGACTATGCTGTAGAGGAGATTCTCGGCTGTACTGTACTGGAGGACCCCACGGGACATCTTCTAGGGACGGTCGTGGATGTGTGGCTGCTGCCAGCCAATGATGTGTGGGTAGTTGAGACGGCGACGGCCTATCTGCCTGTGCCGGCCATCCCTGAGGTCATCCGCCAGGTGGACATTCAGCAGCGCTGCATTTGGGTAAAGCTCCTTCCAGGTCTTGTGGATATTGCTGAGCCGAAGCTGAGCCATGGCCGAGCGCGGCTTGACGAAAGAACTGATGAGGATTGACCTCATCTCGGCCGTTCCCCAGATTGTGGAACCGGTCCTGCGGCAGAGCATTCTGGGGCGGGCACAGCAGCGGGGGATTGTGCGTATTGTCGTGCACGATCTGCACCACTATGGCGTAGATCGGCACGGTCACATCGACGATGCCCCCTATGGAGGGGGAGCTGGTATGGTTATCCGCTGTGAACCGGTCTTCGCCTGTATTGAACGCCTCCAAGCGGAGCGCTCCTACGACGAAGTCATCTATATGACGGCCGATGGGGAACGCCTGACACAGGCCCTGGTCAATCAATTGTCGCTGTGTCGGAATCTCATCATCTTGGCGGGCCATTACAAAGGGGTAGATCAGCGCATTCGGGATGTGCTCATCACGCGAGAGATCTCCATTGGGGACTACGTGCTGACAGGAGGAGAGCTGCCAGCGTTGGTGCTGATTGATGCCATCGTGCGCTTACTGCCTGGGGTGCTGAATGATCCCGAATCAGCGCTGGAGGACTCCTTCCAGGCGGGGCTTTTGGAGCCTCCCGTGTACACGCGTCCGGCCAACTTCCGTGGCTATAAGGTTCCTGAGGTGCTCCTCAGCGGAGATCACGAAGCCATTCGTCGGTGGCGTTACGAGCAGGCGCTCTACAAGACCCTAAAGCGTCGTCCAGATCTCTTAGCAGAGAGCAACGAGCAGAGTAGCTCGACAACGGGCGGCGGACCTTGTCATGGCAGCCCCTGCTAAAGTGGCCGTGGTGCTCATGAGCGGTGGGATGGATTCAACCGTTGCCGCCGCGCTTGTCCGTCAGATGGGCTATGAGCTTGCTGGACTCCATATCAGCTACGGTCATCGGACGGCTGACCGTGAGCGGCAAGCCTTTGAGGCCATTTGTACTGCGTGGGGAATTCAACAGCGGTTGGTTGTCTCGCTCGAACACCTTCGGCTCATTGGGGGCAGTGCGCTGACCGATCCTGCCCTTCCTATCCCCGAAGGGCGGTTGGAGCGTTCGGAGATCCCACCGACCTACGTACCCTTTCGGAACGCGAATCTGCTCAGCATTGCGGTCAGCTGGGCGGAAGTACTCCAGGCAGAAGCCATTGCTATTGGGGCAGTAGAGGAGGACTCCAGTGGCTATCCCGATTGCCGTCGTGTCTTCTACGAGGCATTTCAGCGGGTCATCGATTTGGGGACGCGTCCGGAGAGACGAATTCAGCTCTTGACCCCCATCATCCACCTGCGGAAGGTAGACATTGTGCGCGCTGGGCTGGCGCTCGGAGTTCCCTTCCACCTGACGTGGTCGTGCTACGCTCGGCAGGATCAAGCCTGCGGGGAATGTGACTCATGTTTGCTGCGCCTCCGCGGATTTGCCGAGGCGGGAGTACCTGATCCTCTGCCGTATCTGCGATACCCGGCGTGGCTCTCAACTTTCCGAGAGGCCTGCCGATAGTTGGTAAGGAGTCCAGCACAAGAGCAGAGCGCCGGCCATGCGGCCTTATGAAGCCTTGTTCACTAGTGGCTCTATCCCCCGGATCCGGCTCTGGCAGCTGCGGTCCACATACCCTGCGGTCGTGGTTTTTGTCCTCCTTCTAGGAGCGACGGGCGCGCTGTGGTGGTTGCTTCGCGCCTCTCTCCGCGCAGAGCAGGAGGCTACCTTCGAACGGGCCGTGTCCTCGGTCATGGGGCGCCTGGAGCGGCATGTGAGCCAGCACGAGCAGGTGCTGCGCTCGGTACAGGGGCTCTACGGGCATTTCGTGCAGGTTGTCCGGGATGTCTTTGAGCTCTATGCGACTGTGCCGGCACGAGATATGGCAGCGGTGCTCTCGATTGGCTATGCTCCGTGCGTGGACAGTGCACGTCTGGGCTCATACCTTCACTACGCCCGCTCCGAGCGCTACTGGCAGTACCGGGTCTTTCCCGGAGTGACGCAGCCGTATCTGTTCCCGCTGCTCTACGTCGTGCCTCCACAGGAAGCGGAGCGGCGGACGGGATGGAATACTCTATCGGATCCTGCATGGCGTGAAGCTATTGAGCGAGCTTCTCGGCAGGGGAGTATTGCCGCAACGCCGTGGATTCCATTGCGGACCGAACCGGACACGGTCTGGGGCATTGCGCTTGTGGCTCCGATCTATCGCCAGCAGCCCCATCCCTTTACCGAGCTGCGTGTGGGGGAGTACTTCCTCGAGGGGATCGTGGCGCTGGAGCTAGTGGGCGACCGCTTCTTCCAGCAGGCCTTGGCTGTTGCTGCCCCGACGGATTCTCTGATTGTCTTCGAAGGGTTCGATGTGCGGCCCACTGCGGATGGGCAGATGCAGCGCGTGCGTGTGGTAGTCTCGCCCAATTGGCCCACGGCATCGCACGTAGCCCCAGCGCTCCAGACGGAGCGGACATTACGCCTGGGCGATCGAAGCCTGATCTTTCGTTTCACGACAGTTCCCCACTTTGTCGGGTGGTTCCAGCGCTGGACTCCCTGGCTGGTCCTCGGCGGAGGTGTGATGACGAGCTTCGTTGCCTTTGGCTTCGTACTGTCTCTGGTCACGACACGGGCCCGGGCACTAGCGTTAGCAGATCGTATGACGCAGGCGCAGCGGCGTATCCTACAAGCATCGCACGATATCATTGCCGTCTGGGAGCCCGATGGGCGATGGCGGACGGCCAATCCAGCTCTGCATTCTGTCCTGGGCTACGATCCCGAGGCGCTTGCTGGACAGCCCGTAGAAGCTACTATTGCTGCCCAAGAGCGCCAGAAGTTCCGGACGCTACTGGCATCATTACCCGATGAGGAAGCCACACTCGTAGAACTTCCTATGCTGACGGCGGCGGGGCAGATGCGGTGGATAGGATGGAGCCTGACCCTTTCGCGCCGTGATGGAGCCCTCTATGCTATTGGGCGGGACATCACGGCACAGAAAGAGCTGCAGCAGCAGCAGGAAGCTGCACGCCGCCAGCTAGTGCTCGCAGAACAGTGGGCCTTGGAGACCAGCGAATTTCGGGCGGAATTTCTCAGTCGTTTGAGCTTCCAGCTCCGCAATGGCCTGACAGGCCTTATGGGATTTGCTGAGCTCCTGGCGCAGGAGGGCATCTCTGAGGAAGAGCGGCACAGCTATAGTGTAGCTCTGCGGGAGAGCGCCGAGTACTTGCTGGGTCTTGTAGCAGAGGCACCAGAGGCGATCCCTACCACGCTGCTCGAGCGGCGTCCTGTACGGCTTGCGCCGGTGTTGTCCGAGCTCGCGGAGTGGGCTCACTCCCATGGGCAGCAGCTCATGCTGCCGGCCGTCGGCCAGGAGGTAGCAGTCATTGCTGAGGAGGCGCTGTTGAGCAAAGCCCTCCAAGCCATCCTCCATGGGTTTCGCATTGCTGGAGTCCGAGAGCCTGTTCAGCTGCACATCGAGTGCGATGTCGCTGCTGGGGCGTCGGAATGGAGCATGAGTGCTCCAGCTACCGAGGAACTGTGCCGTAGCGTGGCGATTCTGAAAGAATACCCTCCCGTGCAGGCGGTCAGCGTGGATGATAGCGAAGTTACGTTTACCCTCCTCCTGGCGCAGGCCTTCGTTCGGCGCCTACGAGGGGAGCTCCGCGTAGAGTGCCTCGATGGCACCGCTGTGGTCCTCTTTACCCTCCCTATACCGCGCCTGGCACACGCTACGGCAGGGCCTGTCGTGGCCGGGTAGGGTAATGGGGCATTGTATTTTTGCCCTGCGTGCACTCCCGTACGGTGGCAATGGATTTGAGAGCCGGGGTAGTAGTGATAGCTGCTGTGGTAGCCACGGCACAGCCTCCCGAGCCGGTGGCGCGGTATGGTATCTTCGGGGGATATGGGGCTAACCTGTATACGGCACAGTTTCAGCGCTTGCCAGGGGTTCCCAATTGCTGCCCTGGATTCAGTGGTGGGCGTGGGACGGGCTTAACGCTGGGACTGATCGGGGAATACCCGTGGCTGCCCTATGCATGGATATCGGGGCGGCTGGGATATGCATCGTTGTCAGGAGAGCTCTGGGAGCAGGAGCGCATCGGGAATGTAGCACTCATTGGAGCTGCTGGAGATACACTCGTGCGGGCAGCAGAGGTAGGGCATGCTCTGCAGACCTCGTTGTCGGTGGTCATGGCAGATGTTGGGCTCAGTTCGCGCTTCTTCGGGCGTTTTTCTGCGCGAATTGGGGTAACTCTAGGGGTGCTCCTGACTCGGCGATTCTCCCAATACGAGCAGCTGCTGGCCCCCGAAGGCTTCGTCTTTGCCCGCGAGGGGAGCCGTCGCCGTAACCAATACACGGGCACCATTCCCGATGCCCCGCTGGCCCTACTAGGTACGAGTTTTGGGATCGGGTATGCTCTCCCACTGGGGCGCGCATGGGAACTTATCCCAACGTTTCACTACACCTTCTTCCTGACCGATCTGAGCAGCGTCAGCTGGAAGGCTTCGACACTCCGCCTTGGGCTTGCGGTACTCCATAGCCTCTTCCCACCACCGGCGCCCGTGTACGATACGGTTTACCGTCGTGATACCACGACTATTGCCGTGCTTGGTGTACAGCGGGAGGAGCTCGTGCTCAGCCATCGCCGCATACGCATCGACACACTCCCTCTCGATGGGCGGCTGCTATATCGGACGACCATTGAGGAGGTGTGGCAGCGTCGGGTTCCTCACATATTGCGGCTTGAGCCCAGAGTTCAGCTTACCCTACCAGGATCGGAATCGACGCTGCTCATTGAGGAGCTTGAGCAGGAGGAGGCGTTTCCCGTGCTCCCCTACATCTTCTTCCCCGAAGGCTCGGCCGATCTGCGCCGTACACGCATGCAGCTACTGACTCCTGCCCAGGTGGAACAGTTCATACCGGAGAAGCTGCCGTGGAACACGCTGCAGATTTACTCCCATCTGCTCAACATCGTTGGGGAACGGCTTCGGCGCTTTCCGGAAGCGGAGCTGACCGTGACGGGCTGCGTCAGCAACGTAGGGGTAGAAGCTGCTAATCGGGACCTGGCCCAGCGTCGTGCGGAAGCTGTGCGGGAGTATCTCCAGCGCGTGTGGCAGATTGAACCCAGGCGCCTGCGTGTGCAGGCGCGCCTGCTTCCTGCGATTCCGTCAAACCCTGAAACTCCCGACGGACGGGAGGAAAATCAGCGGGTAGAGCTTTCGGCGTCACTGCCTGATGTGTTAGCTCCACTCTTTCTGGCTGAAGTAGGCTATACGGCCAGTTCGGACGTTGTGCTGATCCACACCGCCGTCGAGGCTGAGACAACCGTTGTTGCGTGGGAAATTCGTGCCTACCATGGGGAGCAGCAGCTCTTCCTGCAGCGTGGAACGGGAATGCCTCCGGCGGAGATCCCGATGTCTGTGGAAGCGGCTGCACTGGCTCGGGGCGATACCCTCATCTGGGTGGAACTCTGGGTTGTAGATGCGACGGGGGCGGAAAAGCGTGTGCGCTCGTATCTGCCTTTCCAGCGTTTGAGCCTCCGGCAGAAAAAGGCAGAGCGTGCCGGCAACGAGCGGCGCGAGCGCTTTGCCCTCTTGCTCTTCGAGTACGACAAGGCAACTTTAACACAGGAGCATCGGCGCCTCCTCTCGCTCATTCGGCAGCGTATTATGCCGAACACTCGGGTGCGTATCAGCGGGTATACGGATCGCACGGGAGATCCGGCCTACAACAAGCGGCTCGCTGAACAGCGCTGCCGGAATGTACAACAGGCTCTCGGGCTACGCACCCCTGTGGTGGAAATCCGTGCCATCGGAAGCGATACTCTGCTCTATCCGAACGATCTGCCGGAAGGGCGGGCATATAGCCGAACGGTGGTTGTGGAGCTGCTGACACCTGTTGAGTAGTGTGGGGCTGGCCAAGAGGCCGGGAAAAGGGGCAAGGAAAGCGCTTCACCGTTGCATTCGTGCATGATTTGTTGTATTTTAGCGCCGCCATTGGGTGTGTGTTCCACAATTGACGGGGTGGTTCCATGAACAAGGCTGGGTTGGTTGCGGCAATCGCCCAGAAGGCAGGCATTTCCAAGGCGGTTGCCGAGAAGGCGCTCAAAGGCGTCGTGGACTCGATCGCTGCGGCTCTAGCCAAGGGCGAGTCCGTATCGCTGGTGGGGTTTGGGACATTTTCCGTGCAGCAGCGGGCATCCCGCAAAGGCCGTAACCCACGTACGGGTGCTCGCATTACAATTCCTGCCCGGAAGGTGCCCAAGTTCACCCCTGGCAAAACCCTCAGGGAGATGGTTGCAGGACAAAAAACGGCTGCGAAGAAGGGTGGAGCGGCAAAGGGAAAGAAGTAAGGGACGTTTTGAGCGCTGGTATTGCAGCCGCCCGCTCCGCAGGAGCGGGCGGTTTTGTCTTGGAGGGTATGCTCGAGGAAGCTGTAGGCGGGACGGATGGCCGCAGTGTTTCCACACCGACACTTGGTAGGAATTACGGAACTGGGGCGAGAGGATGTAGAGCTCCTCTTCCACCGAGCGGAGGCCTACCTGCCTTACTGCCGTTCGGCCGTTCACCGCTTGCCGGACTTGCGGGGGAAGACCGTTGTGCTGGCCTTCTTTGAACCATCGACGCGTACGCGGGTGAGTTTCGAGTTAGCTGCACGCCGCCTTTCAGCTGATGTAGTGTCCTTCCAAGCCTTAGGCAGCAGTCTCGCAAAGGGAGAATCGCTATTGGACACGGTGCAGACACTGGAGGCCCTGGGGGTGGATGCTCTTGTCATTCGGCACCATGCCTCTGGGGTACCGTGGTTAATCCGGGAGCATGTCTCGTACAGCGTCATCAATGCTGGTGATGGGCAGCACGAACACCCAACGCAGGCTTTGCTCGATGGCTTCACCCTCTGGAAGCACTTTGGGCGGCTAGAAGGGTTGCGGGTGTGCCTCGTCGGGGATGTGCTCCACAGTCGAGTTGCGCGCTCTAACATTGCTCTGCTACGTCTGTTCGGGGCCGAGGTTGGAGTGTGTGGTCCGCTGACGCTGATCCCGTCCTGTGCCGAGCAGGTCTGGGGAGTGCGAGTCTTTGCGAGCTTGCGTGAGGCTGTGCAGTGGGCCGATGTCCTCAATGTCTTGCGACTGCAGCGGGAGCGCATGGAAAGCGGGCTCATCCCGAGCCTTGAGGAGTACCACCGATGGTTCGGGGTCACGGCGAGCGTATTTGCCTGGAATCCGACCATACGTATCCTCCATCCGGGACCGGTCAACTATGGTGTGGAGCTGACAGCTGACGTTGCTGCTAGCACCCATGCCCATATCCGACAGCAGGTCACGCACGGGGTGGCCGTCCGTATGGCAGTGCTGTCGCTGCTGCTGAGCGGGGGTAGCGCCTAGTTACCAGACCTTTACCGTACTCGAAGGCGCACAGTGCGGGGGAAGCCTCCTATTTTTGCGCGGTGAGCACGCTGTGGTAGCGCGGTACGTTTCCTAACACAGAGGGTGATATGCGCCGTGTGTGGATCCCTGTGGTGACGAGTGTGCTGCTGAGCGGGAGTGTGTTGGGGCAGTCGAACCCAACCCCGTTTCCGCTCTCTTCCGGAGATTACAGCTTCACCGAGTGGGCAGCCACGAACCCGGCCGGGACATATCCGCCGAACATGATCTTCCACCGCTCTAACGTGCAGGATCCGCAACTTGCAGACGAAATGGTCGCAGATTACACGGGCGCATATAACTTGACAAGCGGCACGCGCATCAATGGCCTAGGGGTAGATGGGTTTTCCTTCCTCAACACGGCTACCAATGGCAATCTCGGGGCAGCTGTTGTAGCAATCACCACAACGGGGCGAGTCAATATCCAGGTCACCTGGACCGGCGGGACGGTGGCTGTGGGAGCGCGAGAATACCGGATTCGCCTGCAGTACCGTATTGGGACAACGGGGAGTTTTAACGACGTCCTCGTAGGAGGGCAGCCCGTAGAGTACATAGCCAGCCAGACAGCAGGACATGCGCAAACGTTCGGTCCCATTACATTGCCGGCAGCTGTGGAGAACCAGCCGGTGGTGCAGCTGCGGTGGAAGTACTACTACGTTCCGCCGGCAACGGGGACGCGCCCACAGCTGCGAGTCGATGACATTTTCATTACCAGTACGCCCGCTGTAGGCCTTCCGACACGGCTGTCGATTGTGGAGATCCTGCCCGCTGTGCCGTCCGCTAACACTCCCTTTGCGGTCACGGTCCGAGCGGAGGATGACAATGGTGTTCCTCGCAATGTGCCGCAGAACACCACAGTGGCGCTGTCGGTGGCAGCTGGAACGGGGGTGCTGGGGGGGACAACGACGGGGACTATTGTCGCGGGAACGAACACGGTGGTGCTCAACGGGGTCACGTATTCGGTAGCCGAGAGCGGTGTTCGATTACGCGCAAGCCGCACAGCCGGTGCTGTGCTGGCAGATGGTGTGAGCGCTCCGTTTACTGTTCTGCCGCGTGCTACACACCTTGTGCTGGTAGCGGCTCCGACCAATGGCTATACCACGGTTCCCTTCCCTCCGCTACGGGTGGAGGCGCGCCGTCCCGATGGTACGGTGGATCCAAACTATCCCGAAGTACTCACGGTCAGTAAGGTCTCGGGTCCAGGGACTCTTAGTGGGACGCTGTCCCGCACCCCTCTCAATGGGGTAGCCACATTTTCAGACTTGACCGTGGACCAACCGGGGACGTATGTGCTGCGCGTCTCTGCTCCCGATTTGCCCCCGGTGGAGACAGCCCCCATCACAGTGCTACCGGTCCCCCAGATGGCGGAGCTGATCATTCCCCGCTTTATGAAGTCCCTGAGCACTACGCTTCGGGTGCCAAGTTGGGCGCTAGTAGAGTTGACCGACCTGCAGCCGAACACGGTCTACCGCTACTTTGCCGGTGGGGATACGGCGCAGACACCCACGGGGGTCGGTGCAGGCATTACGCTCTTCTACGATGCCGTCCGGGACACCTTCTACTACAACTCCTTGCGTTCGCTGACAACGCCTGGCCAATACTCTGTCTTCCGCACAGGTCCGGGGCAGACCCGCGTCCGGCTGTGGCTCAATCTCATTCCCAGCACAAACATTCGCTTCTCGGAAGGCAACACCATCTACTGGCTGCTCTTCCTCGGCGACAGCACGGGCGCTCTCATCCGGCGCTTTACTGGAACGCTGCCGATGGTGACACTCGATTTCGGAAGTGAACCGCATCGAGCAACTGGGCTAGCCGACCGCAGTAGCTGTATCCCACCGCGACGGATTCTGTGCTTCTACGATACCGAAGATGGCAGTGGGCGGCCTATTGCCACGGCGATGGTTCAGGATGAGGGCATCCAACTTCCCGGTGGAGCACCCTTCTACGCTGCGCTGGATTCCATTCCGGGAGCGTGGGCAACGCTCATTCCTAACGATCTTCCCACGGGGATTCGGCGTATCGAGGAACGGCGCTTCGAGGATGGGGAGCTGGTACAATACTGGACTTCCTCGGACGGCCGGTGGTTGGAGGTCTCAACAGTGAATCCCTCAGGTGGGGCGGCGAATCCACTCTCTATAGAAACGCCGTGCCTCCGGCTTGTAGAGCCACCGGCGATGGCGCAGTGGTGCGCGCAGAATCTCCATACAATCCGATGGGAGGCGCGAGGCATACGGACTCTGCGCCTTGAGCTCTCCCGAGATAGTGGGCGGACATACCGAATTCTGGCCACTGGAGTTGCGGCTTCTGCCGGCAGCTTTATCTGGCAAGTGCCCGACACAGAGGCGCTAGGAGCTGTCTACCGCCTGCGCATTGTCGATGAGGCCCGTCCCTGGTATGCTGATACAAGCGCGCTGTTCTCTCTCCATGCTCCACCACGGGTTGTCGAGCAGCCGCAGTCGGTTGTAGCTTGCGTGGGGGAGCCCGTGGAGTTCCGCCTTCGGGCGACAGGAACAGGCCTCCAGTATCAGTGGTATCGCCAGGGGCACCCCATTGCCGGGGCTACGGCCCCGACGCTGCGCATAGCCGAGGCAACCTATGAGCTCAGCGGAGCTTACTACTGTGTGGTCTCAGGGATCGGGGCATGCCCGCCGGATACATCGGAGACGGCCTATCTGTATGTGGTTGGCCCGACACGAGTTGTGCGCCACCCCAGCGATTACACCGTTGCCCTCGGGGGGCGAGCTCTCTTCCAGGTGGAGGCTGAGGTCATCGATGGTGTCTACCAGTGGCGTCGCGATGGGGTACCACTGCGGGAGAGCGCACGCATCCACGGCGTCAACTCCTCTGTGCTGACGATCGAGCACGTGCAGCCGGAGGACACGGCCGGGGTCTACGATGTTCTCGTCGTTGGGCGCTGCGGCCGCGATAGCTCGCAGCCGGCGCGCTTGTGGTTGGCTCGTCTGAGCTTTGCCGAGCATCCGCAGAGCCAGGATGTCTGCGCTGGGGATGTCTTGCATCTGCGAGGCCGAGCGGTGAGCTCTCCCCCAACGTTGTCCTTCCGGTATCAGTGGCTCAAAGATGGGATCCCGCTGGTGGATGGCGGGCGGATAAGTGGTGCTACGACAGAAGAGCTCCGCATTTACCCGGTTCTGCTCAGCGATTCCGGGATCTACCAGCTGCGGGCAACCGCTGAGGATGGGGAGTCGGTGCTCTCCGAAGCGGCTCTCCTCGATGTGCTAGAAGCCCCCGTTGCGCTGGCCGATCTTGCCCTCCCACAGAGCGGATGCCGCGGGGATACCCTCTCGGTGACTGTCGAACAGCCGGGCAAGAAGCTCACCTACGTATTGCTCTGCAACGGACGCCCGGTGAGCGAACCGCGCGCTGTAGGTCAGAGCGCAACGGTCGTCCTCACCGAGAACACCGCTGGGGAGTACCGCTACGTAGTCTTCAACCAGTGCGGGGCTGATACATCGCTGCCCGTTGAGGTCCAGCTGCGCCCGGATACTCGCATTACACAGCAGCCACCGCGCACGGTCACCGTGACGGAAGGCTCTCCGCTACAGCTGAGCCTGACAGCTGTTGGCAGTGGCTCACTGCGCTACCAGTGGTATCACAACGGAAGACCCATTCCAGGGGCAACTGCGCCGACGCTGTACATTCCTGCAGTGCGGCAGCAAGATTCTGGAGCATACTACTGCGTCGTGGAGGGAGAGTGCGGTGCGGTGGGCTCCGATACAACGCTCGTCATTGTCCAGGGGCTTGGGGTGATAACCGATGGGCACGTTGAGGGGATATCCCTCCGCCTACTGGCACAGCCGGCTTACGGCAGCGTGGGCGTGGTGCTCCGCACAACACAGCTGATACCAGTGCGCCTTACACTCTTCTCCGGACTCGGTGAGCGACTCTGGACGTGCGAGGAAGTAGTGCTCGGCGAACGGCTTCTGCAGCTTCCTGTCGAGAGCATCGGGAGTGGGATCCTCTGGCTCGTACTCGAAGGGGGAGGGCAGTTCATTCGTGTCCCGATTGTGCTCCTCCGTTGATTATGGGCCGAGCAAGGTACAGTGTGCGATGGATACTCCTGGCTCTCTTCGGCACTGGAGTGCTGCGTGCGCAGATTGCGCCGGTGGTTGTCAGCGAGTACTTTAACACGAGTCCGGAGCCGGTTGAGGAATGGACCGAACTTTTGGTGATTGCCGATACGCTGGACCTGCGGGGCTATATCCTGACGGACAACAATCAGACGCAGACACAGCCGCAGGGAGGGGTGCGCTTCCGGGATGTGCCGCTCTGGAGGCGCCTGCGGGCAGGAACCATCATTGTGATCAACCACCGGGGGTCGCAGGTAGTAGATGGCGATGCACGGGATGGCTACGTTGAGATCGGTGCGCAGAATACGACGTACTTCGAGCAAATCCGACTCGACAGCAATCCCGGGCTCCGTTGGGAGGATGTGGCGCTCAATGTTGCGCTCCAGGGGGACATTCTGCAGCTACTGGACCCGCAAGGGCGCCATGTCCATGCGCTCGGCCACCGGCAAACTCCAGGGCCATTTTTCGACTCCTTACCACCGCCGAAGGTGCACCACAATGGGAGCTGTCCCAATCCGGGCAGCGTTCGTGTCGTACCTGGACTCTCATTGGCCGCATACAACGCAGGGGCCGGGACTGATTCCACAGCAGCGCTGAGTGAATGGGTCACGAAAGGGTTACCGAACCAGAGTCCACAGCATCGGGATCTGAACCAGCTGCTGTGGCGCCGTCTACGACAGCCCCGATGGGAGACTCCGCGTATGCTCCGCGCAGAGCTCTCCCCTGTCGGCGTCCATTTGGCGTGGTCAGCTGCCGAGGACCCCTTCCCGCAAGATAGCCTACAGGGGTACATCGTCGTGCGGGATACGGCCGAGCAGCGTAGCATCCCTGAGGATGGTCGTACCTACAGCGTTGGCGAACGGATCGGCGGGGGACTTGTTGTGGCTCAAACCTTCGCCGATGTACGGCAGACAGTCGATACCTTTCCCTTCCCCTGCGGGGCGCGCTATGTCTACCGAGTGTATGCCTTTCGTTACCGCACGGATGACCGTCTCGGCAATGCTCCTGGAGCCACCACGGCCCGAGGACGCTCGTACAACGAGGAGTCCTACGCCGAAGCATGGGTGGAGAAGCCGCTTCCACCGGTGCCGCGCGTGCATGCCTCTGCCCGTGAAATCTGCGAAGGCGACAGCGTTGTGCTCTGGGTCGAAGAGGCTGACACGAATGCGTACCGCTACCAGTGGTTTCTCAATGGCGTAGAGCTTGCCGGGGCAACAACTCCACGACTCACCGTACGGGTAGGCGGACTCTACACAGTCGAGCGTCGAACAGCGCTGGGCTGTAGGGTAAGCTCTGCTGGGATTGAGATACGGCTGCATTCCCTACCGCGCTTGTGGGTGACAATTGAGGGGGATACGCTCTTCTGCCCCGGTGATACGGTTGTCCTGCGGGCTATGGGGGCGCAGCGCTACCGCTGGTATCGGGATGGGATCCCCATTGACTCAGGGGCAGAATGCCGAACAGGGCAGCCGGGGCGGTACTGGGTTACGGGGTGGAGTGAGTTTGGCTGTACGGCCACCTCGAGGGTTATCGAACTGAAGCACATGCGAGTGCGGCTACGGGTTGAGCCAGCGCAGCTGAACTTCGGGGTGTTGGGGGCATGCGAGGCTGTGCTGGAGCGGGGTATCCGGCTGACCAATGAGAGCGACGTACCGGTGCTGCTCTTGCGGCCGGTCGTGCCATCAGGCTTTGCTGTCGTGGGGCAGAGCTTCCCTGTGGAGCTTGCTGTTGGGCAGAGTCTGTCGCTCCGCCTGCGATTTGCCCCGCCGCGAGGTGGAGGTTATAGCGGTATGGTCCGCTTTCGGCTTCACCCGTGTTCGGTTGAGGAGAGTCTCGAAGTCAGGGGTGAGAAGCAGCCGGGGGTGGCCAGCTTGAGTTTGCCGGAGGTGAACTTCGGCGTGGAAGCTTCCTGCCGTGCTGTATTACGCGACACGCTGCTATGGCTTTCCAATGGGGGAGGAGTACCCGTTGTTGCAGAAGCAGCATGGCTAGAGGCTCCGTTCTCCGTTGTGGAGCCTGCCTTTCCGGTAGAAGTAGCCCCGGCCGACAGCGTAGCGATTCGGGTGCGGTATGAACCGGCGGTGGGCAGCCACGTGCGGGAGCTCTCCATTGCTATTCGGTCGGGGACCTGTCGCGATACGCTGCGGGCAACGCTGCTGGCGGTGGTAGGGGTGCCGCAAGTGGTAGCGTGGCCGAGCCAGCTGGAATTCCCGCCATTGCTCGGCTGCCACATGGTGGCCGAGACTACTCTAGTCCTTCGCAATGCGGGTCTTGTGCCTGTCTGGGTCTCTGCAGCGTCGGTAGCAGGTGTGGCAGTGGAGGGGGTTCCTGTAGAGCTGCTGCCTCTGGAGAGCCGTACCGTGCGGCTACGGGTACAACCCCCTGGGGCAGGTGTGTTCACAGGAGCAGCGCTTTTGCGAGTGGAGCCCTGCGACGATACGCTGCGCATACCCATTAGAGTTGTCGCCGAAGGTGTGACAGCCGGGTTTGCGAGCGACACTTTAGAGTTTCCGCGCCTTGTCTGGTGCGGTAGATCGGATACGGCTGTGCTGACGCTTCGGTTTCACACCAACGCGGGCAGGGCTGAGCTGATCGAGTCGGACATGACTGGGGATACGGCGGCCTTCTCCGTGGGGTGGCGTAAGGGACAATCTGTTGTCGATGGAGAGCAGCTCGCCGTGCGCTTTCACCCGCCGGGGGTGGGGAGCTTCTGGGCTCGTATCGCATACCGAATGCAGGTGGATACTTGTCACCTCGTGCGGGTGCTGACGGTGCGGGGAACAGCCGCCGGAGTCGAGTATGAGCTAACCACAGATGGGACAGATTTCGGGACGGTAGCTGTTGGGCAGCGTGTGCAGCGGAGCCTTCGCCTTCGGAACCCGAATCCCTTCCCCTTGGTGCTTCAGGCCCTCGAGGGAGTTGAGCCTCCTTTTGCGGTACAGACGGTACTGCAGCTGCCCGACACGCTGGATGCCGGACAGGAACGCCGCATCGTGCTGGTGTATGCGCCTCTGCAAGCTCCGCGGCAAGATACACTCCGACTGCAACTCCGATGGGCGGCCCCGTGTGATACAGTGCTGACGGTGCTCTTTGTCGGTGCGAGCGAGAGTGGGGCAGAGCCTCTTCGACTCCAGATAGAGCTACCTGCCGCTGTGCGGGCAGAGGCTGGCGAGAATGTGACGATTCCCCTTGCTATTGCCACGGAGCAGGCGGCCGCTCTCGAAGCAGTCCGTTTCCTGCGACTACGCTTCCGCTACGACTGGCGTTTGTACGACGTACATCGAGTGGAGGGGGCTCTCCACGGGGGTGAAGTGCGCCCGGGAGAGCTCCTCTTGGAGGGGGCCTTCCCTGTGGTGCTGCCGAGGGAGCTAGCCCGCATTCATGGCCGAGCGCTCTGGCACCCTCAACGACAGACACGGCTGGAACTTACCCTCGACAGCGTGGAGAGCTCCGTGCCGGTGGCGGTCCGGCTGGGCTCGGGAATGCTCATCGTCGATAGCAGCTGCCTAGCGTGGCAGCGGTATGTAGGGACGGGTACAGCACTCCGGCTGTGGATGGAGGCAACAGAATGCCCGCAAGTAGCCATTCGGCTCGGTTCGGATGAGGAGGTAGAAGTGCTGCTGGTAGACCTCTATGGGCGGGAGGTCTTCCGCTGGTGGAAGAGCGCTGTGCAGCATGGACAGCTCTTACGGCTGTTGCTGCCCTGTTCGGAGATGGCGCCAGGCGCATACGGGGTTATCGTGCGGCAAGGCGTTGTTCGGCGTACCTTGGCTTTCATTTATGCGCCTTGAGTAGTTGTCGGCAACTGCCGAGCGCTGGGATTCTTGGAGTCGGGGGGCGACTGCAACTCTTGGGCTCGGTAGCCGTCTTATGGGGAGGAGCTCCTATGGGGTGCACGCTACATGGCGACGATTGCGGAGTTGAAACGGCAATTTCGGGAGCGCGACCGTGTCATTCGCGTTTTAACTCTCGATGGCGCGTTTCGGGCGGTAGCAATCAAGAACACCGGCGTAGCCCAGACAGCACAGCAGCGGCATGGGCTTGAGCCTGTGGGAGCTCGGCTTTTAGCACAGGCTTTGGCGAGCGCCTCTCTGCTGGCTTCGTTCCTCAAAGGCGAAGAACGCATTGTCATCGAAGCGCATGGGGATGGGCCGATCGGAACCGTTGCTGCTGAGGCACTCCAAGTGGGAGAGGTACGCGGCTACGTACAGTATGAGGCTGGACATGGTGACGGGCTCCCGCTCGATATGCATCCGCATCCTTTAGGGAAGCAAGGGCTCTTCCGCATTGTGCGGATCCTCTACAACCACTTTGAGCCGATGGTGAGTGTCGTAGAGCTGCAGCCGGGCGATATTGCTGCGAACTTGGCGCACTACTTCCAGCAGTCGGAGCAGATCCCCACAGTGGTACAGTTTGATGTTACATTCGATGCTGAGGGGCATGTCAGTGCCTCAGCTGGCTTGCTCGTGCAGCTCATGCCAGGGATTGCCCCGCAGGGAATCCGCATTGTTGAGGAACGGCTAGGTAGCTTGCCATCCTTGAGTGAGCTCGTAGCTAGCGGCGTCATGCCCGAGGAAATCCTCCAGCGGGTTCTCCCCGGACCCTTCACGGTGCTCAACAATACCCCTCTTGACTTCTTCTGCCGCTGTTCGCTGGCGCGCTTTAAGGAGCTCCTGACAACGCTCAGCTACGAGGAAGTTCAGGAAATGCAGCGGCTGGGGCAGAACGAGCTCGTCTGCCAGTACTGCGGGGAGCGGTACCGGCTGACGGAGCGGGACTTTCTCGATGTCTTACAGCATATTCAGGCACGGCGCAACTAGCGGCGCCGCTGAGTCCGAAAGAGAGCTTCGAGGGCGGCAGTGTTGATGCGCACGGGGAACTGAGCGCGGAGGCGATTCAACCACTGTTCCGTGAGGAGCTTCTGCTGCAGCTCTTGGAAGGCGGGAGCCAAATCAGGGATAGCTTCCTCGAAGCGTTTCTGGCGCGGAGGTTCGTAGTCGTTGATGCGGAGGAGGACAAAGCCATTCTCGTAAGGGAGCGGCCCTACGATCTCGCCTTTCTTGGCTTGCTGTTGCTCGGCCAATTGTGCAAGCTGACTCTGTTTCGGGGTCAGTTTGCCCCAGTGTCCCTTCTTCTCCCGGTAACCGGGACGCTGGGTATACTGCTCGGCTAAGAAGGCGAAGTCTGCGCCAGCGTCTAGCTGTCTGCGGAGCTCTCGGGCAAGGGAATCCGAGCTGAGATAGATTTCGCTGAGGTCATAGACGGGTTCGGTGTAGTAGCGCTGCTTGGTCGTGTCGTAGTATGCTCGGGCTGCAGCAGTGTCAAAACGGTTGAGTTTGCTCCACACCTCTTGCTCTTCAACGCGGAAGAGGAGCAGGCCATCGCGGAATTCGCGCATGAGGTGACCGAATTCCGGATACTGCCGCTCGAGGTCTCGGGTGAGGTAGGCTATCAGGTCTGGTATGATAGCTCGTTCGGCCACCTGCTGGAGGCGTGCCGGACGGAGTGGATAGGCTCGGTAGAGGGGCTTGGAGAGTGTATCGATGAACTGCCGAACGCTCAGTGATGCGGGCATTTGCTGGCAGAGGTAGAGGGGCTGCTCCCAGAGGGCGTCGGGGATATGGGCGGCCCAGGCAGTGTCGGAGGTGGTCTTCGTAGTGTCGAGTGCAGCTATGAGAGCATTGTAAACAGGGGTGTTCCAGCGGCAGTTGAGAGCCAGGCGGACCGAGTCGAGAAAACGTTGGCGGTCCTCTTCGTAGTAGAGTCGGCGATAGAGGCGGCGCAGAGTCTCGCGCTCGTCGTCGGCTGTGTAGCGCTTTGTGGAATCCCGTCGAATGATGTGGACTCCAAAGGTCGTAACAGCTGTTGTGAGTTCCCCGTCGCGGAGAGAGAAGAGGGCCTGCTCGAACTCAGGGACGAGGCGGCTCGGAATGGTTTCGAAGCCCAGGGAGCGGCTATACCAGCTCCCAAAGGCTCCGCCCCGCTCGGCCGTGACATTGTCGATGGAATGTTGGCGCGCTAATTCCCCAAAGTCGGCTCCCGTACGGAGTAACTGCAGCAAGGAATCGGCCTTGGCCAGCGCCGCTGCCGTGTCCCCATTGACGATGGGCAAGAGAATATGGCGTGCCCACACAGCTACACGAGGCTGGCGTTCGAGGAGTTTGAGGATGAAGTAGCCGTGGCGAGTGCGGATCGGCTGTGGATACAGCTGCCCCGGTGCAAGGCTATAGGCAACCTCTTCGAGTGGACGCAGAATCATGCCGCCTGTAATGAAGGGGAGCACGCCGCCTTGGTGAGCTGTTTCGCGGTCGTCGGAGGAATCGCGGGCGAGCTGTTCGAAAGGGATACCCTGCTGGAGCAGGCGTAGCGCCGTCTGGGCTCGTTCATAGGCAGGGAGGGTGTCTTGGTCGAAGTTGCGCGAAAAGAGCATCACAGCCAGCCGAAGTTCCCACTGCCGGCGCCTCAGGAGCTCGGCGACAGCAGGCTCCACCAGGCGCTTGTCAAAGAAGTAGGTCTCAGCCAGCAGACGCCGGTTGTGCTCCAGCTCTGCCTGCACTGCTGAATCTCTGTCAAGGCCCCGGGAAAGCGCATCGAGAACCTTCAGGCGGTAGTTGATGTAGAGCTGCAGGAAGGCTTCAACGCTATCGCGGGGGACGTCGTAGAGGCGCATGTGTTGGCGACTCATGTTCTTGCGGTATGCGCGCTCGAGCTCTCCATAGGTGATCTTCTCCGGGCCGACGGTTGCCAATACCTGTTGCTCGATACGGGAGATGTGCAGATCGCGCTGCGGGCTTGGCTTCTTTGCCCTCTGCGCTATGGCCGAGAGCAGAGAGAGGCTGACGCCGAGCGTACCGACAGCGACTATACGCAGACCGTTCATGCAGAACCTGGAGCCGTGGAACACAAGAGGGAGGCAAAATTCCAAAAAACCCCAGGCTTACAGGGCACCTCAGGGGCTGATCGCGGCAGCGGCCGAAGGCGGGCTCCAATTGCCCGTTTGGGAGCTCCGCAGTCGGAGGCGGTAAAAGTAGTGCTGCTGTGGGCGCACGGCCCTATCCACAAAGTGGCCTTGCTCAAGGGGTAGCAGAGGCGAGATTGGCACAAAGCGTTTCCCATCCGTACTCCGCTCGACGACGATAGTGGCATTCCTCTGCTGGGGAATCTGCCAGACGATGACCACCCCCTCGGTAGTCGCATAGAGGGAATCGATAGCGGGTGCCGGCTGAGGTTGGGAGCTGTACGCTTGGCCGGCAACACGGTTGGAGGGCAACGAGGGGTTGAAAGCGCTGTCGATGGCCACGAGCTCGTACCAGTATGTCTGCCCCGGTTCAATGAGGGAGTCTCGAAACTCTCGAAGGTGCGCCGGCAGAGGATCTCCGCCGTGCAGCGTGATGGGGGCTTGTGTGGTATCTTCATAGCGATTCAGCCAGAACCCCAGAAGGTCAGCAGCTGCGTCAATTTGCCAGCGGAGGCGGATGGCCCCATCTTCGGCCGCAACCTCCGTAAGGCGTGGTGCCGGCGGTGGGACAATGTCGGGTAGGAGGACGAGCACGGCCGGGGTCCAATCGCTGCGGTTTCCACGCCGATCGACGGCTCGGACTCTGTACCAGAAGGCGGTCCGTCCGGCTTCTGAGGTGAGCACATCGGTGAACGTGGTATCTTCGAGGAGCGAGGAGGTCACGAGCGTAAGGGGTGCTGTCGGAGAGAGAGCGCGAGCAACCTCATAGCCCCGGAGATCAGTGGCCATGCTCCGAGTCCACCGGAGGACAGCCCTTCTGCCCTCGCCGTAGCCCATAACAAAGCGTGGAGGCGGTGGAGGAGTCAGGTCTGGCACTGGTACGGCACGTGAGAGGGCGAGTTGGCTCTCTTCTCCCTCCTCGGAGAGGGAGCTGACGGCATAGATCACATGTTCGGTGGGGAGTTCGCCAGGCCGATCGACGAAGGTGTGAACAGAAGCAGGGAGGGGGTGTGCGGTTAGCCGCATACGGGCTGTATCGGTCCCCAAGGGCCAGCGGTAGACATGATATCCTGCAACCCGGGTATCAGAGGGAGGCTTCCACGAGATGAGGATGCTATCGGCCTCTGGACGAGCGACGACGGCATGCGGAGGCGCAATCGGGCGGACATCACGAGCGATGACCTCTACAGCATCACTCCACGGGCCTTCGCGTCCGAAGACATCCACGGCGCTGACACGGTAGCGATAGGAGGCCTCCTTTTGAAGGCTTTCGGCGTCCTGGTAGAGGTATTCCATCGGTAGGGTTTCGTCGAGCCAGAGAGTGACGACTGGATGTTCGGTGTGCCGGATGAAACCAGTGTCTCCGGGTGCTTGACGCCAGACGTGATAGCCCCAGATGCCGCGAGCCGATCCCCCTTTGAAATCCCACAGTAGCTGGATGCGGAGGCTGTCGGCTGCCTTACCGCGCACGTTCATCGGCGGGGTGGGTAGCTCCGGAATGCCTGCCAGGACATTCTGAACTTCGGCAACAACGCTGTCGCCGACAGTGAGAGCGTAGTCGTAGCGGCGTCCTCTCTGGGCTGTGGTATCGTGGTACACAGTGCCGAAGATAGGAGCGAGGTTAGGGAAGTCGTCCAGCAACATCTCCTGCAAGAGCTTCAGGAGCTTGCGTCGGAGGGAATCGGGGTGTGTGGGATCGGCTGCTGCTTGGAGGAGGATCTCCATGGTATCGGCAGATACGTCAGTGGGCATATAGAGGGCCCAGCGCTCGCGCGGGGGACGGCGGACGGTTGCCAAAGCCTCGTAGACATTCTTCCGGCTCTCTCGCCGGAGGATACCGTATGCATCAGGTAGCAAGCCTCGGGCAAGTGGCAATGTCCAAACAAGGCGGATCCCAATGCTATCACCTTTTGCCCACAGAGAGATAGGCAAGGGTTGGGCACTCGTCGGGAGGGCACAGATGCTGAGGAGAAGCATCACATTGCCGAGCCCCACAACCCTTCCTGTCCGCATGTCCGGTTGCTACTCGATTGACGCTGGAGTTGGGATAGCACACTCGGGCGGCGGTTGGCAACGGGCACACCCGGCACCGGCATCGACACAGTTGTCAGTGCGGTCTTGTTCGATGAAGGGAGCCCGTGGCACAATCTGAATGCTCACGCCCTGTGCCCCTGTTTGAGTGTGGATAGGGATGGAGAGCGAGTCATTTGCTGGTAGCGTTCGGGGAATGTGCCAGAGTGTACGGGTTTCTGTGACGGTGCCGGCTATGAGCTCACGCACGAGGATCCAAAAAGGAGTGCCAGCAGGGATAGGATGGCTCCCCGTATTGCGGAGCACAACCCAGTGGATGCCGGCTCCGGGTGGAATGGTGTTGTCGTGGTCGGAGGCCCAGCTTACCTGGGTTGAAAGTTGGAGTTGGCTCGGGGAGGACAGCCGGATCCACCTCCACCGATCGATCTCCAATGGGAGGGCTTCGAGGAGCCGGGTTGCCGTGTCGGGACGGTTAGCCGTCGAGCCGGCTTTCTTAGCGTTGAGGACGACGACGGTGAAGCTGTTCGGTGTGAGGTCGTAGCCACCGTTGAGCACAAAGCGTGGTTGCAGTTGCGTGGTGTCCCATTCGAGCCGGACACCGGGCTGGTCCTCGAGGGAGTCTACCTCTCGAATGAAGGAAGTTCTCGGGCCGCGCCATTCGTAGATCCGCCCAAAATCATCTCGGATGTGCAGCCAGAGGTCACGCCCAAACTGCAGGGGCAGCATCGGAGCCGAGAGCCATTCGCCGTCCGTGGGAGCAAAGGGGTGAAGGATGAGGTCGCTAGGCGTGAAGACCAACGCCCTATCCCGAAAGAGCCCCTGTACGGAGGAGGAGCGCACATCGAATGTGAAGCCCTCCGGGGTGCCAGTAGAGAAGTGGAGTGTGTCACGGGCGTACGAGTGGAGAGCCTCCGTGCCGTCGGGAGTCTGGATCCAGAAAGTGCCTGCGACAATCAGCCGGTATTGCGTGTTGGGCATGAGGACCGTGCGGGGGGCGAGTGCCCCGAGCTGGAGGGTAGGCATCACAAGGAGGGTAGCTGTGTTGAGGATTTGGCGAATTGAGACCAGTTGTGGGCTCTCACCACTGAGCTCGTAGAGCTGGGCAGTGACGTTGCGGAGTTGCCATCGGTAGAGCCCGTCTTGGTCGCTACTCCAGTTAGGTGCAAGCGGTGCCCCGAGCTCGATACGGAGAATGTGGGTAATAGGTACCTCGTTCTGCCCTTGAGCTGGCACGGAAGCGAGGATGAGCGCCGGTGGTTGCTGGCGGCGGAGAGGATCGTAGTTGGTATCGTGGAAGTCCTGGATGATCACGTTGCCCTCAAGGGCCCGCACCACCTGTCTTCTCCGTCTGGGAGGGCGTAGTGCGGAAGAGGGTACAGTCTCAGGGGGCGCAGAGGTAGGCGGGGCAAGCTCGTGCGGTGGTTTAGGAGGCTGGGTCGATGGTTCTCCGGTGGGGGCAGTGGGGGATGGTGTAGGCTCGCGCGGCGGCTCAGGTTGCCGAGAGGGTGGCTCTTCCGGGTAGTTCGGTGCGGGAGGATAGAAGAGAAAAATCGGGCTCTTGCCCTCGTTGCGCGCTGCAGGACGGCCATCGGGGGTGAGCGCTTGAACCTGCCAGACGAAGCCTGTGGCCTCTGGGTAAAGCTCCCATGGCGGGGCTGGGAGAGAATAGAGCAGTGACGTCGTGGCCAGCTCCTGCTCGACAAGTGGTGCATTCCGCTCGAGAGCCGAACGACGGTCTTGGTTCCCATAGATGGGGGCTATCCGAATCCGATAGCGTACCAAGCCGACCGAAGGCTGGATCGGGGTCCAGGTGAAGAGTGGGGTTGCCGTTGTCAAGAAGGAGGAATCCGCAGGGCTGAGTAACTGTGGAGGATCGGGTGCAAGGACTCGAGCCCGCGGGCAGAGCTGCCCCGTGACAGCCAGTGGGCGGAGCTCTCGGTCATAGAGCCGGATACAGAACTCGTATTGCCCCTCGGGCAGTAAGCCGGTGGCTACAACCTGTGCTTCGATACTGCGGTCAACGTCGATGGCCTCTAGCTCCACGATGTCCCGTCCTGTAAGGCTCAGTGTGGCTGGGCCAGCAGGGATGTCGATCCGAGGCTGATGTGGGTGGCCGTTCCGGGAGCGTGCCAGTACACGGTTTGTGAGCAGGTCGCGCAGCTCGAATCCCACAATGCTGCCTGGATACGCTGGCGTGCCCGGCGCGCTGATGATGATAACCCGCACCAACGTTGGATCCTCCCGCCAAGCCGAGATTGCCGCTGGTAGGGGGTCACGCACGATGACAGTGACCTGGACCTGCGCGATTAGGCTGAAGGAAGTAGCCGCAAAGGCGATAAATTGCCGCATACCGCCGTACTCCCCTGGTCTCACTTCCTGCACCACAGGTGCCCCTTCACCCTCCAGCGCGCTGTGATACTACTGAGAGCCGACAGCGGTTCCGCATTGCACCAAAATACGAAGCTCAGCTGGCTTGTCGGCGGGATTCCGCACGGGGGAGCGGCACCAACGCAATGGCATGGGTGTACGTCTTATAGCCTGCAACGATAAGGGAAACTCCGTGCCGGCCGTCGATACAGCGTATCGGGCTGACCAGCGGCGGTTGCGGAAGGCTCTCGGGCTGACCGCCGCTGTCGTTCTCGTACAAGCTGCCGGGGTGTGGTATTCCGGGAGTTTGGCACTCCTGTCCGATACAGGACATGTGCTGACCGATCTCTTCGGACTTGGGGCGGCATATTTGGCACTGCAGGTGGTAAGCTATCCTCTCCGCTCGGGTTCTCGATTCACGTATGGGTTATATCGAGCTGAAGTGCTGGTGGCGCTGGGCAGCGCACTCCTCCTCCTAGGGGTTTGCGCTGTCATTGTCTGGGAGGCGGTGCATCGGCTGGTAACTCCACGACCGATTGTCCTGCCGCCGATGATGGCCAGTGCAGTCGCAGGGCTTATAGGGAATGGGGTCGCTGTGGTGTTCCTCCGCCACGGGGAGACACTCAGCACACGAGCAGCCTACCTCCATGCGCTCAGTGATATGGCCTCCTCCCTTGCTGTCGTGCTGGGGGGCATCGGCATGTGGTGGACGGAGGCTCTGTGGATCGACCCGATGGTGTCTTTGGTGCTGGTTGGGTTCATTATTCGGCATGCGGTGCGGTTGCTCTGGGAGACAGTGGGAGTGATCTTGGAGGCCTCTCCGAAGGCGATCTCTGTGGCCGAGGTGGAGCGTCTGCTGCGCCAGATCCCGGGCGTGTGCGATGTGCACGATCTGCACCTTTGGCGGATTGCCCCGCAGGATGTAGTACTGAGCGCCCACGTAGTAGCGGCTCCGGAAGCCTCCCGAGATGCCATCTTGGGCAGTGCCCGCCGTCTGTTGCAGGAGCGCTTCGGTGTCCACCACGTTGCTCTGCAGGTGGAATCCCCCGAGATAGCAGAGCAGTGGCAATGTGCACACTGCCGTTATATGGCTCCTCTTCGGCCCTGAGACCTTTCACTGCCGACGTTACGTGTCTCTAACGTTGCGGTAACACATGCGTTACGGTGGTGGGGGAATTTCGCACCTGGCAGAGGGTACGTCTCACGAAATGCTGGTGTCTCATGATGCGTTCTGCTCTCTTCCTGCTGGGTGCCTTGATCGGTGTATGTGTTTCGGTCGGGTATGCTCAGAAGCCGGATGGAGTAGTGATAGGGACCGTACGCGATGCAGAGACAGGCGAGGCTCTGGGGCGAGCAACCGTCGTAGCGATGGGGCCGGATACGACGGGAACTTATGCCGACCTCCAGGGCAGGTTTCGCCTGCGCTTGCGGCCGGGTACGTATCAGGTGCGCATTTCCATGGTGGGCTATACGGTTGGAGAGCAGCGTGTGGAGCTGCGCGGTGCTGATACAGTGCGGCTTGCCGTCCGCTTGTACCCGACGGCTCGGCAGTTGGCGGGAGTTGTGGTGGAGGCACGCCGTGAGTGGGGCAGTGTTGAAAGTGCATTGAGTGTACGGCGGCAGTCTGCAAGTGTCATGGAAGTCATGGCTGCCGAACAGATGCAGCGTTCTGGGGATGCCGATGCAGGGCAGGCCCTCCAGCGCATCACTGGGGTGACCGTCCGCGAGGGCAAGTATGTATTCATCCGCGGGACTAACGAGCGCTACAGTGCGCTTTTGCTCAATGGATTGCCGGTTGCCATGACGGAGCCAGATCGGCGGGCAGTGGCACTTGAGCTCTTCCCAAGCGAACTTCTCGAGCACATTGCTGTTGCCAAGTCAGCCACTGCTGAGCTTCCTACGGCTGCCGGGGGCGTGGTGGAGTTCCAGACAATGGATATCCCGGAGCAACCTTTCTTCCAGGTGCGCATTGGTTCCCCTTACGTTGCGCAGCTCAGCTTCCGTCGGGGAGCCTTCCAGCATTATCCAGGGGGCTCGAGCGATTGGTTGGCTTGGGATACCCAGTGGCGCCGTCTGCCCAGCAATGTACCGCACTCTCGGCAGGAGATGAACCAGCTCCTGCGCCGGGTCTGGGATCTGTATGACACCAGTGGCGCTCGGCAGCAGTGGGTTGCACTCGGGCGCAGCTTCAATCACGACCTATGGCGCCGCGATACGGGCACGATAATGCTGCTGCCAAATCTGGCCCTCAGCACTGGGTGGCGATTTCCGCTCGGCGATCACTCTGAGATTGGCCTCATTGGAGCACTCACCTATGACCGCTCAGCAGCTACGCACGCTGTGCTCTGGCGTGGACTCTTGGCCGACCGCTCGCTCCTGTTTGAGCATGCCGGCTCGGAGAGCCTCCGAGAGGTCAACTGGGCGATGCTCCTCAATGCAGGTTACCGGCTCGGTGAAGCCCATCGGCTGTCGCTGAAGAACCTTTTCAGCCGCACCTTCACCGATCGCTTCCTCTTCCTCGAAGGAGCGGACAAGGGCTATCAGTTTCTGGACTTGCGCCACTATGTCTACCACCCCACTCAGTACCAGCTCTGGAGCACGCAGCTGAGCGGGGAGCACGCCGTGGACGGTTACGCTCTGCAGTGGGCGCTGGGGCTGGGCGAGGGGCGGCAGCAGCAGCCTGATTTACGGCGTCTGCGCTATCAAAGGCAGAGCTACGGTGATCCGAACGAGCCCTACATTGCTGAGATCCCCAGCACGCAACAAGGTGATGGTACTCGTGCTGGACACTTCTTCACAGACCTGCTGGAGAAGATGCAGTCGGTTTCCGTCCGTGGACGCCTGCCCTTTGCTCTGGGTAGCCTCCGTATTGGGGCTTCGTGGGAAGAGCGCCGACGTAGCTTCTGGGCACGTTCGCTCACCCTTATCCAGGTTCGCGGAGGAGCACGAGATATTGACTTTACCGCACCACCGGAAGAACTGCTCCGGGCCGAGAATTTCCGTGAGGATGGCTTGGGGATTTCCGAGGATACAAAGCTGAGCGATTCCTACCGGGCCCGTGAGGAGGTGTGGGCTACCTATGCTGCTGTAGAGCTTCCGGCTACTGTGCTGTCGCTCCCGGTGCGCCTAGCCATCGGCCTGCGTGCAGAGTTGGCACGACAGCAGCTGTCTAGCCATCTGGTCAATGAACAGCCCGTAGAGGAGAACCATCAGTGGCTGACATGGTTGCCGACGCTCAATGCTATCGTACTGATGGGCGAGCGCATGCAAATCCGTACAGCGTTCTTCCCTGCCGTAACGCGGCCGAGCTTTCGTGAACTGGCCCCCTTTGCCTTCTTCGACGTTGCCGAGCAAGCGCTTGTCCAGGGCAATCCTACGCTCGAGCCTGCCTTCTCGTGGAACGCAGAGGTGCGCTGGGAATGGTATCCAACCCCAGCTGAGTACCTTGGAGTTGGGGCCTTCGCTAAGCGAATCGAGAAGGCGCTCGAGGAGACCATCTTCCCACAGCAGAGTGAGCTCACGCGTACCTTTGCCAATGCTGAAAATCCAGCCCGTCTGCTGGGGATTGAGCTCGAAGTGCGTAAGAATCTGGACTTTTTCGGCCCCTGGGGGAGGTCGCTAATGGTTGCGGGCAATTACAGCTGGATATATAGCCGAGTCGGTGTGCGTAGTGGAGGGCTTGTCGTTGAACGTCAGCTCTGGGGCCAGGCCCCCTATAGTCTGAATGTAACTCTGAGCTGGTTGACCCCATGGAAGGGGGAGCTCAGTCTGAGCTGGAACCGTGTGGGGCGCCGTATCGTCAAGGTCAGCCAGCCTGAGCAGTATGTCTTTGCCGATCCGCACATCTACGAACTGCCGCAGGATATGCTCGATCTGATTTACCGGCAGCCGCTGCCGGCCGGCCTCTCGCTGGGGCTGAAAGTTCGCAATCTGCTCGGGCGCCCCGTACAGTGGGAGCAGGGAGCTCTGGAGGTTCATCGGCAGAGTCGACCCCGAACGGTGAGCTTGAGTCTAGGATACCAGGTGCGCTAGGAGTGTGTATGTCTCACAAGCTCTTGCGGTGTGGCTCATGCGACACAGTATGATCTGCTTTGGTCTTCTCCTCTCTGGCGTGCTGGCTCTTGCCCAGATGCCAACCAGTGTCCGACTCCTCAAGCCCGAGGGCGGGAAGGTCTATCGGGCTGGGACGTCTCAGGATTTGGAGTGGTTCTGGGATACAACGGGGCGCAGCACTGTCTATCCCGTCTGGCGCTTTCAATTTGGGACCTCTCCCACGGGGCCGTGGCAGGATCTGCCAGGGGCAACAGCCGTCAAGGACAGCGGCCGCACACGGCTGCGGTATGCGGGTGGGTTCCGAGTACCGGCTGTGCGTACAACGACGGGGTATGTGCGGATTGTGCTCGTCAATCCGGATGGCTCGCTCAATGAAGCCGTCTCCGACATCAACGATGCTCCCTTCACCATCGAGCAGCCT
The DNA here is from genome assembly GCA_938084565.1 of Candidatus Kapaibacterium sp. Lineage (GTDB taxonomy): Bacteria > Bacteroidota > Ignavibacteria > Kapaibacteriales > HRBIN21 > HRBIN21. Next base: position 88,098 of record CALKEU010000001.1, on the reverse strand, counting down.
GAGCCAATTCGGGTCGACTCCGTCCTGCGCGATCCGATCCGGACAACGGTCACGCTCTCGCGCAACAAAATCTACGGTCTCGATGGCTATGTCTTTGTCGACAGCGGCGGTGTGCTCCGCATCGAGCCGGGAACAATCATTGTGGGCGATACTGTAGGGCAGAACTCCTCGCTCTGCATCAATCGCGGAGGCATCATCTACGCCAATGGGCGTCCTGATGCCCCGATCGTCTTTACTAGTTCAGCCCCTCCTGGGCAGCGGGCTTCCGGTGATTGGGGAGGCGTCCAGATCTGTGGGCGCGCTCGTGTCAATAATCCCGGTGGTCAAGCTGCTCTCGAAGGTGGTATAGCTGATGCCCAGCGTGTACGGGGATGGTTTGGCGGCAATGATGATGACGATAGCTCCGGTGTCCTGCGCTATGTTCGCATTGAATTCGCTGGGATTGCTGCCTTTCCGAATCAAGAGCTCAATGGACTCACCCTCGGAGGCGTTGGACGCCGTACGGTCATTGAGTACGTTCAGGTGTCGTACGCCAATGACGATGGCTTCGAATGGTTCGGTGGCACCGTCGATGGGCGATATCTGATCAGTTACGCAACGCTCGACGATGACTTCGATGGAGACAATGGCTGGCGTGGGCGAGTGCAGTTTGCATTGTCTGTCCGCAAGCCCCAAGTGGCCGATGTCTCCACAAGCCAGCTCTTTGAAATGGACAACGACGCTGCGGCCTCCTACAACCAGCCCTATACAACTCCGATCTTCTCGAATGTTACCTCCATCGGCCCCCTTCAGGACACGGCGTGGAGCGCTGGGCGGGAGTACAGCCGCTACTATGGGGCCGCTATTCAGATTCGGCGTAACGCTCGTACGAGCGTCTTCAACTCTATCATTCTGGGTTGGCCGCGTGGGGTAGAGATTGCCAATGCTAACACGATGGCTGCAGCATATGCGGATTCGCTCCAAATTCGCAACGTATCTTTCTTCGGCATCAAGGGCACGTGGCTCAACTTTGCCGGTGGAACTCCTCCGAGCGGAATGACGACGGGCTGGATTGCTACGCCAGCCTTTGCCAATGAGCTGTATGCGGCTTCGCCGCTGCTGGCACAGCTGCAGAATCCCTTTGCCTATGACGACAATGCCCTCTTCGATCCGCGGCCGCGTTCGACAGCCCCGTATTTGAACACAGCGTCTTTTACGCGGTCGGGTGTCGTGCCCATTGATGATCCCTGGTTTGAGCGGGTGCCCTACCGTGGAGCCTTTGGGGATCAACGCTGGGATTTGCCCTGGGCCAATTATGACCCCATCCGAACCGACTACGTTGTCTCTGCTGGGCAGCCCTGGCATCAATGGCAACTGCGCATGGAGGTGTTCCCGAATCCAGTTGCTACCGATGCAGTGTGGATTCGGTACGAGGTACCGGAGGACTCTCCAGTGCAGCTGGAGGTGGTTACGCCCTTGGGTGAGGTTGTCTACCGACAGGATGAGGGATATCGGACGCAGGGGATCTACGAACGGCTGCTGTCGCTCGGAGGTATAGGGGGCGGGACATACTTTGTGCGCGTGCAGACAGCTACAGGATCCATCACACAACCCCTCTGCCGTTTGCGCTAGCCCCGTAGGGATACGGGGAGTAGCCCCAGAGAAAGCCTACGCCCCCGGAGATCCGGGGGCGTAGGTGTTTTGTGGGTGGAGGTATGTACGGCAGGGCGTTGTGGTGGCGAAATGGGAGGGCAGGGATGTTTGTGGAGATGGTGGGAGTCGAACCCACGTCCGAGATGCGAACCCAAGAGCTTCTCCATGCTCAGCCGCTCTTTCACTCCTTCGCTTCGGCGGCTCCGAGCGGCAGGACAACCGAAGCTATCGCCGTTGCCGAAAGCGTTGGAGGTACCCGGCGATAGTCCTCCACCGCTGCCCATCTGGAGTCCACGCCTGCCACGGAGCGGATGGGCACGCTACCGGACAGACGATGGCGCCTAATCCCTCGGATTAGGCAGCCATGCGGTACGAGACCGCGTCGGCACTTTTCGTTGGCCGGTTGGATTGACGTGCGTTGCCGGCCGCGCACGGCATGCTGCTCCTGGGTTCTCTCATCCCGTCGAGACCAGCATCCATCCCCGCATGCCGATGCCAAAGACGTTGCAGGCGGTCGAATATTACATGCCCACCCGCAGTGCTAACTGCTCTTCGGCAATGGGGAGGAGGGTTTCCCGGAGAGGGAAGTCCTCGTCGCTGTCGCATAGGTAAAGCGCTCCCCGGATGTGAGGGAAGCGCTCGCGCAGGAAACTCTGCCACAGTTGCGGTGTCCAAATGGGGCTCAGCGGGAGTGAAGCTACAGCCTGCAGCTGTACCGGGTGTCGCTGCGAGGCATCGAAGAGAGTCTGGAGCTGGTAGTGCCAAATCAAGAGCTGTTGCTGTGCGCGGTAGGGAATCAGCAGGAAGCCCTGGCTGCGGTGTGGGAGGCAGAGGCCGACTTCGTGGAGGGCGATATGTTCGGTGGCAAAGTCGTAGAGCGCATGGCTTTCGCGGCAGAGTTTCTCCAGCTCGGGCAGAGCCCACTCCGCCAGGGCGAAGACCTGTTGCAGGAAGCCTTCGCGGGCAGCTGAGCTGTATGCCGGTCTGCGTTCCAGGCGGAGAGATTTCCAGTCGATTCCGACCACCGTATGGGGCAGAGCCTCTTCAATGGCCTGTCGCTCCTGTAGGAGCTGTTGGAGGGTGGTGTGCAATGTCTGAGCTTGCTGCCACGTTGGGAAGAGGCGGTGCTCCCGAAGGGCCTGCCAATGTGTACGGAAGGCGCTCTGGATGCGGTACTGCGCTGTCTCTCGGTCTTCGCTCAGAAAAAGCTCGAGGGAGAGCCGAACGAGCATAGCCGCTGAAGCATCGCAGAGATGCGCAGAGTATGAAACGAGTGACAAGGGGCCTTCAGTGTGAGTCAGTCCTCGGCGCGCTCCATGCGCTCGGGGGCGCTGATGCCTAAGATAGCCAGGCCATTGCGCAGTACTCGCTGTGTGACACGGGCCAGCACGAAGCGAGCCTGCATCTGTTCTGGGGTTTCTGCCCCCACGATACGGCATTCGTGGTAAAAGGTGTGGAAGGCCTGGGCTACCTCGCGCAAGTATTCGGCCAGGAGCTGGGGTTCGTAGAGTTGCGCAGCCTTTCGGATCCGTTCGGGAAAGCGAACCAGGAGTTTGATAAGGGTCTGTTCAGGCGGGAGGGTCAAGCAGCGTACATCGGCAGCCTCGTCGGGTACGATACCACGAGCGTGGGCGTGCCGGAAGATGGAGCAGATGCGAGCGTAGGCATACTGGAGGTAGAAGACGGGGTTGGCCTCGGTCTGCTGGCGTGCTAGTTCGAGCTCAAACTCCAGGTGCGTGCTCGGTGCACGCATGAGGAAGAAGAAGCGGACCACATCGGGGCCAAGCTCGTCGAGCAACTCGTCGAGCGTGTAACTCTTGCCCGAGCGCTTGGACATCTTCACCTGCTGGCCTCCCTCGGTCAGGGTGACGAATTGATGGAGCACCACGGTGATGCGTGTCGTGTCGTAGCCGAGGGCTTTTAAAGCGGTGAGGACATCGTCGATGGTAGCGATGTGATCGGCCCCGAGGACGTCTACGATGAGATCGTAGCCCCGTTCGAGCTTGTCACGGTGATAGGCAATGTCGGGCAGCCGGTACGTACCTTCGCCAGTGGATTTAACCAGCACACGGTCTTGGCGTCCGAAGCGACTCAAAGCGATCCAGACAGCCCCATCGCGCTCGTAGAGGAGGCCGCGTTCCCGGAGGGCATTGAGGACGGAGTCGACTTTGCCATCGTGGTAGAGACTGTCTTCGTTGAAGTAGACGTCATGCCGGATGCCCATGCGTTCGAGCGTCCGCCGAATATGGGCAAAGCACCAACGTTCGCCCTCGCGACGGCAGATGGCCACGTGCTCGTCGCTTTCTTGGCGGAGCGAGGTCCCATAGCGCTCGAGGAGCTTGCGGGCAATGTCCCAGATGTACTCGCCGTGGTATCCGTCAGGCGGGAAGGGGTAATCGTCGCCCAGCAGTTGGCGGTAGCGGGCGTAGATGCTCTGGCCCAGCAGGGCCATTTGGTGTCCTGCGTTGTTGAAGTAGTACTCCCGCGTTACCTCGTAGCCGCACCAGGCCAGGAGGTTGGCGATGGTATCCCCCAGAGCAGCGTTGCGTCCATGCCCAAGGTGGAGCGGCCCGGTAGGGTTAGCGGAGACGTATTCCACATTGGCGCGCTTGCCCGCTCCAATGGTGGAGCGGCCGAAACTATCGCCGAGATCGGCAATGTGGCGGAGGAGGCGGGTGAAGAAGTCTGCCGTGAAGCGGAAGTTCAGAAAGCCTGCGCCGGCAACTTCAACGCTCACCTCATGTGCGGGCAAACGCAAGTGGCGTGCGAGCTCTTCGGCAATGTGGCGTGGAGGGCGCCGGAGGAAGCGAGCAAGTTGCAGTGCAACAGTCGTTGCTATGTCCCCGTGTTCGGGTACCCTTGGCACTTCGAACTCGGGGCTGACGAGCCCAGCCGCGCCGATGCGCTCCAAGGCCTCGTGCAGGTACGGTTCAAGATAGCTTTCCAGGAGCATCGCTGGAATGTTCAGAGACGGCGGGACTGACCGTGTAGAGGCGCCGGCTCTGCTCGGAGAGCCGCAGCATTGGCGTATCCCCCCAGAGACGTTCGAGCCGATAGTAAGCCCGGGTTTCGGGCCGGAAGAGGTGTACAACAACGTCGAGGTAATCGAGCAAGACCCATTGGAGTGCTTCCCAGCCTTCTCGGCGTGGTGCCGGTATGCCCCGCTGGCGGGTGGCTTCCTCGATGGCTTCGGCTACAGCCCGTAGGTGGGTATCCGTCTGACAGGTCGCCAGCACGAAGTACTCCGCCGGTGCATTTTCTAGGACACCGATCCGCAGCACGAGGATGTCGTCAGCCTTTTTCTCCCAGGCAATACGAGCACACAATTGCGCTACTCCCCGGGCTGTTCGCAGTGGTGCTCGTCTCATCGGTTGGTACGGGTATCCAACCACGGGCAACACCCAGCCATCGGCGGCCCCTCTCGAGTTCTGGCCTTCCCCCTCATACCTGCTATGGCCCTGTGGAGCTGGGGGCTCGCAGAGATGTGTCGGTAGATCTTCACAGCCCAGATGGGGCGGCTTGCCAGACGATTTCTCCAGCGGAGGCGATGCAAAAATACGCAAAAGCCCCCCTGGTGCCGAGGCACTTAGCCTGCGAAAGCCACGGCTGAGCCACTCAAGGCTCTGCCAAAGCTGCCGATACTTTCCGGCGATAATGGACAGCATTGGAGGCAGCCCGATGGAAGAGGTGCACAAGATATTGGCGCAGCTTGAGACAACCCTGGTGGCGCTGCAGCAGAATGCGTGGCAGCAGCGACAGGCATTGATTGCGCTCCGGGTCGGCGCCGTCGAAGCGCTGGTGGCGCAGCAGCAGGCTCTCCTGCAGCAACTGGAGGCGCTGCAGCGGCAATGTGTGCAGCTGGGAGAGCGTATCGAACGAGAGCCTTCCTTGCAGCAGCGGTGGGAGCGTATTCGCATCCAGGCCCGCGAAGTCCGGCATCTCCTCCAGCTGAATCGGATCTTGGCGCAGCGGGCGCACGAGCATACGGCGGCTCTCTGGGAGGCGCTGGCACCCGATGGACATCTCTACAATCGGCAGGCGTAGGCGATGGGTTTTCGTGCCCTCCACATTGCCCGCAGTAGTTTGCTGGCCCACCAGAGTGCTCTCGACATCACCAGTGGGAACATTGCCAATGTGAACACCCCTGGCTACACGCGGCGCCGCGCGCACTTCAGCCCTATTGTCCCCGAGCCCGGGCGGATGGGTACGGGGGTACGAGTAGAACTGCTGGCGGAGTTCCGGCATCGTTACTTGGATACGCAGATCCGCAGTCTGCTCAGTCGTCAGAGCCGTACGCAAGCCGATGAGCTCCTCCTCCAGCGTTTGGTTGCGCTCTTTGGGGAAGCAGGTCAGGAGGCCATAGCGGGTCTGTTCCAGCGCTTTTTCGATGCTGTCCATGCAGCAGTGGTACGGCCCGAGGATCTCGCAGTACGAGAGCTCTTGCTGCAGCGGGCTGCTGAGCTGGCTGCAGGATTCCGGCAGCTGGGGGCAGAGCTCCGTGCCCTACGCGCAGAGCTCCTCCAGCAGCTGTCCGAACGTACGGAGACCTTTAATCGACTGCTCCAGCAGCTGGCCGATGTCAATGCCGCTCGGGCTCTGGCTCCTGAGGGAAGTGAGCGGGCTCAAGCGCTTGCCGATGAACAGACACGCCTCCTCAACGAACTGGCTCGTCTTGCCCCTGTTGTTGCCACAGTGGATGCCCGCGGTAGGGTCACTGTCTCCCTGGCAGGACATACTCTCTTAGCCGAGACGACCGTGCTCCCACTGCGTCTGCAGAGCTCCGTGAGGGCAACCGGGGAATACCATGCCGAGCTCCTGGTGAGTCTGCCAGCTGGAGGGACGGACCCGGTGCTCTCCTTTGCCGAAGGAGAGCTTGGGAGCCTGCTCGAACACTACAATGTCACGCTCGATCCCCAGGAGCAGGGTACGGCATTGTCGCTGCCCCGTGAGCTGGATAGCTTCGTAGCGCAGTGGGTCGACCGCGTCAATGCTCTTGTAGCTCGCGGCTATGGGCTCAACGATACGGGGCCCTCTCCGCCTGGGCGCCGCCTCTTCGAGGGCCAGAGTATGGAGACACTTCGCCTTTCTGCGGATGTGGCCGCTGCCCCGCAGGCGCTACCCTTGGCCGATAGAGCTGGCGAACCCGGCAACTCCGCTATTGCGCAACAGCTCCTCGCGCTGGCCGAACTGCCTGTCTTTGCGGGAGGTTACACGGCGCAGGGCTTCTTTGCGGCGATGGTGACTCGCATAGGAGAGATACTGGCTAGTGCACAGCAGCGCAATGAGTGGCTCCAGAGCAGCCTCCAGCAGCTCGAGACGCAGCGGCAGGCTTTGTCAGGAGTCAACATGGACGAGGAAGCAATGAACCTCATCCGCTACCAGAAAGCTTACGAGGCTGCCGCCCGGGTGGCAACCGTTGCAGCCTCTCTGCTGGATACCCTCCTCCGCATGGGTACCTGACATGCGCATTGCCTGGCAACAGCCCTTCCGCACGGCCGAATACGGACTTCAGCGCCTCCAGCAACGGTTGCTGAGCCTCCAGCAACAGCTGGCAACGGGAAAGCAGATTACCTCTCCGGCCGACGACCCCTCTGCCTACAGCAGGGCCCGCCGGCTTGACCTCCTCCAGGAGCTCACTGAACGCCGTATCCAACTTCTGCAGGCCATGAGCCAGGAACAGCAGCTCCTGCACACCTTTACTGAGGCGCTCGAGGATACACTCCTGCAGGTGAGGCAACTCCTCGTGCAGGCGCTCGACCCGAAGAATCTCGACAAACCCGCCTTCCTAGCCCAGCAGCTGCGCCAACGTCTGGACGATATGCTCGCCCTTGCCAATGCCCATGCCGATGGGCGCTATCTCTTGGGTGGGACGCGCACACTCTTCCCCGATGGCCAAGGGCCCTTCCTCCTCCGGCAGGAGCTGCCCACGCAGGAGAATCCTTCGGGACTGCGGGTGGAATTCCGTGGCACTTTCACTGGGCGTTCCCTAGAGCTCTTCCCAGGCCAGCCAGAGATTCTCTCGCTGCAGGCCGATGAGCTCTTCGGGCGTGATGGGGTAGAGCTCTTTACCCTGCTGCTCGGAGCGTACAACCTGCTGGCCTACCGTGCTGACGGAAGCCCTCGGGCTGCCGAGGAAGGGCTCTCCTCTGCTGAACGGGAGCGTCTCGAAGCGCTATTGCCCCAGGTGGCAGCCTTTCAGGCCTCTCTGGCCCGTGCCACAGCCCGCGTTGGCGCTCGGCAGGAGCGCTGGGAGCTCCTCCAACAGCAGTTGCAGAACTATGCCACCCATCTGCGGGCCTTCCGCTCGGCAGCCGAAGATGCTGACCTGGCTCGACTGGCAGTGGAACTCCATCAGGGTCAGACGGCCCTCCAAGCCCTCCTGCAAACGAGCGCACGCCTTCTGGGGCTGAGCCTCTTTGACGTCCTACGGTGACGCTATGCAGGCAACGACGCTTCTGGGAATCCTGCTCGGCATCGGGAGCATCTTCGGAGCGTTCGTGCTCGAAGGCGGTACTCCGGGGATGCTCGTGTTGCTGCCAGCCTTGATGATTGTCTTCGGCGGTACCTTCGCTGCTACCATCGCTGGAAGCACGTGGGAGCAGGTGCGGCGCATCCCACGGCTGATTGCTCTGGCGATTGCTTCCCGGCACTACGAGCCCCAACAACTCATGGAGCAAATCGTACACTTTGCCGCCATCGCCCGCCGGGATGGGGTCTTAGGTCTGGAGCGCCATCTGCCGGAAGTCCACCATCCCTACCTGCGGAAGCTCCTCCAGCACAGTATCGACGGCATGGAGCCCGAGGCCCTCCGGCAGGCTAGTGAACTCGAGCTTGAATTCCTCACCGCCCGCCACCAGGCTAACATCAATCTGTTCGTCAAAATGGGGGGCTACTCGCCGACGATGGGCATCATCGGGACCGTCATGGGCCTTATTGCAACGCTCGCCTCTGCCGGGGATGATCCTGCGATCTTGATCCGCCACATCGCTACCGCCTTCATTGCCACAATGTGGGGCATCTTCATGGCTAACATCGTTTGGCTTCCCATCGCCGACAAGCTACGCGCCCTCCACCACGAAGAGGTGAACCTCTGGCGCATGATGACCGAGGGTGTGGTGGCAATCCAGCAGGGGGAACCTCCTTCGGTGGTCCGGCTCCGCTTGCTGGCAAGCTTCCCCTTACAGCAGCAACTTCGTCTCTTGGAACAGTTGCCGGGCGTGGAATCGCCCTTTTCGGCACGATAATTGCCAATGAATCAGCCATGCTCGTCGACCCCAATACAGGTATGCCAGGTGCGATGGATCTTTGGGAGAAGCTCGATCCGGAGCTGCAGGAGCAGCTGCGCTGCGCCAGTAGCGATGCAGAGCGTGTGGATATCGCCAATAAGTATGCCTGGTCCAAGTGCCATTCCCGCCCTCGGGAAGCTCTCAATGCAGCCCTTTATGCCGAATCTCTGCTCGAGGAGCTCAACGATGACTGTAGGCGCGCCCACTGCCTTCGCAATCGTGCCGCACTCTTCTTTTTCACCGGCGATGCAGAGCAGGCCCTCCAGGCTGCTCGCACAGCGCTCGCCTGGTTTGAGGGCCACGATGAGACCCGGTGGGTCATCCCTACCCTGCTCGTGCTGGGTGGGATCTCCATGCGCTTGGCGCAGTGGGATAAGGCCTATGACTACTACAGCCGGGCCCAGCAGTTGTGTGAGCAGCTCCTGCAGAACGATCCACACAATCAGTTAGCACAGCGAAACTGGGCTGCTGCTCTGAGCAATATTGGGAGTGTGTATGCTGCTCTGGGGCAGTTCGAGCAAGGGCTCCGTCGCCTCCTGCAGGCATATCGGCACCAGGTTGAGCTGGAGGATAAGCGGGGTTTGGGCATTACGGCAATTGGGATTGCCGGTGTCTACGTGCAGCTCGGGCGCTTCCAGGAGGCGGAAGCCTTCTTGCAGCAAGCCTGCGAGCTGCTGCGGGAGACGGAGACAACGTACATGCTCGCTCTGGCGCTCTCGAATCTCGGGCACCTCATGGCGCTCCAGCGCCGGTGGGAGGAAGCACAGCGCTACCAGGAGGAAGCTCTCGCGCTGTACAAAGGTATGGGAAATGAACTCGGGGAGGCTGCCACACTCTCCACGCTCGCCATGCTCTACTTCCACCAGGGGAAGACACTGGATGCCTTCTACGAGCTGCGCCAAATACTCCAGAAGTTCCAGCACCTCCGGGATGTCAACCTAGCAATCAAACTGCGGCGGGAGTTGGGGGATGTGCTCATTGCCATGAAGGACTTCCAGGTTGGGTTGCAGCACTACCACATCGGGATGCAACTGGCGCGACAGCATGGGATGCTCTTCTGGGAGATGGAGTTTACGCGCCTGTGCGCACGCATCTTCGAAGAGCAGGGTGTGCTGGACAAGGCCCTAGACTACTACAAGCGCTATTGGGCCCTCTACGAGCGCTTCCTGGGTCAGCGTCGGCAGCAGGCCATCACGGTGCTGGAGAAGGAATTGGAAATGGAGCGTTTGCGCTATGAGCGGGAGCTCTACCGACTGCGCAATGAGGAGCTGGCGACAGCACTAGCGGAGGTAGACCGCCAGCGCGCCGAAGTCGAGCGCGCCTATTCGGAGTACCAGCGCGCCATGGAGGAGCGCTTTACACTGCTCTCCGTCCTCTCTCACGAGCTCCGCAACCTCGTCGGGGGAATTATGACCAATGCCGATCTCATCCTCAAGGGGCTGAATCGGCTGGAGCCATCGGTCATCCTAGAGACGGCCGACTATATTCTGCGGGCTTCCGAGCATCTGCGTGATGAGCTGCAGCTCCTCTCCCGGTGGCAGACGCTGGAGATGAAGGGGGTGCAGCACTACTATCAGGTGGACGACCTCCGGGAGCTGGTGCGTCGCATTGTTGCCTACCAGCATCGGGAGATCAGCTACAAAGACATCCAGGTCATCGTCGACAGCGAGGAAGACCCCTTCCGCGTGCCAATGGATTGGACACACACGCAGGAGATACTCACGAACTACCTCCTCAATGCAATCAAGTACTCCCCCAAGGGGGCACGGGTGTGGATTCGGCTGCGCCGTACAGCCGATGGAGGGGCTCGGATTGCAGTTGAAGACGAAGGGGTTGGTATTCCGCCGTCAGAGCTGCCCAAGTTGTTCAAGAAGCTTGGGCGGGCAGAGAATGTCCATCCCACGCTCGGGGAACCAAGCGTGGGATTGGGACTCTATATCGTCAAGTGGCTCGCCGACCGTATGCGTTGCCGTGTATGGTGCGAATCCTGCCGAGGCAAAGGCTCCATCTTCTACCTCCAGATTCCCTTCCGGCGTGGGGAAGGGCCCTACTTCGTAGGGGATCCCGAACCAGAGGAGTGGCAGCACTTACGAGCAGAGGCTCCAACGCTCGAGGAAGGGGAACAGGGGTATCGCCCACGCCCGGGCTGGGTGGCGTATTTCCCGGATGAAGATCGCCTCGTCTATTCCCCTGAGGCGCTAGCGGCTACAGGAGAACCTCCACCCGAGGAGAGAGAATCTGCCGATATGGCATAGGGGTTGGCTTCGGTAGATGGCGTGCGAGGAAACGTGGATGTGCAACAACAAACCAAAGGGGCAGCAATGAAGGACTTCATGGAGTTCGTCGGGCAGTTGCGGGAAGTGCAGCGCTTTCTGGAGGAGATGGAAATGACGCTCGCCAAGGGGCAGGGGACTGATCCGTGCGCTGCGCCGGGATGTCCATACTGCGGTAACGACCCAACGAACCCCGGTGTGTGGCAGGATGCTGTCAACACCGGCTACTGATAGAGGTGAGTTGTGGGAACAGCAACCCCCGCCGATTGGCGGGGGTTTTTGTTTGAGGAGTTGCCTGCAGCAGGGATAGGGAAAATTTCCCCAAAGTGCGGCAGAATGCCCAATCCAGAGGTGGGGGGCGATCAGCGGTAGAGCTCTGGCTTTGCCCTATTTTTGCCACAGAGGGTCTGGTGTCACGAGGAAGAGCGAGTGAGCATGGCCAAACATCGTGTAACGCTCATACCGGGTGATGGCATTGGGCCTGAGGTCGTTGGGGCGGCGCGACGGATTCTGGAAGCGGCCGGTGTATCGATTGAGTGGGAGGAGTGCCAAGCGGGGGCGAGCGTTTTCCGGAAAGGGATTGAGTCTGGGGTGCCGGCCGAAACTATTGAGTCGATCCGGCGCACGCGTGTTGTCTTGAAGGGCCCCCTGGAGACCCCTGTAGGCTACGGGGAGAAGAGTGCAAATGTCACGCTGCGGAAGCTCTTTGAGACCTATGCGAATGTTCGCCCGGTGCGGGAGTACCCGAACGTGAAGACCCCGTACAGCGGGAGGGGGATCGATTTGGTGGTAGTTCGTGAAAACGTTGAGGATCTCTATGCGGCCATTGAGTACATGCAAACCCCAGGGGTAGCACAGGCGCTCAAGCTCGTCTCTCGGAAGGGATGTGAGAAAGTTGTGCGGCTGGCCTTTGAGCTTGCACGGGCCGAGGGGCGGCGCAGTGTCCATTGCGCTACGAAGGCCAATATCTTGAAGCTGACCGAGGGCATGATGAAGCGTGTCTTCGAGGACATAGCCCAGGAGTACCCCGACATCGAGGCGCACCACATCATTGTGGACAACTGTGCGCACCAATTGGTCAAGCGCCCCGAGCAGTTCGAGGTTATTGTGACCACGAACATGAATGGGGACATTCTGAGCGATCTCACCTCAGCGCTCATTGGCGGATTAGGGTTTGCCCCATCGGCCAATATCGGGGATGAGGTGGCTATTTTCGAAGCCGTCCACGGCTCAGCCCCGAAGTATGCTGGCAAGAACGTAGCGAATCCGACGGCAGTCATTGGGTCGGCCATCTTGATGTTGCGCTACTTGGGCGAGTTTGAGGCAGCTGAGCTCATTGAGAATGCCCTTCTCGTGACGCTGGAGGAGGGGAGAGTCTTGACCGGGGATGTCGTGGGCTACGATCGGGGAGCCTCGACGACGGCCTATACGGAGGCCATCATTGCCAATCTCGGACGGAAGCCACAGACGGCGAGCGTGCGGCAGTATAAGCCCTTGCGTATTCCGCGATTGAGGCGGGATCTAGTGTGGGTACAGCCGAACTCCCGGCGCGTTATCGGAGTGGATATCTTTGTGGAGACAGCTCAGTTGCCCGAGCAGCTAGGGCCGGAGCTGGAGCGTCTCAGCCAGGGAACGCCCTTCCGGCTCAAGATGATCTCGAACCGGGGGACCAAGGTGTACCCGCCGACGGGGGCAATGCCGGACTTTGTCGATCACTACCGTTGCCGCTTCCTGCTGCGGGAGGGCGTCTCCGAAGCAGATGAGGCGGCTATCATAGAGCTACTCCGTCGTGTCGGCGAAGGCTATCGGTGGATGCACGTGGAGAAGCTCTCCGAGCTGGATGGGGCCCTCGGCTTTACGAAAGCGCAGGGTGAAGATTGAGTAACCCATCTCTCTCCACGGCGGCTGCTGAGGCTTAGGCCACGGCTGCGGGGAGCAGGCGCTTTTTGCTATTTTTGCTTGCGTTTCCTTGGGTCAGGTACAGAAGTGAGAGTAGCAGCGATGAAGCCTGTCGATGTGACCGATCAGACCTTTAGCACGGAGGTGTTGCAGTACCCTGGGGTGGTGTTGGTGGATTTCTGGGCTATCTGGTGTGGGCCGTGCCGGATGATTGCACCGGTGGTGGAAGAGATTGCTCGCGAGTATGCCAGCCGCGGTGTCAAGGTGGCCAAGGTTGATGTGGACCACAATCCGCGTGTTGCTATGCAGTACGGTATCCGGGCAATTCCTTCGCTTCTGCTGTTCCGTGCCGGAGAGCACGTGGACACTATCATTGGGGCAGTCCCGAAGGGATATCTCGTAGAGCGTCTGGAGGCACTCTTGGCTGAGACGACCGATGGGGCGTCCTCCGCTGCTCAGTGAGGAAGAGCTTCAGCAGGCATTGGAGGAATTACCGCTGTGGCAGCGTGAGGGGAAGAGCATAGTGCGGGAGTTTGTGTTGCCGAATTTCGCTGCAGCTGTAGGCTTCCTCAATGCCATCGCTATCGTGGCAGAAGCAATGGATCACCATCCCGATGTGCTTCTCTATGGCTGGAACAAGCTGCGGGTGATGCTCTCTACCCACGACCGTGGAGGTATCACAGCGCTTGACGTAGCGCTGGCGAAGAAGATAGAGCAGCTACGCTTCTGAGCTGAGGTGTGTCAATGGGGAGTGGGCGGACCTGCATCGAGCAGATACGGGCTCGAGAGATCTTGGATTCACGGGGTCAGCCTACACTCGAGGTGGAGGTCATCCTCGCCGGTGGGGTGCGGGGGCGAGCAGCCGTTCCGGCGGGAGCCAGTACGGGGCGGCGCGAAGCTGTTGAACTCCGCGATGGAGGGCAGCGGTATAGGGGCCGTGGCGTGCAGAAAGCCATTGCCAATGTGCACGAGCGTATTGCCCCAGCTCTGCGCGGGATGGATGCTCTCGAGCAATGGGCAATCGATGCGCAGCTGCGCCATCTGGATGGTACTCCGACCAAAGCAGAGCTTGGAGCCAATGCTGTGCTCGGTGTTTCACTCGCCGTAGCCCAGGCGGCAGCGGCAGCTCTCGGTCTGCCGCTCTTTACCTACCTGGGTGGAGCTGCCGCACGGTGCTTGCCCGTACCCCTGTTCAACGTGCTCAACGGCGGACGCCATGCCGAAAACAGTCTCGATGTGCAGGAATTCCTGCTCATCCCCCATGGGGTTCCGAGCTTTGCTGAAGCCGTGCGCGCGGGGGCAGAGATCTATGCTGCGCTTCGCGACCTCTTGCGCGTGCGCGGCTACAGCACCGCCGTCGGTGATGAAGGAGGGTTTGCCCCACAGGTGCGTTCGCACGAAGAAGCACTCGAACTCCTCGTGGCGGCCATCGAGCACGCTGGCTACCGGCCGGGGGTGCAGGTTGCTATCGGGCTCGACGTAGCAGCAAGTGAGCTAGCGCGTCATGGAGGCTACGAGTTTCCCCGCTCCCGGCAACCGACGCAGACAGCCGAGGAGCTCATCGCCTGGTACGAGCAGCTTGCTGCAAGCTACCCTATCCTCTCGATCGAAGACGGGCTCGGGGAGGATGATTGGGCGGGATGGCAGAAGCTGACTCAGCGCTTGGGCGGTCGACTGCAGCTGGTCGGGGACGACATCTTCGCGACGCATCCGGCCCTGCTCGCACGCGGAATTGCAGAAGGCGTAGCGAACGCCATTCTCGTCAAGCCAAACCAAGTGGGGACCCTGAGTGAGACGGCTGAGACCGTTCAGCTTGCTCATCGGGCAGGATATCGGACGATTCTCTCCCATCGCTCAGGCGAGACAGAAGATGTCACCATTGCGCACTTGGCCGTCGGGTTCGGTGCGGGCCAGATCAAGGCAGGGGCTCCCTGTCGGGGGGAGCGGACAGCGAAGTACAACGAGCTGTTGCGAATCGAGGAAGCTCTAGGTAGACAGGCTCTCTTTGCTGGCACGCTTGGACTCTTTCAGCGATCTGTGTCATCGGTGGGGGTGGGTCAATGATTCGCTTCGGGACGGATGGCTGGCGTGGGGTGATAGCCTACGATTTCACGGTGGACAATCTCCGACTGGTGGCCTTGTCGACAGCTCGGTACGTACACTCGCTCGAGCTGAAGTATCCTGCTGTTGTCATCGGCTACGATACCCGCTTCCTGTCCCGGGAGTTTGCCCATGAGGTGGCTCGGATCTTTGCGGCGGAAAATATTGTCGTCCATCTGATGGAGAGTTTTGCGCCCACGCCGCTTGTATCCTTCCACACGAAGCAGAAGGGGGCGGCGTTAGGGATAGTCATCACAGCCAGTCACAATCCGCCTGTCTACAACGGGTACAAAGTACGGGGGAGCTTCGGGGGGCCTGCCACGCCGGAGCAGATTGCCGAGCTGGAGCGCCATCTGGAGCAAGTGCTGCGTAAGCCCCCGAAGCGGTGGAATGTGAAATCTCTGCAGGAATACGTCCACAGCAATCTCGTTCGACCGTTCGACCCTCGAGAGTCCTACATCCGGCATGTCCGCAAGAAGATTGACCTTGAGCTCATCCAGGGCTCAGGGCTGCGCATTCTGCACGATCCCATGTATGGGGCAGGGATGGGGCTACTGCGTGCTATGCTCCCCATGGTTGAGGAGCTCCATGCTGAGCTCAATCCAAGCTTTGGAGAGCTGGGGCAGCCGGAGCCTATCCCGGAACACCTCCGCGCCACGATGGAATATGTGCGTCGAACGGGGCGCTACGACCTGTGCCTGGTGACCGATGGGGACGCTGACCGGCTGGCAGCGCTCGATCAGGAAGGAAATTACGTAGATGCGCAGCGTCTGTTCGTGCTCCTGCTCAAGTACCTCTACGAGGACAAGAAGCGCCGTGGGGCTGTTGCTAAAACTGTCTCGGTCACTTCCATGGTGGACCTGTATTGCCAGCGTCACGAGATCCCGCTGTACGTGACGCCGGTGGGCTTCAAGCATATCGTGCAGCTCATGGTGCAGGAGCGCGTCCTCTTGGGCGGGGAGGAATCAGGGGGCTTTGCCAGCGTTATTCACATTCCGGAGCGGGATGGGATCTTCTGTGGGCTCCTTCTGGCGGAGATGGTCGCACGGCGGCAGAAGACGCTCAAGCAGTTGAGTGCAGAGCTGGATGAGGAGCTCGGGCCGCATCGGTATCGCCGTGTTGATGTTGCCGTCAGCGAGCGAGAAAAAGCCGCCATCTTGCGGGCATGCGCTAAGCAGCCGGCCAGGCTCGGACGATATCCGGTCGAGCGCATTGACACCACGGATGGCTATAAGTTCTACGTCCCCAATGGCTGGCTGCTCATCCGCCCGTCGGGGACAGAACCGCTCGTGCGGTACTATGCCGAGGGGATATCGCTGAGCATGGTCAACGAACTGCTCGAAGAGGGGAGGAAGCTGCGCTAAAGGGAGTAGGTTTTCTGGTAGCGGCGGCGAATGTTGACGGCTAGGTACTCTTGGAACGTGCGGTGGCGGGGGTACTCTGGCCTCCACCCCCAATCGCGGCGGGCGGCGCTGTCGTCGAGATCCTCTGGCCATGTGTCGACAATGGCTTGGCGGCGTGGGTCAGGGTCAAAGGTGATGGAACTGTTGGGAAAGAGCTGGTGTGTTTCGGCAGCAATCTCTTCGGCGCTAGCCGAGAAGGCGGTAACGTTGTAGACGTGCTGTTGGAGTGCTGAGGGCGCTGCCTCAGCTAATAGAAGAAGGGCCCTGACGGCATCGGGCATGGCCATGAACGGAATGGTTGTATCGGGGCGGACAAAGCACCGATAGGGCTGTCCTTGAGCTGCGGCGTGGAGCATCTCGGGGGCATAGTCACTTGTCCCACCGGTTGGAAGGGTGAAGGCTGAAAGCAATCCGGGAAAGCGCAGGGCACGGAAGTCGAGCCATCCGGCTCCATCGTCGGGATCAAGGCGGCGGTAGAAGCGGGCATAGTAGAGCCCGAGGAGCTCACAGTAGAGCTTGTTGGCCCCATACATGGTCATGGGCCGCAGGTACTCATCCTCGCGCACACGCCCGGCACACCGTTTTGCCTCCAGGCTTGGGAGACCATAGACGGCAATAGAGCTGGGGAAGAGAAAGACAATGGGCTCCCCGCGGAGTTTCGCCATACGATGGCTCGTCTGCAAGAGGCGGAGCGTGCCTTCGACGTTGACCTGGTGAGCTCTCTCTGGCTCACGCTCTGCTTGGGAGGACAAAATGGCGGCAAGATGGAAGACCTGCCCGAAGCGGCGGTGGAGCAGCGCCTCGTGGAGCAGGGGATCGAGGATGTCCCCCTTCAAGACCTCGGAGCAGTACCGCGCAATGTGCGGAGGGAGGGGACGGATGTCCGTAGCAATGATGGTGACTCCCCTTTCAGCGAGAGCCTCAATGAGGCTGTGCCCAATCTCTCCGCTTGCCCCGGTGACCAGAACGGCGTCCGTCGGCACAGGGTGCCCCTTGGAGCTACTTCAACCACGGGCGAAATTACGCTATTTTTGCGCAACCCTTGGAATTGGGCAGCTCCATGGCGCTTTCAGGGGCGATGCGCTCCAACAACTGGAGAGGGTGAGACCGTATGGTGATCTCGCGCCTGGAGGTCATCGGCTTTAAATCCTTTGCGCAGCGCACGGTGCTCCTCTTCCCTGAAGGGTTGACCGCTATTGTGGGACCCAATGGGTGTGGCAAGAGCAATCTCGTCGATGCCCTCCGATGGGTGCTCGGGGAGCAACGTCTTTCCGTGCTCCGCTGCGAGACACTCGAGCAGCTGATCTTCAACGGAAGCCGTGCCCAGAAGCCACTGGGGATGGCCGAGGTATCGCTGACGGTGGAGAACACCGGGGGGATTTTGCCGGTGGAATTCTCCCAAGTGGTGGTCACACGCCGGGTCTATCGCAGTGGGGAGAGTGAATACCGGCTCAATGGAACCCCGTGCCGTCTGCGAGATATCCAGGAGCTCTTCCTGGATACGGGATTGGCTCCTCATGGCTATTCCGTCATCGAACTCCGCATGGTCGAGGAGCTCCTCAATGGGCGTCCGGAGGAGCGACGCCGCCTCATTGAAGAGGCAGCAGGTATTGGCCGGTACAAACTCCGCCACCGTGAGGCCCAGCGCAAGCTCGAACACGTACAGCATGATCTGGCCCGCCTGGAAGATCTGCTCGCAGAGCTTCGGCAACGAGCTGCTGCCTTGCATGAGCAGGCAGCACAGACACGGCGCTGGCATACGTTGCAGCAAGAGCGCACAGATATTGAACGCCTCCTCGCAGCGGTCCACTACCAGCAGCTGTGGAAGCAATTGCAGCAGGTCGAAGGGCAGATTAAGGAGTATCACTGCACGGTGGAGCATCTCACTCTCCAGGCAAAAAGCCTCCGAGAAGAACTCTCCGCAGTTGAGACACGTCGGGCAGAACTCCAACAGCAGCTCCACCGCTACGCAGACCAGGAACGGCAGCTGAACGAGCAACTCCACACCTTACGTCTGCGCTACACAGCAATCGAAGAGCGCCTCTGCGCAAGTAGCGACGCTGTGGAGCGCCTCCGCCGTGACTCTGAGCGCCTCGACGGTGAGCTAACTCGGCTCCGGCAGGAGAGAGAAGGCCTTCAGCAGCAGTACGCCGAACTCCAGCAGCGCTGCAATGTGTTGGCACAGAACTACCATGCCGCGCACCATCGGGTTGAGGAACTACGGCAGCAACTCCATCACTGGCGCCAACAACTCTCGCCGCGGCAGCAGTACGTGGAGCAGCGCCGCCAGGCGCTCTTCCAGCAGCGTGTCGAGTACGAGCGCCTTCACACACGGCTTGACTTCCTAACTCGGCAGGGGGAGCAACTCGGCGCTGAGCTGGAGCGACTCCAGCAGCGGCGCAGGGAGCTGGACTCCACGAGCGGGCAGCTGCAAGCACAACTCGATGAGTACTCCCAGCGCCGGGAGCGCCTCCGCCTTGAACTCCACCAACGCCACCGACAGCTGGAACAGCTCAACGAGCAATTACGCCAGCTCCGTCAGCACCGAGAGCACCTGCAGCGGGAGAGCATGGCCCTCAGAGCTCAGCGGGAATGGCTCGAAGGGCTAGTCAATGAACACAGCTTCCTCCAGGCCCTGCGCAGGCTCCTGCCAGAGGCGGAGTTGGCCCTGGTGGCTGAGTATGCTGATGTTCCAGCGGAGCTTCGGAAAGCCTTCACCGCGGCAGTCGGTGCTCTAGCCGAGATCCCCATACTCACCGCTGGGCCGGAGCAGCTCGAAAGCTGGCTCGGGCGCGTGCGCTCGGTGGCTCCTACGGGGGCTCTCTTTGTGCCCTGGCCATTACAGCGGGCCCCTGCCGCCTTCCGCCCTCCGCCCTCCGCCCGCGGATGGCTCTGGGAGATGGTGGAACTGCCCGACCGAGTGGCTACCGTCCTCCAAACCCTCATCGGCAACGTTGCTGTGGTGGATTCTCTCACGGTGTCTGGAGAGCTCTTCGAACAAGGGTACACCGATGCTGTGGTCACGCCCGAAGGGGTCTTTCTCCACCGATGCGGCCTCCTCCGGTGGACGGATGGGGCAGCGCAAGCTCCGTGGATTGGACGCCGTCGGACACTCGAGAGAGTAGCCCGGCAGCTTGAGGACATTGAGCAGGAAATTCAGCGGTGCGAAGCCGCCGAGGCGGAACTCCGCAGCCAGCAAGAGGCTCTCGATCCCGAGCCGCTGCGTCTAGCCCTTGCTGATACAGAGCGGATCCTCCACTCACTCCGCGTGCGCATCGAGCAGCTGACGGCTCAGGCACAGGAGGTAGCCCATGCCGAACAAGAGCGTGCCCAGCATTGGCAACGCCTCCAAGCGGAACAGGCCGCCGTTGCTGAACGCCTGCAGCACCTCGAGGCACATCTGGGCACCATGCAGCAGGAACTTGAAACCCTCAGCGAGGAGCTGGCCACAGCACTCCGCACCGAGGAACAACTCCGGATGGAGCTTGAGGCGGCAGAGCAGCAGTGGCGCTCCAGCGAGCGCGAATGGCTCGCCCTCCAGCATACACTCGAGCGAGTGCAGCAGAAGGTGCAGGAACTTTCGCGGCAGATCGAACAGCAGGAACAGCGTCAGCAGCAGCGCGCAGCTGAACGGGTGGCAGCTGTGGCACTCTACGAGCAGCTCTCCCAGCAACGAGAAACCCTCGCTGAGGAACTTGCCAAGCTCGAACAGCAGTGGGAACAATTGCAGCGCAACTACGAACACGAACGGCAACAGGAGCAGTCCCTCAGCGAGCGCTATACCACTTTGCGCCGCCAGCTGGAAGAGGTGCAGCAACAGCTCGACGCCTCTCAGAGGCGCCTCCACGAGGCTGAACTCCGCCGGGAGCAACTACGCGGACAACTCCATAGCGCTGCGGAGCACTTCCGGGAGCGATTTGCTGCAGAGCCCTCTCAGATTGAGCTTCCAACGCCGCTTCCCTCCATCGGGCAGCTCCAGCAGCGGCTTCGGGCAGTGGCTGAGCAGCTGGAAGCGCTCGGCGCGGTGAACTTCCGCGCACTGCAGGAGTATGAGGAGCTCCTGGAACGGCTGCGGCTGCTGGAGGCACAGTACGCCGATTTGCAGCAAGCGGCACACTCACTCGACCGTATCATTGAGGAGACACATCGCGTTGCCCTGCAGCGCTTCGTGAAGACCTTCGAGCAGGTACGGCAGAATTTTCAACGCCTCTTCCGCGTGCTCTTTGCAGAAGGAGATGAAGCAGATCTGCGCCTTGGCGAAGGCACGCCCCTGGAGGCGCCCATCGAGATTGTGGCCAAACCGCGGGGCAAACGTCCGCAGCTGCTGGAGCAGCTCTCCGGGGGTGAGAAGACGCTCGTCGTGCTGGCTTTTCTCTTCGCCCTCTATCTCGTTAAGCCTAGCCCCTTCTGCGTACTCGATGAGGTGGATGCCCCACTGGACGATGCCAACATTGACCGCTTCCTGCGTCTGCTGCGAAGCTTTGGCCAGACGACGCAGTTTGTGCTCGTCACCCACAACAAGCGTACAATGGAAGCTGTCGACACCCTCTACGGAGTTACTATGCAGCCGGAGGGCGTCTCAAAAGTGTTTGCTCTTCGTCTACGTTCGGGCGAGTTGGTCCAGGAGGGCGAGGCTCCATGATCCGCTCGGCCGCAGTAATGCTGCTGTGCTGCTGTACCTGGATGGCAACGGCGAAGGAATTTCAGCTCGTTCTGCCGAAGCGCTTCCCGGAGGTCTGGCGTGTGGTCAAGCAGGCCATTATCGAGCGTGGATGTCAGCTCGAGTACGAGCGCTCGATAGAGGATACGGCAGGGCTGCTGTCAGGCCTGATACGGTCGGAGTACTGCGTACTGGTCTCGGGCGAGGATTCCGCTCGGGCCGTGATGGAGCGCTATAGCGTTCAGATCCCCCGCATTCGCGGGGCACGCTGGATGAATGGACGAGTCCAGTACCTTGTCCGCCTCCGTGAGCTCGATACCGCAGGAGTTGAGCTGCGCCTGGTTGCTGAGCTCAGCGGTCTGGAGGGATACATTACAAACCGCGTCCACTTCTGGGCTTCCAACGGCGTTCTCGAGCGGCAACTCCTCCAGCGGATTGCCGAGCTCTTGGAGCTGCCTGTCGAGGACATTGTTCCCAAGCCGCCGGCTGAGCCAGAGGAGGAATCGTGGTAAGGCATCCTGTTCCATTGGCTTCTCTCCTCGAGGGGCTGCCATACACGTGTGTGCAGGGGGATGTGTCCGTGCCGGTGACAGCTATCTGCGAGCATTCGCACAGCTGCCAGGATGGGGCTCTCTTTGTTGCCGTACGCGGGCATTCTCAGGATGGGCATGACTTCATCGCTGAGGCTCTCCGGCGTGGAGTCCGGGCTGTCCTCTGCGAAGCAGTCCCCTCGGAGCCACTCCCTTCTGAGTGTACCGTAGTCTGCGTCCCCAACAGTCGCGTAGCGCTCTCGTGGGTGGCCCATCGCTTCTACGGGGAGCCCAGCTCGACACTGCGCCTCATAGGGATCACGGGGACCAACGGGAAGACAACAACCAGCTTTTTCCTGTGCTCCGTGCTCGAACGAGCCGGAATAGCAACCGGCCTTATCGGCACGACGGGAGCCATCTTCGGCCAGCAACGGCGCATGCTCTCGCATACTACCCCGGCTCCTGTAGAACTCAATGCTCTCCTGGCCTGGATGCGGAATCAGGGGGCCGAGGCTGTCGTCATGGAGGTCAGTTCGCATGCTCTGGCTCAACATCGCGTGGATGCTCTGCGATTTGCTGCTGCTGTATTCACGAACCTGACCCATGAACACTTGGACTACCACGGCACGATGGAAGCCTATGCTAGCGCGAAGCGGCGTCTCTTCGAGCTCCTTCCGGCCGAGGCAGTGGCTCTCGCTTATGAGAGCGGGGATGGATGGGGCAGTTGGATGGTCGAGGCGGCAACTCCTGCACGGCGATATCGGCTCGGTTCTGACCCAGAGATGGATTTTCAGCTCCAGCTGGACGAATCCACCCGCTCGGGAATCCGTTGGCGTCTGCGCTTTCCCGATGGCTGGAGAGAGTTCCGGAGCCGTCTGCTGGGGGCCTACAACGCTGTCAATGCCTCGCTTGCGGTGGCTCTGGGGTGGATATGGGGGATAGAGGGATCCCTGCTTCAGGAAGCTGTGGCTCAGGCGGAGGCCCCCCCGGGGCGCATGGAGCCCATTGCGCTCCCGAATGGCGCGTTAGCATTGGTCGACTATGCTCACACGCCCGATGCCCTCGAGCGAGCCCTCAGGGCGCTGCGCCCTCTGCTCCCTGAGGGAGGACGCCTTTTCTGCGTCTTCGGCTGTGGGGGCAACCGCGACCGAGCCAAACGGCCTCTCATGGGAGCTATCGCCGTGCGGTGGGCCGATATAGTTGTGCTGACCACGGACAACCCCCGCCACGAAGCACCGGAGCAGATCGTGGCGGATATCCGTGCCGGTATCCCGTCCGACCGTGCTGAACGTGTCCTCTGCCTTCTCGATCGAGAGGCAGCTCTGCGAACCGCTGTCGAGCTCAGTACCGCCGGCGATATCATCCTCGTGGCCGGTAAGGGGCACGAGCAATATCAGGTCGTGGGCGATACCGCCATCCCGTTCAGCGATCGAGCACTTCTGGAAACTATCGCACAGCAGATGCGGTCAAGTTCCCCGGAAGAGGTTGGCACATCATGAGCTACTGGCTTTTCAGTGCCTGCGTCTCAGTCATGCTGGTATCGGCTGCCTACGCTGGAGGGCACTTAGGCTTACTACCCCAGTCGGTAGCGGCTGAGCCCTTAGGGGAGGCTCCCCAAGTGTGCCTGCACGCTCTCCGTGGCAGGCTGGAAGCTCGCCCATCGGCTATTCGGTGGCGCCCGTACGATGTCCTGCGGTATGAGCTCTTTCTCGATTGGGTCCAATTGCTCTCACGTACGGGGACGGCACCAGACGATCGGGTCTTTCGCGGTGTCAACCGCATCACGCTGCGGGTAGACAGTTCGCAGGTTTTGCGACTGGCCTTCGATGCTGCGGAGATGACTCTGGAGAGGGCAACTGTAAACGGCCTTCCTGCGGTGGTCTCCCAGCCAGCGGGGGATAGCATCATCGTCGAGCTCCCTGCACCTGCCTCCGCCGGCGATACGCTGGTGGTCGAACTCACCTATCGGTCACACACGCAACGCAATCTCGGGCTCTACCTCTATCCCAAGGGGATGTTCGTCGGGACCGGTCCGGCGGGGGATTCCGTCTTCGTTGAAGAGCGCCTCGCCTATACGATGAGCGAGCCCGAAGATGCCCGCTATTGGATGCCGTGCAATGATGCCCCACACGATAAGGCGATAGCCGAAATCGCCGTTGCCGTTCCCGATGGGTTTGTGGTGGCCTCGAACGGTTGGCTCGATACAGTCATTGTCATCCCTGGTGCGACTCCCGAGGCGCCAACGGTCTTGGTGTACCGCTGGCGGGATACGGTGCCGATTGCCACCTATCTCATGGCTGTGCACGCTTCGCGGTATGCCTCCTTCGGCGCCGAGTATGTGCGTCCTGATGGTAGTCGCGTGCCGTTGCTCTACTATGTCTGGCCGACAGATGTGGAGAGCGCTGATACAACAGGGCGCCGATACAATGCCCGCTATGCTTTTCGGAATGTTCCGGAGATGATGCGAGCCTACGAGCACTTCTTCGGGCGCTATCCCTTTGTCAAATACGGCATGGCAGCAGTTCAGCCCTTTGCCTACGGAGGGATGGAGCATCAGACGATCACGACGGTCAATCGGTCCTGGTTGCGGGGCTGGGCAGAGCTCGGGATTGCTCATGAGCTGGCGCACCATTGGATAGGCAACTTAGTCAGCTGCGCCACCTGGAATGACATCTGGCTCAACGAAGGTGGGGCAACCTGGTCGGAGGCGCTATGGCTTGAGTGGATGCAAGGGCCGGAGGCCTATCGGGCTCGGATGGAGCGGGCGCGTCGGGACTATTTCGAGCAGCGCTCTGTCGTCACGCGGCTGCCGCTCTATGCTCCCCCGCGACAGCTCATCTTCTTCTACGCCACCACGTATGCCAAGGCTGCATGGGTCTATCACATGATGCGCCGCCTCGTAGGGGATAGCCTCTTCTTCCCGGCGCTGCGGGCATACATGCAGCGCCATCGCTACGGAGCAGCCGAGACGGAAGATTTCCTGGCCTCTCTGCAGGCCGATATTCCTCATCCGCCGGTTTCGTGGCGGACCTTCTTCGAGCAGTGGATCTACAGTGCGGGGCATCCAATCGTTGAGCTTGTTCCAATGGTATCGCCGCTGCCGGATGGGCAGTACTGGGTACGGTGCCTGGTCCGTCAGGTGCAATCAGGAGCGGCTGTCCCTTCGGTGTTCGTTATGCCGTGGGTTGTGCGCTTCCAGGGTGCGCAGGGGCAGTATGCTGAACAGCGCTTTGTGAGTACAGAGCGAGAGCATCTGGTAGAGGCGGTATTGCCGTTCTTGCCGACAACGGTTTCGCTCGACACCGAGGCGGTGCTATGTGAGTACACGGTAGCCCCGCTTTCGGTGGCCTCTGAGGGCGTAAGGGGGGCGAGCGTGAGCGTGCTCCCGCAGCCAGCTTCCGAGGGGGCAGTGGTGGTGTTTCAGCTGCCCTGGGATGGGATGGTCGAACTTGAGCTTGTCACGCTGACGGGGGCTCGCCTGCGGGTCTACCAGAGCTTCTTGGCGGCTGGAGCATATCGTTTTCCCCTCCCGCTTCGCCCCTCTGAGCATGCTGCCGGTATCTACGCTGTGCGCCTCTGGATCGATGGTCGGATGAGTGCGCTGCACCTCTTCCAGTGGCAGCCATGAAGAGAGAGCCCATGCTGCAGTGGGATGAACTCCCGTACGAGGCCGAGACACAGCTGTATCGGGAACTCTTCCCGCACTGCCGCCGAGGCGTTGTGTACCTGGATCATGCAGCAACCGGCCCGTTGCCGACCCCAGTTGTGGAGGCTGTACAGCGCTATCTGGAGCGCCGCCACATGGGGCAGACGGGTCTGGAATGGGAACTCGAATGCGTGCAGCAGGTCAAAGAGCAGCTAGCTCGGCTCATCGGGGCGCCATCTCCGGAAACGATCGCCCTGATGCCGAATACGACGGCAGGACTGCTGACGGTGGCTCTCTCCCTGCCGTGGCGGCCTGGTGATGTTGTGGTGATAGGGGCGCAGGAATTCCCAGCCAACGTTTATCCCTGGCGTGCGTTGCAGCGTTTTGGAGTGCAATTGCGTTTTGTACCGATGCCCGACGGTACGCTTCCGTTGGAGCAACTACTGGCGGCGCTGGACGAGCGGGTGCGCCTGGTGGCGCTGAGTGCCGTGTACTTTCTGTCAGGCTACCGGGTGGATCTGGAATCCGTTGGGCGAGTGTGCCGTGAGCGTGGGATTCTGCTCGTTGTCGATGGCATGCAGGCGGTAGGAGCTGTTCGCCTCAGAGTTGGTGAGGCTCACATTGCTGCGCTGGCCTGTGGCGGGGCAAAATGGCTCCTGGCTCCCCACGGTACGGGGTTCCTGTACGTGGCCCCGGAACTCTTGGAGCGGCTGACACCGGCACTGCTGGGCTGGACAGCAGCGCATGATCCATGGGACTTCTTCGCCTTTGATCAGCCTCTAGCGCAGTCGGCACGGCGTTTCGAGTGGGGTTCCCTCAATATGGGCGGTGTTGTAGGCCTCTGGGCTGCAGTGGAGCTGCTCATGGATTACGGTCCTGAACGGGCAGAGCAGCGCCTTAGCGCTCTGACCGGGCTATTGCGAGAGCGACTTGCCGAACGTGTGCCGACCATGCCTATCGTAACACCGGCAGAACCTGAACAGCGCGCCGGCATTGTCACGATGCGCCTTCCTACCCGCCGGATAGCTCAGCGGCTGGTTGCTGAGCTGGCTCGGCAGCAGATCTACTGCTCTGCACGGCTGGAGTATGTACGTTTCTCGCCCCACTGGTACAACACGGCTCAGGAAATCGAACAAGCAGCAGAGGTCATGGCTACTCTGGTGGCAGTTTTAGGGACAGATGGCGATGGAACGCCTCAGTGAACACGAACGTCGGCGACGGCAGGAATTGGAACTACTGCGCCAGGCTGGTATTGAACCCTATGCGTACGGCTACGAGCGCACACACACCATTGCCCAGCTCCGCCATGGGGTTGCTGCAGCTGGGACGGACTCCTTCACCGACGTTGCTCTGGCCGGCCGCATCATGGTCTTCCGCCGTATGGGGAAGGTTACCTTCGCCGATGTCCAAGACGAAAGCGGTCGTCTTCAGCTCTACTTCCGTGCTGATGATCTGGGAGCTGCCTACGAGCTATTGCGCTTGCTCGACATTGGCGATATCATCGGTGCCCGTGGCTTTCTCTTCTACACTCGCACGGGGGAATTAACCCTGCACGTGCGTTCGTACCACCTCCTGACCAAATCGCTCCGACCCATTCCCGTCCCAAAGGAAGAGCGTGACGAGCAGGGGAGACTCATTCGCCATGATGCCTTCACAGACAAGGAGGCGCGATACCGGCATCGGTACATTGACCTGATTGTCAACCCCGAGGTGCGGGAGATCTTCCGCAAGCGGGCGCATCTGCTCCGTGCCCTCCGTGCCTTCTGTGATGCTCGTGGCTGGCTGGAGGTGGAAACCCCGATACTGCAGCCCATCTATGGTGGCGCCAACGCACGACCGTTCCAAACCCACTTCCATGCGCTGGATGCCCAATTTTACCTCCGCATTGCGACGGAGCTGTATCTGAAGCGGCTCATCGTGGGGGGATTCGAGGGGGTATACGAAATCGGCAAGAACTTCCGCAATGAGGGGATTGACCGCCTGCACAACCCAGAGTTCACCGCCTTCGAGCTCTACGTTGCCTACCGGGATTACCATTGGATGATGGAGCTGGTTGAAGAGCTGCTTGTCACACTTGTGCAGGAGGTCAATGGCTCACTCTGGCTCCGCCGGGGGGAGCAGCAAATTCAGCTCCAACCCCCTTTCCGGCGGATACGCTGGTATGATGCCGTGCGGGAGGCCACCGGCTATGAACTGCGGGGACGCTCCGCGCAAGAGCTCTGGCAGATCAGCCGTCAACTTGGCCTTGAGCTGCCAGAGACAGCAACAGAGGCAAAGCTGCTCGATGAAATCTTCAGCGCTACCGTGCAGCCGCACCTCCTTGAGCCGACTTTCGTGCTGGATTATCCCCTGAGCCTCTCCCCCTTGGCCAGACGCCATCGCTACGAAGCAGATGTGGCCGAACGTTTCGAGCTGTTCCTCTTCGGCATGGAGATCGCCAATGCCTTCTCTGAGCTTACCGATCCGCTGGAGCAGCGCCACCGCTTCGAGCAACAGATGCGCTGGCGTGCGAAAGGCGATCTAGAGGCAATGCCCTTAGACGAGGACTTCCTCCAGGCGCTCGAGATCGGCATGCCGCCGACAGCAGGTGTGGGCATTGGTATCGACCGCTTGGTGATGCTCTTGACCGAGCAGCCTACAATTCGGGATGTTATCCTCTTTCCCCACATGCGTCCGGAGGAGCCGGTGCTTAGAGCAGATGTGTCAGACACTCGGGAGTCGTAAGCCATGGGTTATACGCCGCTGCCGCGCCTGCCTGCTGTTGGGGTTCGTCCAGTTGTTCGGCAACGCCTCTGGTTGCATGGGCTCCTGTTTGGTCTGACTTTTTTCTCCGTCCTCCTGGCTGGAGTGCAGTGGATGGGGAAAGACCCGTTGGAGCTCTCCAATCTCCACTATGGCCTCACCTATGCGGTGCTCATCATGTGCTTTCTCATGGCACATGAATTCGGGCATTACTTCGCTGCGCGATTCCACCGGGTAGAGGTCAGTTTGCCATACTTTTTGCCCGTTCCCCTCCCCTTCTTCTTCCCCTTCGGTACGCTCGGGGCGCTCATTCGTGCTCGGTCGCCCATTCCGTCTCGGCAAGCCCTCTTCGATATTGGAATAGCGGGTCCACTGGCAGGGTTGCTCGTCAGTGTGCTCATCCTCATCATTGGGTTTCAGACACTCCCTCCGCGGGAGTATATCGAGGCCATCCATCCGGAGTACCGCCTCCTGGGGGAGATTCCCTCGTGGGGGTTACATTTCGGCGATATCCCACTGTACCACTGGCTGGCTTCTGTGTTTGCTCGGCCTGGGAGTTTCGTGCCTCCGATGAATGAGATGTATCACTATCCCTTTCTCTGCGTTGGGTGGTTTGGCCTCTTTGTGACGATGCTCAATCTGCTACCGCTCGGGCAGTTGGACGGCGGGCACATTACGTATGCGCTCTTCGGCAGCTTCCACGTAGTATTAGCCCGGCTGGTCTGGTGGGGACTGGTTCTGCTGGGGCTTGGCCCGCTGTTGGGGTGGTTGGTGCAGCTTTTAAGTGTGGATTCTCCCCACTTGTTGGTGCAAGTGCTCCAGCGCACGGTGCTGCCGCTTCTGCAGGGTGTTGAGCGTGTTGCGCCGTGGTACTTTCGGGCATGGGAGGGATGGTTACTGTGGGCGCTTCTCACGCGATGGTTCATCCGTTTGGAGCATCCACCTCTGCCGGATCAGCAACCGCTGACGCCGGGTCGGAGAGTGTTGGGCTGGCTTGCACTGGGGCTCTTTGCGATCTGCTTCAGTTACAATGGCATCTATGATGTCCCGCCACCGGTGCTCCCGTGAGGGACTGCAACGAGGCGCAGGTCAATGTGGCGCCGCTTGAGGTCGACGCGAGCAATCTGTACCTTTACCCGGGTGCCGAGCGTGAAACTCTGGCGCGTCCGCTTGCCTACGAAGCGGTAGCGGCGTTCATCGAACGTATAGAAATCCTCAGGCATTGCTCGGAGGGGGAGGAGCCCTTCCACCAAGCACCCATCCAGGAGGACGAAGAGGCCGAAGGAGGTAAGGCCGGTAACGGTTCCCCGGAATCTGCGCCCCAGTAGGCGGCTGGCAAGCAGTGTTTGGGCCACTTTGACAGAAGCGCGCTCGGCTTCGACGGCAAGCTGCTCGCGCTGCGAGCAGTGTTCCCCAGCTTGCTCCAAATAGCTCTGGAGGCGGCGGAGGCGGCGTACAGAGGGCTTCCGCGGCTGCACGTACTCCTTCAGGAGGCGATGGATGATGAGGTCGGGATAGCGGCGGATTGGGGAGGTGAAGTGAGCATAGGCAGCAAACCCGAGGCCATAGTGCCCAATGTTATGTGGGGAGTAGACTGCTTTGGCCATCGCTCGCAAGAGCAGCTGGTGCAAGATGAGCCGTTCGGGGCGGCCTTCTAACAGTGTGAGCAGTTCTGCCCATTCGCTCGATGTGCGGGGTGGGGTGCGGATAGGCAAGCCGAGAGCACGCAGAATGTGCAGGACCTCCTGCAGTTTGGCCGGGTCAGGGATATCGTGGATGCGGTACAGGAAGGGCAGGGGCTCGCTGAACCCCCATTGGCGTGAGCGATCGTAGACGAAACGGGTGACCGTACGATTGGCCGCTAGCATACACTCTTCGACCAGACTGGTGGCGTCGGTCCGGCCCTTGGGGAGCACGGCGATAGGGAAGCCCTGCTCATCGAGCTGGAAGGTCAGCTCGACTGTCTCGAAGTCGATGCCGCCTTCGCTGAAACGGCGCCGACGTAAGGTCTGTGCAAGGTGGTGCAGGAGGAGGATCTGCTCAGCATACGGCCCCTTCCCCGTCTCGATGATGTGTTGAACCTCCGGATACGTAAAGCGCCGTCGGCTCCGGATCACAGATTCGCAGAGCTCATAGCGCTGCAGAGAGCCCTCGGGGGTGAACTCCATGAGTACGGAGAAGGTAAGCCGATCCTGCTCGGGCACCAGGGAGCAGATGTCTGTCGAGAGTACCTCCGGCAACATCGGGATGACGCGGTCGACCAAGTACACGCTCGTGCCCCGCTTGAAAGCTTCCAGGTCTGTTGCGCTGCCTTCAGGAACGTAGAAGCTGACATCGGCAATATGGACCCCGAGCAAGAGATTGCCGTTCGGGAGGCGGCGGATGGAGAGGGCATCGTCGAAGTCTTTTGCGTCTTCCGGATCGATCGTGAAGGTCACCTCATCCCGGAAATCTCGGCGGCGGGCTCGTTCATCTACCGTGGGTGGATGCGCTAGGCGTTGCACTTCCTCCTCGACTTCCGGTGGAAAGCGGGAGGGGAGAGCAAATTCCCTGAGGACGCTGGCAAACTCTGTCCGTGGATCCCCGGCTCGCCCGAGTACCTCGACAACCTCGGCTTCGGGGCTCTTGGACGGATCGGTCCATCGAGAGAAGCGGGCCAGAACCTTATCGCCGTGGCGTGCTCCCTTGAGTTTGTCAGGCGGTAGGAGGAAGTCGACGTAGTAGCTCTCGTCGTCAGGGACGAGGAAGAAGAAGGTGCCGTCGTACTCTACAGTGCCGCTGATGAGGTGGTGCGAGCGATGGAGGATGCTGATTACTTCGCCGCGGGGCTTACGGCGGGAAGTTTCGCGCAAGGGGCGCACGCAAACACGATCACCCGGAAGAGCTGTTCCCAGATGATGGCGCCGGATGACAATCTCAGGGTAATCCGGATGGCCACTGCGGACAATCCCGATGCCGTGTTCGATCGAGAGGGTGCCTTCCACAGACGGGCTATCCTCGAGCATGTGGAGGGAGTAACGACGGCGGGAGCCACGGCGGACGAGCCCTTGAGCGTGGAGCCAGTCAAGGGTACCGAGCAGCTCCTGTTTGCGTTCGGGGTCCCCCGCAATCCCCAGACGGCGGGCGAGCTCGTCTGCCCGGTGGGGGCGCTCTCGGAGCAGCCGTAGGACGGCATCGGCAAGTTCGGGATAATAGGAAGTTGCCCGTTTTGGAGATTTAGCCATAGACGACGACGCAGTTGCCTTTTTGAAGGGCACGAGAGAGGGCATTCTGCACGGCCTGGAGAGCCTCGGCACTCCTGGAATGCCGCCGGACATCCGTGAGGCCAATACTGAGTGTGACGGTCAGACGGTGCGCTTGGAAGCTTAAGACAGTGGTGGCAACTTGTTTGCGCACCGTCTCAGCCCACAGGTGAGCGTGTGTGAGATCCATGCCCGGCAAGAGAAGGCCGAGCGTATCATCGCTGAGGTAGCCGATCTGGTCGCAGGGACGCAGTCGCCCCTGCAGCAGAGGGAGTATGTGCTCGGCAAGGAATTCCCGCAGCCGGGACGCTGGGATATCGGCCAGCACACCGTAGCGGTCCAGTTGGACTGCGCAGAGAGCTGTCGAATGCTGCAGATGAACCGTGCGTTCGACTTCTTCGCTTATTCGATAGCGGAAGCCTTCCTCGCTCCAGACTCCCAGATGGGGGTAAAACCAGAGCCCACCGCGGAGCTGCTGGTGCCAATACCAGTGCTCGACTATTCCGCCACACCACTCGCCCACACTCTGTAGCAAGTCGAGCTCTTGCGGGGAGAGCGGTTCGAGCAGCTCACAGTAGAGAGCCCCATAAGCGTGCGTGGGGGAGCGGAGAGGGATGGCATAGCCGTAAGCGGACTCTAAAGGTGGAGGTTCGTCCGGATGGAGTCGATGAGCAAGGCCCTTGCTGGGCCAGCGCTGGGGTTCGCCGTGCTGGATAGCGCTCCCGACGAGAGTATCATCCAGCCTGCAGAAGGCTCCTTGTAAGGACTGCCACACAGCTGGGGCTCGGAGCGCAGCGATGTGCCATCGGCGATGCTCGGGGGAGTAGAGGCAGAGCAGCAGCGTCGGGGCACGTGTTAGGGTAGCGAAGAGCTCCAGGATGTGCTCAGCTAGCTCGGATTCGCTCCCTGTCGTAAGCTCCCAGAACGTACGGGCTACTTCCCACGCTCGGGCTTTCTGTTGGAGGTCGTAGTGCTGAATGTAGCTCTCAAGCAGCCCACTGACAAGCAGAATGACATGCCCGAGCAGACTCACCGTCGTGGCCGTGTAGGCTTGGGGTTGTGTGCTGTCCAGGCAGAGGACCCCGACGGTCTGCTGTTGTAGGATGATGGGGACTCCCACAACGGAGCTTGTGCCTGCAGGCTGTCGGTAGTAGGGCAAGAGCTCCAGTTCCGCTGTGGGCTGGATATCGGTGACAATCTCCGCGCGCCCTCCTGAGGCAATTTGGCTGACGATGTCGCGCCCGAGCGGGAACTTCCGCTGCTCGCTGAGGAGCTCCGGCGTCTCCGAGCGCCAGGCCTCTAGGACCAGTAGCTGCCGTTCGGCATCGAGCCAGAAGAGTGCGGCCGTGCGCGTAGGGGTGATGATGCATATCAGCTGCAGCAGGCGTTCAAGAAGCGTGCGGAAAGAGTGGCGGAGTTCGGTCGGTGCAGCTTCCGGTGGGGCGACGACGAACTCTGGGAGGCTCACCGAGCGGATACGAGCCGGTGGGGGTTCGACAGCTGCTGGAGCCGGGGCCGGCCGTGAGGGAGCCGGTGGAGTCGGGCGTCGGGGAAGGCGTTTGACAATGCGGACTCCGGAGATTTCATCGCCAAACTCTTCCCCCTGCACGATGTCTGCTGCCTGCCGGGGCGGTGATCCCGTGGGCTGTTCGGCAAAGGTTTGGGCAAAGTCGTCAAAGATGACTCGAGTGCTCCCGCCGGCTTGCTGGACCGTTGTGCGGAGCCGTGCCGCTTGGGAGCGTAACAGAGGGCTGTAAGAACTCTCCTCCCCGAGGCGCTGGGAGAGAAGCAGGAAGAAAGCCACAGCACCTAAGAGGGCAATCGAAATCCCAATCAGCCGGATAGCAGCCTCCTCGAGCAAGAAGGCTATGAGGAGCCCAAGAACAACTACACCGGCAGCGAGCCAATCCACCGGTGTGAGAAGGCGCAGCAGACGCTTCAGTTCGTCAACCATCCTCGTTGGGCAAGCCGGAACTGGACATAGGAGCTGGCTCTGTGCCGGAAATGCTCCGTCTGCTGCTGGAGTGTATCGCGCACGAGCAGCTCGAAGCGAGAAGAGACGTGTACCTCTTTGCTGACGGTATACCCCTGCTGAGCATCGACCAGGATGCGTCCGCTGCCGGAGAGGACTTCGTTGCGGAGTTCAGCTCGGAGAGCCCCCTCTTGAAACTGGCGTTGTCGGGGGCGGGAGCGCAGCCGTGCATCGACCTCGAGTATGACACGATCACCCTTTTTGCGTGCTCCGACGATGCGATATTCTGCAACATTCTGGGTCGGGAAGAGGGAGGCTACGACGTCGGGGTACTGGTGCTGCCAGCGCCGTGTGCTGTCCAGCGGTGTGTTGGGGAAGGCTAAATACTCCTGTTGCAAGGGGCGGTAGAGTTGTTCGGCCAACTGCTGCTCTAGCATCGGTTCGAGAGCTGCGGGCAAGGTATCTCGGCTCAACTGCCGGAGGCGGTCAAGGACGGTGCGTAGGCCAAAGACGGAGTCGATACGTCCATCGGGAGTGACCAGCATGCGTACCTCCGCCCCGAGCAGTGCAGTCAGGTGGGCGAAATCTGGGTTGTTCCGGTCGTCGGCCTTGCGGGAATCATACGAGAAGTGCCGAGCGTGTCCGGCTGTATCTCCCGGTAGGGTGAAGGCGGCAATGAGAGTATCAATCCGCACACTGAGCTCGATCCGCCCATCGGGGGCGATACGGTGGATGGTCTTCGTGTAGTACTGGCGTACGATGCTCAGCTGCTGGGTTGTATCGGTCTGCACCGTATCGGTGCGGAGCATCCAGTAGCTATACCACTCTCGGGGCGTGACGGCATAGCGGAGGGTGTCCGGAATAGAGATATGCTCTACGGGCACCGATAGAAGGGAATCGTCGGCCAAAACGGCTGCAGAGCCGTAGTTCTGTCCGCTCTGGGGACGGCATGCGGCCAGCATGAGCCATGTCCAGGTTAGGAGGCTCCACTTCATTCTTCCCGCAGAAAGCGCCATGTCAGAGTTACCTGTGTGGTTTGACGGAAGGGTGCTCCAGTGGCCCTTGTGAGCTCGGCATCGGTATAGGCATGGAGCATTGAGTTGAGAATGAGCCCGCGCGGGGCTAGCTCCACCGTTATCTGTGCATGCCCTCTACCGTGGATCAGTGTGGCAGGCGTGGGGAAGAGGTCCGGCAGCCAGACCGTTGAGCTCAGGGGTGCCAACGCCGGTAGTACTCCGACAAGGACGCGTGTTGTGTCCGTTGTCCGTGCAATGTGAACATGCGCTGTGTCCCGCCATTGGGCACCCTCGATCCAGAGAGTTACCAACCGCTGCCAGCTCGAATCTTCACGCACGCGTGTGCCAGGGATGACACCTTTGTGAAGGTCGAACAAAGAAGCCCATCGAGTATCAGAGACGGCCGAAAGCCACGCTGCCAGGCGCGGGGGGTCGGTCTCCAGCTGACCCCGGAGGTAGTCGCGAAGCCAATCTAGCTGCTCTCCTCCAATGCGGGCAATATCCCCGTAGGGCGAGAGAAGGATTTCGAGCTCTGTGCCCAGGACGGTGCTGACAAAATCGAGATCGGGCAGGCGGCGGTGATGCAGAGGGTTGCGGCTCGAGAAGGTCAGCTGTACGGTGTCCTGCCGAAAGCGGTAGGTCAGCTCATCGACGCGGCAGGCCAGCTCGGTCATTCCATTATCACGGGACGTAAAAGCATAGAGGCGCAGCGTGTAGGTGACTTCCCGTTCGAAGGTCTGCGTTGTGCTGTCGGGGAAGTGGCGATCAATGCGGCTCTGCTCGTGGAGTTCATAGTAGCGGATGCGTCCGACCGGGATGGTAGCGAGCAAGCGCGGGCGGATCGGTTCTCGAACGGCTGGCTGCTCCCCAGCAATCTGGGCATTGAGCGGAGGTGTGGCGCAGCCGAAGAGTAAGCCGAGCAGGAACACCACTCGTAGCCGGCTCGAGCAGGGCCTGCCTCTCAAGGCTTGGAGCAACATTGCGTATCTGGCTTTCACGGACTGTGATCGAGCAGTTCAGTTTGGCTGAAGAAGAAGGCGATCTCTCGGGCAGCATTTTCGAGCGAATCAGAGCCGTGGATGGCATTCTCCCCCTTCGATGTCCCGAATCGGTGGCGGATTGTTCCCGGTAGGGCTTCGGCCGGATCGGTGGCCCCGATGAGGGCACGGAAGTCTTCCACGGCCCGTTCCTTCTCTAAAGCCAGAACGACGACGGGCCCGCTACTCATGAAGCGGGTGAGCTCTTCGAAGAAGGAGCGCCCACGGTGGATCTCGTAGAAGTGCTCCGCTTGTTCTTTCGTCATGTGCACGAACTTCATGCCGACGATGCGAAAACCGGCGTGCGTGATGGCTGTGATGATCTCGCCAATGAGATTGCGTCGGACAGCATCGGGTTTGATAATGGCTAGCGTGCGCTCGACCATGGTTCAGGGGCGTTTGGATCGGACTGACTTGCGCGTGTGCGAGCGGGTACGACGTTGATTGCGCTGGGTCAGTGCCGCAGCAATGGTCGAGCCAATGTGGGCAGGGGACTCAATGACCGTGATGCCAGCTGCTTCGAAAGCTGCAATTTTCTCCGCCGCCGTCCCGCGACCGCCGCTAATAATAGCTCCAGCATGCCCCATGCGGCGCCCCGGAGGAGCAGTTCGCCCCGCGACGAAGCCAAAGACGGGTTTGTGAACGTACTGCCGGACGAATTCGGCGGCCTCCTCTTCGGCGGTGCCCCCGATTTCGCCAATGAGGAGAATGGCCTCTGTTGCGGGATCGTCGTTGAAGAGCTGCAGCAAATCCACGAAATCGGACCCGATGATGGGATCGCCTCCAATGCCAATACAGGTAGATTGCCCCAGCCCTGCATCGGTGATTTGCTTGACGGCCTCGTACGTCAAGGTCCCGCTCCGGGAGATGATCCCAATGGTTCCCGGACGGTGAATGAAGCCGGGCATGATACCGATTTTGCACTCCCCAGGCGTAATGATGCCAGGGCAGTTGGGCCCGATCAAGCGTGAGGAACTCCCACGGAGCGCTTCGGCCACGCGGAGCATGTCACGGACGGGAATGCCTTCGGTGATGCAGACGATCAGGGGAATTTCAGCTTCTATGGCCTCGAGCAGCGCATCAGCCGCAAAGGGGGCAGGAACGAAAATGACGGTAGCATTGGCGCCAGTGGCCTCAACGGCTTCCCGTACGGTGTTGAAGATTGGAATTGCCCGCGGGAAAACGTCGGCGCCTTTGCCAGTGTACAGAATCCCCCCTTTGCCGGGGGTGACTCCGGCGACGACGTTTGTACCGTATTGGAGCATCTGGGCTGTGTGGAAAGTGCCTTCTGTCCCTGTGACGCCCTGAACGAGGAGGCGTGTTGAGCGATCGACCAGAATGCTCATGGGGGCGAGAGCTTGCGGACTGACAACATCACACAAACTTACGGCGCTTTGCGAGAAGCATCCGCCGTGCTACGGGAAATTGACCGGTAGCTTCTCTGTCGGGACTCTCCGAAACCAGGTGGAGCCGCACATGCGGTAAGCACGCCACAGCTCGGGGAGTGGCTTTCCGTGAGAGCCCCGGAGCAAATGCCCCAAGAGCTGGAGGTGGAGGAACTCAAAACGATAGCCGTATCGCTGCCCCCAGCGGAGAGCGAGGTTGAGCATATTCTCGAAATCTGCCTGCTGGGTCCCACGGAGAGCATCCAGTTGCAAAAAAGCGAGCACGTAGTGGAGCCACCCTCGGCGGTCACCGGTCTGCTGGAAGAGTGTTTTAGCGGTCTGGAGCTGTGTGTCGGCCTCCTCCCACCGTGACTGGAGGAGCAGTGCCATGGCTTCACCCCAGAGGGTATAGGCGTAGCTGACGCGATCGCCGATTTGTTCGTAGTGCAACCGTGCAATGGCGAAGTAGTGTTCAGCTGCGTCCCACATCTGGAGCATGCGATAGGCGTTGGCGATACCGCAGGCAGAGTAAGCGATAGCGAATGTATCGTTGCTGCGGAGAGCGTATGCGTGGGCACGGTTGTAGAAGGTGAGCGAGCGCTTCACGGCTCCCCGCATGCGGGAGAGCCCACCGAGGGCGCAGTACAGGTAAGTCAAAGGTTGCAGATCATGCCGTTGGCACAGCTGCAGTGCTTGGTATAAGTAGTGCTGGGCCGTGCGGAAATCCCCGGCGAAGCGAAGTGTGGTGCCGAGACCCCAGAGTGTATAGAGCACCCCTTCAGCATCCCGCTGCTGTTGGTAGCTCTGCAAGGCGCTCTGGAGGAGCTGGAGGGCGCGTCGCAGCTGGCCGGTAGCCCGTAATACGAGCGCTTCCCCGACAGAGGCATCGAGAGCCTCCTTTCGATGGACAGCTTCCCGCCGCAGGAGTCGATAGAGCCGCAGTGCTGGACCGAAGGCGCCAGCAAGCCGAAGGCAGTGCGCTTGGTGTAGGCGACACGTGTACCACTGGGGCGATCGAACGGGGAGCAGCCGGCACAGACGGGCATAGAGCCGAGCAGCTTCTGCATAACGGCTCTCAGCATAAGCCGTTTCCGCACGATGCCAGAGGAGCTCTGCGGAAGCTGCAGGCAGCGCCCGGGGCTGTGGCATCAGCGAAACATTTCCTTTATCATGCCCCACGTCCGGCGCACCCCGCTCACGTTGTAAGCAACGGTGACCGTCTGGCTATAGGACGTACTGCCGTCTTTGCCGACGATTTTAATGCGATACGTGTACACGCTCTGTTGCGTCGCGCTCGGGCGCAGCACGTCACGGTCTTCGTACGTATACGTGGCCGGAGCCCCCTTGGGAGAAAGCGAGGTCAGTGTACGGAACTCTTGCGACGTTGCCGAAGAACGCTCAAGTTCATAACGGGCAACACCCTCTTCGCGGCTGACGCGCCATTCAATAACAATGGCACCACTCTGCGGCCGAGCCGTAAAGCTGTCAATGACAACGGTGGCCCCTATTACGGGAACAGCTCCGGCCACTGCTAGCAGTAAACCCCGCCGCTGCATGGCTACCAGAGAGAGATTGCGCACCCGCAGGGACTCGAACCCCGAACCTTCTGGTCCGTAGCCAGACGCTCTATCCAATTGAGCTACGGGTGCGCTCCACTATGGGCAGCAGCTTTCCGCTGCCGCAGGGCAGAGACGAACAAGGCCAATTGCGATTTTCGGTGAGCAGCAGCGTTATCGTGGATGACCCCGCGAGCAGCCACCCTGTCGATGACGCTGTACGCCTTACGGAGCAATTCTTCAGCCTGCTCGACAGTTGTAGCCTGGTAAACGGCTTTGATAGCCTCTTTGAGCAGGCGCTTATTGCGACGGTTGTAGGCCCGCCGTTTCTCCGACTGGCGAACCCGCTTCTTTGCCGAGCGATGGTGTGGCATGGAGACGCTTACCGTAACACCGTGAAGCCACGCAAAATTACGAACTCACAGCCTTCCACTGCCACCTACTAGATGGCCCTGCGCGGCGCGTCGGCTGAGGGAGTCGGCTAGTCGGAGTGGTTCAGGCAGCCGGTATCCTCGGCAGCAGCGGAGGACCACGGAGACAGCAAAGGGGAGGTCGACCCGATGCCCAATCGAGACATACACTGGCTTGACATTTGGGCGAGTCCGCACTGCCATGGCAATGAGCTCACCGCCGTCCCATACTGGGGCTGTGGCACCGAATACGTGTGCTGGCTCTTCGGCGGAACCGCACAAGAGGGATTTGGCACATCCAATAGTAGGCCAATCGGTGGCGATACCAATGTGAGAAGCTATGCCTAGGCGACGTGGATGGGCGATACCTTGGCCGTCGCAGAGAACGATGTCGGGCCGGACGCGCAGAGCGCAGAGTGCCTCTAGCATAGCCGGTGCTTCGCGGAAGCTAAGGAGGCCGGGAACGTAAGGGAACTCAGCTGGGCGCACCACAACAGCGGTGTCGAGCACCTGGAGCGTTGGGAAGTGTAAGACAACAGCAGCTGCCCACACCTGGGCGCCTCTGTAGGCAGCGTCAAGACCAGCAACAGAGGTGGGATCCCCATCCAGCTCAAGCTGGCAGCGGACATAGCGAGCCCACTGCCGTTGGAGTTCGTAAGCTTCCTCAACGTGAACCCGCCACCACTGTGGTGGAAGCCTGTCCGTTACCGAATCCATGGCACAAGCAGGGGCCGATGGTGCTGCCCGTTCGAATGGAACCAGAGCAGATAGCTCCCCTGTGCGAGCATTGCCCCCGGAATAAGTATGTCATGGCCACCCTCTATTGCGCCATGCCAGCTCCAACAGAGACGGCCGTCGGTAGTGGAGAGTCGCAGAGTCCACGGCCGCCGCTCCGGGCTGAAGACTTGCACGCGAATGCCCTCATCGGTTGCTACAGCCATTGCCCAGGCGCCTTCCCGTAGAGCAATGCGGCGAATCGTGCTACCGCAAAAGAGCACCGAGAGCCGTCCATCGGTTGTGCTTAGCACAGTCTGCCTTCGCGCAACAACCGTGGCGTTGAGGAAGTGCAGCGGGGTCTCCGAAGGTATCGAAGCCAGTGCTTGGCCAACCAGTACCGCTACCGGTTGCGGAGTGACTGCGTCTGCACTGGCCTCTGGGGTTAGTGCTGTCGAGATGTACAGGATACCTCCACCGTCGTAGGAGAATGCCACTGGGAAACCTTCGCGTAGGAGCGCCAGCGGCAGTAGTACTGCAGGGTCAAACTGTAGACTGACGGTGAGCTCTTCGACCTGTGCCCGCTGCGTTGCGCCGCGCAGCCAGAGGGGGATGTAGACAGTATCCCCAGCCCGGGCTACGTGATGCTCAATCCAGAGCTGCAGGGCGTAGACTTCCGGAGGTACACTAGCACGCAGGAGGGCTGTCGTTGTCAATGGACACGTTGCATGAGCTACGATGCGGAGTTCGGCGTGGAAGTGGCCGGAATCGGCGGCAGTAAAGGAAAGTGTCAGCGGGAGTTCTTGTCCTGCCGGTAGTAGCAGGGGAAGTGGAGGCGCTTCAACCGTAAAGCCGGCTGTCGGAGGCTCTACGGAGATGGCGTCGATGCGGAGCGGAACCGGGGATGGATTCTCCACGCGAAGAGTTCGCCACTGTTGCTCCCCGAGCCATACCGTGTCCCAATCGAGCACAGCTGGCTGTATGCGCAGTCGAGGATGGATCCCGATGGCCACCAGTCGGACCTGGGAGACCGTCGGGCAGAGAAGCGTACGGATGTAGAGCATTGCCGTTGTTTCTCCATCTGGTAGGGCAGCTGGAGAGAGGACCACGCGCACCGTATCCGTGCTGCCTCCTGGGAGTACGATGGACGATGGCCCCTGGAGGCGAAACGCTGACGACTCTGACTGAAGCTCCACGGCAACGGTGTCCGTCAACTGGCCATCATTGAGCACCGGGATGAGCACCACGCGCTCTGCCTCGCACGGCTCAAGGCTTCCTATCTCAACAACAGGGGGCGAGAGGAGCTCGAGGCGAGAACGGTAGAACTCTGCCCGCAGTGGGAACGTGAGCACGGAGGAATCCTCGAGCACGAGCCGCAATGTTGCCTCCGTTTGCCCCTCCACAACTGTGCGGATACGGAGGCGGATAGTCAGCGAACTAGCCGGCTCAAGCGCAAATGGCATCGGGGGCAGCTCGATGAGCTGGAAAGTCTCGCTCGGGGGGTCCACAGCAATGGCAGTGATGACGACGGGGTGGGAGGTGGGATTGGACAGGGAGAGTACACGGGCTGTCGTGTCGAGAGGTGTACAGAGGCTCTGCCAGTGCTCGGCTATACGTTCCACGGCCAGTTGGAGTCTCGTCCGCTGTAGTGTCACCGGGATGCAGAGCGCTGTGGGGCATTCAGCGTCGCTCTCTAAGCAAAGTGTTCCACTGTAGGTTGCTGGTTCCTCCGTCGGGGTCAGTTCGAGCACAAGGGGCCAAGATTGACCGCTCTGCAGCCATGTGCCGGGCGTTGGTTCCCGCAGACGGAGCCACGACGGGGCGGGGGGATCCCACCGGTAGCGGTCTACCCGTACGTGTGCAGAGCCGGTGGCAAGGAGCTGGAGCGAGAGTGTCCGTGCTTCGGCGGCAGGGATATTCTCTTGCAGTCGTGGTGGAATCGCCTGTAGGGCTGCTCGGATACCCTCTCCGGAAACAGCAATGGCGATGCGTTCTCCGCACGGCGTGGCTGTCAGCACGACTGTATCCCTGAAGACGCCTTCCCATGCAGGGCTGAAGCGGATGCGCAGGCCCAGGGTATCCCCGCCGAGCAGAAGAGGGGGATTGCGCCGATCTTCCAGTTCCGCAGCGAAGGGGGAGGCAACCCGTGGCTGCGACAGAAATGCCGTCAGAGTCCCGTGGTTTGCCAGACGGATGCGGATTTCCTGCCTCTCCCCGATGCAGACTCGCCCGAAGTCATAGCTGCTCTGTTCGCTCAACAGGGCGCTCCGTCGCGCTTCGCCGCTGAAGGTGAGGGCAAAGGGATTTTTCGGCCCTCGGACTTTTGTGGAATCATTGTTCTCAAGCCACAGCGTTGCCGTAAAAGGCCCTTCAGCAGGAGGCTGGAAGGAGAGCAGGAGGGTGTCAGCTGTATGGGGAGGGAGCTGAGCGGGAAAGCTCTGCCCGCTCTTCCAGCCCAGCACGCTGAGCGTTCCAGCAGGCGTTTGATCGATCCAAAACCGGGTTATACGGAGAGTGTCGTTGCCTGTGTTGGTGATCGGAATGGAGTCCAGGCGGCTGAGTTGGCAGCGTAAGGTGAGTGAACGGGAATTCGGGGCCGTCAGAATTGGCGAACGTCCATAGGCTCGGACGACGATCACGGTATCGTGGAGACATGGCTGTAAGCGGACGCGGAAGCGAGCTTCGGCCCAGCCAGTGTCGTTCAAGAGCACAGAAAAGGTAAGCGCTGTCCCAGTGCGGGGGATAGCAAGAGGAGGGGCCGTCGTGAGTGTAATTCCGGCGCTCCCCCCGATCCAGTCGATGCGGACGATAGCGGCGCTGTCGCGGCTGAACCATCGCAGCTGTGCGGTGGTGGGGACCCCACACGGCACAGAGGACAACAGTAGGGTATCCCGCTCGGGGAAACCATCCTTTTCCCGTCCGATGCCGAGTAGCAGGAGACGGCGCACCGTGCCATCAGGAAACGTCGCTATCAGCTCGGCCCGATGGAGCCCCGCTTGCAGCGGTTCGAATCGGAGCGGAATCGAACTCCACGAGCAGGGCTGCAGAAGTGCTGTAGGGGGGAAGTTTACCAGACGGAAGGCCGTAGCATTGGGTCCCGTGATGGAGAGGGTGACCATTGTCTGCGTAAAGGAGCCATTGGCCAAGCGCACGGTCTGATCGATGCTGCCGGGAAGGCATACGTCGGGGAAGAGGAGGGAATCGCGGTCAAAGCGATAGTCCGGTGGGCCATACCGCCAGACCCCCTGCCCAACCACCCAGCCGAGGGTGTCATTGACAAACCAAATGTCGTCCAGGTGCCGTGTCGTATCGATGCCGCAGTTGCGTAGCTGCCAGGTCTGGCCGCCGTCAGTGGTATAGTAGAGAGCGCCGCTGTAGCCGCATGCCCATCCCGTCGTTGGGTTCAGCAGGAAGGCTCCGAACATGGGGCGGCCAGTGCTAAATTCCCGCCACGTTGTGCCTCCATCGGTACTGAAGCGCATGCCCCCGGCATTTCCCTGCCCCCCACAGGTGATGCCGGCAAAGGGGAGCAGGAAGGAGTTCCCTACGTGGGTGAGCTCTTCTTGCCAGACAGCCGAGCCTGTGGTAGAGAAGACGGTCCAGCTTTGCCCACTGTCGGTGGTGCGCCACAGACGTCCGCTGCTGACCGCAAAGCCAGTTCCATTGGGGAAGAGTATGGCATCGGTCAGCCCGCTGTTAGGCTCGTTGCCGGTAAAGAATGTCCACGTGGTACCTCCGTCGGTGGTACGGAAGAAGCGTTGTGGCGTGCTGCCGCAGCCTCCTCCGATGACTACCCCCGTGGAGGGGCTTAGGAAATAGCATCCCCACAGGGTGAAGGCACTGTCAGGGGTGACATTCGTCCAGGTGGCACCGCCATCGGTAGTGCGCCAGATACCGTCTGGGCCGGAAGTGTAGCCAATCAGAGGTGTGACAAAGTGAATGCTCTCGAGCTGGTTTGCCCCGGGGATTTGAGTGCCTTGCCACGTTCGCCCACCATCGGTGGTGCGGATGACCATGCCGTTGAAACCACAAATCCAGCCGTAGCGGGGATCAGAAGGCAGGAAAAATACGTCGAGCCAGTAGTTGCTTGCATACGGTGCAGGAATCGTCGTCACCTGATGCCATTGCTGGGCGAAGCTGCCAAGCGATACGAGGAGGAGAATGGAGAGCAGGCGCATGATTTGCGCTACCTCGGCGATTTTGGTAGGGCAAAATACACAAGTGGGCCCAAACGGTAGGCGCTCGAGAGCTAGGGCAACTCTTCGACATGGCGGCGCATGAGCTCAGCCAGAACGATTCGGCAGAGTGTCTGGATTGGTGCCGTTGCCTGGCAGCGTAAGAGCTCTTCGGCTGGGAGCTCCTCCGGCGGCTCGTAGCGGGGAGCAAGTCGCTCGAACTCGCGAAGGCCGGCGTCGGAGTCAGTCGGTTTCCCACGG
The DNA here is from genome assembly GCA_938084565.1 of Candidatus Kapaibacterium sp. Lineage (GTDB taxonomy): Bacteria > Bacteroidota > Ignavibacteria > Kapaibacteriales > HRBIN21 > HRBIN21. The sequence goes on along the minus strand of CALKEU010000001.1, from coordinate 44,159 downwards.
CGCTCGGCTACGCGGTGTCGCAGTACCTCTGTTGGGGCAGAGAGCTCGATGAAGAGCATCCGTATACCGCCGTGCTGCCGGGCCCAGTGTCGGAAGCGCTCGCGTAGACTGCGGCGGGCGAAGGTTGCGTCCACAATGGCCCCACCGTAGCTCTGCAGCAGTCCGACGGCGCTCTCCCAGAGGTAGCGATAGGTACGGCGTGTCAATTCAGGCGAGTACAGCCATGGACGGAGCCACTCGGGGCTTGGCTCTAAGGGGCGAAGCCCCGCGATGGTTTTGCGTACACTGTCTGAACTGAGAACCTGCCAGCCCAGCTCCCGGGCGAGAGCATGGGCAAGGGTGGTCTTGCCAGATCCAATCGGCCCCATGATCACGAGAATGGTCGGCCGAGAGCCTACCGTTGCGTAGCGCAGAGCAAGCTGAAAGTACCGTCGGGCTCGTTCCTGTGCGCTTGCGCGCTCCTCTTCGGGGACTTCCGGTGCGGTCCCCCGCATGCTCTCCACTTTCCCGCGCACGTAGGCGCGATAACACTTGTAGAAGTCCGCAAGTGCGGCACCGTCTGCATCCTGGAGTAGGGTAACGAGCGTGTCGATAGCCAGAGCTCCCAGGGCCGGGTAGCCGTAGAAGTCCAAGTCCATAGCCAAAAAGGCTACGTCATTGACCACATCGATGCAGCGGAAGCGTTCGTTGAACTCGATGCAATCGTAGACGAGGATGCGGCGCCCTGCATAGGCGATGTGTTCGCTGTGCAAGTCGCCGTGGCATTCCAGAATACGCTCCTCTGCGATGCGCCGCTCAAAGAGCGGGCGCGCTCGCTCGTAGACGGCAGCGGTGTAGTGTTGGATCAACTCGTAAGCAATCGGCGAGAGGGTCAGTCCTACAAAGGGCCGGGTCTGCTCGAAATTCTCGTCCGTGCTGATGCGGAGCCGTTCCAGCCGGCCCCAGGCGAGGACTTCGGGGCTCGGATGGCGCCCGAGGTAGAGCTGTCGAGCAATGTGGTGGACGATGCGCCGGATAGTGGCCGGCCGAACGCTGTGGCGTCCGTGCTGGAGACGGTGTCGAAGCACCCACTCCTGCGGGATGTACCGCATCTGGAGAGCATACTCTACCGGGGTGCCTTTGCCGCCGAAGCGGAGCCTGCCCTCTGATGTGCGCACAATGGGCACAATACGGCGATATATGCCCGGTGCCAGCGGACGGTTGAGCTGGAGCTCACGTTCAATAAAGTAGCGCCGGCGCTCCACCGTGGAGTAGTCTAGGAAGCCAAGCGCAACGGGCTTCTTGACCTTGTACACCCACGGCGGCACGAGCGCCACATAGGAAGCATGGGTCTGGATCAGCTGTACGCGGGTCGGATGGTGTGGATAGGAGGCCGGATCCTGCAGGAAAGCGAGAATCTCTTGCGGGCTGGCAGCAGCGTCAGGGAGCGCCTTATGGGTGCATGGCATTCCTAGCCGTCAGGCTGTCGAGAGATTCTGGATTCCGACGGAAGCGGTAGCCAACATGCTTGACGGTCTCGATGTAATGGGCGTAGTGGCGCAGCTTCGCACGGATCTTAGCAACGTGGACATCTACCGTGCGGGGTGTGACGACCTGACTCTCGCCCCAGATGAGGCGTAAGAGTTCTTGCCGAGAGAAGATCCGCCCAGGGTTGGCTGCCAGAAGAGCTATCAGTTCGAACTCCTTGCGGGCAAAGAAGATCTCGCGTCCATCCTCGAGCCGCGCGCTGTAGCTGGCCCGGCGCAGCTCTATGGTGCCGGCGCGGATGATTTCCGGGGCAACGATGGTCTCCGTACGTACGCGCTCCCGCAGGCGACGCCAGATAGCATTGATGCGTGCAATGAGCAGGCGCGGGCTTATCGGTTTGACGACATAATCCTCTGCACCGAGCTCTAAGCCGACGATGTGGTCGATCTCCTCTGACCGGGCCGTCAAGAAGAGAACTGGGATAGAGGCCGTCTCGGGAAAGCTCTGGAGGCGACGGTAGACTTCAAAGCCGTCCATGCCCGGCATCATGATGTCGAGCACGATGAGATCGGGCCGGAACTGCCGCGCCCGCTCGAGGGCAGTGGGTCCATCGTGAGCCACAACGGTCTGCCAGCCTTGCTGCTGGAAGGTATAGGCGAGCAGCTCTGTCACATCCTGTTCGTCATCGACGACGAGGATGCGTCGTGGCTCTGCCATGGTGTTCGGGCTGAGCTTTCCCCTCTTTTACTGGCGGAGTACGTACGTTCGATAGAGCTCATTGATACGGCCCCAGTGGAGGTGTGCAAGGAAGTTATCCACATAGCGGGCGCGGGCGGGGCCATCTTTGTGATAGTAAGCATGCTCGAAGACGTCACAGGCAATGAGCGGGATGCCACCCCAGATGGCGCCATAGTGGTGTTCGTCGACCACAACATTGAGCAAACGCCCGCTGTAGAGCTGGTCGTAGACCAGGAGAGCCCACCCTGAGAGTTTAGCCGAGAGGGCCGTTGCCTTGAAATCGGTTTTCCAGGCCTCTAGGCTTCCGAACTCCCGTTCGATAGCGGCAACGACGTCGGGCCCCTTGCTCGGGTCTCCGTCGCCCCCGAGCACCTTCCAGTAAATGTCGTGCAGGAGCGCGCCAGCGTGATTCCACGTGAAGCGGCGCTTGAGCTCCCCGATGTGGGACCAATTCCCGTTGGCTGCTGAACGGTCTGCCCGCTCAAGTTCTTCTTCAATGCGGTTGAGCGCAGCTACGTAGCCTCTGTGATGGGTGTTATAGTGCCAATCGGCTGTCTCGGGGGAGATGACCTCGCGCAGGAGCTCACGGGCTTCCTCGTCAGAGTAGGGGCGTGGATTGAAGGGCCATTGGTAGGGCATGGCAACAGGTCAGCATGATGGGACAAACTCAGACGGCAAAGGAGTGTCCACAGCCGCAGGTACGTACGGCGTTCGGGTTGCGGAATGTAAAGCCGCGCTGGAGAAGGCCATCGGCAAAGTCGAGTGTGACACCCATCAGGTAGAAGAGGCTGCGCCGGTCGATAAAGACCGGGATGCCACTAGCCTCGAGCACGAGGTCGTCGGCTCGGGGCTCAGGATCAAACCCGAGAACGTAGGAAAATCCGGAACATCCGCCTCCACGAATCCCCATCCGTAGCCCATAGTGGGAGGGGATGTTCTGCTCGCGCCGGATGCGGTGGAGTTCCTCCAGAGCACGGGCCGTAATCGTGATAGCATCGTTGGCATCAGCCCCGTCAATGGCAAAGGTCAGCTGTACATCCTGCATCAGGCTCTCCATTTACTGGACGTGGGTTGGTTCGACTAACTCGGCCAAGGTGGTCGATTCCAAGATGGCGCGCACCCGATTTTCTAAGACGCTCAGGGGATGGCGGATCGTGCAGTACTGGAAGAGAGCGCACCGTTCTTGAGATGTCCGACATTCGACGAGGCCTGTCCAGAGATTCTCCACAGCGCTGATGATGGTTGCCAACGTCAGATGGTGTGGAGGCTGTCGGAGAGCATACCCGCCGTAGAGCCCATGCTGAGCTCGTACGATACCGGCTCGCGCCAGCTGTTGCAAGACTTTAGCCAGAAATTCAGGCGAAAGACAGTAGGCCTGGGCGATTTCGCGCACAGATGCTGTACTGCCCCGCCGCGCCAGATACTGCAGCGCCAACAGGGCATACTCGACACGTCGAGAAAGCCGCAGCATCACTGGTCGTAGTCCACTACAATACGGTCCGTCAGTGGCAGGGCCTGGCACGTTAAGATGTAGTTGGCAGCCACCTCTTCATCGGTGAGGGCATCGTTGATTTCCATCCGCACGCGGCCTTCGAGCAGTTTGGCTCGGCAGGTAGCGCAGTACCCGCTCAGGCACGAGTGCGGTGCATCCAGGCCTGCAGCGATAGCAGCGTAGAGGATGTGCTCGTCCGGTCGCATGCTAAAGGAGTGCTCCTCCCCGTAGAGGCGCACGCTCACTTGCACGGTCGATAGGGCGGAAGTTCCCTGAGGCTGCTCTGCTGGTACCAAGTGGTGTGCGTCGCTCATTGTGGTGTTGTACGTTGGTGATTCATCACAACAGCCCAAGCTGTAGACGAGCTGCTTCAGACATCATGCCCATATGCCACGGAGGCTCGAAGGTCAGCTCTACCTTTACCGTCCCGACGCCAGGTACCTGGCGGACAGCTTCTTCGACTTGCTGGGGGAGTAGATCGGCTACGGGGCATGCTGGAGCGGTGACCGTCATGGTGATGTGCACGTTGTGTTGTTCGTCAATGTCGATGCGATAGATGAGCCCTAGGTCCCAAATGTTGACGGGGATTTCTGGGTCGTAGCAGGTCTTGAGAGCTTCGATGATACGTGCGCGCAGCTCAGCCTGAGGTGAGCCTGCCGGCATTCCTTCGGCGGGCTGAGGGTGCGCAGGTTCTTGAAACAAGAACCCCCGGGCCGTGGGACCCTCGGTGTAGTCGAGCGTGACTCCCATCAGGTAGAAGAGGCTGCGGGCGTCGATGACGAAGCGGAGCTCGCCGAGTGGAAAGAGGTGGTCTTCTGGGCGGCTGCTGGCGTCGAACCCAAGCGTATAGGGCACGCGCCGAGGCGGCGGCCCGAAGCGGACGCCCAATCGAACGACGTAGTGGTCCGGCAAGTGATTGAGCTGTCGCAATTCACGTAAGGCGGCAAGTGCCCGTTCTGTGACGTAGATATCGTCGGCGGGCTCTGCCCCCTCGATGACTTGGCTGACGGGGAGACGGTGCAGCTCGCTGGAGGGCTGACTCATTGGCACTACGGACGCTACTCCGTTGTGACGGGCTCGGACACTTGCTGGAGTGCTGCTCGCAGGGTATGCCATGCAAGTGTTGCACACTTGACCCGCGAGGGGAACTCTCTCACGCCGGCAAAGGCTGCCAGGGGGCCTAGCTCCGGGCTGGGCACTTCCTGACCGAGGAGGACACGGTGGAAACGGTCGGCTAGGGCCATCGCCTCGGACACACTGGTCCCCTTGACGAGTGTGGTCATCACAGAGGCGGAGGCCTGAGAGATAGCGCATCCGCTCCCGCGGAAGCGTATCTCGACGATGTGCTCCCCATCGATACGGAGTGCCACCTCAAGCCGATCACCGCAGAGAGGATTATGCCCTTCGGCGCGGTGTGTTGCCTCGGGCAGCTCCCCGAAATTGCGGGGGTTGCGGTAGTGCTCCAGAATGAGCTGCTGGTAGAGTTCGCGTAGCTCGTCCATGCTCTATGCTCGGAAGAGCTCCACAGCCTTCTGCACTGCTGCAACCAAGCGATCAACCTCCTCGGGGAGGTTGTAGAGAGCAAAGGAGGCGCGTGCGGTGGCGGGCACGCCGAAGAAGTCCATCACCGGCTGTGTGCAGTGATGCCCCACACGGATGGCAATCCCCTCACGGTCGGCGATAGTGCCGAGATCGTGCGGGTGGATGCCTTCGACGACGAAGGAGACAATGGCCGCCTTGCGCCATGCTGTGCCGATAATCCGTAGCCCGGGAATGCGCTGGAGCTGCTCGGTAGCGTAAGTCAGCAGGAAGTGCTCGTGAGCAGCAATCCGCTCAAGGCCCAGCTGTTGAATGTACTCTAAAGCTGCCTTCAGCCCAATTGCCCCGGCAATGTTCGGCGTCCCCGCTTCAAACTTGTAGGGGACCTCGTTGTAGAGAGTGCGCTCGAAGGTAACTTGGCGGATCATGTCGCCCCCGCCCTGATATGGGGGGAATTCTTCAAGCCAGCGACGCCGACCGTAGAGGACCCCGATTCCCGTGGGACCGTATACCTTGTGGCCGGAGAAGGCGTAGAAATCGCAGCCCAGCTCCTGCACATCTATGGGCAGATGGGCAACTGCCTGAGCCCCATCGACGAGGACGGGGATGTCGTATGCATGGGCCTTGCGGATGAGCTCCTCAATAGGGTTGATCGTGCCGAGGGAGTTCGACACATGTACGACGGCCAGCAAGGCTGTGCGCTCGGTGAAGAACTCCTCCAGGTGGCTCAGATCCAGCTCACCCTGCTCGGTGATTGGGATGACGCGCAGGCGAGCCCCGGTTTGCTCGGCAGCCAATTGCCAGGGGACAATGTTGGAGTGGTGCTCCATGTGGGTGAGCACAATCTCAGCATTCGGGCGCAGACGGCTCCGTGCCATGCAATGGGCTACCAGGTTGATAGCCTCTGTGGTCCCGCGGACGAACACGATTTCCTCGGGAGAAGCTGCATTGAGGAAGCGCTGAGCAGTCCGTCGAGCTGCTTCGTAGAGTTCGGTGGCGCGCTCGCTGAGGTAGTATACTCCACGGTGGACGTTGCTGTTGAATTCACGGTAGAAGCGCTCCTCGGCCTCCAGGACGACCTGAGGTTTCTGTGTCGTTGCGGCATTGTCCAAATAGGCCAGGGGCTTGTCGTAGACGGTGCGCTGCAGAATCGGGAAGTCTGCCCGCCACTGAGCGACGGTCTCCACGGAGATAACTTCTGAGGCCGATGGCATTGGCCAGCTCATAGCAGCTCGGCGGCTTGGAGGTGGACTCGTTCAGCCAGGAGCGCATCGGCGCGTTGGCGGAGGCGCTCGTCAGGCAGGAGTACCAGCGCCTCGCGAAGGAAAGCATGGAGCAGGAGTGCCCGGGCCTGAGCGTGCGAAACCCCGCGAGAGCGCAGGTAAAAGAGGGCTGATTCATCGAGCGAGCCCGCAGTCGCACCATGGGTACAGCGCACGTCGTCGGCGTAAATTTCCAGTTGTGGTCGTGCATTGACAGTTGCGGTCCCGGTGAGCAACACTGCTCGGTGCGATTGGTAAGCATTCGTCTTCTGGGCTTGTGGGTGGACGTAGATACGCCCCGTGAAGGTCACCGTACCGTGTCCATCGGCGATGGATTTGTAGAGCTGATTGCTCGTGCACTGTTCTGCCCGGTGCTCAACGTATGTGCGGTGGTCTACCGTATGCTGCCCCTCTACCATCGTGGCTCCGAACAGTTGTGCTGTCGCAGCCGGCCCGCTGAGGCGAATATACAGATTGTTCCGCACCAAAGCCCCACCGAGCGAAAGCGTCCAGAGGGAGAGGTGAGCATTCTGGGCTAGCTCGATGCCGAGTGTGGTTATGGCGAAGGCTGTCGAGGATTCGGGCTGCCACAGGATGAGCTCAAGCTGGGTGTTGGGTCCGAGGCGAATCTCGGCAACGGTATTGGTGAAAGCAGGCAATGTGCCGAGTGTGTGGAAGCTCAGGAGCAGACGCTGGCGGGCATTGGCCTCGAGTGTCAGCGAGAGCCGTGGATGCGCAAGCTGGGGCTCATCTGCAGCAGTTGTCACAAGGGCAAGATGCAAGACTCCGTCTCCGTGTCCCGATATGGTCAATGCTGCTACGTCGGGAGCGAAGGCTGTGTTGAGGGCTACAAGGGCTTCTGTCTCGCTTGGGAGAATATCGCCAAGCGGCGGATCGGCATCTTCGGCATGGAGGAAGCTCTGGAAGTGGCTATGGGGAGGGAGGGCTACAGGGACGGGAATCCCGTTGAGGAGCCACAGCTGTGGCGACGGTAAGCCTTCCAGAGCTGGAAGCTGCGAGGGCAGCAAAGCAAGATCTGGGAGCGAGGGGATCTCTATGCGGTAGGCTGGGCGTAGCGCAGGGGCTAAGCTGGTGTACTTCCAGTCTTCGTGCCGTGTGGTCGGGAATCCGAGACGCTCAAAGATCTCGAGTGCATGGCGGCGCAAGGGATGGCGTGGACTCCAGCGCTGATGATTGTCCTGCTGCATCCAGCGCTGGAAGGTCTCCCGCAGGCGGGTCTGAAGGTCAGGGATGGCCATGGTTACTCGAGAGTTGGCAGGACAACCGTTTCCCCATCGGTGCGGAGCCAGTCGTAGCCGTGCTCCTCTAGCTGCAGGGCGAGCTCTCGGCCGCCCGAGCGGACGATGCGTCCGTCAAAGAGCACGTGTACGATGTCGGGTACGATGTAGTTGAGCAAGCGCTGGTAGTGCGTAATGACAATGAAGGCCCGTTCGGGGGCGCGCATCCGGTTGACGCCGGAGGCAACGATTTTGAGCGCATCAATATCGAGCCCTGAATCGGTTTCGTCCAGTATGGCTAGCTGTGGCTCCAGCAGCAACAGCTGGAAGATCTCGCTGCGCTTCTTCTCTCCACCGGAGAAGCCTTCGTTGACGGCACGGTGGAGGAAGCTCGGATCGATCCCGAGCCATTCCATCCGTTCTCGAGCAAGGGTCAGGAAAGCGAGAGGATCGAGCGCTTCTTCCCCACGGGCTTTGCGGATCTCGTTCAGGGCAGTCCGCAGAAAAGTGGCCATGGTGACGCCAGCAATTTCCACAGGGTACTGGAAGGCCAGAAAGAGTCCCGCACGAGCTCGCTCCTCGGGCTCCATCTCGAACAGGTTCTGCCCGTTGTAGAGCACCTCGCCCTCGAGCACTTCGTACCCCTCACGTCCGGCCAGAACAGCTGCCAAGGTGCTTTTGCCCGAACCATTGGGGCCCATGATCGCATGCACCTCACCGCGGCACACCTCGAGATCGATGCCCTTCAGAATTTCCCGTCCGTCGACGGCGACTCGGAGATTCCGTATGCTGAGAAGTGGCTCCATGGTGTGTCGTGCAGAGATTATCCTACACTGCCTTCAAGCGAGATTGCCAGCAGCTTCTGTGCCTCAACGGCGAACTCCATGGGCAAGTGATTCAGCACCTCGCGACAGTAACCGTTGACGATGAGAGCGATGGCATCCTCTTCTGCAATGCCCCGCTGCCGGCAGTAGAAGAGCATGTCATCACCGATTTTGGAAGTTGTCGCTTCGTGTTCCGTCACCGCCGTTGGGTTGAGCACTTCGATGTAGGGGAAGGTATGTGCTCCGCAGGCGTTGCCAATCAAGAGGGAGTCACACTGGGTGTAGTTGCGCGCATAGTCGGCCCCGCGTAGGATGCGGACCAGCCCGCGGTAGGTGTTGTTGCTGCGTCCGGCAGCGATGCCCTTCGAGACGATGCGGCTGCGGGTATGCCGACCGATGTGGATCATCTTCGTGCCTGTGTCGGCTTGCTGGTGGTGGTTTGTGAGAGCCACGGAGTAGAATTCTCCAATGCTGCCGTCACCCTTGAGGATGACGCTCGGATACTTCCACGTGATGGCCGAGCCGGTCTCTACCTGTGTCCATGAAATCTTGGCTTCCTTGCCCAGACAGATGCCCCGCTTGGTAACGAAGTTATAGATGCCGCCGCGCCCTTCGCGATCGCCTGGGTACCAGTTTTGCACGGTCGAGTAGCGAATCTCTGCCCCATCGAGAGCAATTAACTCCACCACGGCAGCGTGGAGTTGATTCTCATCCCGCATCGGTGCAGTGCAGCCCTCTAAGTAGCTCACGTAAGAGCCTTCATCGGCGATAATGAGGGTGCGCTCAAACTGCCCCGTCCGAGCAGCATTGATCCGGAAGTACGTCGACAGCTCCATCGGACAACGCACCCCCGGCGGAACGTAGACGAAAGAGCCATCGCTGAAGACAGCAGAGTTGAGCGCCGCAAAGAAGTTGTCCGTGTACGGCACAACAGATCCCAGATAGCGCTGCACAAGCTCTGGATACTTCTGGATTGCCTCGCTCATGGAGCAGAAGATGATGCCGAGCTGGGCAAGCTTTTCCTTGAAGGTTGTTGCCACTGAGGCGCTGTCCAAGACGGCGTCGACGGCAACCCCGGCCAGGAGCTTTTGCTCCTCCAGCGGAATCCCCAATTTGTCGAAGATGCGGCGGATTTCGGGATCTACTTCCTCGAGGCTCTGCACATGCCGTTTCTTCGGGGCAGCGTAGTAGCGAATGGCCTGATAATCGATGGGCGGATAGACTACCTTGGCCCACCGCGGCTCTTCCATCGTCCTCCAATGGCGAAAAGCGCGCAGACGCCACTCCAGCATCCACTCTGGCTCCCCCTTGCGCTCCCAGATGAAGCGAATGATGTCTTCATTGAGCCCAATGGGGGCTAGCTCTTCGTCAATGTCTGCGACGAAGCCGTACTTGTACTCAGAGCCCGTGAGTCGCTCGAGAAGCTCATCCTGCTGCGTAGGCATGGGGGTTCACATCACCTGTCACACCTGGCATCTGAGGTGTTGACGAGGAGAAAATCGGACTATTGCAGTCGGATTTGCTGATCGGGCTATTGGAGGCTCTCCACGATGAGGGCGCTTGCTTCGCCGCCGCCGATGCAGATAGCGGCTAGACCATAGCGTTTCCGATAGCGGCGGAGGGCGTAGAGTAGGGTTGTCAGGATGCGTGCTCCGGAGGCCCCGATGGGATGTCCGAGCGCGACGGCACCACCGTGGATGTTGAGTTTGTCGAGTGGGATTTCCAGTTGTTTTTGCGCCACGAGCGCGACGACAGCGAAGGCTTCGTTGATCTCGAAAAGATCGATGTCCTGAAGCGACAGGGCAGCTTTGCGCAGAACGTGGCGGATGCCTTCAATGGGGGCTGTGGTGAACCATTCAGGGCGCTGCGCAACGGAGCCATGGGCAACAATACGGGCTAGGGGGCGGAGTCCGAGAGCAGCTGCCCGTTCCTCAGACATGACGACGAGAGCGGCAGCTCCGTCGTCGATCGAACTTGCATTCGCCGCTGTAACCGTCCCATCGGGCCGGAAGACGGGCTTGAGTTGGGGGATTTTCTCGAAGCGGACTTTCGCCGGCTCCTCGTCGTGAGCAACAGTAACGGTTTGCCCGTTGGAGCGTTCATAGGTAACGGGTACGATTTCCTCGGCGAAGTACCCCTGGGCTTGTGCATCGAGTGCGCGGCGATAGCTGAGGGCCGCATACTCATCCTGTTCGTCGCGACTGATATTGCAGCTGCGGGCACACAGTTCTGCTGCCTCTCCCATGTGGAACTGGTTGTACACGTCCCAGAGGCCGTCGTGAATCATGGAGTCGATAAGCTGTGTGTTGCCCATGCGGAATCCTGTGCGGGCTTTCGGCAGCAAATACGGAGCATTCGACATTGACTCTTGTCCACCCGCTACGACGATGTCGGCATCTCCGCACCGGATGATTTGCTCAGCGAGCATGACGGCTTTGAGCCCGCTACCGCAGACTTTGTTGATTGTCATGCAGGGAACATGCTCAGGAAGTCCGGCAAAGATGGCTGCTTGCCGGGCTGGTGCTTGCCCGACGCCGGCGGTTAGCACGTTGCCCATGATAACTTCATCGACCATGTGGGGCTCAATGCCGGCCCGGCGAATGGCTTCGCCAATGGCAATAGCCCCCAAGCGTGGGGCCGGTAACTCCGAGAGCGAGCCCAGGAAAGCTCCAATGGGTGTCCGCACAGCTGATACGATGACGGCGGCGCGTGGCATCGTAGCACCTCTGCAAGGAACGACAGAGGCAAAATTACTGCCCTCCTGCAGGAAGCGGGGCAAGCGGCGGGAAAAGCGCTAATTTGTGTGCACGGACTTCTGCTCCGCAGAGCTCATGGTAGCGGGAGGTGAGCTAGGACAGTTTCTGCTGGCGATGGACGAATATGGCCTCTTCGAGGCTGTCGAGCGCCACTTGCCAGCGGAGTTTTCAGCCATCTACGAGATTGCTCGGGTGCTCCAGGATCCGGAGCACCCTCTGGCGGAACGCCTGGCTCCGCTCTTGAGTACCTTCCGCTCACCTCAGCCTCGAGAGCCTGAGAGCTCAACTCTGGGTCTCCCGCGGCAGTGGGTGGCTGAGCAGTATGAGGCTGAGCTCATTCGGCACTACCGAGATGTGGCGCGCATCTACCCGCACCAGTTCCTGCTACCGGATGAAATCTTCTACCACCGCCTGGCTGAACGCTTACTGTGGATGCCAGTTGCTCAACCGCCGCAGGTCTACGGATACCAGACGCAGGGGGACATCTATGCGCCGGACATCCGCAAGCAGAAGGTGTACGTGCTCTTTGACACCTCTGCTTCCATGCAGCAGTCCCATCGGATTCAGTTGGCAAAAGCGATCGTGTACCTCTTTCTCCGGCGCAATCAAGCGGAGCTGGGCGAGGTATTCTTACGGAGCTTCGATCGTGTCGTCGGGCAGCTCTACCATGCTTTCGATCGTCCTTCTTTCGAGCGCTTGCTGCAGACGGTTCTGCGCTTCCAAGCAGTCGGGCAGGGGACCCTCCTAGAGCAGGCCATTGTGACGGCCATCGAGGACATTCGCCAGAGGCCGTCGCTGGTGCAGAGCGAGATTTTGCTCATTACCGATGGGATTGCGTACATCCACGTTGCCCGTCTGCGGGAGCTCCTGGGGGAGGACATTCGGCTCCATGCCGTCCGTTTGGGAAGTGCTGCACTGCAGCTGCAGGTTAAAGCAGTTGAAGACTTTGCGTACCGGGACGACAGCGAGCTCAGCCGGCAATTTCGATCCTTGCGGGACGAAAAGCACCATTTGGAACATCAGCTGACGTATGTCTCAGGCGAGCGGCAGCGGCGTCTGCTGGAGGCTCGTCTCCGTGCTGTCGAGCAGCAGTGTGGAGCTCTCTTACGGCAACTGGAGCAGCGGGCGCAGCAACACTATGCGACGGCATTGCAGGAGCTCTGTACGGTGTATGTGGCCGTGGAAGATCTACCCGTGGAGCATCTCATTCAGCTTTCGGCCGAGCGTCGGCAGCAGCTCCAATGGGAGCTTGAGCAGCTCCTGCAACACCTCACTGCATCTCCGACAGCCGATGAGCTTCGCAGGGCAGCTGTTGTGGCCGAATACATAAGCTTTCTTGCGCAGTGCTGTCCTGAGGCAGCTGAGCTCGGCAGGCTTGCCGAGCAGCTTCGGCAGCGCTTGAGCCAGACCGTGCGGGAAGCAATCTACGACCTGGGCCATGCACAGGGGATCAGCCGTGCGGAGTGGCGCCTTGTGATGGGGATTGCCCGAGTTCCGCTGTTTTCGCTCCGGCAGCTCCTGCGTTGGATGTCCATCCGCTCGTGGTTACGGCGTCTCCGTCTGTGGCTGCGTCGCCTGTGGTGGCGATGGCGCATGCGAGTTGTATGAGGGGAGGGATTGCAATGGGACGGTGGCACCTGTTTGCTGCGGTGATGGTCTTCTACGGTGGAATTGTCCTCTGGCTCGGTGCTCTTCTGAGCTTCGGCTTTGCTGTTTCGGCGGTGCCCTTTGAGGTGTTATCTCGGGATAGCGCAGGGATGGTGAACCGGCTTATTCTGGCACGACTTCACGTGCTGGAGCTGCTCGGGGCGGTGCTGCTGGGCATGAGCTTATGGATGCTCAATCTCCGCATCCGTGGCTGGCGCTGGCGCGTCCCGGTACTCCTCTTCGTGGTGATGGTCACGCTCTTCGGGGTTGCCGTTGGGCTCCTGGAGCCCATCATGAATAGCATTGCTCGTTCGGTTAGCTTTGACAACCCTGCGCCGGAGACTGCTGCAGCGATTGCGCGCTTTGAGGGCTACCATCGGCTCTATTCGGCGCTGGTTGGGGTCATAGGACTGGTGGGTGTGACGCTGTTTGTCTGGCAGACGGGACTTCTGGTGCGTCTGCTGCGCCCCGAGGAGGGATCTCCTGCAGGGGAGTCCGCACCTTAAGGGGGAGTTTCACGAGGAGGCCTTCTTAGCGGGAGCAGGGGCATTCTGCTGACCGTCCTCGAGGGAGGGCAGTTTGAGAGCTGCGCGAATGGCCTGCTCTAGGCGGCGCCGTAGCGCGCTATCTTCCTGAAGCAGCTTGCGAAAAGCTTCCCGCCCTTGGACGCGTTCATCCCCATAGGTCAGCCACGAACCGCTGCGGACAATGAGGCCGTGTTCGAGCCCTAGGTCGATGAGCTCGTTGAGCCGGGAGATGCCTTCGCTGTAGAGGATGTCGAATTCGCCCTCTTTGAAGGGCGGGGCAACTTTGTTTTTGACGATTTTGAAGCGGATGCGGCTACCGACAATTTCGGCTCCCTCTTTGATGACATCCTTACGGCGGAGGTCGATGCGGACGGAGGCGTAGTACTTGAGGGCGTTGCCCCCTGTTGTGGTTTCCGGGTTCCCGTAGAGCACTCCGATTTTGCTCCGGAGCTGGTTAGTGAAGATGACCACGGTATTCGAGCGTCCGATAGCGGCACTGAGCTTACGCATAGCTTGGGACATCAGCCGGGCTTGGAGGCCGACCTGGGCATCCCCCATTTCGCCCTCGATTTCAACCCGGGGTGTCAGAGCCGCTACGGAGTCGATGACAATAACATCGACGGCACCGCTGCGAACGAGTGTTTCAACGATTTCCAGGGCTTGTTCGCCGAACTCTGGCTGCGATAGCAGCAGGGTATTCAGATCCACGCCGAGCCGTTGCGCATACTGTATGTCGAGAGCATGTTCGGCGTCTACGAAGGCGGCTACACCTCCGTGCTTTTGGGCTTCGGCAATGATATGCAGACAGACGGTTGTCTTCCCTGAGGATTCTGGGCCAAAGATCTCCACGATGCGTCCTCGGGGAACTCCGCCGACGCCAATGGCTGCGTCCAGGCTCAAGCTGCCCGTTGAAATGGCTTCTACCGGGACCACTTGGGTGTCGCTCAGGCGCATGATAGCGCCTTTGCCGAACTGCTTTTCAATCTGCTCGATGGCCAACTGGAGGGCCTTCTGTCGTGCCTCCGGAGAACGTGGCTCGGCCATTGGAGATGCCTCGCTGCTCGTTCGACTTCCCGTGGGCCTCCCCCGTGCACGCCTCTTTCAGGCAGCTGCTCGATGGGGTGCCGCGGTCAAAGAGACGTTTGCATCAGGAGTTTCATGCGGGGGTAGCAGTGGGGTGTCAGGACCGTAAGTTTGCAGCTGCGCGGCCTATACGGGAGATGGATGTGAACGCTGCAGCATATTGGTCGGAGCGCTACCGCCGCGGGGAGACGGGGTGGGATCTGGGGGGAGAGACCCCTGTGTTGCGGGAGCTTCTCCAGCGGGGGAGCTTCCCAGTGCCGGCGCAGGACGCGGGCAGGAAGGGGCGCATACTGGTGCCGGGCTGCGGCTATGGGCACGATGTTGTGCTCTTAGCACGGCGAGGCTATGACGTTGTGGCCGTAGACTTTGCTCCGGAGCCTCTCGGCTGGCTCGGCGAACAGCTCAGCCGGAAGGGGCTTGCGGCCCAGCTCCTGTGTGTGGATCTCTTCGAGCTGCCCCAACACCTCAGTGAGCCGGTCGATGCGGTGTGGGAGTACACCTGCTACTGCGCACTCGACCCACGCCGCCGTGATGAGTATTTTGCTATCCTGCGGCAGGTACTTCGAGCGCAGGGCTGGCTCGTTGGACTCTTCTTCCCTCTGAGTTCTGAGCCGCTGGGGGAGGGTCCACCCTTCCCGGTGAGCCGTGAGGAAGTGTTGGCGTTCGGGCAACGGCACGGATTTGTCCTGCGGCAGCGGTTGGTGCCGCAGAGTTCGCATCCGGCCCGGCGCGGTCGCGAGGAGCTCTTTGTGTTCCAGAAGGTGAGTTGAGCAGATGAAGGCAGAGCTGGAGTTAGTCGACAGTGGCATGCGCCTTGTCGGGCGCAACGAGCGGGGGCAAATGAGCTTCTTCGATGCCGATCCAGCTGTCGGGGGGAGCGATAGCGCCCCGCGCCCGTTGGAGGTCTTCCTCCAGGCCATGATGGCATGCACGGCGATGGATGTGCTGAGCATCCTCCGCAAGAAGCGGCGGACGGTGACGGCCTTTCGGATGAGTGCAGAGGCCGAGCGAGCTGCTGAGCATCCACGGGTATTTACCCGCATCCATTTGCGTTACGAGCTCGTCAGCCCAGATGCGACGGAGCAGGACCTCCAGCGGGCCATTGAGCTTTCGCAGTCGACCTACTGCAGTGCCTCGATTATGGTGCGCCGGTCGGGATGTACGCTCACGTGGGAAGCACAGCTGTTGCGTCCGGAGTCGCAGGCGGTTGGAGTACCCGAGGGGTAGCCTATGGAGGTGCGTCGTGTGATAGAGCACTGGCATGATGAAGCCGAGTCAGCCTTGATCTACGATGCTCTCGCCGAGGTTGAACCGGATCCGGAGCGGAAGGCGCTCTATCGAGCGTTGGCGCAGGTAGAGCGGAAGCATCAGGCCTGGTTTGAAGAGCTGCTGCGTGAGCAAGGGATAGTGCCGCGGCCGCGTCCGCTGAGCTGGCGCACGCGCTTTCTGCTGTGGATGCTCCGCCGAGGGAATCGGCGCTTCGTCGTGCAGGCGCGTATCAGCGAAGAGTCACGCGAGGTTCAGCGCTATCTGCGGCAGCGAGGGCAGCTGCCGGCTTCGATGGCGCGTCTGGCTGCCCGTGTGGCTCGTGATGAGGCAGAACATATCACGCAGCTGAGTCAGCTACTTGGCCACAGTGGGGAGCCCTGGCATCGGACCGAAAGCGGGGGGTTCCTGCGCAACGTCATTTACGGTTTCAACGATGGGCTGACGGCCAACTTTGGCCTCGTCATGGGGGTCATTGGAGCAGAGGTTGCACCGCAGATCGTTCTGCTGTCAGGCATTGCTGGCCTGGTCGCCGATGCGCTCTCTATGGGTGCTAGCGGCTACCTGGCTGCCAAGAGCGAACGCGAGGTCTATGAGCACGAAATCCAGATGGAGCGCGAGGAACTCCAGCTCATGCCGGAGATTGAGCAAGAGGAGCTTGCGCTGCTGTATCAGGCCAAGGGTATGCCTCCGGAGGCGGCTCGCCAGGCGGCCGAGCAGGTGATGGCTAACCCGGCCGTGGCATTGCAGGAGAAGGTGCGCGAAGAGCTTGGCATTGGAGAGTTGCGAACTTCCCCGCTGCGGGAGGGGGTTCTGACAGGGGTGGCAACAGCGCTGGGGGCCCTGGTGCCTGTGGTGCCCTTTTTCTTCGGGCATAGCGGTCTGATCGTAGGCATCTCCTTCGGGGTGAGTATGCTCATGCACTTCGTCGTTGGAGCAGCGCGGAGCATCTTCACCGGGCGGAGCTTCTTCCGGAGCGGTATCGACATGTTTCTGGTCGGGCTTGGGGTTGCTGTGGTTGGCTATGTGGTCGGGGACGTCCTCATGCGGCTGCTGGGCGGGATTGGACCTTAGGCGTATGCTCTGAGCAAAGCAGGTGCATATGGCGGCGGTTCTGGAGAGGCGGAGGTGGCTGCTGGGGGCAGTTGGAGTTCTGCTGAGCGGGGGATTTATCGTCGTTTGGATACGTCTGGTGCAGCTACAGCTGCTTCAGGCGCCTGAGCTGCAGTATGCTGCCCAACAGCAAGGTTATGTCCGCCTTCAGCTCTTGCCTACTCGAGGGGCTATTGTAGATTGTCGCGGGGAGGTGTTAGCCGTGAGCGTAGAAGCCCCTTCGTACGGGGTCGATCCGGTCCTGGTGCGATGTCCCGACTGCCTCTGCCGGCAAGCTGCGGCAGCACTCGGCATTGCTCAAGAGGAGTGCCGGCGTCTTCTCTCGACGGCTCGAGGGCGATTCCTCTGGCTACGGCGTGCTGTGTGGGGACGGCCGACCGAGGCATTGGATACCCTCAATGAGCCTGGCTTGGTGCGTATTCGGGAGCGGGTACGGGTGTACATTCCCGAGGACCTCTTCGTGCCAGTGCTGGGGGGTGTTGGGATTGATCAACAGGGGCTCTCTGGGTTAGAGCTGGCCTACGATAGCCTCTTGCGTCGGGAATTGCCACCGGTGCTCATGCGGCGTGATGCCCGTGGACGCCTGTTCCCAACGGTTGAGTATGCGTTGAGGCCACCGGAGGAGGCCCCGACGCTGCAGACCACGCTCGATGGGGCACTGCAACACATCCTTGCCTACGAGGTCGCTGAAGGAGTACGGCAATCGGAGGCTGTCGCCGGGATTGGGATTGCTCTGGAGCCGGCAACGGGTGCCCTGCGGGCCGGCGTAGTGGTACCAACGCCACCCCGAGCGAGTGCCCATGCACCGCTGGTCGGCCAGGTCTACGAGCCGGGCTCGGTGCTCAAGCCTCTTGTGGCAGCTATTGCCTTAGAAGCCGGGGCTATCGGCCTTGAGGATACGCTCGACGGACACGGTGGGTGGTGGCAGATAGGGGAACACCGTATCGTGGATGCACAGCCGCTGGGACGGGTTACCCTGCGTCAGGCGCTGGCTTTCTCGAGCAATGTCGTCTTTGCTGAGCTTGCAACGCGGCTCCCGCCGACAGTATTGACACACTACCTGCACCGATTCGGGTTCGGGATGCCGCCCGGGAGCGGTTTGCCTGGAGAGGCAGCCGGCATCGTGCCGCAGCTGAGGGCTTCCGAGCTCGAGAGGGCAGCCTTCTGGGGATTTGGGTACGGTATAGCCGTCAGTCCACTGCAGCTGGCGTGTGCGTATGGTGCTCTTGCAAACGATGGGGTATTAGTGCCGCCGCGGCTGGTCGAAGCAGTCTATGAGGCGAAGCAGGTTCGGGTAGTGCCACCGCAGCCGGGGCGGCGGGTGGTCTCGGCTGCGACAGCCCGGCGAGTACGGCAATTGCTCGTCAGCGTCGTTGAGGAGGGAACTGGGCGAGCCGCTCGGGTTGCCGGATTGAGCATTGCCGGGAAGACGGGCACAGCACAGCAGCTCGTCGAAGGGCGCTACAGCCGGCAGGCCCACACGGCCTCCTTTGTGGCCATGGTACCGGCCGAGCGCCCGCGGTTGGTTCTGCTCGTCATGGTGGTCCGGCCGCAGCGTGGCAGTACTGGAGGGGAAGTTGCAGCACCCATTGTGCGGCGAGTGCTCCAGCGTATGGGAGCCCATCCGGTGCTGAGCGCATATATTGCCCCGGGCACTGCTTCCGGAGAGCGTTCGTCATAGAGTTTGGCAGGGTCAGCTGTAGAGCAGGACAGATGGCCGCTCAAGAGGAATCAACACAACGGCGAGCCTGGTTACAGGGATTTGCAGCCATTGTGTCAGCGCCACGGCAAGTAGTCCCTCTGCTTGGACAGCAGGCGGGCAAGGTGTTTGTGACGGCATTGCTCCTCTGGACGGGTGCGGCAGTGTTGAGCAACTGGCTCTACACCACCTCATCGGCGGTACGCCACCAGCTGCAGGAGTTAGCGCAGCAGCGTCTGGAGGCTTACATGGCCAAGCATCCAGAGCTGACAGCTGAGCAGCGACAGGAGTTGCGCCAACGGCTGCAGGAGGGTGTGCACTTCTCGCTTACTCGGAGTCTCCTCGGGGGGCTATTTGCCAATGTTGTCGCTTTGCTCTCGCTGCTGGGGCTTTTGTGGTTGGTGCAGCCGCTCGTGGGGGTGCGGTGGAGTATCCTCCGCTTCGGGATTTTGGTGACTGCTCTCGGGTATGCGGGGCTCTGGGGAGCGGCCGGTGAAGTTGTCGCAGCGGCGCTGCAGGTGCTCGGGCAGTCGCTCCGTCTGCAGCCGAGTATGGCTATCTTTGTCGATCCAGAGCAGCAGCCGCTGCTGTTCTCGGTCCTCAGCCGGATACATCTTGGAGCGGTTGTCCAGTTCGGGATGACGGGATTTTTGCTCGGGCAGGCGGCCGCGCTTCCACTCTGGCGCGGCCTGTTGTGGAGCTATGCGGCGTGGGCTCTATGGTTGGCCGCCATCTATGGGATGGGCGCCCTGATGGTATAGTGGGTCTGTCGGACTGCTGTGAGGGTGTGGTCGTGAGAGCACCATACGTGTTGGTGGTGGACGATAATCGCATCACGGTCAAGCTCCTGCGTCGGTACTTGGAAAAGCACGGGTACGAAGTAGGTGAGGCGTACGATGGTACGGAGTGTTTGGAAGCTGTTGCGCAACGGCTGCCCGATGCAATTCTGCTCGATGTCATGATGCCGCAGATGGATGGCTATACGACCGTCCGCCATCTCCGGCAGCAGCCAGCAACGGCGGCTGTCCCCGTGGTCATTGTCACGGCGCTCAACGATGTGCCCAACCAAGTGCGGGCCATTGAAGCGGGGGCCGATGACTTTCTGGGCAAACCCGTGGATGAACGGCTGCTGGTGGCTAAAGTCAAGCTGTTGACAACGCTCAGTCGCCTACGGCAGGCGTGTCAGGCCTTGTATCGGTATGTGGAACAGAACGCCGGGGGGGCGCAGCTTCCTCCGGAGCTGCGTGAGCTATGGACTTCTCTCGGGATGGAGGCGCACTCCTTGTAGCGCTGTTCCTGCTCGGCTGTGGGACTGTTCGCCACGTGACGGAGGCGTTGGTAGGGGTTGAGCGGTTGCGCTTTCGCCTGGTGGAGGTTTCGGAATTCTCTGTCGCAGGTGTGCCTCTGGCGGGCAAGCGGGGGCTGGAGGACTTCACGGCGGCTGATGCAGCACGGCTTCTGGCGGCCTATCGTGCAGGGAAGCTCCCAGCTACCTTTACGCTGCAGGTTGCTGTGCTCAACCCCAATGATGGTACGGCTGGGCGCCGGCGTCTGCCCATCAGGCTCGAACGGATGGAGTGGCGCCTATTGATCGATGAGAGGCCGACAGTGACCGGCGTTATTACCCAGCCGCTTGAGATCCCAGCCATGAGCCAGCCGGTGCTCATTCCGGTAGAGATCCAGCTCGATTTGGTGGAGTTCTTCCAGCAGTGGCGCTATGAGGATTTACTGCGCTTGGCGTTGAGCATCGGCGGGGCTGATGGAAAGCTTACTCGTCTGCGATTGGAAATCGACCCCACACTGTCGACACCCGTCGGCGTGCTGCGCTACCGGCAGCCGGTGACCGTCGTCGAGACAGAATTCCGCCCGTAAGCTCCATGGAAGCGCTCTTGTGGCTCCTTCTCGGGGCTTCCGTGATAGCCCAAGTTGTGTTGAGCCTGTGGCGCGGTGTGATCGAGGGAGAGCCGTGGATGCTGCTGTCGGAGCGTCGTGGAGAGGAGGTCCGGCTGCATCTGGCAGCGCTCAACTGGGTAGATACCCTCGTCGGTGGAGTTGTGCTCTTCAGCGTCTTTCTGCTGCTCCACAGCGGCCCGCTGTCGCTGGCATGGCAGCTGGTCGGGGTTGCTCTCACCGTGCTTTTGCTCGGTCTGCTCAAGCCCATTGTGCAAGTTGTTGGGATGCTCTACGCTGGGACGCTCTTCCCGGTGCTCCATCGCTTCTGGCGGGCCCTCTGTGTAGTGGAACTGCCGTGGCGATTTCTCCTGCGGTGGCCAGCCCCACCCGATCCCCATGGGGTAGATTTAGCGCGGCAGGAGCTCTCCGCTGTGGTGGAGAGCGCTCGTCGAGAAGGAGTCCTGGAGCCGGAAGAGTACCGCTTGGTCACTAACCTCATGCGGCTGCGCAACATTCGCGTGTCTGACATTATGACGCCGCGGATGGTCATGGCAACCTGTCCGGTCGATATCCCGGTACGGGATGCACTCCAGATGCCGGAGCTCCGCACTTACTCGCGCATCCCCGTCTGGGAAGGGGAGCCCGACACAATTGTGGGCTACGTCCTGACGAAGGAGCTCCTCTGGGCGGCACTCGAGGGGAAGGGGGAACTCCCGGTGCGAGAGTTTGTCCGTGAGGTTGCCTTTATGCCCGAGCATGTGGAAGTGGACCGTGCCTTGGAGACGTTCTTGCAGAAACGACAGCATCTCTTCGTTGTCGTCGACGAGTACGGCGGCATTGAAGGGGTGGTGACGCTCGAGGACATTATGGAGACACTGCTCGGGGTGGAGATTGTCGACGAAGCCGACCGAGTTCCCGATCTGCGTGAGCTTGCCAAACAATTACGGGAGGAGCGGATTGCTCGCATGCGGTCGGCCTTCTCCGGAGGGAGGCATTCGGTAGAAGCTCCGTAACTTGCGTTGCTGTCTTTTGCGCAGAGGGTGCTGATGCGGCGGTATGATGCAGTGCGGACTATAGCTCGGAAGCTGGGAATGGAAGCGGCGCAGGTTCGCGCCGTCATGGAGCAGTTGCTCGAGTTCATCCAGGAGCACGTTGCCCGAGGCGAGCGGGTGGATTTCCGGGGCTTTGGGTCGTTTTTCCTCCGGTGGCGGCGTCCGCGCATGGCGCGCAATCCGAGGACGGGACAACCGGTGCCGGTTGGCGAACGTTATGTGCCCGATTTCAAGCCCTCTCCGAAGTTCCTCCGGCGAGTTCAGCAAGGGCGCTGAGATGCTCCGTCCGTGGGGAGTCCTGGCAGCAGTCGTGCTTGTCCTAGCTGCAGGCTCCTGGATGCTCCCACGTGTCCTCGGTGTGCGATCGAAGGCTACACAACAGGATGCCCAGCTATCACCGCAGCAGAAAGCACGGCTAGAGGCCCTGCGCGAGAGGCTGGCACGGGACCCTGGTAATCTGCAGGCTGTGCTCGAACTGGCCAACATGTACTACGATCTGGGGCGCTTCAGCGAGGCCGTGCCACTGTACCAGCAGTATCTCCGCGCCGATCCAGGACAGGCAGAGGTGCGGATTGACTACGCCTATGCCCTCTTCGCCAGTGGGCAACAGGAGGCCGGTATTGCCGAGCTGCGGCGCGTCCTGGAGCGTTTCCCCGATCACCCCATTGCCCTGTTCAATCTCGGAGTTCTCTTGGCACAGCAGGGGAAGCTGGAGCAGGCGCGGCAATCTTTTGAGGAGCTCATCCGTCTTCACCCTTCGCTTCCACTGAGCCAGCAAGCTCAGAGAGCCCTGCGGGCGCTGGATTCCTTGCGCGGAAGTCTCACAACTCCATGAGAACGCATGCCGTGCGGACGCAAGCGGAAGCGGTACAAGATGAACCGGCACAAACTCAAGAAGCGGCGCCGCAAGAATCGGCACAAGAAGAAGAAGCGCTAAAGCCCCCACGGTGACCGATAGCAGGCACCGCAGACCAACCTCTGGGAGAGCAGGGCTATGTGGAGGTGTTCGGTACAGTCGGGGCTGGTGCACCGAAGCCCTGCAGCGGCAAAAGATAGCGTTCCAGAAAGCGCTGGACAATCGGATCGGTGCTCTGCAGCATGTCGGCCGGAGTGCCAGTGAAGGCTACAACCCCACCCTCCAGGAGAATCACCCGCTGAGCGATGCGAAAGACGGTGAACATGTCGTGGGTAATGACGACAGAGGTCACCTGCAGCCGGGAGGCCAATTCGGCGACGAGCTGATCGATTTGCTCGGAGGTGATTGGGTCCAATCCGCTGGTGGGCTCGTCGTAGAAGATGTATTCAGGCTTCCCCACCAGGGCACGAGCAATGCCGACGCGCTTACGCATACCGCCGGATAGATCCGCGGGGTATTTGCGGCATAGAAGTTCGTACTCGCGCTCGAAGGCAGCTGTACCGGCCTCTTCCAAAGGGGGGAGGAGGCCGACGGCGCTCAATACTCGCCGAGCTTCTCGGTGGAGTAGCTCTGCCTCGCGCATGTCCCGTTCGTAGAGGCTGATGACGACGTTGTCGAAGACGGTCAGCGAATCGAAGAGCGCCGCACCTTGGAAGACGTAACCGAAGCGCTGGCGGAGGCGAAACCAATCGGCACGGCGCAGATGTGTGACCTCCTGCCCATCGATGAAGATACTGCCGGAATCAGGGCGTAGGAGGCCGACGATGTGCTTGAGGAGCACAGTTTTGCCCGAGCCAGAGCGACCAATGATGCAGGTGGTCTGCCCGCGGGGGATGGAGAGCGAGACATCCTCCAGCACGGTCTTGAGCCCGAAGCGCTTCGTCAGGTGACGGACCTCGATCATGGGGGAGTCAAGGGGTGGAGGCGCCGCTGCTGCAGCTTTTCAAGGGTAGCGGCCGGAATGGCAGCAATGAGGCGGCGTGTGTATTCGTGCTGTGGATTCGCATAGAGTGCCTCCGCATCGCCTATCTCGACAATGCGTCCGGCGTGCATGACGGCGATACGGTCGCTGATGAATTTGACCACGCTCCAGTCGTGCGTGATGAAAAGGTAGGTCAGCCCGAACTCCTGGCGGAGTTCTACCAAGAGGTTGAGCACTTGCGCTTGGACGGAGACGTCGAGGGCCGAGACGGGCTCATCGCAGACGATAAAGCGCGGTTGTACAGCGAGCGCCCGGGCGATGCCGATGCGTTGCCGCTGCCCGCCCGAGAATTCATGAGGGTAGTGCCAGAAGTGGCGCGGTTCGAGGCCGACTTTATGGAGCAGCCAGAAGACGTACTCACGGCGCTCGCGGTCGGAGGAGAAGAGCTTGTGGACGCGCAACACCTCCATCAGCGCGCTTCCAATGGAGAGCCGGGGATTGAGCGAGGCATAAGGGTCTTGGAAGATGATCTGCATCTGCCGTCGAAGGGCCTTGAGCTCTGGGCCCGAGAGGGAGCGGACATCGAGACCATTGAAGAGAATTCGGCCATCCGTCGGTTCAATCAGGCGCAGGAGGGCACGACCAGTGGTGGTCTTCCCGCTACCGGATTCGCCGACCAGACCCAGAGTTTCGCCGCAGCGGATGGTAAAGCTGACCCCGTCGACGGCTCGCACATAGCCCTGCACTCTGCCGAAGAGCCCTCTGCGGACAGGGAAGTGGACGTGGAGATTTTCAACCTGGAGCAGGATTGGCTGTTGTTCGAGTGCAGCACGGCGCTGTTGGAGGTCGCTTTCCGAGAGGGTGAGCGTATCGATGTAGTGGTGCACGCTGATGTGGAGCCGCTCGCGGATTGTACCATCGGGCAGCTCTTCCATGAAATCCCGCACTGTTGGCAAGATGCGGAGCTTGCGGTCCAGGCGCGGACGGCATGCCAGCAGCCCCTTCGTGTAGGGGTGCTGGGGATCGGTGAAGATATGCTCAAGGGGGCCGTATTCGACGATGCGCCCTTTGTACATGACGGCCACATCGTCGGCAATTTCCGCAATGACGCCGAGATCGTGCGAAATGAAGATAAGCGCCATCTGGTGTGAGCGTTGGAGCTGGCGCATGAGGTCCAGAATCGTTGCCTGGACAGTGACGTCCAGCGCTGTTGTAGGCTCATCGGCAATCAGGATGTCGGGTTCACAGCTGATCGCCATAGCAATCATGACGCGCTGCTTCTGCCCGCCGGAGAGTTGGTGCGGGTAGCGCTCCAAGATGAGTTCGGGCTCGGGTAGGCCTACTTCGGCGAAGAGCTCGAGCGTGCGCTGGCGAGCCTGCTTTCGGTCCAGCTTGCGGTGAAGCATGAGGGCCTCCATGACCTGATCCCCACAGCGGAAGACGGGGTTGAGCGAGGTCATCGGCTCCTGGAAGATCATAGCAATTCGATTCCCGCGATAGCGCTGCATCTGGCGCTCCGGTAGCTGAAGGAGATCCACCACTGTCCCATCCCGGTGGTGGAAGAGGACTTCCCCTTCTACAATCCGGCCCGGAGGAGTAGGCACTAGGCGCATGATCGAGAGCGCTGTCACAGATTTGCCGGAGCCGGATTCGCCGACAATACCGAGCGTTCTTCCCCGTTCGAGGCGGAAGCTGACTCCATCGACGGCCCGGATGGTGTACTGTTCTGACCGAAACTCCGTAGTGAGCTGCCGAACTTCCAGGACGGTTCCCATCGAGCTGGGGGATCTGCCTTACTGGGGCGCAAACTTAGGCAGCACGGCAGGACCCTTAGAGCTTGGGAGAGTAACGGCACCGCAGTGGGCCAGGGGTAGATAGCGCGAGCGCGGGAATTGCTGCCGAAGGCGCGCAAAGTACGCAGCAGCATGCTCCTCCAAACCTTGGGCGCAGAGCACGTGGCCGAGGCGTAGGAGGAGTCGTTCCCGGAGCGCTGCCCATGGGGGGTTGCGCTGCAGCAGACGGTTGTAGAGCTCCCGTGCAGCCGAAAGCTCTCCGAGCGCGGCCGTACATTCAGCCGCCAAAAAGAGGGCCTCTGCAGCGAGTGAATCTGGAGCTGACGGTGTACGGCCGATCTGTTCGAAGAGTGGGCGGGCGCGCCCATAGCGCTCTTGCCGGAAGAGCTCGAGCGCATAGCTGTAGAGGGCTTCCACTCCACCGGCAGCTAACTCAGCAGGGGTCATAACGATCGTGTCCCCAAAGCGGTCGTCTGCAGCGCCTACGGTAGGCGGGCGCGCTGGAGAGGCCGGAAAGAGGGTCGTCCGTACCGGAGCTACCGACACCGTCGCGCAGCCGAGCGTCACAAGTACCCCAAGCAGCGGAATGCCGACCCTCGATGAGCCCACGGTATCTCAGCGGAAGTAGTACACAAGCCCGAATTGCGGCATTGGCAGGA
Source organism: Candidatus Kapaibacterium sp. (assembly GCA_938084565.1). Lineage (GTDB taxonomy): Bacteria > Bacteroidota > Ignavibacteria > Kapaibacteriales > HRBIN21 > HRBIN21. The sequence continues at coordinate 18,273 of CALKEU010000001.1, read as the reverse complement.
CTTGGACAGCTTCCCCATTGGTGTACGCCGTGATGGCTAGCTCAGCTCCTAGGGCTAGCCATTCCAGGAGGAAGGTTTCCGCTCCGAGGCCGAAGCCGAAGCGGACTGGCCAGATGGATTCGGCCTTCCGATCGGTTGTGTGGGAGTAATAACCCAGCCCGGCCAGAAGATATGAGCGGTAACTCTGGGAGATGCCCAAGCGGTAGTGGAGCTCTCCCCCAAGGCACCAAAAGCTTGCGCTCGTGAGCTTGAGGATGCCAAAGTTGACTTCTCCACCCCACCGTGTGGGTGAGGAGAGCCGAAAGCTGAGCCCTATACCGCTCAACCAACCTACTTGGGCGCCTGCACCAAAGTAGGTGTGTCGCTCGAAGGGATGGACAGCAGCGCTGCGCTGCTGTTCTCCCTCCCCTAGGCGGTATTGGGGAATCTGCTGGGCCGAGAGGCTGACAATGCTGAGCATGAGAGCCACAAGTACGAGCATCGGTTTGAGCGGGTCTACCGGTGAGACTTACTCCGTGGGAGGTTTCCACCACGTAATGTCGACGATGTTCTCGCCGCCATCGGCGGCAATGATGGCACCGTTAATCCAGTCGGCTTCCGGACGCACCAGCAGCGTGACGATGCGTGCCACATCCTCCGGCGTGGTCAGGCGGTGATAAGGATTGCGGGCAATAGCGTTGTCGATGAGGATATCATTGCCAGGAATACGCCGGAGAGCCGGGGTATCGGTGACGCCGGCTCGGATAGCATTGGCCGTGATGGCGTAGGGAGCCAATTCCAAGGCTAGCTGACGGACATACGACTCCAGAGCAGCTTTAGCAGCCGAGACAGCCCCATACATGGGGATAACCCGTTCACTCCCCGCGCTTGTCATGGCTAAGATGCGCCCGCCAGGCCCCATGAGACGCTCGCGGACAATGTCCTGTGTCCAGTAGACGAGGCTGTTGGCCATGACATCCAGGGTCATCTCCAGCCGCTTCTGCGTGACCACCTCCTGGGGCGGCTCAGCGATGAAGGGGAGCAAGGTACCGAAGGCCAGCGAATGGAGCAGAAGGCGTAATGTCGCATGGGGGTGCTGGGCAAACTCTGCTTTGAGTGCTTCGATGACGGTGCGGCGGCACTCAGGATCGGCGGCGTTCTGGTTGAAGAAGAGGACACGCACGCCGTGGCTTTGGAGCTCTGCTTTGAGTGCTTCTACCTGCGGCAAGGTTGCTGCTCGATCTAGATGGACCCCGACGATGTGGTAGCCTTCGCGTGCCAGTGCTCGAGCCGTTGCCCGTCCGAAGCCGCTCGAAACCCCCAGGATTAAGGCGTACAGAGGTGCTTCACTCATCAGCTCGGCGGTTCGTTGCACAACTCTAAGCTGCGCAAAGTTATGAACTTGCAGACAACGGTCGGCACCGGATTGCGCTATTTTTGTGGTCTCAGCGCTCTTGAGTGCACACGCACAATGGAACAGCAGTGGATTGTCATCCGCGGTGCCCGGACGCACAACCTGAAGGGGATTACTGTAGCTTTACCGCGCAAGCGACTCATCGTCATTACGGGGGTCAGTGGATCGGGAAAGTCTTCTCTTGCCTTCGACACGCTCTACGCTGAGGGGCAACGTCGCTTTGTGGAATCCCTCTCCGCCTATGCCCGGCAGTTTCTGGAGCGGATGCCTCGGCCGGAGATCGATGGTATCGAGGGGCTGCCGCCAGCTTTGGCGCTCGAGCAGCGCCCGCTCCAGCGCAACCCGCGTTCGACTGTGGCCACGATGACCGAGCTCTACGACCATTTTCGCCTCCTCTACGGGCGCATTGGTACCACATACTGTGCACGATGCAACCGGCCGGTGCGGCGTGCATCGGCGCAGAGTTTTGCCGAGGAGCTCCTACGGCAGCTGCCCTCGGGCAGCCAGCTAGTGGTAGGGTTCCCCTTTCCGGAGAGGCCCCCGGCCCTGTCGGAGCGTCTGGCTCGGCTGCAGGCCGATGGCTTCGTTCGGCTCCTCCACCGCCCGACGGCAGAGCTGGTCGGGCTGGCAGAGGCGGCCTCTCGCATCGGACGGGCAGATGAGTGGATTGTGGTTGTCGATCGGCTTCTGCTCAGCGCTGAGCAGGAGACGGTATCCCGCCTTGTGGAAGCGCTCGAGATGGCCTTCGGGGCAGGCGAAGGGCGTGCCGTGGCTTACGAGCGTAAGAGTAGGGCAGAGTACCGAGCCAGCAGCCGCTACGAGTGCGCCTATTGCCAGATTGAATATGTCGAGCCAGAGCCGCGCTTGTTCTCCTTCAACAGCCCCTTAGGTGCCTGCCCGGTCTGCCAGGGATTTGGGCGAACGATAGGGATTGATCCAGAGCTGGTCATTCCAGACAAGCAGCGTTCGCTCCGAGATGGGGCAATCCATCCGTTCCGGACTCCGAGTGGGGCCCTGCATTTGCAGCGCCTTCTGGCTGTGGCGAAGCGCTACGGGATTCCAACGGATGTTCCTGTCGAGCAACTCACCCCTGAGCAGTGGCGGCTCATCTGGGAAGGGGCCGACGAGTATATCGGGCTGCATCGGTTCTTTGCTCAGCTCGAGGAGCAAACCCACAAGGTGCAAGCGCGCGTGCTCCTGAGCCGTTACCGAAGCTATACGCGCTGCCACGCCTGCGGCGGGTCGCGTCTACGTACATCGGCTCGCCGAGTTGCCGTCGGGGGGAAATTCTTCCCCGAGCTGCTGACGATGAGCCTGTCGGAAGCCTTGCAATGGTTTGAGCAGCTCCAGCTGACCCCGGGGCAGGAAGCTGTCGTCGGTACGGTCCTCTCGGAGATTCGCCGTCGGTTGCAAATTCTGGTTGACATCGGGCTGGGGTACTTGACGCTGGATCGCCTTTCGCACACCCTCTCGGGCGGGGAAGCGCAGCGGATCCAGCTGGCTACGGCGCTCAGTTCGTCGCTCGTCGGCACACTCTATGTCCTGGATGAACCGAGCATTGGATTGCATCCGCGGGATACCGAACGGCTCCTGCAGGTTCTCTTCCGGCTGCGGGATTTGGGGAACACAATTGTCGTCGTTGAGCATGATTTGGACATCCTCCGCCATGCCGACTGGGTGCTCGAGCTTGGGCCCGGGGCTGGCGAGCAAGGGGGGAGAGTTGTCTTCGAGGGGACCGTGGAGGAGCTTCAGCAGTCGGACACGCTCACAGGGAGCTACCTCTCGGGCCGTCGGCGGGTGGAGCTTCCTGTACGGCGTCGGAAACCCAAAGGGTGGCTATGGATTCGGAAACCCACGGCGCACAATCTCAAGGGCGATGACGTAGCCCTGCCGCTCGGATGCCTCAGCGTCATCAGCGGGGTATCGGGTTCGGGCAAGAGTACGCTGCTGTACGATGTCCTCTATGCCCATCTGCAGCGTCTGAGGGGCATACCGGTTGAAGAGCTCGGTGCTTGTGCGGGCATCGAGGGGGCCGAGTCCATCGAGCACGTTGTCCTGGTCGATCAGGCCCCGCCCGGACGCTCGAGCCGTTCGACGCCGGCCACGTACACGAAGGCCTTCGATCCAATCCGAGAGCTGTTTGCTACCACAGACTACGCTCGGCAGCGGGGATGGACGGCCGGCTACTTCTCCTTCAATATTCCCGGAGGGCGCTGTGAAGTCTGCCAGGGTGAGGGCATCGTCTGGGTGGAGATGCAATTCCTCTCCGACCTGCCGCTGGAGTGTGAGGCCTGCCGCGGGATGCGGTATAAGAGTGAGGTCCTTCAGGCTCGCTATCGGGGCAGGAGCATCGTGGATGTGCTGCAGATGACCGTCGATGAGGCTGTGGACTTCTTCGCTGAGCAGCGCCGGATTGTCGAGCGCCTGCTGCCGCTGCAGCAGGTTGGGTTGGGCTATTTGCGGCTTGGACAACCCACGACGATGCTCTCCGGTGGTGAGGCACAGCGGCTCAAACTCGCAGCTCACCTGGCCGAGCACGAAGAGGGGCAGAAACTCTTCCTCTTGGACGAGCCGACCACAGGGCTGCATCTGCACGATGTTGCCCGCTTGCTAGCGGTGCTCCAGCAGTTGGTCGATCGGGGACACACGGTAGTTGTCATCGAACACCACATGCACGTCATTGCTGCCGCAGATTGGGTGGTCGACCTTGGTCCGGAGGCTGGCGAGGCGGGGGGATATGTTGTGGCCATGGGTACTCCGGAGCAGGTGGCCCGGAGCCGACGCTCGCACACGGGGGCAGCACTCCGTCGCTTCCTGGCCTATGAGCCAAGCCTTATCGATGGCAGCCATGTTACTCTCTGAGCAATGGAGGCGGTGGCTCCGATGGGGGGTGAGCGTCGGAGTGTTGCTCCTGTCGCTCCTCCTGGCTCTCCGCTTGGTTGAGTGGGAAGCTTTTCTGGGGGCACTGCGCTACGCTGCGCAGGAGCGCCTGTGGTGGTTTGTTCCGGTTATCGTGGCGGCACATCTTGTGCGGGCGTGGCGGTGGCAGCTTTTGATTGAGGCAGCGCTCGGCCGGCGCCCCCATCTGGGGAATGCCTTTGCTGCTGTGATGATCGGCTATGCCGTCAATGCCATTGTGCCGCGAGCCGGTGAGCTCATCCGCCCCTACGTCTTGAGCCGGCGGGAGATGATGCCTCTGGCGACATTAGTCTCAGGGGTGATTGTGGAGCGTCTCTTAGATGCCGTCACGGTGGTGCTGTTGCTGGTGATCGGACTGGCGGCTTTCACGGAAGAGCTCTTCGCCGCTATGACCGGGGGTGCGGGGTCTGCAGCCGTTGGGGTTGCAGTGGGAGTTGCACTATTGGGGGCAACCGTTGTGCTGCTGGCGAGGATACGGCAGTGGGGCGGGTGGATAGTGCGCCTGCTGGCCCGTTGGCGGCCGCGCTGGTCACACCATGGGCAACAGATTCTGGAGGAGCTCCGTGCTGGGGTGAGTGTCCTTGGAGAGCCTTGGCGGTCTGGGGTGCTGGTGCTGCTCACGGCAGTGTTGTGGGTACTCTACTGGGTTCCACTCTACGGACTCTTCTGGGTCTTCGAGTTGCCCCTGGGGCCGGTGGAGGCTTTTCAAGTGCTGGTGGTTTCCTCGGTGGCAATTGCGCTGGCGCCCACCCCGTCGGCAGCTGGGGTTTACCATGTGGCGGTCCAGCTGACGCTCATGGAGTTCTTCGCCGTTGCACCAGCGCGAGCGCTCGCCTATGCGACGGTTGCTCATGGATTGAATACGCTCATTATGCTCGTGCTCGGGGGGCTATGTTGGCTCTGGCAGCAGAGGCGACCGCAGCGGTGAGTGTCTGCCAGGGCTTGTTCGTCTTTGACACTGGAGTTGATGGAGTGCATGCCCGATGCTGCAGCAGCCCACGCGCGAGGCACTGGCCGCTCTCGACCCGCTCCAGGAGCTGTTCCACGTCAGCGAAATCTTCTACTCCATCCAGGGCGAGGGGACGCGAGCTGGGATGCCGTGTGTGTTCGTACGTCTGCAGGGATGCAAGCTCCGCTGTAGCTGGTGCGATACTCGGTATGCGCTCTCCCATCGCCGGGGTGGTCAGTGGATGAGGGGCCGGGAGATTCTCGAGCAGGTCTATGCCTACGGCTGCCGCTTTGTGGAGTTCACCGGTGGGGAGCCTCTGGAGCAATGGGCAAGCTTTGAGCTGATGCGGCATCTGTGTGATATGGGCTATACGGTAGCGGTCGAAACGGGTGGCCACATCAGCATTGAGCTGCTCGATGCGCGTATTATCCGCATCGTGGATGTCAAGTGCCCTTCGTCGCGGATGAGTGCGCTCATGTATTGGCCCAATCTGGAGCTGCTGCGGGGTAGCGATGAGGTCAAGTTCGTCATTGCAGACCGGCGGGATTACGTCTGGGCCTGTGAGGTTGTGGAGCGTTATCGCTTGGCCGAACGTGTAGCAGCAGTCCTTTTCTCGCCGGCTTTTGGGCTCTTGGCGCCACAGGAGTTAGCGGCGTGGATTTTGCACGATCGACTGCCTGTACGGCTTCAATTGCAGCTGCACAAGTACATCTGGGATCCGGAGCGGCGTGGTGTATGAGACTGCCTTTCGTAGCGATTGGGGATGTTCTGGTGCAGGGCGATCTGGCGGAGATTCCGTTTGCTTGTCCGGTGGAGCGCTGCCGAGGGGGCTGCTGTACGGTGCCGGGGGTCGAAGAGGGGGCTCCCCTCCAACCGGAGGAGGTAGCGGTAGTAGCGGAGCTGCTCCCTGTGATCCTACCTCGTCTGCCGGTGGCAGCCCAGCGCTGTATTGAACAGCACGGGGCTGTGCTCGAACGTGGGGAGAAATTCTACACGCGCTGCCTGCCTGAAGGACCGTGCGTGTTTGTGGTGTGGGAGGGGAACATAGCCCGGTGTGCGTTCGAACAGGCGTACGAGGAGGGGGTGATAGCGTTTCGCAAGCCACTCTCGTGCCACCTCTTCCCGCTGCGTCTGCGTATGCATGCTGGACAGCGCTACGTGGTCTTCGAGCCGTTCGAGGAGTGTGCGCCTGCCTATGAGCACGGGTGTCGCAGGAGGCAGACGGTACTCGGGATGGTGGCGGAGGCGCTCGAGCGCGCCTTCGGTGTGCAGTGGTGTGATGAACTGCGGCGGACTTTCGGACTCCCATGATTGGACATCGGCTATCGCTGCGGGCGCGCCTGACGCTCTGGTACGGTGGGATGGTTGCTGCTGTACTGGTGAGCTTTGGGCTCTTCTGGTACTGGAGCGTGCGGCAGGAGCTCTACCACAGCTTGGAGCAGTCGCTCGGACAGGTAGCCCAGACGGTGGGGTTCATTGTAGAGCGGGCTCACGAACAGGGCTGGCAGCCGTTACGTCCGTTGCAGCACAGCCGCTCTGTGGTGCAGCGCTCCTTCTCCGTCTGGAGTACTACACCGCTGCGGGGATTCGTGGGTCCGCTGCCGAGCGATACACTGGCAGCGGCTGGCAGCCCAGTCTGGAGTGCCGTGTACCAGTACATTTTGCTCAACCCCCGGACGTACTCCATCCAGATTGCCGATACGGCGGGTCATATCATCTGGCGTTCGGCCAACCTGCTGGAGGATAGTCTGCCGGTCCTGCGTCTGAGCAGGGTAGGTGAGCGGCGGGTGTTGCGGGTCTGGCTGCGGGGCGAAGAGCAGCAGCTGCTGGTCTACCGCAGTACGCTGGCAGAGGTAGCCGTAGGCTACAACGTTCGGGAAATCGAGGCAGTGCTGCAGCGCCTGGGGTTGCTGCTGCTGTGGGCTATTCCGCTGGTTCTGGCTATTGCTGGATTCGGGGGCTGGGTCTTGGCTCGAGCCTCACTGCGTCCGGTCGATATGATGCGTCGGACGGCCGAAAGCATTACGGCGCACAATCTCAGCCTGCGTATCCCTGAGCCTCCGACGGAGGATGAGCTTGCGCACCTGGCTCGGACACTCAATCAGATGATAGCCCGCCTGGAGGCCTCCTTTATGCAGATTCGGCAATTCAGCGCGGATGTCTCGCATGAGCTCCGCACGCCCTTGACTATCCTGATTGGGGAACTGGAGTTAGCGCTGCGCTCTCGTAAGCGGCCCGAGGAGTACGAAGCGGTGCTCTCGAGCGCATTGGAGGAGGTATTGCGCCTGCATCGGATTGTGGAGACCCTCTTTGAGCTAGCTCGTGCCGAGCGTGGGCAGCTGCCTTTGGATCAGCAGCCCGTCTTGCTCGCTCAGCTCATTGAGGAGATAGCCGAGGATGTGGAGCCGCTAGCGCGGGAGCGAGGGATTGCAATTTACCGACGTGCGGACTCAGACGGCCGCGTGCTCGGAGATGCCCTACGCCTGCGGCAAGCTGTGCTCAATGTAGTGGACAATGCGCTCAAGTATACTCCTGCGGGAGGCAGTGTGACGCTCTCCCTCTATTCGGCCTCGGGGGAGGTCGTCGTCGAGGTAGCTGACACAGGGGTGGGCATTGCCCCGGAGGATATGCCACACGTGTTCGAGCGCTTCTATCGGGCGGAGAAGTCACGGTCGCGCACCTCTGCCGATGGTGCAGGGCTGGGGTTGGCTATTGTCCGCTGGATTGTCGAAGCGCACGGGGGGCGCGTGGAGCTGGACAGTCGGCTCGGGGGTGGAACTCGAGTACGGTTGTGCTTCCCGGAGTTGCGAGATGAGGAAGGCTAGGGGATGGCGAAGGCTCTGGCAGCTTCTCCGCCAGGGCTATGGCTTTGTAGAGGCCGTGATGCATCGGCTCCGTGGGGGACATCTCTATCTGTTGGCGGCTGGCATAGCCTTCAATGTGGTGCTCTGCTTCATACCGGTCGGACTTTTGGCGTTGTGGGTCTTTGCGGGGGTAGTGTCGACGCAGGTGGTCGAGGAGGCGCTTGAGCGGGTGCTGATTCTCCCGCTCCTGCCTTCGGAGCAGCTCCGGCGGGTCGTGACGGCAGTCATGGAGCAAGTTGAGCTGACCGTACAGCGGCGCTCGGCGATAGGAGTCATTGGGGTTGTGTCATTGCTGTGGGCAGCGTCGGCGCTCCTGCGCTCAGTGCGGACAGGGCTTCATGCGGCATTCCAGCTGCCACAGCCGGCAACCGGCGGGCTGCTCCTATGGGGTCGGCTGCGCGATATGCTCCTGACGGTGGTACTGGTTGGGCTAACATTGCCGCTCTCGCTCATGCTCATTGGCTGGGGGGTACTGACGGCCTGGGGAGCGGCCTTACTTCCGCTCGCCTGGCGTGGGGTTGTGCAGCACATTGCAGGGACGGTGGCTTCTGTGGCTCTGGAGGTTGCTCTCTTCGGCTTTCTCTTCCGTTTTGTCCCGCTGGTGTGGATACCGTGGTCTATGGTTGGGCGAGCCGTCGGGATTGCCGTTCTGCTGACGGAGGTACTCCGCGGGGGATTTGTATGGTACTTGGAGCACCTGGCTCCGTGGGGATGGCTCTATGGGGGTTATGCAGCGGTGGTGTCGCTGGTGGTGTGGGCCTATGGAGTGGCCTTTGTCCTGCTCCTATCCGGGGTAATTGCGTCCATCGTCAGGCAGCCATGCGGTTCGGTTTCGGAAGGTTCTGGCGTCGGCGGTTAGGGTATCTCGGTATGTGTTGGGGAGTGCTGGGGGCTGTGGCAGTAGCCCTCAGCTTCAGTGGGGTAGGGGAGGTAGGTGTGGCGATTCTACTGGCTGGGATGCTCGGTTCGGGCATGGTGCTGTGGCAGTGGCAGAAGCAGTTCCAAGAGGAGGTGCGGTTGTGGGTATCGGAGCTTGTCGAGCCTCTGGAGCGGCTCCAGCATGGGGCGTTCTCTATCCGGGTTGTGCCGCAGGATTTCCCGGAGGAGCTCAAGGGGCTTCTGGAACAGCTCAATGCAGTGGCTGAGCGGGTCGAGAGCGAGCTCGGCCGCGTGCGGCGGCTCGAGCGCGTCCGGAGCGACTTTCTGAGCAATGTCTCGCACGAGCTCCGTAATCCGCTCTTCGCCCTGCGGGGGTATTTGGAAGTATTGGTCGAGCAGCCACCGCAGGAGAGGGAGACACTGCAGCAGTTCCTGCAGAAGGCTCTACGGCACGCCCAGCGGTTGGAGAAGCTCTTGATGCAGCTGCTGGAGCTTTCGCGCATTGAAAGTGGGGCTCTTCGCATGCGTTTACGGGTTTTCCCTCTGGATGAGCTTGTCCGTGATGTGGTGGCCAGCTATGCCGACCAGGCAGCGCAGCGGCAGCTGCGGCTGCGTACAGAGCTTCCAGACGGGCCAGTGGAGGTGATTGCTGATCGGGAGCGGGTGGAGCAGGTATTGCTCAACTTAGTGGACAATGCGCTCAAGTACAATCGTCCGGGTGGGGAAGTATGCGTACGGGTACGGCCACAGGGGAAGCGGGTGCTGGTAGAGGTTGCCGATACCGGTATTGGGATTCCTCGGGAGCACCAGGAGCGTGTCTTCGAGCGCTTCTACCGGGTGCGTGATGGGGAATCAGCCGTTGAGGGGAGCGGTTTAGGGTTGGCTATCGTCAAGCACATTCTGGAGGCGCATCAGGCACCGTATGAGCTCGAGAGTGAACCTGGGGTGGGGACGACCGTCCGTTTCTGGCTCCAGAGCTGAGCTGCGGGGGTGGAGGGGTTTTGCCTAAGTTTGCGTGCCGATGAATGTTATGGGTTGATGGAGCGAGAGAGGCCCTTTGCGCGCACGCAGGCGCTGGCGATTCTATTGAGCGCCGTCTTGGTCAGTCTGATTGGGTTTGGCATCATCATCCCGCTGTTGCCCTTCTATGGGCAGCGGATGGGGGCCTCGGAGCTGGAAATTGGGCTTCTCTTTGCCAGCTTTTCGGCGGCGCAGCTTGTATTTTCTCCGCTGTGGGGGAGTCTGTCGGACCGCTGGGGGAGGAAGCCCTTTCTGCTTTTGGGGCTGATCGGGGGGGCGGTAGGGTATGTGATCATGGCGCTTGCTCCATCGCTGGGGTGGGTGTTTGTGGCGCGTCTGCTCGATGGGGCCTGTGGGGGGATGATTCCTACGGTGCGGGCTTATGTGGCCGATATACTGGAGGATCGGGAGCGGGCGCGGGGGTTTGGACTCATTGGGGCTGCGTTTGGTTTGGGGTTTATTGCGGGGCCAATTCTCGGCTCCTTTCTGGCCCGCTGGGGGTTGTCGGTGCCGGCGTGGGGGGCAGCGGGATTGAATCTGCTGGCAGCGGCCTGGGCGGCGGTGGGCTTGCCCGAACCCCCGCGTCGGCGTTCGATGCGGCTGTCGGCATGGGAAAGCCTGCGGCAGGTGTGGAGCTACAGAGCAGTGCGGCCGCTGTTGGTGTTCGATCTTCTCTTCTGGAGCTGCCAGGCGGTGTACCAGACAGGATTTGTGCTGCTGATGTACCGACGCTTTGGGATCGGGGAGCAGCAGGTGGGCTATGTCCTGGCCTTTGTCGGGATGGTTGGGGTGTTGACGCAGCTCGGCCTGGTCGGTCTGCTGACGCGTTGGCTGGGCGATGGCCGGGCTTTCTGGAGTGGGGTCTTCGTCGCTGCTGTTGGGTTGGGAGGTGCGGCAGTGGTGCCGTCTGTGCCTCTGTTTATTCTCTGCTTGGTGCCGGCCGCTATCGGCTCGGGCATTGCTGTGCCAACGCTGCTGAGTATGATGAGCCGGGCGGTACCGCCGGCTCTGCAGGGCAGCCTCTACGGGGTGACGAGCTCGCTTGAAAGCCTTGCGCGCATTGTCGGTCCAATCTGGGGGAATGGGAGTATGGCCTTTGGGCTCTTTGTGCCCTTCGGATCGGCTGCGCTCGCTCTGGCTGCCATGGGGGTAGCAGCTGTACGGTATGTGCACCAGACGAGGCATCTGACGTATGCGCCCTCGGAGAGCCTTTCTGAGCCTCTGGGATAAGAGCAGCGCCGTCGAGTTTGCACGCCAGCTCCAGGAGTGCGGGCTGGAGGTGATTGCCTCCGATGGAACAGCTCAGGTCTTGCGGGAAGCTGGCCTGTCGGTACAAGCTGTGTCCGAAATGACGGGCTTTCCTCCGCTGCTGGGCGGGCGGGTCAAGACGCTCCACCCCTTCCTGCATGCGGCTATCCTGGCGCGGCGGGATGTGCCCGAGGATCGGCAGCAGCTGGAGCAACTCGGTGTTGAGCCTATCGATGTGGTGGCGGTGACCTTCTACCCCTTCGACGAGGGGGTGCGCTCGTCGACGGCGTTGGCGCAGCTTCTGGAGTTTATCGATATTGGGGGACCAGCGCTGGTGCGGGCAGCAGCCAAGAATTTCCCCTGGGTGACGGTGCTGGTAGATCCGGCGCAATACGAGCTCTTCCTCAACCTTCTGCGCCAGCGGGGAGAGATTCCTGAGGAGTTTCGTCGGCGCTGTGCAGCGGAAGCATTTGCCCGAACGGCTGCCTACGATGCCTTGATTGCTCGGACTCTGGCTGGGGATCGGCCGCCGTTTTGGCTGTATCAAGCCCCTCTCCTCTACGAGCTTCGCTACGGCGAGAATCCTCATCAGCGAGGATGGCTCTTCGGGGAGGGGTTCAGCCAGTGCTTCCGGCAGCTCCACGGCAAGGAGCTCTCCTACAACAACGTGCTGGATGCCGACGCGGCCGTTCGGCTCATTGTGGATTTCGATGCGCCGACGGTGGCCATTCTCAAGCATACCACTCCCTGCGGGGTTGGCAGTGGCTCCTCGCTGGTGGAGGCCTGGCAGAAGGCGCTCGCCACAGATCCTGTCTCGCCCTTCGGGGGTGTGGTGGTGGTAAATCGGCCTGTGACGGCTGAATTGGCTGAGTTTCTTGCGGCTCTCTTCCTCGAGCTCGTCCTGGCACCCTCCTTCACGGAGGAGGCGCTCGAGCGTCTGCAGCGCAAAAAGCAGCTCCGCCTGCTCACCTACGATGCGGCCGCGATCCGGCGGTGGTGGGTCGAGGACGCCCGCAGTGTGCTGGGGGGCATGTTGGTGCAGACGCCGAACACGGCCGTGCTCCCGCAGCAGTGGGAGGTTGTCTCGCAGCGGGAGCCCACCCCGGAGGAGGTAGCGGCGTTACAGTTTGCCTGGCGTGTGGTCAAGCACGTTAAGTCCAACGCCATTGTCTTTGCCAGGGCTGATCGCACGGTGGCCATCGGAGGTGGGCAGCCCTCGCGGCTGGATGCGGTGCGGGTGGCGGTGCGAAAGGCAGCAGAGAGTGGACAAGTATTGGCGGGCACGGCCGTGGCTTCCGATGCCTTCTTCCCCTTCCCGGATGCACTCCAGGAGGCAATCGCTGCAGGGGCGACAGCGGTCATTCAGCCCGGAGGCTCGATCCGAGACCGTGAGGTCATCGCCGCTGCCGACGCCTGCGGCGTGGCAATGGTCTTCACCCACCTGCGCCACTTCCGGCACTGAGCTCTATGAGCGGTAGCGCTCAAGCTGGAAGCGTTCGCCCAAATAGAGGCGCCGCACGTCGGGATGGGCGGCAATCTCCTCGGCAGTCCCTGCATAGAAGATGCTGCCGTCGATGAGGATGTAGGCCCGGTCGGTCAAAGAGAGGGTTTCGTGCACATTGTGGTCGGTGATGAGCACGCCAATGTGGCAAGCCTTCAGACGGTACACCAGCTGCATGAGGTCTTCTACGGCCAGCGGATCGATACCGGCAAAGGGCTCGTCGAGCAGGATAAAGCGCGGATCGGTGGCCAGAGCGCGGGCAATTTCACAACGGCGGCGTTCACCACCGGAGAGCATGTAGCCCTTGCGATGTCGAATGTGTGCGATGTTGAACTCTTCGAGCAACTGCTCAAGGCGCTCCCGTTGCTCCTGGCGAGAGAGGCCACGGGCTTGCAGAATAGCCTGGATGTTCTCCTCCACAGTCAGCCCGCGGAAGACCGAAGCCTCCTGCGGCAGGTAGCTGATCCCGAGCCGGGCGCGGCGGTACATGGGCATGCGCGTAAGTTCCCGCTCTCCAAGGAAGATGCGCCCAGCGCTGGGAGCAACCATCCCGACGAGCATGTAGAAGGTGGTTGTCTTGCCTGCCCCATTGGGTCCCAGCAGACCAACGACCTCGCCCTGGAAGACCTCCAGCGAGACATCCCGCACCACCGGACGGCGCCGGTAGAACTTCCAGAGCCCTTCGCAGCGGAGGCAGAGCCTCATGGACTACGTTTGCCAACGGTGAGCTCGACAGTGCGCTCGGTGCCGTTCCGCCGAATCGTAAGACGCAGGCGCTGCCCGACCATGCTGTCGGAGAGGAGCAGCTCGGCGTCGTTGCGATCACGGATGCGTATGCCATCGATTGCTGTGATAATATCGCCCGGCTCTAGTCCCGCCCGGTCAGCCGGTGAGCCACGACGGACACTGACAACGATTGCTCCGTACTGCCTTTGGCCAGGTTCGTACTGCTCCAGATCCCCGAGCCGTATGCCAATATCGATGGCCCGCTCGATGGTCCCCTCGCTCTGCAGGCGCTCAATGATGCTCTTGACTCGGTTGATGGGGATGGCAAAGCCGATGCCGATACTGCCAGCGCCCTGCCAGCTCTGCGCCGTGGAAATGATGGCAGCATTGACTCCGATCACCTCGCCGAGTGTGTTGACCAGTGGTCCGCCAGAGTTGCCCGAGGAGATGGCTGCATCGGTCTGGATCATGCCCCGATAGATGCGCCCCTGCTGCCGGAAATTGACCCCTGTATTGCTGACTACACCGACCGTGACGGTCGGCTTGGCATTCAGATCGAACAAGCCGAATGGGTTGCCGAAGGCGATAACCCATTCGCCCACCAGCACAGAGTCGGAGTTCCCAAGCCGTAGGTACGGAAAGCGGCGAGCCTTGCTGGCGCGCAGCTTCAAGAGAGCAATGTCGCTGACCGGATCGGCCCCGACGAGCTCAGCTTCATAGTGCTCGCCCCCAACGAGAGTGACGGTAATCCGCGTCGGATTGTCCCCGATGACGTGTTGGTTGGTGACCACATACCCTTCCGGCGAAATGAGGAAGCCGGAGCCCAGGTTGCGAATGGTGTACCGCCGGCGGTACTCTCGCGGTTCGCCGAAGAAGAAGCGGAAGATTGGGTCATCGAAGAACCAGGAGCTGAACGGATCGCGGTAGACCACCTCGCGCTCATCCGTTACCGTGATGCCTACCACAGCAGGGCTACAGAGGGAGACCACACGGGTGATGGCGTTGGCTCGTGTGCCCGACAGCGTGGCGCTGAGCAAGCTGCGGAGCGTGTCGGCCGGCAGCCCGCTGCTGTCCTCGTAGAGCTTCTGCCCGCCGCTGCCAGAACAGTTCAGACCGAAAATGAGGAGGCCGCCGATGAGCGTCCAACGGTACCGAGAGCACCGCATGCTGCTGCAGGATTGTCCAACCTCTGGGCTATTGACGAACGGTGGCTCGCCTTCCTGGCACGGGACTTAGGGAACAAGTTGGATTTTTGCACAGTTCTGGCTGTCCGGGAGTCGGTCACGGTGAGGACAGGCGATGGGAAAAACAGTCGGTTTATGTGGGGCTCTGCTCATCTGCACAGTAATGGCACAGGAGCACAGCTCCGCCCCGGTGCAGCTGCAAGGAACCCTGAACGTGACGGCTGAAGCCTATACGAGCTCCGGGGAGTCCCCGCTGCAGCGCTTTCTGCCGCGGTATGGAATGCGCCTATTCTTTCGCCCTATCGTTCGCCTCTTCGGGCAGGTCGAGGTGCCCTTTGATCTCTCCCTTGCTGCCAACACGGGGATGCAGGTGGGTGCCCCGCTGCCCTTTCAACAGCCCTTCAACCAGTTCGGGATGAGCCCACAGCTGACCTCGTGGCTCCGTCTGCACGGGGGGTACTTCTCGCTCCGTTTGTCGGAGCTGAGTTTTGGAGATGTGCGAGTGCTCGGGGGTGGCCTGGAGCTCTCCCCAGGGATACTGCGGCTCAAGAGCTTCTACGGCGTTACGCAGCATCCGCGCCCGCTCGATACGCTCTCGGGCTTCTTCGGTGTCTACCGCCGATGGGCGTGGGGGGGAACGATCGGCATTGAGACGGAGGGCGGTACTCAGGTGCAATTGCACTATGTGCGCTCTATCGATGATACGGCCAGCATCCGGCTCACACGGATTATCCGCGATACACTCCGCATCGATACACTCAGCATCCTGCAGGCTGACACCATTGTGACACCGGCGGAGGACAACGCTGTGGTAGCACTATCGTTTCGCGCGCCTCTGGCCGGGATCCTCGTGCTCCAGGGAGAGACGGCGCTCAGCGCCTACTCGAGCAGCATTCGTTCGCCGACAAAAGACTTCGGCATTCCCGACTGGCTCTTCCGTACGCGATACTCCACCAACGTTGATGCGGCAGCGATGCTGTCGGCCACTCTGACGCCTTCGCAGGCGTTTTCACTGACGTTGGGAGGGCGTTGGTTTGGCCCGGGCTTCCGCACGCTTGGATATCCGCAGCTGCAGAACGACATCGCCGAGCTGACGGCTGCTCCTCGGCTGAGCTTTGCCAACAACACAGTGACACTCCATGGCTCCGTAGGTCTCCAGCGCAATAACCTGCGCAGCACACGGCTAGGCACAACATGGCGCTTCATCGGCTCGGTGGGGCTCGGATGGCAAGCCTCCCAAACCTTCGGGCTGAATGTGAACTACGCCAACTACGGCATGCGCATGCAGCACAGCAATGACACGCTCCGTGTGGACAACATCTACCACAGCGCCTCCCTTGCCCCTCGCTGGACCTTCTCCGCCCTGGGCGGTACGAACGTGCTCACGCTGAATTACTCCTTCTCCGAGACCAGCGATCGGAACCCCCTGACCAATCCCAACACACGCCAGCAGAGCCATGCTGCTGTGCTGTCGCATGCACTCCAACTACCCTCTACGCTGGGGTTCATGACGCTGCTTTCCTACACCGTGACGCGCTCGCCGCACGTGGAGTCCCGCCTGTGGATGCTCGGGGAGACCCTCTCGTACGGCTTCATACCAGGGCGGCTGACCGGCTCTGCGGGGCTGAGCCTTTCGACAATGCACACGGTGGCTCGCGACCTACAGTGGGGAGTTCGGCTCGGAGTGACCTACTCCCTCCGAGAGTGGGGCACGCTGAATTGGAATGCCTTCCTGAATCGTGTCGAACGTTCTGGACGCTCTCCCTTCACCGAGGTGCGTCTGCTGCTCGGCTACGGGCTGAATCTCTGAGCCGGAAGGCCCAGGGTGCTGTAAATTCGAGTAGTTTCCTTGTCCCGCGCGCGGTTTGCACATGGCCTGGCGAATGTGGGCGTTCATGCTTGCGGCACCCTGTCTGTGGGCTCAGCTCCGGGTCTCCTTCGATGGGGCGCAGTTCTGGCACGAGAGAGAGCAACCCCGGTGGGAGCTCTACTATGCCTTTCCCGACACCATCGTGCGCTATGTGGCGGCCAATGGAGGATACGTGGGCGAGCTCTACTTTGGGATTCAAATCGATAGCGGCAGCCGCCCCGTAGTGCTCCACCAGTGGGTTGTGCCGGTTGAGCGGCGCAGTCTCGCAGCCGAACCCCCGCAGGAGCTCATTGGGCAGCAGAATTTCCTGCTCCCACCCGGTGAGTACAGCGTGCGTGTGGCCGTCCAGGACGTACACGAGAGCACACGCCGGGCCGAGGCGCGCTTTCTGCTCTCCATCCGCCCCTTTGCCGAGGATCGACTGCAACTGAGCGACATCCAGCTGGCTACGGCTATCGAACGTGTCTCGGAACAGCTCGCCCCCTCGGTCTTCCAGAAAGGCGTATACCGCATCACGCCGAATCCAACGGTGGAGTATCGGGGCAGCGATCCCGTCTTGCGCTGCTACGTTGAGCTCTACAACGCCCGTCGGCGTGCCCCTGCCGGTGGTCGGCTCCGCTACGAGCTCCTCGACGCCGTCCGCCGCCCACTCTGGGAGATGGAGCGCCCCTATCAGGCACGGTCGGATGCCCTCGCCGATGTGCTCGAGCTGCCCCTCAATGTTGTGCCAAGCGGAGTCTACGTCATTCGCATTACCGCCTACGGGGGCCCAGACAGTACCACCGCGGAAAAACGTTTCTATGTCCTCAACCCGGAAATGCCTCCCCAAGCCTTCACCGGTGCCCCGGAGGATAGCCTCTTTGAGCAGAGCGAATTTGCAACCTATACGGCCGACCAGCTTGCCGAAGAGATAGAGCGCCTCACCCTCATTGCAACGCCACAGGAAATGGAGCTCGTCCGCTCCCTGACCGACCTGCGCGCCCGCCAGCGCTTCCTCTTCCGCTTCTGGCTCCAGCGTGATCCCGATCCCTCAACCCCTCGCAACGAAGCTCTCGAAAACTTCCGCCAACGCCTCCAGTACGCCAACACCTACTTTGCCTCCCCTCGCTGGCGCACAGGATGGCGCTCCGATCGAGGGCGTGTACTGCTCCGATATGGCTATCCGACACAGCGTGAGGTGATCAATGCTACGCCTTCCCAGCGTGCCTACGAGGTCTGGTTCTACGCCGACGTGCGTGGCGGCACATACTTCTACTTCGTCGATATGACCGGCTTCAACGACTACGTGCTCGTGCATTCCACGCATCCCGGCGAACCCTATGCCCCCGATTGGCAGAGCCGCTACCTCTACGTAGGCCCCTCAGGGCAGTGAGCGTGCCGGAAGTGAGTCAACGGGAGCCTGGAGCATGCTACGTAACGAGGCCGATACCCGGGCCCAGTTGGTAGACCCAAAGCTGAAAGCCGCAGGCTGGACCGACCGGGAGGTGACCCGGGAGTTCTACTACACCCCCAACTACCAGTTTGCGCCTGGCAAACTCATCCTTATCGGCAACGAGGTGCGACGGGCTAAGCCCAAGCGCGTGGACTACCTTCTGCGCTATACCGATGGCTTTCCCATCGCTGTGGTAGAGGCGGAGCCCGAGGGGAGCGCGCCGGAAGCCGGCCTGGAACAGGCAAAGGGCTATGCTCGCGAGCTCGGCCTTGCCTTTGCCTACGCCAC